>CAMVOL010000005.1 GCA_947169105.1 uncultured Bacteroidales bacterium | reverse complement strand
TTACTCGCGGTTTTGGTTCGTTTTCTTTTTGCAATCGAAAAGAAAATGAACAAATATAACCGAAGGTTAAATACACGATTTAGGGGCTGACAAAACCAATAATCGCAATTTTACGGACGTACACGGCACGCCCCAATTATGCCACGCATTTTCATACCCTCACCCTATCTTTGCCGCATCAAACCAGCAAAGATATGACCGCCAAAACCATCATCATTCCCGTCGGTTTCAACGCCGAGCAGTGCCAAGAGGGCATTATGAACTGTTTCACCTCCGCCGACAATGTGGAGTGGATGGACGATCACGATTTTGTCGTGCAATACCTGTATTGTCAGGAGGACGGCGACTACGACCCGCCGTTGGAGGTGTGGCTGCTGGTGTGGGACTCGCCCGGCCAAATGGTCCCTTCCCCCAATGGAGGATGTTCATCGTTGTATGTGAAATGTATGGCCGTCGGCATCAACCTGAGCTGGTGCAAACACCACCACAAAGGTCTTACCGTCCACGTCATCAAGGTGCTGCCGCCCACATTCGGTCAAAAGTCCCCCGTCATTGAGGACTCCTGGTTCAGGCGCGCGGTAAACCATTTCCACACGGTTGATTATCAAGCGGAAATGGCACACACAGACCCCAATCTGGCGTTCGCGGCGTTTTTGCGCCAAATGAATGAGAAGATTGCGGAGATGATCAAAATGAAACCATAAAACCAGTTATTATGACCTTCTACGAATTATTGCACAGCGTCACTTTCGACGAAATCGTCCCGTTTTTGGAGAAGAAAAACGGCGGACCCGTAAGCCTGGCCCTTTACAAGACCCATTATGATATGCTCCGCCTCCTTACGCCACGCAGTGGGGAGGGTGAAAATAAAACAGCCTCCATCACCAATGCGAAACTCGACTACGATTGGGAGAAACCGCATTTGGATGCCTATCCCTTGGAGGGGGACTTGTGGGAAGTGTGCCTCGCCAAAGAACTCGTCATCGCGCCGGATGTGAATGCTTCGCTTGGCGAAATCGCCGCCTGCTGCCTGTGGCATACCTCGTTCTACGGCTTCACAGAGGATCAGAAAGACGAGACGTTTGAGAAATTGATAAGCTACGGTCAAAACCTGTTGGATCCTGACATTGTGAGAATCAAGGCCACGATAGTACGTCAGCAGATTGAAACAGCGGGCGGTCACCTGCCCTGTAAAAGCAAAATGCTGAAAATTCCGTCTTTCCGCAAAAAAATGAACCGTCACTTCCCAAAAGAATACTGCAAAAGGAAGAGGCGGAAGATCGCCAGACGGAAAGCCAACAGGTTGTATAATGAAGTGGTCCTCAAAATCGGGAGGTTCGTAGCCGCCTGCATATCCGCATTATCTGAAAGCGCTCCCATTTCCTTGGATTTTTTGTGCAACTTATTCTACGCCAACCAATATATCCAATACTCCTATCAGACCTACACGGGAAATGCAGCCAAGAGAAGCGAGTGGATGTTGGAATTGATCAAAAAATACGGTGCCTTCTGTGGGCCTATCCGTCCCAATGCTGTGATACTCGTAACCGTATCGCCAGAACATCCTTTCTGTGACAGCGACCGTCAACTGACCGACAAGATTGAACGTATGTGTTCCGGTCGTACCGCCCTGCTACTGAAAAACGACGACCGTCTGGGCGAGGAATTACGGCTGGATGTGGCATTTTATGAACTGTAATTATGCCACGGATTATATTTTACGCATTTTGCGTTACACCTTTTGTGTAATTTGGAAATTTTGTGTATCTCTTGAGAAACATCAAATCCGCATTGTGTCGAAGACACAAATTTTCAGTAACCTCACATCAGCGAACGGAGCGGAGCGCAGTGTGAGGTGGGTACGGCACTGCGGCGGCAGGCGTGCCAGTGGCACGTGCTCTCAGATAATCAAGTGTTACAGAGATAGCATGTCTCCGACATGCTGCGCGTGATATGCCATGGTAGAGACGTGCCATGGCGCGTCTCTACCATGCCACGCATTTTCATACAAATGTGCTATCTTTGCCACTGATTTCTTCACCAACATTCAGATTATGCCCACCACCTACATCGCCAACACCGACCATTACAACTTCGTCCTTTCCCGCGTGGCATCCGTCAGGAAGTCGCTGTGGATTGGTACTGCCGACAGTAAAGAGTTGTCAACCAACATATTTATAAAAAACACAGATATTCATTTAAACTTTGTGTTAAATCGAAAATAAGTGTATTTTTGCAGTCGTAAAAAATGCGTATTTACGCAAAAAAAACGAATAGAATAATGGAGGCTAAAAGAGAACGGTACATTTCTTCCTTACTGGAACGCAGGAACAACGGCCTGATAAAGATCGTTACAGGTGTGCGCAGATGCGGCAAATCCTATCTGCTTTTCAATCTGTTCAAACGGAAACTGATGGAACTGGGAGTGCAAGAAGACCATATCATCTCCTTCGCTTTGGACGATTACCAAAACAGAGAATATCTTAACCCGGACAACCTGAACCAATATGTCAGAGCCAGAATTGTGGACAAGGACATCTACTACATACTTCTTGATGAAATCCAACTTGTGCCGAATTTTGAGTACCTGCTGAACGGTTTCCTCCCTATCCCCAATGCAGACACTTACGTCACTGGTTCCAATTCAAAATTTCTTTCCTCAGACATTATCACCGAATTCCGTGGCAGAGGCGATGAGGTGAGGGTGTACCCCCTCTCGTTTTCTGAATTTTTGTCAGTGTTTGACGGCACTGAATCCGGAGCTTGGAACAATTACCAAGTTTATGGTGGTATGCCGGGACTGCTGTCGATCGGCAGTGAAAATCGTAAAGCCACCTATCTGCAAGCTCTGTTCTCTCAAACCTATTTCCAAGACATCATTTCACGCTATAACCTGCGCGGCAATGAGGAAATGGAGGAACTGATGAATGTGGTGGCCTCCAACATCGGCACACTGACCAATCCGTTGACACTGACCAACACCTTTATTTCTGAAAAAAAGATGCACATAGCACGCGATACCGTGGCCTCATACCTGCAATATATGCAAGATGCATTTCTCATAGAAAAAGCCCAACGGTATGATGTGAGGGGCAGACACTATATCGGCACGCCCATGAAGTACTATTTTGTGGATGTCGGTCTACGCAATGCCCGACTGAACTTCCGGCAGAACGACTACGGACACATTATGGAGAATGTAATTTATAACGAACTTAGGATGAGGGGGATGTCGGTGGATGTCGGAATGGTTGAAGTTAACTGCAAGGAAGACGGGAAATCTAAAAGAAAACAATTTGAAGTTGATTTTGTGTGCAACAGAGGCAGTCAACGATACTACATACAATCCGCATACGCTTTGTATGATGAGGAAAAGCGCCAAAAGGAAATCAAGTCCTTACGGCACATTAATGACTCCTTCAGAAAAATTCTTGTACAAAAAGACCCCGTTCTTCCATATTACGACGACAACGGCTTTCTCAATCTCAGCCTGCTTGATTTTCTTACAGATGAAACTGTCATAGACAAGTAAAACACGCTCCCTTATGCCCACCACCTACATCTCCAACACCGACCACTACAACCTCGTCCTCGCCCGCGTGGCCTCCGTCAGGAAGTCGCTGTGGATCGGTACTGCAAAACCTGCAAACGCCGCCAGTTCTGCGCCGACCCGATAGCGTAGATTTTATCTATTTTATTCAAATCAAATTATTCATTTTGGATAATTCATTTTGAATAATTTGAAAATTGTTGTATTTTTGCCGCTCAAAAATTTGTGACATGAATCAAGACGAGAATCCTTTTGTGGTCATCGGGCGTATCAAGCCGGAATATTTTTGCGACCGTAAAGCAGAATCCGAGCGGCTGATAAAACTTCTCCGCAACGGCAATAACGTGGTGCTTAAGTCGGACCGACGTATGGGAAAAACAGGGCTTATACAGTATTGTTTTGACAAGCCCGAAATTAAAAAGAACTACTATACTTTCTTTCTTGATATCCTGCATACCAGCTGTTTGCAGGAGCTGGTCCACGAACTGGGACGAGCTATCTATGGGCAGACGGTGTCTTTAGGCCATAAGATGGCTCTGAAATTTGCGCAGGCGCTCAAAAGCCTCAACGGGAAAATGAGTTTTGACGCTAACACAGGGCTTCCTGAATTTTCTCTTGGCTTGGGGGATATCGAACATCCGGAACTCACCCTTGAAGAGATTTTCCAATATTTGCAGAATGCCTCCCGGCCGTGTATTGTGGCCATCGACGAATTCCAGCAGATTGAAAAATATCCCGAGAAGAATGTGGAAGCTCTCCTGCGAAGCCATATCCAACGTGTGAACAATTGCCATTTCATCTTTGCCGGGAGCCAGCGGCACCTGTTGGGAATGATGTTTGAAAGCGAGAAAAGGCCTTTCTATAAAAGTGCTGACAATATGGACCTCGGTCCGATCGCCCGTGATGTGTATATGGGTTTTATGGTGAAAATGTTCTCCGATAAAGGAAAAAACATTGAAAATGACATTGCCGGACAGGTTTATGACCTTTATGAGGGACATACTTTTTATGTGCAAAAAACATTGAATGAGTCATTCGCAAATACAGGAGCGGAGGGAATTTGTGACAGGGGAATTTTATTACAATCTTTGCAAAATATATTGGATAGCAATGATTTACACTATAGAGAAATGCTTTCTAACATGTCCATACGGCAAAAGGAGCTTCTGTATGCGATTGCCATAGACGGAAAGGCCATGCAAATCACCTCCTCGTCTTTTATCAATAGGCACAAACTTCTCTCTGCCAGCTCAGTGCAGGCTGCATTGAAGAAATTGACCGCAGCCGAGATGATTGTGGAGGAAGGCAAGCAGTACCGTATCAGCGACCGTTTTCTGCGTCTCTGGATTTTACGGCTGCTAGGATTTCCCCTGCCTCTGTAATCCAATTGCTGGTAGAGACGCGGTGCACCACGTCTCTACCGGTTTCACGGACGCACGCGGCGCGTCCCTACCATGCCACGCATTTTCATATAAATGTGTTATCTTTGCCGCTGATTTTTCACCAACATCCAGATTATGCCCACCACCTTCATCGCCAACACCGACCATTACAACCTCGTCCTCTCCCGCGTGGCCTCCGTCAGGAAGTCGCTGTGGATCGGCACCGCCGACATCAAAGACCTGTACGTGAAGGTGGGTGCCGGCACGAAGCCGTTTCTCGCGGTGCTGGCACAACTGGTGCGCAAAGGCGTGGAGGTGCGCCTCATCCACGCGAAGGAACCCGGTCCCGCCTTCCGCGAGGATTTCGACAAGTACCCGTCGTTAGCAAGCGGGCTGGAGCGGGTGCTCTGTCCGCGGGTGCACTTCAAGCTGCTGGTGTTCGACTGCCAGGAGGCCTATATCGGCAGTGCCAACCTCACCGGCGCGGGCATCGGCATGAAGGGCGAGAACACCCGCAACTTCGAGGCGGGCATCCTCACCAACGAACCCGAGCTGGTGCAACAGGCGATGCAGCAGTTCGACGAGGTGTGGATGGGACTGCACTGCAAAACCTGCAAACGCCGCCAGTTCTGCACCGACCCGATTGCGTAGATTTTGCCTATTTTATTAAATCTGTAAATTGTTTGTTTTGAATAATTTATAGATTTTCAGACACCCGCGGTGTGCCAATTATGCCACGGATTTTCATAGTGCTTCCGTATTATGGATTGAGTTTTAAATTTCTCATTCGTACATAGTAATGTGTAAAAATATTTGTACTATGAAAAATGAAACCTTGTTGCAGACACTGAGCTTCCTCGCTTTGCGAATGGAAAACTCTGGAACTGAATTGATTGAGGCCGTCGCGCCTGGAAAATTGGTGCGTATGGATGCCGCCCGCACGGATGAACCACGCCGGTTAGTCATCCGTCGGAAGACCTCCCTTGCCGATGAGAACTATCTTGCTGCTGAAAACCAGTCAGAATCCAAAGAGACGGACATCCAAGAGGTGGTAAGGGGTGTGGAGCAGTTAGCCAACTATTTGGAAATTACATCGGAACAGGCGATTTTGATGCCGGCCGCTTTCGACTTTTCCATTCAGGACAAAGTGTTCGGATGGATGAACATGTCTCTGTTTTTCGGGGTGAAAAATATGGTGATGGTTCCGCTGAAAAAGGAGTTTGACCAGTTGGTGGCCGACCAATACTTTGTGCCAACGGAGCGCCGGAATGCTTCCGGATATGAACTCAATTCCATTGTGATGGCGGCTTTGATGGAGGGTAACGGATTTAGTAGCAGTGAATTGCGGGATCAGGAATACGACCGCTACAAGTTTGTCAAAGAGGTTTCTGATCTTATTGAGCGGCGCAGCGACGACGATATCCGAACATCAGAGGTTTTCAACAAGGCAGGCAAGTTGGAAAAGGAGCACGCTGACCTTGCTTTTGTACAACAAATTCAAAAAAAGAATCTTACGATCCAAGACCGAACGCTTTTTTATGAAATCTGTGATAATTTTGTGTCGGGCAGGGGCAAGACCAGCATTTTCATCACTTTGCATGACATTTACGAACGTCCGTGCAACCGCTTTCGCATTGCTAAGGAATTGAAAGATGAAAAACATATCTTGCAGGAAATGAGGTTGATAGAGCTGCTACCTGCCAATATGTTTGGCGACAGTTTCCTCACCCTCACGGAGACAGGTAAGCGATTGTTTTTGGAAGAGGACTTTGATATTTTCTCGGACATTCCCAGTCGAAACAAAAACTTTGTGTATCCCGACAAAATCGCTGAAAAAACTCTGTTTTATGATAAAGAATTAGCAAAGCAGCTGGAACTTTTCAAGGAGAATCTTTTGGAGGAAAATTTTTCGGAATTGCAGAAACGGTTGGAGGCGCAGTCTTTGTCGAAAGGGGTGGCGGCCTTGTTCCACGGCTTGCCCGGCACCGGCAAGACCGAAACGGCCCTCCAGATTGCGCGTGCCACAGGGCGGGCGGTATTCCATGTGGACATCAGCGAAGCCAAGAGCTGCTGGTACGGCGAAAGCCAGAAGCTGGTGAAGGGTATTTTCACCGATTATAAAAAGTTGTGCGACGAGGAGAAGCGGAAGCCCATCCTGCTGTTCAACGAGGCCGACGCTTTGCTGAGCAGTCGTCAGAACATCAACCACACCAGCGGTTCCAGCGGAGTGGCGCAGACCGAGAATGCCATCCAGAACATCATCTTGGAGGAGATGGAAAAGCTCGACGGCATCCTCATCGCCACCACCAATCTCACCGACAACCTCGACAGCGCGTTCGCCCGCCGCTTCCTGTTTAAGATTCGGTTCGGACAGCCAACCACGGAGGCCAAGCAGAGCATCTGGAAGGATAAGCTCTCGTGGCTCAGCAATGACGACTGCCGGCACTTAGCCACCCGCCACGACTTTTCCGGTGGTGAGATCGACAACATCGTGCGCAAGGTGGTGATGGAGGAGGTGCTGCACGGCACCCGCCCGACCCTTCCGGAAATTGAAGAACTCTGCCGCCACGAGAAGATCGGGGAGGGGAAGTATTGCGGCATCGGGTTCCGAAGGTGAAAAAAGAGTATTTTTGCGGAGTGAAAAAATCTCCGAGTATTGTAAAACGGACTTCGCAATATTCGGGGAATTATAAAATAAATGAGGAGTCCGTTTAATCAAAAACAATTATTATTATGGCAGAAATGGGCCTTGGTTATGGAAGTGAATTCCAGTTAATGAGATTTCTTGGGCATCATCGTGAAGAATTAGATATGCATATTCAGAATGCAACAGGCCAGTTTGAACAAGTTTATTGGTTTGATTTTCCGTATGATGCAAATAGACTTTCAGGTGATTGTGAATGTAAAGGAATTGAATGTTTTGAAAAATTAGACAATTATGATGTAATAAAGAAAAAGTGGGAGAAATTTTGGCCACAACGTGGAACAGCAATGAATTGGGATGGAATTTTCAAAATAGGAGATACTTGGTTCTTTGTTGAGGCAAAAGCTCATAAAGAAGAATCTTTTCAATGGTGTTCAGCAAAAGAAAAAAGCAGAGAAACTATTAGTACAGCATTTAGTAAAACTCAGCGATGGCTCAATGCGGATACTTCCAAGGAATGGATAAAAACAAATTGTTATCAGCTTGCAAACAGATTGGCTTTCATGTACTTCTGTCATCAGTGTGGTATAAAAGCAAAACTTCTCTATATTGGATTTATTAATGGGTACAGACAAAAAAAAGACGAGATTCATTCAGCTGAAGAATGGGAGGAAGTGTGGTCGGAAGAGATGTCCACACTTGGTTTGAACAAGGAAATTATGACACAGCATGTTTCTTTTATATATCCTAATTGTGACCGTGACCGCTAAGTGTCAAGATTAGTCTGGGGAGGAAGTGCGCGGCGCATCAACCGCGGCACGACGGCAGGAGGTTAGAACCTGACGGGGTGTTTTCCGCGGCATCATCTGCGATGTTTTTCCGTACCTGCAGCCCGTGCCGCGGGTTGACACGCAAGCCTTCCCGTACCCCAGATTGCGCTCCACTTCAGTTTCGCTTATCTGGGGTTAATAAAATATCACCTCTCCGAGGTGAGGCACGAAAACCACATTTTCTGAAATACGTTGCGATTCCGAAGTCGCACGCCGCCTTGCGATATTCCTGTAGATTCGCACGGCCATGCGACTGTAGAGACGTGCCATGGCGCGTCTCTACCATTATGCCACCCCTTTTCATACCCGCTCCCTATTTTTGCTGCCGTAAAATTATCGTATTTTTGCCGTCGGGTTCAGAACCCTCCGGCAACATTGTAACCTACTGAAATGAACGACTTCGCAGCTATTGACTTTGAGACCGCCAACGGACAGCGCAGCAGCGTGTGCAGTGTCGGCGTGGTGGTCGTGCGCAACGGCGTCATCACCGACACCTTCTACAGCCTCATCCATCCGGTGCCTAACTACTACGCATGGTTCTGCCAGCAGGTGCATGGTCTCTCGCGAGAAGACACCGACACCGCCCCGTCCTTCCCGGAAGTGTGGAGACAAATCGCCCCGCGCATCGCCGGACTGACCCTCGTGGCGCACAACAGCCCCTTCGACGAGGGATGCCTCAAAGCCGTGTTCCAAACCTACCAAATGGAGTATCCCGGCTACCGGTTCCGCTGCACCTGCCGTGCCGCACGCCGGCACTTCGGGAAACAACTGCCCAACCACCAGCTGCACACAGTGTCGAAAGCGTGCGGCTTCAATCTGGAACATCACCACCACGCCCTCGCCGATGCCGAGGCCTGCGCCCATATTGCGATAAGGCTGCTGTAAAAACAGTTCGTGCAGGAACATTTCGAGACGTTTCATAAAATGTCTCTACTTTCACATTTTTTTACTACTTTTGCGCCCGCTTTTTATGACCGTTAAAAGGAGACGCCATATTGTGACGACCCAAACAAACCTATTACTTTTTACCTCATACCTCTTACCCTATAAACTTGATGAACTTGACAAACTTTATAAACTTTCAAACTGATAATAAACAAATCATAATTTAAATCAATACAATGGATTTCAGTTTATCAAAAAAAGAACAGTTGTTCCTGCAGATGATTCGCGAATTTGCAGTGAACGAAGTCAAGCCGCTTGCTGCGGAAGTTGACGAACAAGAGAAATTTCCGATTGAGACCGTGAAGAAACTCGGCAAACTCGGTGTGATGGGCATTCCGATTCCCGTACAGTACGGCGGACAGGGCGGCACCAACCAGATGTACTCGATGGCTGTCGAGGAACTCTCCCGCGTGTGCGCCACCACCGGCGTCATCGTATCGGCCCACACCTCCCTCTGCATGGCCCCCATCCTGGAGCACGGCACCGAGGAGCAGAAGATGAAGTACCTCCCGAAACTCGCCTCCGGTGAGTGGATCGGCGCTTTCGGTCTTACCGAACCCAACGCCGGTACCGACGCCGCCATGCAGCAGACCACCGCAGTGGATGCCGGCGACAAATGGATCATCAACGGTTCCAAGATTTTCATCACCAACGCCAGCGAGGCTTCCGTTTTCATCGTGATGGCCATGACCGACAAGTCGAAAGGCACGAAGGGCATCTCCGCTTTCATCGTGGAAAAAGGTTTCAAAGGCTTCAGCATCGGCAAGAAGGAGATGAAGATGGGTATCCGCGGCTCCGCTACCTGCGAGCTGATTTTCGAGAACTGCGAAGTTCCGAAGGAGAACCTGCTCGGCGAACTCGGCAAGGGTTTCAAAATCGCTATGATGACCCTCGACGGTGGCCGTATCGGTATCGCCTCACAGGCCTTGGGTATTGCACAAGGCGCTATGGATGAGACAGTTAAATATACCAAAGAACGTAAACAGTTCGGCAAGGCGATCGCCAAGTTCCAGAACACCCAGTTCCAGATGGCCGACCTCGAAACCAAGGTTCAGGCCGCCCGTCTGCTGGTGCGTTCCGCTTCTTACAAGAAAGATATGCACATTCCTTATTCCGCTGATGCGGCCATGGCAAAATTGTTCGCCGCTGAGACCGCAATGGAGGTGACCACCAAAGCCGTGCAGTTTCACGGCGGTTATGGTTACACCCGCGAGTATCCGGTGGAGAGAATGATGCGCGACGCCAAAATCACCGAAATTTACGAAGGCACCAGCGAAGTCCAGAGAATGGTCATCGCCGCCAAATTGTTCGCTTAATTAATCAGAAATCAGAAAATAAAAACAGATATGAAAATAGTAGTTTGTATCAAGCAGGTTCCGGACACCACCGAAATCAAGATCAACCCCGTAACGGGTACGTTGATTCGCGACGGTGTGCCGAGCATTATGAACCCTGACGATAAGGGCGGCCTCGAAGTGGCCCTCCAGTTGAAAGACCAATTTGGCGCACATGTCACCGTCATCACGATGGGACCGCCGCAGGCCGAGGCCATCCTCCGCGAGGCCATGGCTATGGGTGCTGACCGCGCCATCCTCCTCACCGACCGCAAGTTCGCCGGCGCTGACACGCTCGCCACCTCCAACGCACTGGCCGGCGCACTCCGCGTCATCGAACACGACCTCGTCATCACCGGCCGCCAGGCCATCGACGGTGACACCGCCCAGGTCGGTCCGCAGATTGCCGAACACCTCCACACCCCGATGATCTCCTACGTGGCCGGCGTGGAATTCGACGGCAAGGACAAGCTCACCGTGAAGAAGGAAGACGAAGACGGCTACCAGATTCTGGAAGTCCACACGCCCGCCCTCCTCACCGTGCTCGCCTCCGCTTTCAAACCGCGCTACATGACCGTCAAGGGCATCCTCGACGCTTACGACGAGAAGGAAATCGAAATCTGGAACGTCGATAAGATTGACGTGGACGAAGCGAAACTCGGTCTCAACGGCTCACCCACCCGCGTGAAGAAATCGTTCACCAAGCCGCAGAAAGTGGCCGGCGAGGTGTTCGATGTCACCCCCGAAGAGGCCGTTGACCTCATCGTTGCCAAACTGAAAGAAAAATTCATCATTTAAGGAGGAACAACTATGGACAAATCAAATTATAAAAACATATTCGTATTCGTTGAGCAGCGCGACGGCGTCATCCAGCCCGTCGGTCTCGAACTGCTCGGCAAGGCCCACGAACTGGCACAGATCATGGGCGAGAAGGTCGTGGCAATGTTCCTCGGCCACAACATCAAGAACCAATGTCAGACCCTCATCGAGTACGGCGCCGACGAAGTCGTGTATGCCGACTGCCCCGAACTGAAGGACTATCTGACGGAGCAATACTCACAGGCCATTGCGCAGATTTCCGACAAGTATCTGCCCAACATCATCCTGTTCGGTGCCACCACCATCGGCCGTGACCTCGGTCCGCGCCTCTCCGCCCGTCTGGCTACCGGCCTCACCGCCGACTGCACCAAGCTGGAGATTTCGGAAGAGAAGGAGCTGATGATGACCCGTCCCGCTTTCGGCGGCAACCTGATGGCCACCATCATGTGTACGGAGCATCGTCCGCAGATGAGCACCGTGCGTCCGGGCGTGATGCAGAAGATGACCCGCGACGCTTCCCGCAAGGGCGAGATCATGGAGTTCAAGCCGGTGTTCGATCCCAGCAAGTTCGCTGTAAAGCTCGTGAAGAAGGTGAAAGCCGACAAGGGCAAGATGGACATCACCGAGGCCAAGATCTTGGTTTCCGGTGGCCGTGGTGTGGGTTGCAAGGAAGGTTTCGAGAAACTCGGTGCCTTGGCCAAGACCCTCAACAACGCGCAGGTTTCGTCCTCCCGTGCCATGGTCGATGCCGGCGTAATGCCGCACGATGTGCAGGTGGGCCAGACCGGTAAGACCGTGCGTCCGAACCTCTATTTCGCCATCGGTATTTCGGGTGCCATCCAGCACTTGGCCGGTATGGAGGAATCCGACCTCATCATCGCCATCAACCGCGACAAGGACGCGCCCATCTTCGGCGTGGCCGACCTCGGCGTGGTAGGCGATTTCAACAAGATCGTTCCCCTGCTGAACGAACGTTTGCAGAAAGAGATGCAGGAGAAATAAAACCACGTAGGGCTGCCATAATATGACAGCCCTACAAAACCAATTTATTAATAAGCGAGGCCGCCGCAAGGTGGCCTCGCTTGGTTTTGATGGGGAAGGGGGCTGTTTTTACAAAAATTTTTGTTGTCTTTTTTTGTTAAAGCGAAGATAATTCGTAAATATCTGATTATGAATATTTTACCCCCCCCCTAAAATATCAAAAAAATCACATCAAATACTTGAAAATCAATGATAAAAATACGTAATTTTGCACCTCGAATTTTAGTATGGAATATAAAGCCCTTGGTCTCATATAACTTATTGATTTACAGAATATTATATTGTCGTTTTTTATGAATTATATTATGTCGGATTTGCAATATTTGTATAAACTAATTACAATGAAAAAAATTCACCTTTCCAATCAAGAAAAATTCAAGCATTTGATTTTCAGTGTTATTTCAATGGTGTTGATGCTGGCGGGCATGTACCCAGTCATGGCGCAGTCTCCCTACGGACACACAGCCGATGATTTCAGATGGGAATATTCTACCGATGCCTCGACCTGCGAAAATAATGGTCGGATCATCTGCCTTGTGATAAACACAGTTACGGGTGATACGTTGAATTTTGTGCAAGGAGCGAATCCTTCCGACGGTGGTGTGTGTGAAATGCCTGACGGTACCCGTTTTGAGTTGGGTTCCTTCCAATTTAGAGTAGAGGGCTCGACGGAAGATTTTATGAGTTCCCCAACCTCCACCACCACAGCCTCTTTTGCGCCCGGCGTTTATGAGGTGAAGTGGAGCGCCCAGATGTACAATGTGGGCGAGATAGTACCTGTTCCTATAGGTGTTAGTACGACCACTTTGGTAGAGGTGCAAAATGCATACCTTCCGAGTACCCTCAACTTGGTGGGTCAGGCCATCGCCGAGAACAGCGAGATGTATGGCGGGCGGCCTTCTCTGCCAGGGCAAAACACAGGACGGATACAATTTCAGGTGTCCAACCCTAACTTCCCTCTGCATTTTGTCATCACCGATTCGCAGAATGACATAGTACTCGACAAGGTGTTGAATGGTCCAATGTATTCAGGAACCGATGCCCACCGCTACGACTTCGCCACCTACTACACGTTCGATAGTCTCGCCGTTGGAAGCTATTCTCTGTTATTGGAGGATGGCTGCCAGAAAACCAATCCAAAATATGCTTTCGACATCCGGGCAGTGCGTGCTCCTATGCTTACCGACATACATTTTAGTGCAAGCGCACCCAATTATACCGACAGCAATATAGTTCATTTTTACAGTGCACGACTTTCGGTTGATGCGGATGTCTGGGATTACCTCGAAAGTGCCTACCGTGGATTTCTGCAATATCGCGTTTGTTATGGGGATATTGATACCTCCGACTGGAAACCGTTCCCCATTATTTTCGATCAGCTCACCCGCAACAGCGACTATAGCTATTATGTAAACTATACTATTTATGACACAGCCCACAATATGTCATCGTATTGTCCTCTGTATGGCAAGTATCTTACGTTCCAGTACCGGTGTACCTTACCCGGACAAACAGATACGATAACACGCTATACACAAATATTAGAGAAATATTGGGCAGCAATAGAAACCTATGATTCAGTGCGTTATAATCAAAACGAAGTGGTGTACGATGCTTGTTCCTATCGCATCCCCTCCGTTCATGAATATACGGCGAAAAATCGTTATTCATATACTGGGAGTTGGAATGAATATATGACTTCCTCAATACCATATAGTAGTACAACGACTGCGGCGTTTTTCACAGGGCCATTCACATGGAAGATGATCGATACCCTTACCCATGAGACCGTAAAGACACAACGCACCAATTATTATTGGGATTCGTGGGAGATTCGCAAGTCGGATATGGAGGCATTATACGGTTCCATATCGGATACCACGATCACATTCCCGGTAAAGATAGTAGTGACCGATGCCAAAAACTGCCCTGTGATAACCTACCCTAACGTAACTATGTATGATCGTACTAGGTCTGCTGAGGCATATAGAGGGGTAGGTTGCAGTTATTCACAATGGATTGATGAATATAGTACAGGTTATGACATGTATAGGTGTTGTCAAGCTCCAACGGGAATCCGTATCTATGAAGAAATAAGCAATAGTGCGTTTGGTAATAATGAGAGTGGTTTGCTTGCCATGCCAGACCCCAACCGGTTCAAGTATATGCGTGATGGCATGCAGATCAAAGTCACGCGCAGTCCTTACGAGAACAAGTACAACTTCACCGCCACCTATTCGTTCGACCGCAATGAGTGGGATGTGGTGTGGGAAAACGAGGATCATGGAGATGTAGTAACAAGTGTGTATGAACAAAATTATCAATGGGGTTATTATTTTGGAATTACTGTGGAAGAGAATTGTTTCCCATACGGTGATTATGAGTGGTCATTCCTCACGGCCTGTGACACGGTAAATAACTCATATAGCTATTACTACGGTAAAGAAGTGATTGAGCGGACGGAGGACCTTTCGTTCACCGCTGAGCAGAACTGTATGGAGATGTATATCCAGTTGACCGGAGGTCAGTTCAGTCGGGTAAAATTGGGTGCCGATGTGAATGACCCCATGCAAGCGGATGAAGTATGGTTGGATAATCCACACGAACTCAACACTTACGTAAAAGTATTGGGAGACTCGACCGGCCACGACAACCGCGATTACCGTGTGTCCGACCATCCGACGATCCGACTCACCAAACCCGGCACTTATACGTTGCGTATGTACACGTTGGACACTTCCCTTTATTGCCGCACCGACTATTTCGACACCATCATCACCTACGAAAGCGGTGTGCTCTACTATGAACAGAATCCCACAGCTTTTGTCTGCGACGCGGGCGGTAACACCAAGGGCTTTTTATTCTGCAAGGCTGCCGGAGGTATGGCTCCCTATACCTATACTTTATATAATGCCAACAATGAATTGTTGGGCACCAATCAAACCGGAGAATTTCTGAATTTGCCAGACGTACACCAGAATGACCATCTGACCCTATATGTATCTGATGTGTGTGGATGGAACAGCACCGACTCCTCCATCGTGATGCGCGATTTCAAGAGCAGCATCGTAGTCTGGTACAATGATGAAAGCGGCGACCATCAAACCAGCGGTCCTTCCGCTACATTAAAGGCGGTGACCAAGTGCGAAGGTACCGAAATTACAGTGAACGTAAGTTCCATTAATAATCTCTTCAACTATCGTTGGTACAACAAAAGTGGCACTTTTAATGTGCTTACCAGTGAGGCAACGGTTTTGATACCGAGAGATGCCGAAGCCGACACATACTATGTGAACGTGGATTTCACTGAGTGTTCGGCCGGCTTTACAGATAGTATTTTTGTGGATGTCATTCGGGTTCCTGAAGTCACTATTACCCCGACTTCTCCTACGGTATGTCCTGGTGGGGAAGTGCAACTCACATTCACCCCCACCAATCCCAATGGTTCCCCAACTGGCGAATATGTGATTGGACACGAAAACAATTCCATAGTAACCTTCATAAACTATTCAGATCTTCAAACACATGAGTTCTCCTACACGGCCACCAGCCCTAACCGCTTTTGGGTGCATTCTGTGAGTGATTCAATTTGCACGTACATCATTCCCGAGGATACTGTATTAATCTCCCTGCGTGAGATGACCTCCTCTTGCGATGTTACGGTGAACAGTGATACGGTCTGTTATGGCGGCGACGTTACGTTCACAGCCACCTCTCCGACGTTGGGTTCCGCATACACGGTAAAATGGTACGACACTCCCACACAGGATAATTTGCTGGATGAAAAATACATCGCCACAAGCGGGGAAACGGCTACATTTACCCTGTCAGGCCTGACGGCTGACACGGCCGTCTATGTAACCGTAATGGATGAACTCCATTGCGAAACCCATTCAGGAACAGTACAGCGGTATCTTAATATGGGAGATTCCATTGCTGTACACATGAGTTGCGGAGAAAATGTCCGTCTGTTCGACTCTGGCGGTTCCGCCCAATACTATGGTTCTGGCGAGAAAGATACGATTACCTTCTCTTCTGCGGACCCGACAGACCGTATTACACTTTCTTTCAATAGTTTCGATTTAGTAGGAAGTGACAAACTCTATGTCTATTCCGGTCCTATTGTCCATACAGACTCTCTTATAGCCACTCTTAGCGGTAGTACAATCCCTTCCGACATTTCTTCCAATAGTAGCGCTTTGACCCTGCGGTTCAGATCCGACCTCACCGACCAAGCTGAAGGTTGGGACGCTGTTGTCGGCTGCTCGGCAACCCCCGCTGAAGCCAGAGTTCATGTGCTTGACAGCGTGGATGTGTCACTGACCGTAAGTCCGGAGCTCCCTGCCCGTTACGGACATTCTATTGATATTACCGCAACCGCACATGGCGGACGAAGCACAAACTATCAATATGTATGGCAGGAATCGACCGACAACCAGACATGGAACGACTTGACGGGTGCTCCTATTATTGATGGCCTTAGCAATACCTATTCCTATGCTGCGCTCAACCAATCAACATACGTGAGGGTAATCGTTACAGATGCCAGCAGTACGCCGTGCTCTGGTCCTGGTTCTGCAGTTTTGTATTTGGAAGTGGCCAACATTGCCTTGTCCTTGACCCTTACCTCTGACGTTACCTCTATCTGCCAAGATACGTTTGCCATGTCAGCAAATGTGAAAAACGAAGGTGGAGAGACCGCTACGGGCGTGTCTGTAAGACTCAATCTGCCCGCAGGTATGGTGTATGGAAATCCTGCCGATACGGTCATTGTCATCGGCGATGTTGATGCTGGTGAAACCGTCTCAAAGACGTTCAATGTACACAATGAAATATACGTAAACACCAATACGACCAAAAATATTCAGGCGCAAATATGGAGCTGCGACCAAGGTGATGGCGAATCTGTATTCCAAAATTGGGACTGGACACGTACTCCTCTTGAAAATGATGAGGCAGAATATCAGGTAACCATCCACCCCTCCATGGATGCGATGTCAACTCCTGGAGTCAGTGTTGATCCGGTCAGCGTATGCTATGGGCAAGATGCCACACTGACGGCCACCCCCACGATCAGCAATCCTAATATAATATGGTATGCCGATGCCGCCCTTACAGAGGTGGTTTCCACAACCAACACTTACGTGGCGCAGCAAATCACAGAGCCCAGAACCTATTATGTGCTGGCTTACAACGATGAGTATTGTCCTTCTGCCGCTATAGTGAATCACGAAATCAAACTCCAGTATGCGGTTACAGATACCCTGCTGATGCATAACGGTACCGTACAGGTGGGGAACAACGACCATATCCGCTTCTATGACGACGGCGGCCCCGAAGGGAATTGTACGGCAACGTCCTACACCCTCTTGTTCACTTCTGCTGACGGCTCCCCGCTGGAAATCTATTTTGAAGGGTATCAATATTTCAATACCAGTGCATTGGCCATCTATGACGGAAACAGCGTGATGGGAACCAATTTGACTACAAATACCCAAATCACGGACGGTTCCGCTTTTACGGCCTCTTCCGGTATGATGTTGGTGAAATTCAGTAGCTACGATGAATATCACAATGGTTTTTCTGCTCATGTGTTCACTATCACTCGTCCTGCGGTGGCCGAGGCGGTGGCCTCTTCCCGCATTGGCGACGCCCAAACCATCACTCCTACGGATGCCATAGTGTGCTATAGTGAGGATGCTACTTTATATGCCACGTCAACGGTTGCCGCTCCCCAGACGTTCATCTGGTATTCTTCTGACCTGTTCACGGTGGTGCATACAGAACCCATCGACCATGCAGGCGACCCAAGCACTTACACGATTACTGAACCGCAGAGAGAGGAAACCTATTACGTAACCGTAGTCGGTGACGGAGGTTGCCCGTTGGTGCCGCAAATACACAATAACTACCGTGAGGTGCTACTGAACGACAATTGGCAGACCACGACTCTTGCAGCCTCTGACAGCGTATGTCTCTATGATGCAGGCGGAAAGGACGGTGACTATACGGCCAACTGCAATGAACATAACCGTTATTTCAGTGGCCCATCTGGTTCTAAAATCCGTCTGCACATCTCCAACCTGCAAATGGGAGATGGCTATCTCCAGGTATTTTGGCATAACGCTAATGGAAGTGAGGAGTCCAAAATATTGTATGGTACACAAGGTGAGCGGCAGGACTTTGAGTCAGTTGACAACTGGATGAGAGTGCTTTTTTACACGGGTTGCGACTATGGTACCTATCCAGGCTTGGATGCCTACGTGTATGCGGTGATGCCGCAAGACAGTAACATTTTTGCCAAAGCGCGGATTAAGTTTAAGACCCCGTCTTTCACCGATGTGAATGTAACAGGTTCTGGCGCATATTGCTACGGGAGTCAGGCCACTTTGGAAGCCTCCGTGGAAAACAATACCGACGAATTGCGCTATGCGTGGTACGATAAAAACTATAACCTGTTGTCTGTAAATTCAGGTGTCACCGACACTTACCAGCCAACAATAACCTCTGCAACCACCTACTACGTAAACGCCAGCCCTATAGACCAGTGTCCGACACTGCCGCCGGGATATGTTACCGTATTGATGAATGAGGCATCCAACGGTGGGGTCAGAACGTTTGCAGAAGGGGAGGCCGTGCATTTTTATGACGAAGGCGGTCCTGACGGTAATTATAGTACATATAATAATAACAATGGTGGCTGGACATATACGTTCAAGGCACCGGCAGGCAAACGGGTGAGGATGGACCTTTACAATTTCCAAGGAAGTGGTAATGAGAATCTGTCTATTTATGATGGAACACCGTCAAGTCATCAAAGTTCTTGGGGCTATTGCTGTAATAACGAAAACCTGAATGCAACCTTCTATGCTGAAAGCGGGACGATGACCGTGCGTTGGCAAAACTACACATCTTCCCTGTATCCCGAACAAATAGGATGGGATGCTCTTGTGGGTGTTGAGAATGGAATGGGGCACATGAGTGTACATGAAGTAACGATGGCCGCTGCAAATGTTACGGTGAAGGACGCCATTTCCCCGAGCAAAATCACAACCGAAGACCTCACCGCCTGCTATGGTACGGAGGGCTACTTGACGGCAAGCGCACCGAGTCTGACGGGCGACCTGACGTTCAAATGGTACGACTCGGATTTGATAGAACCGATTTATACGGAAACGGTGTCTGAAGGCGGCACAAGTCAGTTGCCAGTACAGGTGCTTCGCAACGAAACCTATTATGTGTCTGTCTCCAATGCGGATAACTGCGCGGTAACGGAGACCATTCACCACAACTACCGTGAGGTGCTGATGGGTATTGGTAGTAACGATGTCAGTCTCGCGGCTGAGGACAGCGTGTGCCTTTACGACAGGGGAGGCAAGAACGGAGACTATACAGCCAGCTGTAATGGGTATTCCAACTATTTCAACGGTCCTACAGGCTCTAAAATCCGTCTTCACATCTCCAGTCTGCAGATGGATGGCAACAATGACGGTTCTGTTCAAGTGTCTTGGCATGATGCTAATGGAAATGAGGTATCCCAAACGCTGTATGGTACACAAGGTGAGCAGCGGGACTTTGAGTCAGCAGACAACTGGATGTATGTATATTTCAACACGGGTTGCGGCGGCAACTCCTATCCCGGATTGGATGCCTACGTGTACGCGATGACACCACATAGTGACACACTGTTCGCCTCTGCAAATGTCACGGTGAAAGCCCCTGTTTCTCCGAGCAAAATCACAACCGAAGACCTCACCGCCTGCTACGGTACGAATGGCTACTTACAGGCAAGCGCACCGAGTCTGACGGGCGACCTGACGTTCACATGGTATGGCCCGGATCTGATAGACCCGATCCATACGGAAACAGTGTCCGAAGGTGGCACAAGCCAATTACCCAGGCAGGTGCTTCGCAACGAAACCTATTATGTGTCCGTTTCCAATGCAGACAACTGTGCGGTAATGGAGGCTATACGTGTCAACCACCGTGAGGTGCTACTGAACAACTGGGAGACCACGAATCTTGCAGCCGAGGATAGTGTGTGTCTTTATGATATGGGCGGAAAGGATGGAGACTATACAGCCAACTGCAAAGAATACAGCCATTATTTCAGCGCCCCAGACGGTTCTAAAATCCGTCTGCATATCTCTAACATGCAGATAGCTGATGGAGGTCGTGTTGAAGTGTCTTGGCATAATGCTAACGGAACTACAGAATCCCAAACCCTGCATGGCACACAAAGTGATCTGGACTTTGAGTCGGCAGACAACTGGATGTATGTGTATTTCTACCATGGTTGTGGCGATAACACCTATCCTGGATTGGATGCCTACGTGTATGCGATGACACCCCACAGCGACACCTTGTTCGCCGCTGCAAATGTTACGGTGAAAGCCCCTATTTCCCCGAGCAAAATCACAACCGAAGACCTCACCGCCTGCTACGGTACGGATGGCTACTTACAGGCAAGCGCACCGAGTCTGACTGGCAGCGACCTGACGTTCACATGGTATGGCCCGGATTTGATAGAACCGATCCATACGGAAACCGTGCCCGAAGGCGGCACAAGCCAATTACCCAGGCAGGTGCTTCGCAACGAAACCTATTATGTGTCCGTTTCCAATGCAGAAAACTGCGAGGTAATGGAGGCTATTCACAACAACTACCGTGAGGTGTTGATGGGTGTTGGAGATGGAGATGTTAACCTTGCAGCCGAGGATAGTGTGTGCCTTTATGATATGGGCGGAAAGGATGGAGACTATACAGCCAACTGCAAAAGTTACAGCCGTTATTTCAGCGCCCCATCTGGTTCTAAAATCCATCTGCATATCTCTAACATGCAGATAGCTGATGGAGGTCGTGTTGATGTGTCTTGGCATAACGCTAACGGAGGTGAGGAGTCCCAAACTCTGTATGGCACACAAAGTGATCTGGACTTTGAGTCGGCAGACAACTGGATGTATGTGTATTTCGATCACGGTTGTGACAATAACACCTATCCCGGATTGGATGCCTACGTCTATGCCAAGGTGCCACATGATGCAACGGACTTCGCCCCTGCTACGGTATCCGTAAAGACTGCAAATCCCAGTGGGATAAATACTCAAAACGCAGTAGTCTGCTACGGTGAGGATGCCGTGTTGACGGCCACCACTGAATTGGGGATGAACCCCGTATTCCGTTGGTATGCTCCTGACCTCATCACTATGGTGAAAGAGGAGGCAGGACAGAGCAGCACCTATACGGTGCCGTCTCCAGAAACGCAAGAGACCTACTACGTAACCATGACGAATGACACAATGTGCCCGTTTGTTACGCAGATACATGATAACTATCGGGAGTTCCTCTTTGGCGGCACTAACGGTGGAGACAGGTCTGTTGGAAGCAATGATAGCGTATGCCTCTATGACGCGGGAGGTAAAGACGGTGACTGTGAGGCTAATGGTAATGACCCCAGCGGTTACACGTTTATCGGTCCTGAGGGTTCCCGTCTTCGCCTGCATGTCAACAGTATGGACGGACAACCCGGCAACGGACGATTAGAGGTGAGGTTTTACGATGATATGAACTATGAACATAGTTCAAACATTGTCTGCGAGGATGGCACCATAACCGATACGAACTTGGTGTCAATGAATAACAAGATGTATGTGAAGTATTACCCCGGTAGTAATCACAATACCTATTCTGGTTTGGATGCATACTTATATGTCTTATCCCCGATAGATACAAGTAATTATGCCAAAGCGCAGGTAACATTCCAGACTCCGGTATTCACCTCGGTAAATGTGACAGGTTCTGGTGAATATTGCTACGGAAACTCTGCGAATCTGACAGCTTCCGTTGATGGCAATAGCGATGCACTTCATTACGTGTGGTACGACAAGGGTTACAATGTGGTAAAACAAGACACCGCCGTAAGCAGCACCTATAATCCGCAGGTTATGGATAGTGCAACCTACTATGTGAATGCCAGTGCTATAGGCCAATGTCCGGTACTTCCTCCAGGATATGTGACAGTTCTTATGAACGAAGCGTCTAACGGTAAGGTTAGAACTTTTGAAGAGGGTGAGGCCGTGCATTTCTATGACGAAGGTGGCCCTGACGGCAATTATAGCACATATAATGATAACAATGGTGGCTGGACATATACATTCAAGGCCCCGGCAGGCAAATGGGTGAAGATGAACCTTTACAATTTCCAAGGAAGCTGTAATGAGTATCTGACTATTTATGATGGAACACTGTCAAGTTATCAAAGTTCTTGGGACTATAACTGTAATTACGAAAACCTGAATGCAACCTTCTATGCCGAAAGCGGGACGATGACCGTGCGTTGGCGGAACTACACCTCTTCCCAGTATCCTGAACAAATAGGATGGGATGCTCTTGTGGGTGTTGAAGACGGAATGGGGCAGATGAATGTACATGAAGTAACGATGGGTTCGGCTAAAGTCAAAGTGAAGGCATTTGGCTCTTCTGAAAGTATAGTAACCGAAAACCTTATCGGTTGTTACGGTACGGAGGGCTACTTGAAGGCAAGTGCACCGAGTCTGACGGGCGACCTGACGTTCAAATGGTACGACTCGGATTTGTTAGAACCTATTTATAGGGAAACAGTGCCCGAAGGCGGCACAAGCCGTTTGCCGGTACAGGTGTTGGGCGAGGAGACCTATTATGTGTCCGTCTTTAATGCAGAGAATTGTGAGGTGAGGGAGATGATTCACAACAACTACCGTGAGGTGTTGATGGGTCTCGGTAGTGACGTCAATCTTGCAGCTGAGGACAGCGTGTGCCTTTATGACATGGGCGGCAAGAATGGAAACTATACAACTAACTGTAGTGGATATTTCAAATATTTTTACGGTCCATCCGGTTCTAAAATCCGTCTGCACATCTCCAGTTTGCAGATGGATGACAACAATAACGGTCGTGTACGAGTGCGTTGGCATAACGCTAACGGAAATGACGAGTCTCGAGAACTGTATGGCACGCAAAGTGATTTGAACTTTGAGTCGGCAGACAATTGGATGGAAGTGTATTTCCACACTGGTGATTGTAACGGCAACACCTACCCCGGATTGGATGCCTACGTGTATGCTATGACACCTCACAGTGCCGCATTGTTTGCCTCTGCTCAGGTGGACGTCAAGCCCCTCTCGCCAAGTCTGGTGAATATTCAGAACGATGCGGTCTGCTATGGACAGGATGCTGAATTGAAGGCTTCTTCTACCATTGCTGCAGACCAGTACTTTGTATGGTTTGAACCCGACAGAATCACCGCTCATTACGACACAGTGCATACTATCGGTGCTCAAAGCACCCTTACGGTACCCAGCCCGCAAGAGGAATGTACCTACTATGTGACGGTCTCTAACGATACCACCTGTCCATTTGTCGGAAATATTTACAGTAATGAGGATACAATCCTTTTTGATGAAAATAACTCTGGACCAGAAATAAATGTAGATGAGACCCTCTTCCATATCTACGATGATGGCGGTCCTGTTGGAAATTATGGTAGAGATGTGTCTTCTTACAAATATTTCTACACAAGTGTTGATGGCGCCAAGATTAAAGTGCATTTTGACACGATTGCATTGGCTAATGACGATGCCAGAGTGTACATTTATAAAACCGATAACAGCTGGGAACAGGTGTTCGATGTACGCGGTCCCAAATATATTTCAGACACGGACATTGTGGTCGATGGTAGGAGGATAGAGATAAGTTTTTATAACGACTCTCCTTCTACCGCTGGCGGTTTTGCCGGTACGGTAAGCACCATAGTTCCCCACAGGATGAGTGACCTCATCCCCGTTCCCATCACCTTCGCCGCACCGGAAGTCTCTTCCAATGTGGTGGTGTCCGATACCCTTGCCTGTTATGGCGTTCCCATTGCACTCAGAGCTTCCATAACGGGTAACAGCAGCGACATGCACTACGTGTGGTATAATGAGGACATGCGTCTTATGCATGAAGAGGTCGGGGTTACAAGCACCTACCCCCGTTTGGCTACCGCCAATGAGAGATTCTTTGTGAACGCCGTAGCTTCCGGCCAGTGCGCCATCTTCCCACCCAACTACAATACCGTTTTGCTAAACGAAAGTACGAGTGGTGATTCCTATACGCTTGCCGAGGGTGAGATCATTCCTTTCTATGACGAGGGCGGTCCGAACGGCAACTATAGCACTTACGTACCGTCTGAGAATGCATGGACTTATACATTCAAGGCTCCTTCAGAAAAGCAGGTAACCGTAAAAGTGAACCGCCTGAGTACAAGCAATGTAGATTTTCGAGTCTATGATGGAACTATTGATGATAATAACGGGGAGTACTACTGCTATGATGGTGAAACCTACACCTCCACTACGGGTATGATGACGTTCCGTTGCTACACCTACACTCCTGTCTATCCTGATGAAGGATGGGACATTCAGATTTCTGTGCCGGACAACAATGATGAGGTACACCGCACGGCTGGTGGCATGTCATACGGCACAGTCTCAATCATACAGCAGACTTCCAGTCCGGATCGTATTAACACCCAAGATGCTGAAGTCTGTTTCGGCAGTCCCGTCACTTTGACAGCTTCAGCCTCCGCCTCCGAAGCTGCTTTCCCGCAGATATACACTTGGTACAACCCCGAACGCACGGAAGTGCTCCTGCGCGACACGCTCTTTGCTGCCGGTCAAAGCAATTTCACAGTCATTCCCGAACAAGAGGAGACGTATTACGTGGCGCTCTCTGGGGATGGAGAATGTCCGATAGTGGAAGCTATTCACGATCGTTACGAAAACGATATCTGGTTTACTTACGATAATGGTGGAAATAACGAAAAGAGGCTCACAGAGACTAATATCTATCGCATCTATGATGATGGAGGACCGAATGGTGACTATTACCATGAAGGGCGGTACTTCTACGCCTACAGATATTTCCGGGCAGACATTGCCAATAGCAAGATTAAAGTTCATTTCGATACCATAGCTCTTGCCAGCAGCGATGTGGAGTTGTCAGTTCGTGATCAACAAAACGATAACACAGTCTTTAAAATTAGAGGGCCGAAGTATATGGGCGATACGAGCATTTTAGTGAATGCCACCAGTATTTCAATCTATTTCAATAATGATGAATCCACATGGGCCGCTGGCGGCTTTGCGGGTTATGTGCATGCTATCACTCCACACAATGAGGATGAACTGAAAGAGGTTCACGTAACCTTTGCACAGCCCACCATCAATTCGACCATCTCTGTGAATGACGGAGAAGCTTGTTTCGGTGATGAAGTGGAACTGGTCGCCACCAGCACGAGCATCCCATCCCCACAGGTCTTCGCATGGTTTGATGAAGATTACAACTTCTTGGAGTCGGATACGGTTTCCGATGGCCAAAGCACGTTCTCATCCCCGGTGCTGAGCAATACCACCTATTATGTGAATGCTACAGAACAAGGCGACTGCCCCGTTCTTCCGCCAGGCTATGGTTCTATTTTCGGTTTGGCATCCGCCAATGTTACCGTCAAACAGCCGACATTGGGCCTTGACCTTCTGGTTACCAACGACACCGTATGCTACGGTAGCGAAGCCTATCTCACGGCCAAAGCGACAGCAGAAACACAGAGCTTGCTCGGCTACCCGCAGTATTTCACATGGTATGCCCCCAACGGACGTACAATTCTGTTGAAAGATACGGTGGACGGTATAAACAAAACCCAATCCGAACTAACTGCACCATATTACTACCAGCGTCAAGACCAAAACTACTATGTAACTGTAGGTAACCACGACAACTGTCCGGTTGTATTGGCTCCGATTAGCAATGTCTTCGACGTTCACCTTAATTCTTCTGTCCATAATCAGACCACAGTCCTGACTCCTTCTGATGCAGCAATGTTCTATCATGCTGAAGGTTATTATTATCAGGACCATAACTCCGATTACACCCATACTTTCCAGACTTTGCAAGGAAATCTGCGAGTGAAGTTCTATGCAATGGACAAGGGCGGTATCAGGGAAGGAGACACTTTGTATATATATGATGCTTCCACTGCCGACGAAAATGCTATTATAGGGAAAGTATCCCATATGGAAGATGAAGACGACTATGGCACTCTTTCATTTGTCTCCACCGGGAAATACCTGACATTCCGTTTTGAAAGCGAAGGTTCTGATGAAGGTTGGGAAGCCCTCATTATGCCGGTAAATATGCAGGCTGAAATGGATACAGCTCAGGTATTCGTGCAGGTGACTTCTGTATCCGATGCGGACATAACCGTTATGCCGGATATGATTTGTATGGGCCAGACGGCTGAAGTATCGGCAAGTGCCAATATCAGTTACCCACAATACTATGTGTGGTACGATGCAAATATGGAAGTGCGGAAGCGTGATACGCTGCGTGATGCAGCTGAATCGCCTTCCATGTTGCCTCTGCCCGCGCACTTTGTGGATGCCTCCTACTATGCTTTGGTCTATTCCGATACCGTAAGTTGTATGATGAATACCAGCAGAATGGAGAGAATCTACAGTGAGTTGCCCCTTACGGAATTTATGTCAGGATTTGAGACACAGGTGTCGCCAACCGACAGTATTCGTGTTTTCACTCCAGCTGTGATTGGAGATGATACGTATAATTCATTCCACTATTATTTCACTGCAGACACCGGATTGATTCAGATTCATTTCAACGAGCTTATGATGGAAGGAAGTGATATTGGAATGGAATTTATCGACGATGGTATTGATGATGAATATGATGATGGCATCTATCATGATTTGACGGTTACTTCCTTAAATAATCGGATGCACTTGGCCGTTTATAGGAAGCCCGGAGACATATTCTCTTTCGATGCTACGGTGACCAACATTGGTGCTGTAAATGACAACATCCTTTCAAAGCTGGCACAGGCTGATGTAACAATCAAAATGAATAACAGTACGGAATTCGTTACTACTATCAACGACACGGTGTGTTATGGCAGTCCTGCCCTTCTTACGGCTTCCGCTCCATCTTTGGGATATCCGCAATACTACACTTGGTATAATAATGATATGAGCCAGATTTTGTATAAGGATACCATAGAATCCGGCGTCAGCAATTATTATGTAACAGATAACATGGGACGGGCAACCTATTTGGTTAATGTTGAAAATGATACGACATGTCCTATCTACGAAAGTACGGTTCATCCTAATATCAGAGAATACTCGATGCTGCCCAGTTTGCACATGCAGCACCTGTTCGTGGGATTGGCTGATAGCATTGTTGTGTACGACGAGGGTGGCAAGGATGGCGACTATTCGGTTGACGACAGACATGGGGTGGCTGTTATTCTGGAAACCTATCCTGGCGCAACATTTAATATTCGAGTTCCTACCTTTGTCCTTGATCCGGATGGAGATGCTGTTTTAGCCATTTTTGAGTATGATGAAGATTTTGATGGAGACGAGCCGGATCTCTATTTCTATGAGACGCAGACTTCAGAGGTTGTATATAACTCTTTCAATAATCGAATCGTTTTGTATTGGGAGGTGGATGATGAGGGCGATCCTGCCCAAGGTTTTGAGGTGTCAGTCACCGCACAGACGCACCCCGAAAAGAATTTGGCAAAAGCCAACGTGGAACTGAATACCTTGCCGTATATGAACACATTGGCTCTTACGGCTGATCCGACTGAGACCACTATTTGTCAAGGGGATGATGTGGCTTTGACGGCCACCTCCACTCTTCCCGATCAGCCGCAGTACTTCGTGTGGTATAACAGCGACTTCACCTCCGTGTTGGCTGCCGATACGGTACAATCGGGGAATGAGGGTCATGCCACTATCGCCAACCTTACCCAAGACACACTCGTCTATGTGTCTGTAGGTACGGATGAAATATGTCCCGCCTACCCAATGGATCATAAATTCAACGTACAAGAGCTGTACCTTACCGCTCCAGTGAGTGGCGATACAACGATACTCACTCTCGTTGATAGTGTGCTCTTCTATGATGAGGGTGGCCCTGATGAGAATTACCATTCTGAAAGGGTTAGATGGATGCAGACTTTCACAGCAGCGAATCCCAATGCCCATGTTAAAATCTATTTTAAATATATAGACTTAAATGACAGGGATTGTAGTGACGACAACTGGCTTGCTGTGGTGCAAGGTCCCATCGACTTCGAAGACCTGATGAACAACGATTTCCTGCACGAGCCTTTTGTCGGCGAGGATGGCCCGTTATTCACAGACATTGACACCATGACTTCCACGGGAAATAGTCTTACAGTGGTATGGCAATCGGAATGTTACAAGGGACACGCAAGCATGGGCTGGGAAGCATACGTATATACGGATGAGCCTACGAATGTGGGTATGGATGCCTTTGCCGTAACGAAAGTTAACGTGAATCCTTCCTATCGTTATACCACGTATGATTCGGTTTGCGCTTCCGCCACCCTTTATGATGTGGACAGATTCCAGGGCATTGACATCTCCGTGCCAGGTGACTACACCATCGACTCGGTGTATCATACCTCTTTGGGTTGCGACAGTATCTACTCGTTGCAATTGCACGTGCATTCAAATCCTGTGGTGGGTGATGACGCATTAGTCACCCCTGTTGCCTGCAATGGTGGATCAACAGGTATCATTGACATGTCATCTGCTACCGTCACAGGCGGCGAAGCACCCTTCACCTATACCTTGTTCCAGAATGGTACGCAAATGGCATCGTTCTCCGACCTTCCTGTCGGAACCTATAAGGTGATAGCCAAAGATGTTCATGGTTGCTATTCCGATTCCGTTACAATTGACATTACGGAACCCGACACATTACATCTGGTAAGTTGTCCTACGGCCACAGAACCCTATCATATACCGACGGGTGAGTCGTACGTAACGGTTGAATTTGAGGATCCGACCTTCGCTCCTACTCTTAACAACGCACGTATTACCGAAAGACAAGGCAAGACGGCAAACAACCAGTATGGTGAGGGCACTCATACCATCACCTATATCATTCAGAATGATTGTGGTGAGGAAGAGACTTGTTCTGTTACCTTTACGGTAGAAGACTTTGACCCGCTGGCAGTCACACTTACTGTTGATAGTGTAACTTGTTACGGAAAGAACAATGGTGCGGCTACTGTCGCGATCACGGGAGGCAAACCTGGCTCCCCGCGCTACACCTACACGGTAACAGGCGTGAACACGGGCTACACCAACAACAATACGACAGATGACAACATCATCCTGTCGGATTTGGCTCCCGACCGTTACACAGTTCATATCGAGGATATGCAGGGCACACCCATTGACACCGCTTTCAATATCGGCCAACCCGACACAATGGTTGTAACAGTCACTGCGCCGTCTGTCAGCTGTCCTAACGCCACCTCCTACGAGGTGAGTCTGACAACTACGGGTGGCAATGGCCTCAACCAATACGAATGGGGTGCCGATGCCACCAATGCCAATGCAACCTCTACGGTGGTTGAGAGAGTGTTGGCTAGCGACTGCGGACATGAGTATAAGGCAGCCGCCAAGGTTACAGACCGCAAGGGCTGTGTGGCCACCGATACGGTATCATTCGTATTTGAAGACCTCGTAAAACCGAATGCAACGATGCCTGCTGACACTACGCTGTGCCGCAACGCACTCACGGGTGCAATGGAAGCTCCGACCAGCGTGACGGGCGAACCCACCAATTTGAGTGACAACTGTACGAGCGTCGGCAACCTGACAGTCTATAGCATTGACACAGATACAACAGGTACCGACAGAGAGCCGCGTGTCATCCATCGTGAGTGGCATGTCAAAGATGGATGCAACAATGACTCCATCAAGGTACAGAACATCACCATCCGTCCGTCCGTGCTGACAGAGAACAACATCACTTTCACATGTCCTGACATGACGATAACACTGAAGTACGGTGCATGTGACACCACCCTTGAATTGGATCGCACGCTCATCAACAACATGACCGATATGACGGTGACTCTCGATAGCACAGGTGTGCCGTACAACCGTCGCTATAATGCGGAGAATAGTCCATATACCATCACATGGAAAGTGACGGATGAGTGCGGTGTCTATGTGGAATACACGCAGAATGTAACGGTGCTCTTACCGCCGTGCGGTCCTGGTGTAACAGCTATCGACGGTGACGGTATCGCGTATCCGACAATTCGGGTGGGTTGCAACTGCTGGACGGCCCGCAACGCCCGTTCTACACGATACACCGACGGCACCCCGATTACGCCTGCCCCGATGCAGTATCCGGGCACAGAACAGCATCCGGAGGATACGATATACTGCAAGTTGTACACTTACAACGCAGCTACCCGTATCGCACCTCCCAGTATTTCGCCTGTCCGTTCGATGCCTGCCGGTCTCGCGCCTGCTGGTGTCGCACCTACCCGTTCGGTGCCTCCTGCGCAGGTACAGGGTATCTGCCCCGATGGTTGGCATATCCCGGATGACGAAGACTTTGCCGACCTGATGGCACATTGGGAAGGAGAAGAACTTAACGCCACCGAACATTGGCTTACTCCAGGCACAAATATCAGTGGCTTCACGATGGAGCCCGGCGGTTGCTACAATGCAGAACTCAACCGCTACGAATATCTGTTAGTGAGAGGATACTTATGGTCCTACACTCCGGGTTCCACTGTTGTCCACGCCTGCGAATTCGGTTCTGCTTGCGGCACGGTAGAATTTAGCCCGGCTACGATGGAGACAGGATATAGTGTCCGTTGCGTCCACAATGCGGAATAACCATCCATTTACAATAGTCAATCCCCTGTCTTTAAAAGATGGGGGATTTTTTTGTGCAACCGATTACTTATTACTTATCGCCTTTAATGGAGTGGGTTATTTGTTCGGATTTTTTTGTACTTTTGCACCCGCGTTTTCAAGGCGCAAACGCCCCCGTAGTTCAGCTGAATAGAATGTCAGATTCCGGTTCTGAAGATCGTGGGTTTGAATCCCGCCGGGGGTACATGACGCCAGTCACGGCATAATAGTGGCTGGCGTTTTCCGTTTCCACAGATTGTGCAGAGTTTTACAGAACTACAGTTGTTTCATGGCGTCGATGGCGCCCTTGTGCCCCTGCTTGGCGGCGCGGCTCCACCATTTGGCCGCCTCGTGCTCCGACTTGGCGACGGCGTAACCGTGGTAGTAGCAGACCCCAAGGTTGTACTGCGCGTCAGCAAAGCCCTTTTCGGCGGCCTTCCGGAAGTATTTCACGGCGTTGGAGTAGGAGAGGGGCACGCCCTGTCCTTTACTATAGCAGACGCCGAGGTTGTATTCGGCCATCGTGTTGCCCTTGTCCGCAGCCCGCTTGTACCACTTGACAGCTTCGGAATAGGACTGTGCCACGCCGTGCCCGCCGTCGTAGCACATCCCGAGGTTATTTTGTGCATCCGACAGTCCCTGTTCGGCGGCGGCGCGGTACCACTTCACGGCGTCGGTGAAGGAGGTGTCGGTGCCCTCGCCGTTCTCGTAGCAAAGCCCGAGGTTGAATTGCGCCGACGCATATCCCTGCTTGGCGGCGGCAGTGTACCATTTGAAGGCCTCTTCATACGACTGCTCCACCGTTTCTCCCTTGTGGTAGCACGCCGCAAGGTTCGTCTGCCCCTTGGCGCTGCCGTTTTCCGCCGCTTTCTTGAACCATTTCAGTGCCTCCTCAAAATTCTGCTGGATGCCCTCGCCTTGGAAGTAGCAGTACCCCAGCTGGTTCTGTGCCTCGGCGTTGCCTTTCTCCGCCGCCTGCTGGTACCACTTCACTGCCATCGCGTGGTTGCGTGCCACCCCGTTCTTCCCTTCGTAGTAGTTGTCGCCCTTTGCCAACATCTCCTCCGCTGTCATCTGCCCGAAAGCGGCGAGGGAAAGGGACAATAGGAGGGAGATGAGAAGGGATTTTTTCATATTTTAGTCTTGTTCTTTATTTAGGATAATGGCAAGAAGTTCTGCTGGAAGTACAACTTTGGCGACAGGAGGGAAGTGTTTTATATTCCCAGTTACAAGGTATGATTCCTCTTTAGAAAGAGAGACCTCGTAAAAAACCGCGTCATCTGGATCAGGAAAATCATAATCAGAGTGTACCCGCTCCACACACATACCCTTACGAATTGCTGCAATCAAACGACTTATTTGTGATTCTGAAAAACCAAATTTTTGGCGACACAATACCTCATGGTATTCAGAGAGAATATCTTCATTATATAAAGGAATGATTGTTTCATCCAGTACCATGTTCAATAAAGTGGCAGTTGGAGAGTCTGGATGTGTTGTTAATAGTGCAGAAACAAGAACGTTAGTGTCAAAAACGACGTAAAAATTCGCCATAAACAATTATTCTCCTTTTCTCGCTTTTCTGATTTCTTCGTTTATTTCCTCTATAGTCATGGTTGAGAGGCCGCGTTTTTCGCTGGTAGTACGCATTTCTTCAACAGCTTGGCGAGCCTCGTCCATAATTGAGGAAGAGTATCGAAGGTCCAATCTGAATGGAATAGCTTGTTCTCGTATGGATTTGCGAATGAATAAGTTAACAGCAGTTGACACACTCATGCCGAGCATCTCGCAGAGCCGGTCAAACTGAATTTTTGTTTCATTATCGATACGAATGGTATATGCTGACATTTGAATGTAATTTGACTGCAAAAATACATCTTTTTGCAATATAAATACCATTTTAGAAAAAATATTCCCCCACAAAAAAAACGCCCGACATTACTCGGGCGTTTTTTTCGTCGCGAATTTGCGTACCAACTTACTTGATGAGGTCGGCGTAAGCAGCTGCGTCAAGCAGCGTGTCAGCCTCGGCCGGGTTGGTGGGTTTGATCTTCACGATCCAGCCTTCTCCGTAAGGATCGGTGTTGATGAGGGCGGGGTTGCCGTCGAGTTCCTCGTTGAATTCGATCACCTCACCGCCGATGGGCAGCATCAGGTCGGAAACGGTCTTCACGGCTTCCACAGAACCGAAAACCTCGTTCTGTTCCAAAGTTTCGTCAACAGAGGGGACATCCACAAAAACGATGTCACCAAGTTGTTCAGCAGCGTAAGCGGTGATGCCTACGTATGCAATGTCACCATCCATTTTCAACCATTCGTGGTCGTTGGAATACTTCAAATTTTCAGGAATCATAGTATTGATTTTTAAAAGGTTATAAAAAATTAAACGGTCATAATCTCTTTTTCTTTGGCTTCGGCCATCTTGTCGATTTTGGCGATGAAGTCGTCGGTCATCTTCTGGATGTCGGCTTCGAGCTTCTTGGCCTCGTCTTCCGGCACGCCGCCGTCCTTGAGTTTCTTGGCGGTGTCGTTGGCGGTGCGGCGGATGTTGCGGATAGTCACCTTGTTCTGTTCGGTGTCCTGTTTCACTTTCTTCACCAGCTCCTTGCGGCGTTCCTCGGTGAGGGAGGGCACCACGATGCGGATGAACTCACCGTTGTTCTGCGGGGTGAAGCCGAGGTTGGCGGCGAGGATGGCCTTTTCGATGATGGGGAGCATGTTGCGTTCCCACGGCTGGATGACGATCTGGCGGGCGTCGGGCGTGTTGATGTTGCCGACCTGCTCAATGGGCGTGGGGTTGCCGTAATAATCGACCTTCAGGCCTTCCAGCATCTGCGGATTGGCCTTGCCGGCACGCACCTTCTGCAACTCCTTCTCAAAGAAGGCAATCGTCGAATTCATACTCTCTTTTGCCTGATCCAGGCATTTTTTCGTTTCTTCAGTCATTGTATATAAGTAATTTGATTATTCGTTTTCGTTGTTCGTGTCAGTGTTGGGGGACTCCTCTAACTGCTTGGCCTGCTCCTTGAGCTGTTCCAGATGGGCTTTCTTCTTTTCGATCTCCTTCTGCAATTTCTTGATTTCGCGGTCAATCATTGTGGAGTTGAGCCGATAGACGAAAAGGTAGTGGAAGAACAGGAGGACGGTCCAGATGATGGTGACGAAAAGGAGGCATTTGAGGAAGAGGCCCATCGGTGCATCGGCGGTTTCGGGCGTTTTAGGTTCTCGGAAGATGAAGAAGTAGAGCACCCACAGCACAATCATCAGCAGAAAATAGATGGCGATGTGCCGTTTGAAGTGCGCCCGCTTGTTGGCGGTCTTGTAGGTTTTGATGTCAATCATTTCGGGTTGTTCCACAACGGTTGTGTTCTCTTCCATAAGGCTGATAATTTATTCGTTATAACAAAGGGTGCCGATGGGTTCGCCGGAAAGCACCTTCATCAGGTTGCCTTCCCCGTTGGCATCATAGACATAGACGGGCATATTGTTGTCCTTGCAGATGGTGAAGGCCGTCAGATCCATGATTTTGAGGTGTTTTTCGTAGGCCTCGGTGAAGGTGATGCGGCTGTACTTGGTGGCGGTGGGGTCCTTTTCGGGGTCGGCGGTATAGACGCCATCCACGCGGGTGCCCTTGAGCAGCAGGTCGGCTTTGATTTCGACGGCGCGGAGGGCGGCGGCGGAGTCGGTGGTGAAGAAGGGGTTGCCGGTGCCGCCACCGAAGATGACGACGCACCCTTCGTTGAGGTAGCGTTCCGCATTCTTGAAGAAGATTTTTTCGGTCATGCCCTCCACTTCGAGGGAGGTGAGCACCTTGGCTTTCACGTCCAGTTCCTCCAGAACAGCCTGCAAGGCCATAGAGTTGATGATGGTGGCCAACATGCCCATGTGGTCGCCCTGACGGCGGTCGAAGCCCTTGTCGGCGCCGCTCACTCCGCGGAAGATGTTGCCCCCGCCGATGACGACACCCACCTGCACGCCCGTCTCCACGGCGGAGCGGATCTCAGAAGCATAATGCCGCACCGCCTTATAATTAATACCGTAGCTGTCGTCGCCAGCCAGCGACTCACCGCTCAGTTTCAACAAAATACGCTTATAAGTCATATTCAGAATTTGACGGCAAAGATACAATTAATTAGTTTATAAAGTTCATCAAGTTTATAAAGTTTATAAAGTAGAGCAGCACAGCCGTGCGGCTAATCAGTTGGTTCGCATTTGTTACTTATTCCCTACTACGTGTTTAATTACGATAACGACAGCATCCGTTCAATCGGACGGCGGGCGGCCTCCATTAAGGTTTCGTCCAACACCAGTTCGGGAGTCTCCGTTTCCAAAGACGAAAGGATGTTTTCCAACGTATTGTATTTCATATACTTACAGTTTGCGCATTCGCAGTCGCCGCCCTTGGCTTCGTGCATATCAGAAAGAGCATAGAACTTCTTGTCAGGATTCTGCTTCCGAAGTTCGTAGAGGATGCCGCTTTCCGTCACTACTACAAACTCTTGATTTTCAGACGATGCAACAAATTTCAGCATCGCCGCCGTGGAACCGACAAAGTCTGCCAGTTTCAAAATATGTTCGGGACATTCGGGGTGGGCAATCACTAATGCTGACGGGTGGAACTTGTGCAGCTGCTCCACATCTTCCGCCTGAATCTGGTCGTGGACGTGGCAGGCACCCTCCCACAAAACCATCTCGCGTCCTGTCATACGGTTGATGTAACTTCCTAGGTTCCAGTCGGGTGCAAAGACAATCTTCTCATCTTCAGGTAAAGATTTCACAATGCGGAGGGCATTCCCGGAAGTGACGATGATGTCCGACAGCGCCTTCACGCGGGCGGAGCAGTTGATGTAGCTCAACACCGTGTGGCCGGGATACTGCTTCAAAAATTCGGCAAACTCCTCGTCGGGACAACTGTCGGCCAGCGAGCAGCTTGCACTCATATCGGGAATCAGGACTTTTTTCGTGGGATTCAAGATTTTGGCCGTTTCCGCCATAAAATGGACGCCGGCAAAGAGGATGATGTCAGCATCCGTTGCCGCGGCCTTCTGCGAAAGGGCAAGACTGTCACCCACAAAGTCGGCGATTTCCTGCACCTCAGGACGGGTGTAATAATGGGCCAGAATAATGGCGTTCTTCTCTTTCTTTAATTGTAAGATCTTATTTTTCATATCTTCACATCTTAACATTTTCACATTTTAGCAAATGAGTCCTCCCCCCACGACCAATCCGTTCTGGTAGAGCACCAGCGACTGTCCTGGCGTGACACCCCACACTGGTTCGGTGAAGGTGAGTTCCGCCGTGTCTCCTTCGATGCGGACAGTGGCCTCCACCGCCGGACTTTTGTAGCGGATGCGGGCCTGTACCACCGGATTCTCCTGCAGCATCGCTGCATCGGTGAAGGTGCAGTGGTTGGCACGCAGGGTGGTGGCCAGCAGGTCGTCGCGGTCACCGAGCGTGACGGTGTTGTCGGCAGCGTTGATGCGGGTGACGTACTTGGGGGTGCCAAAGGCCACCTTCAGCCCCTTGCGCTGCCCAATCGTATAGAACGGAAAACCTTGGTGCGTGCCGACCTTGTTGCCAGTGGCATCGACGAAATCACCGGGCTGGACCTTCGCCTCGAAATCCGCCACATTTTCTGTCAGGAAGCGGCGATAGTCGTTATCGGGGATGAAGCAGATCTCCTGACTTTCCGTCTTTTGCGAAAGCTTCACGAAACCGTGGTCGGCGGCAATCTTCCGGACTTCGGGCTTTGTCAGTCCTCCCAAAGGGAAGAGCGTGCGGCTGAGGTTGCTTTCCGTCAGCCGCCAGAGGAAGTAGGTCTGGTCCTTGTGCGTGTCGGCCGCCGTGCCCAAAAACCAGTGGCCGTTCTGCTGGATGATGCGGGCGTAATGGCCGGTGGCGATGCCGTCGCAACCCAGCTCGTCGGCCTTGTCCAGCAGCATCCCCCATTTGATGGAGGAGTTGCAGAGCACACACGGGTTCGGCGTGCGCCCGTGCATATATTCGTGAATGAAGTCGTTGATGACGTGCTCCTTGAACGCCTGCCGGAAATCGACGATATGGTGCTCAAAACCAAGTTTTTCCGCATTGTGCTTCGCTTCCATGATGGAGTCGATGCTACAGCAGCCGCGCTCTTTGGCAATACAACTCTCCTTGATGCTGTCGAACGTGCGGAACGTAGCGCCTACCAACTCATACCCCTGCTCCAAAAGGAGCATTGCAGAAACGGTACTATCAATACCGCCGCTCATCGCCATCAGAATCCGTTGTTTAGCCATTGGTCGTTTTTGATTTTGAAGCGGCAAAAATACGACAATTAGTTCATAAAGTTTATAAAGTTTGTAAAGTTCATCAGGTTAAAAGTATTAGGTAAAAGGTAATAGGTTATGGGTAATAAGGGAGGATTGTGCGTTGGAAACTTTTTACTTTATACTTTTTACTTTCGTGAGAAGAACCACTCTTTCTGCTTGTCCTTTTCCCCTTTGTTTTTGGCCGTGAATACCTTTTCGCCCGTGTAGGGGTCGTAGCCTAAATAGTACATTGCAGTGGAATAGGTCATTGGGGTGGGAGTAAAATCCTGAACCTGCTCAATATGAAGATGTTGGTTGGCAGTGGCTTTGTGCAATGCCTTCATATCGTCCAATGTGCAACCCGGATGTGCGGAAATGAAGTAGGGGACAAGTTGTTGCCGTAATCCCGCTTTTTTATTGATATTCTGGAATTTGCGGTTGAAAACGAGAAAGGTGTCGAAGTGCGGCTTCCGCATCTTGTCCAACACCTTCGGCTGCGTATGTTCCGGCGCCACCTTTAACCGCCCCGAAACATGATGGCAGATGACCTCTGTCAGATAGTCGGTGAGTCCGTTTTCGCGGTCGGTCTTTTCGTCACCGATGAGCAGGTCGTACCGGATGCCGCTACCGATGGTAATGTGCCGCACGTTCGGTATTGCAGCCGCCCGTCGGTACAATTCTATCAGTGGTTTATGATTGATAATGAGGTTTTTACAAATGTCGGGATGGATGCACGACGGGCGGCTGCACTGTCGGCACGCTTTCGTATTGCGCCCGTGCAGACGGTACATGTTGGCCGACGGCGCCCCCAAGTCGGAAATGTGCCCCTTGAAGTAGCTGCGTTGTGCCAAGTCGCTGACTTCCTTCAGGATGGACTCCTCACTACGGGAGCTGATGAATCTCCCTTGGTGGGCCGTGATGGCGCAGAAACTGCATCCGCCGAAGCATCCCCGATGGATGGTGATGGAGTTCTTGATCATCTCCCACGCCGGGATGTCGCCGCGTTTGGCGTATTTCGGGTGCGGTGCATTCATCATCCGGTCGAATAGGGCGTACCGGTCCATCTCTTCCTCCGTTGCGGGCGGATACGGCGGCTTGATAATCAGATATTTGCGATTGTACGGCTGCACGATTGTCCGTTGGAGCATCTTGTTGCTTTCGGTTTCAAACGCCACAAAATTCTCTCCATAAAAACGCCGGTTGCTCAGCTCCTTTTCAAAAGGATGAAGCATCAGCGTCTCCTCTTTTGTGCAAAACCCTTCTAATGTATTGGAAATGAAAGCGATTTGTGAACATTCGTTCAAATGTTCCCGCCAGTTGCCGGTTTGGAAGATGCGCACGAGGTCGGTCATCGGACGCTCGCCCATGCCATAGACAAGCAGGTCGGCGGGGCACTCCATCAGGATGGAGGGTTTGAACGAATCGCTCCAGTAGTCGTAATGGGAGAGGCGGCGCAGGGAGGCTTCGATGCCCCCGATGATAACGGGCGTGTCAGGAAACAGTTTCTTCAACCACTTGGTATAGACGATGGTAGCGTAGTCGGGACGGAAGCCGTGCTGTCCGCCGGGGGTGTAGGCATCATCATGGCGCAGACGTTTGGTGGCGGTGTAATGGTTCACCATCGAGTCCATATTGCCGGCAGTGACCCCGAAAAAGAGGCGCGGTTTCCCGAGTTTGGCGAAGTCGCGACCGTCGTCCTGCCAATTGGGCTGCGGCACGATAGCGACCCGTAACCCCATGGTTTCTAACCATCTGCCGATTACTGCCGGCCCGAAAGAGGGGTGGTCCACGTAGGCGTCACCGCTGACGAGGATGACATCGAGCGTATCCCAGCCCAATGCCTCCACCTCTTTTTTCGTTGTCGGAAGAAAATGATCCATCGTTTACAATATTTTATGACGGCAGTTCCACAAACTGGTACTCTCCTTCGTTGCGTTTGAACCACGTCATCTGCCGTTTGGCATAACGGCGAGTGTGGGTTTTGATGTCCGTAACGGCTTGTTCCAGAGATAGTTTTCCATCAAGGTAATCAAACAGCTCCTTGTACCCGACGGTATTGAGGGAGTTAAGGTGCTTGTATGGGTACAGCGAGCGCACTTCGTCCAAAAGCCCGTTTTCCATCATCTGATCGACACGGCGGTTGATGCGGTCGAACAGTACCTCCCTCGGACGTACCAAACAGATTTTCAGGATGTCGAAGTCTCTTTGTCGCTTGGTGTTCTGCAAGAAATCGGAATAGGGCTGTCCCATCTGGAGGGAGACTTCCACCGCCCGGATCATCCGCTTGTGGTCGGCGAGGTTGCAGCGGTTGTAGTAGGCGGGGTCCACGCGGCGCAGCTCCGTCCGGAGGGCTTCGATGCCATCGTGGAGGTACAGGTTGTTGACGAAGGCGCGGAGTTCCGGATCGGGATCCGGCAGCTCATCGATGCCGTTGCACACCGCGTCGATATAAAGTCCCGAACCGCCCGTCATCACCACGACGGGGTGTTGGGCAAAGAGTGAGGGGAGGAGCTGCAGGACCTCCTGCTCGAAAACGGAAACGCTGTAGTAGTCGTGGATGGAGAGGTTGCCGACGAAGTAGTGCGGCACGGCGGCCAGCTCCTCCGGCGTGGGGGCGGCCGTCCCGATTTTCATCTCCCTATAAAACTGACGCGAATCTGCCGAAATAATGACAGATTCGCAATCAATGGCCGTCTGAATGGCGTATTGCGTCTTGCCAACCGCTGTGGCACCCGCAATCACCACCAGTGTGGGGTTACTAAAATTCCTTAAGTTCATCGAAGCCGCTCAGGTCCAAATCATCGTAGCCGTCGTCGAAGCCGGTGCCGAGGTCATCCTCCTCCAGATCAAGGTCTTCCACGTAGTCGTCATCGGGGTTGGGAAGGTGCAGGTTCTTGTTCTCCTTTGGCATCTCCTTCACCTTATGGGTGCAACGCGGGTAGGAGACCCCATCCTGCACCTGCAGCACCTTCTGCAACTCAATGTAGAACACCTTCGGACGAAGGAAGTCGTATTCGTACATGATGTGCTGGTGCGGGTCGGAGATGTAATCCTTGAGCAACGAGTCGTGCATCACAGAAATGGGGAGGCGGGAGCGGAGGGAGAATTCATCATCTTCCTCGTACTCAGGAATTTCCTTGGCCTCGTCGTCCTCCATGTCCATCAACGAAATCTCCTTCTGCTTGTTCCATTTGGAATCACAGATGTAGAAGGAAGCCAACTCCTTGCCGTCCAACGGGATAGCATCCAAAAGGGCCTTGTGCAGACTTTCAAAATTGTCGTTGGACAGGATTTCGATGTCCCTTACGAAATCCTCGACTTCATCGTAATAAACCCGGAATTTGTAGTAATACATATCAGTAGTTTATAAAGTAATAGGTATGAGGTAATAAGTAATAGGTAATAGGTATGGGGTAAAGGGTAATAGGTTATGAGTTATTGGTAAGGGGAGTATTGTGCGTTGGAAACTTTTTACTTTTTACTTTATACTTTTTACGGTTATTCCATATTGGTGAACACGTTGGTGACGTCTTCGTCTTCTTCGATTTTTTCAAGGAGCTTTTCGATTTCCTCGCGTTGTTCGTCGGTGACGGATTTCATCACGTTGGGGATACGTTCGAACTTGAAGCTCTTGATTTCAAATTTGTTGTCTTCCAAATATTTCTGGATGGGACCGAAGGCGGAGAATTCGGCCATCACGATCACTTCCTCTTCGTCGGCATCAATTTCGGCGTCGAAGTCCATCATAGCCAGTTCGAATTCCTCGAGGTCGAGATTGGGGGTGCGGACGACGGTGAAGATGCTTTTGTGGTCAAAGATGAAGTCGTGCATGTTGGAATTGCCGAGGGTGCCGCCGAGCTTGTTGAAGTAGCTGCGGAGGTTGGCAACGGTGCGCTGGTTGTTGTCGGTGGCGGTTTCAATCACCACGGCGACGCCGTGCGGGGCGGTGCCGGCGAAAAGCACTTCCTTGTAGTCGGAGGTGTCCTTCTCGAAGGCGCGCTTGATGGCGCGATCGACGTTGTCTTTCGGCATATTTTCCGAACGGGCGTTCTGGATCAGCAGACGGAGTTTCGCATTGGTATCGGGATCAGGGCCGCCGGCCTTCGCCGCCATCGTGATTTCCTTACCCAGACGGGTGAACACACGGGCCATATTGCCCCATCTTTTCAGTTTTCTTGCTTTTCTATATTCAAATGCTCTTCCCATAGTAGAAATTTTTAATTATGATTTGCTATTAAAAAAAACGGGTGCAAAGATACGATAAAATTTGGATGCAGACAATATCATCTTTGCGTGTTAGTTACGGCACCAGTGCAATACGGAAGCCCAAATTCTTGTTGCGCAGACCGGGGTCGTCATAGCAACGGGCGGTGACACGGCTGTACTTGTTGTTGCGGTTCCATGCGCCACCGCGGTCAATATGGTAAGTTCCTTTGGACGGGCCTTTCGGATCTTTCTGATATTCACTGCTGTATGTTTCATACCAGTCTTGGCACCATTCCCAAACGTTGCCGCTCATATCGTAAATGCCGAGTTCGTTTGGTTTTTTCAATTTCACGGGATGCGTCATCTCGGCACTATTGCCATCGTACCACGACACCTCGTCAATGTTGTTGCTGCCGCTATATCGGAATCCGCTGCTTTTGTTGCCACCCCGTGCCGCATATTCCCATTCTGCTTCCGTGGGCAAACGGAAAGTTTTGCCAGTCAGTTCGTTGAGCTTTTTTATGAACTTCAGCGCATCTATCCAGCTAATACGGTAGGCGGGATAGTCGTCGCCCCGTCCGAACTCGTCGGTCCAGCCGCCTTTGTACGAAGGTGCCGAATCCATCACGGCCACCCAAAGAGCCTGTGTCACTTCCGTCTCTCCGATGTAGAAATCGCTGACGGTGACTTTGTGGGCGGGCCTCTCATTGGCAACCCCGTGTACCTGTTCTGAGGTGAACCCCATCATAAAAGTGCCGCCTTTCACATATTTCATCGTGAAAGTGACGTTTTTGACAGTGAAACTTTTGTCTTGGCTTTGGGCAAATGCGCCTGTGCATACCAGACAAACAATCATTGCGATAAATATTTTTTTCATAGATATTTATTTTGTGTGAAGAACTTCCATTGCTTTCTGTAGGGTCTTGTCAGTGGAATTGATGACTGGATAGAATCCGTTTTCTTCGTATATATTTCTGCCTATCAGTGCTTTAAGCCAAAGTCGGAGTTCCTTCTGGCTGGTGGTGTTCAACGTTGGAATCGTGTGGTCTTTCTTCTGGTAAAACTGTATGAATTGTTGGACAGTAGCATCAGGGACCGTCATTTTAGCCACAAAATCTTCGGCGGAAGGGTATTTCCGTAAAATTTCCGTCTTGTGTTCGGTAGCATAGTTGAAAGTGAATTCTATCAACAAACCGGAATTGTATATTTCGTTGAATGCCATTGCATTATTGTCTCGGTCAAGGGGGACGAAAAAGTCGGGCATGATGCCGCCGCCGCCATAGACGGTGCGCCCTTTCTTAGTCTTGTAACGGAGGTTTTCGTCAAATTTGATATTGTTGGCGGAGTCCATCTCCCCGCTTTCGTAACGGCGCAGCAGGTCGGCGTAATAGTCGCCGGTGCCTTTGTCGTAGTTCCGTTGGATGCAACGTCCGCTGGGGGTGTGGTAGCGGGCGACGGTGAGGCGGATAGTGGAGCTGTCGGAAAGAACGAACTGCTGCTGTACCAGCCCCTTGCCGAAAGAGCGCCGTCCGACCACCCAGCCGCGGTCGTTGTCCTGCACCGCACCCGCCACAATTTCGCTGGCGGAGGCGCTGAAGTCGTCGATGAGCACCACCAAATCCCCTTTCTCGAAATTGCCGATGGCAGTGGCATATATCTTATTTTCAGGCATGTTCCGGCCTTCGGTATAGACAATGAGGTCGCTTTTTGGAAGAAATTCGTCACACAGGTTGATGGCGGTGCCGAGGTAGCCGCCGCTATTGCCGCGCAGGTCCAGCACTAACGAAGTCATACCTTTGTTTTTCAAGGTGAAAACCGCATCCAGAAATTCATTGTAGGTGTTCTCCCCGAACTGGTTGAGCTTGATGTAGCCCGTCGTCGCATCCAGCATATAGGCAACATCTAAGGTGTAGGTGGGGATTACGTCACGGATGATGTCAAAAAAGTAGGTTTCGGGGAACCCCGGACGGTGGATGCCAATTTTGACTTTGGAGTGCTTCTTTCCTCTCAACAATTTGAAAACCTGATCGTTGGTAATGCCATTTCCGGCAATCGTGCTGTCATTGACAGAAACGATACGGTCGCCGGCGCGGATACCCGCTTTTTCGGAAGGTCCGCCACTCACCACAGCCACCACCATCACCGTGTCGTTCATAATGTTGAACTGGATGCCCACCCCTTCGAAAGCGCCGTCCAAGGACTCGGTCAGGCGTTTGTTCTCCTCCGCTGTGGCGTAGGCGGAATGAGGATCCAGACTCTCAAGCAGGGTCGTCAGAGTGGTTTTTATAAGTTCTTCATTATCAAGGGTGTCAAAATAATAATTTTGGATATAATCCAGGACTTCCCCAATTTTCCCATATTCGGATTGGGGAACGAAATGGCTTTTGGGCTGTAGCCTTTTGAAAAGGATAAAAGCAACCACAATGCCCGACAAAAAGGCAAGAACAAGGGGAAACCAAAAATGGCGGTTGTTCATTAGTGTTTGATAATCAATTTCTTGGAAGAAATTTCTTTTTGGTTATAAAGAGTAATCAGGTAAATACCTGACGTGAGTTTTTCGGTGGAGAGGATGGTGATTCCGCCGTTGCTGCCGAGTTCTTGGTTTAGAACAATGCGGCCGGTCATGTCGGTGATACGGACGTTGCCGTCTTTAAATTGTTGGGGGACGATGATGCCGACGGTTGTGTTGGCAGGGTTTGGAAAGGTCTCAAAATCAAGGCTGTTTCGGTCGGAGACGGAGGTCTGCTCGCTGCCAGATGTCCATGATGCGGTGAAACCGGCATTTTGGAGGTGGTTGTCGCTGTCGAATATTACCTTGATAATGCCGCCAGTGGCATTGGTGATAGAGGCGGGAGGACGGGAATTGTTGCTGTACGATCCGACGAGGGTGAGGTCGCTGGTGGAGGTGCCTTTATAAACACTGATGCAGTCCTCGGGGCTGATGTCGAACTCACTGAAGGAGAGGCGTACCCACGTGGCGTTTTCAGGGGCGATGGTCCAGCGGCAACTGGCATCGGAGGCGTAGTCGTTCTCCTCGCTGCCGTCGCTGAAGGAACCTTCTGGCTCTGTGAAAGTCTGCGATTGGCACTGTACGTGACGTTTGGCGGAGAAGCGGAGCTTCCAGCCCGGCGCCGTCACGCTGTCATTGGTCTGGAAAGTGACGTAAGCCACGCCGGTGGGGGAGTACACACTTTCAGAGGAATTGTAGGTGGTTCCGGAATATTCTTTGAGAAGGTTTCCGCCATTTTCGGGGTCGCCATCATAAATCCGCAGAAAATCCGCATTTGCTTCCGTATTCAGTTGGGCCACAGTGAGAGTGACACTCTTTCCGTTGTCGGGCGCAATGATGTAGGTGCAGTTTGTATTGTTCTGATAGTCAAGATGTCCGCTGCCATCTTCCAACGAACCAGCAGTGGATTTGATGACAGTGGCGGTGCAGTAGGGCGGATAGATGTTGGTCGGCGGGTGGATGTTATAGACGATGCGGTGTCCCGTGGTGAAAGTGCCGTTGCCCGAATTGAGGTTGTTGATGGTGAAGTAGCCGTTGCCGGAGCCGCCCCATCCCCAGTTGAAATGGAAAAGGTTGGCGTCATCATATCCGTCGCACAAGAAGGCATGTCCCTCCCAGTTGTCGGTATAGCCAGAATAAATGATGGGGTAGTGCTGGTCCAAATTGCTCTGTAACAGTCCGATCCATTGCTCGTCAGTGTAACCGCTATTGCCCCAGCCGCCCCAGCCGCCGCCGTTACGGGAGGCATTGTTGATGTCGCTGGCGTATTTGTAGTAGTTTTTCAAGCCATTCTTTGTATCCTCCGTCTGTGCGCCGGAACCTTCGGGGGCATAGCTCATATCCACCGCAATTCCGCAATGGTAAATCAGCTTGGCGACCTCATTGCAATTGTTGGAAAGAGAATAAGGCATCGCATCATAGTTGTAGGTCTGCTGGCTGAAATTGACACTGTGGTAACCGTAATCGGAGTGGTAGCTGTGGCTGCCTTGGCCCGTCTCGGGGTAGCGGTAGTAATGGATGACCATCGCCATAGCGAGAGCGACACAGCCGCAGGGCACGTGACCGCCGTACCCGAAAGGTGCCTCATCATCAGCGGGACAAAGGTCGTTGTAGTATTGCGATTGGTTCCATTTGGCCGTAATCAAAGGAGAAACCACAGTGGAACGGGTGGCTTTAATCCCTCTCGCCAACGACTGCCATTGGGCGGCAATCTCCTCAGTGGCGGCAAGACCTTTCTGCCGGATTTGGAGGATCTGGTCCCGATAGTCCGCAATCCACTTTTGCGTGGCGGGGGCGATATTGTCCAAAGGAAGATCATCTTCAGTGGAGTAGCCAAGAACCGGAATGGCCGCATCGTCCGCACTCATCAGCAGGAAGCCCCCGTTCTGGAAGTGCAGGAGTACCATCACCGTATCACCATCCTGTGCCAGAAAATCAACGTCCTTTAAAATGACTTCCGCATTGGTGGCGCAACGCTGCTGGTAAGCATTGATTCCCAATGAAATAAGCTGGTCGGCAGGAACTTTTTCTGCAAAAAGCGGAAACAGGAAGAAGAAGCAAAGAATAGCCCAAAAAAGTTTTTTCATATTGGTACGTTTGTTATTTATCGTATTGTAAATCAAATAACTCTGATGCTACTCGCAAGTAAGAGTTATGGGTAAGCCAGTCGCCGGTGTTGAAATAGACGGCGTTTTCAATGTGGATTTTCAAGGGAAGATGACGGTGCCCGAAAATGAAATAGTCGATGGAATTGTCGTGCTGCAAATAGTCAAGGATGTAGTTCACCATAATGTCTTCGTCATCTTTGTGAAAATCTTCCTTGCCGGTCTTTTTACGGCTTGTATGAGAGCATTTTCGGGCGATGGAAAAAGCCCATCTCGGCGGTAATGCGCTATACAACAAAATGTTAGGACGGAAAGCAAAAATTTTCTTGATAAGCAGATACCCCTTGTCCTTCGGGTCAAGGCCGTCACCGTGTCCCACCACGCACCGTTTTCCGTTGATAAGGAAAACTTGCTGTGAGCGGAAAATTTCCATTCCGAACTCCTGCTCAAAATAATCACCCACCCACATGTCGTGGTTGCCGGTGAAATAGTAAATTTTGGTTCCTTTTTGTTTCATTTCCAGTAATTTGGAAAAGAAACGGAAATAGCCTTTGGGTACGACGTCGCGGTACTCAAACCAGAAGTCGAAAATGTCACCCAGCAGGAACAGATGGTCGGCATCGGCAGAAATACGGTCAAGCCAGCTTATGACCGCCTCCTCCCGACGGAGACTGCTCTCACGGTCGGGTACCCCGAAATGGAAGTCGGAGGCGAAATAGGCGGTGCCGGTAATCTGCCGTTCCATGCGAGGGGCCGGTTATTTCAGATTTTCTACTGCTACTTTGATGCGGCGGACGGCCTCCTTCAGCTTGTCCTCCGAAGTGGCGTATGAAAGACGGATGCAGCGGTCGTCACCGAAGGCAATACCTTGAACCAGAGCGACATTCGCATCGTAAAGAAGGTACATGCAGAGGTCGGTGGAGTTTTCAATGGCGGTTTTGCCATATTTTTCCGCAAAGATGGAATCCGCGGGGGCGTTTTTACCGTACAGGCTGCACACTTCGGGGAAGAAGTAGAAGGCGCCTTTGGGCAGACGCACCTTGAAACCGGGAACTTGCTGAAGCAGCTCATAGACCATATCGCGGCGTTTCATAAAGATGTTGCGCATGGTGATGATGTCTTCCGAAGTGGTCGGTTCCATCTCCATGGCTTTGATGGTGGCACGCTGGGCGATAGAGCAGGTGGCGGAAGTTACTTGTCCCTGCAACTTGTTGCAGGCCTTTGCGATAGCAAGAGGTGCCCCGATAAAGCCGATACGCCAGCCGGTCATGGCAAAACCTTTGGCCACGCCGTTCACCGTAACGGTGCGTTCCTTCATGAAGTCGAACTGTGCCATGCTTTCATGCTTGCCCTCGAAATTGATGTGTTCGTAAATCTCGTCGGCGACCACGATGATGTCGGGATAATCGCGGAGAACCTCGGCGAGGGCTTTCAGCTCTTCCTTCGAGTACAGCATGCCCGTCGGGTTGGAGGGACTGCTGAAAATCAAAACCTTACTTCTCGGAGTGATGGCGGCACGAAGCTGTTCCGGCGTCACTTTGAAGTCATTTTCAATCTGGGTCTGAATGTAAACGGACTTTCCTTCAGCCAGTTGGACGATGGCTTTGTAAGAAACCCAGAAGGGAGCGGGAATAATCACCTCATCGCCTGGGTTCACCAATGCCATCATCACTTGGTAGATGGACTGTTTTGCACCGGTGGAGACCACGATCTGGTCAGGGGTATAATCCAAGTTGTTGTCTCTTTTGAATTTTGCGCAGATGGCTTTTTTCAGTTCGGGATAACCGGCTACCGGTGGGTAGTGGGTCCAGTTTTCATCAATAGCCTGTTTGGCAGCCTCTTTCACCATTTCGGGGGTGTTGAAATCGGGTTCGCCGATGCTGAGACTGATTACGTCTTTTCCGGATTCTTTCAGCTCGCGGGCAATCTGCGTCATAGCAAGTGTTTCCGACGGAGCCATTGTACTCACTCTTCTTGAAATAAGTTCCATATTATCAATGATTTATGTTAGTTGTTCTGTTTTTGGAAATGAAGCGGCAAATATACGATTAAGTTCATAAAGTTGCAAGTTTACTGATTTTCTATCGGTTGTAATAAGTTTTTTTAAGAATTTTATTATCTTAAAAAGTTAAATTGTTGAAAACTTCAAACTAATATAAAAATACAAATGATTAATTGAGAATAAAATACAAAACTTATTAAATTTTTATTAACAAGTATTAAAAGAACGGCTTTAACGATGGTATTTTTGCGGCGTTAAAATTGACAGAAGACGCAATGCAAACCAATCGTTTACAGAAAAATAGAAGGTATTACATAGTAATATTGATGATGTTGTTTTTTAGGCTGCTCCCGAAGGGGTGGGCACAGTCGGGGTTTTCAGTGTCGCACGGGGATTCGGGTGGTGTCTCTTACACTTTCGGGCAGCCTTTTTATCGTCAGTATGGTTTGGAAATATCTGTAAATGAAGGTATCGAACAAGGTTATCTGCTTCAAGATACGGTAGTGGATGATGTCTGTGCCGGTATTGGATACGACAATTTTGGAATAACATACGGTGACACGTTAGAGGCTGGATTGTATCTTGCCCGAAGGTACGTGCCCCATGCGCGTGACGGGTGTGACAGCGTATTTGTGCATCATCTTCGGGTCTATCCGACTTTTGTGGGCTATGACACGTTGCTTTTATCCGAAAGCGACATAGGAAGTTATGAGGTAGGGCAGAATGTGGACTCCCTTTATAGTGCCCACGGCTGCGACAGTGTGGTTTTTCGAATGGTCTATGCGGTATCCTGCCCCTCCGACTATCAGACGATGGCTCCGTATGGGGTCGCAACGATGCCGTTCCCTTCGGAGGGCTTGACAGTGATACCCTCGGTGGAGGGACTATTCGTTGCTTCGGATGCTCCGCCCCTCCTTACGGTCGGTGCCTCTGGATATGTGACGTGTCTGCTACTGACGGCAAATGACACTTTCCGTTGCATACAGAGCGTTAGGGCAGATTTCCCTCCCTGCGGAGACGGCTTCACGGCGGTGGACGGCGATGGAAATGTCTATGAAACCATCCGTGTTGGTGCCGACTGCTGGATGAGGGGGAATATCTATGCACGGCATTATGCCGGCACTGGCGACGAGATTCCGGCCGCCGATATCTATCGGGACGACCTCTTTCCCGATACGGTGGAGAATCTCCATCTTTTCGGGAGACTTTATAGCTGGTATTCGGCGGTGGGTATTCCAGAAAACAGCACTGACATACCGTCCTTTAATGCGGATGGTGAAGTGCAGGGAGTCTGCCCCGAAGGATGGCATATCCCGACCTCGTCTGAAATGTCGGCACTACAGCTGTACGAGGGAGCCGAACTGAAAGCGACAGGGAATCTATGGATAGGGGATGTCCCGAATGACGCAAGTCATCTTTCCATCGTCCCGGGGGGATTGTATAATGCTGCCCTTAACCGTTACGAATACCTGAAGGCTTATGCCTACCTGTGGAATGCGGATTGGGTTTCTCCGACCGTTTCCTCAGCAGGTTGTCTGCCCTACGTATGCGGGAGTTTTGTTCTCACCGCTCTCAATAAAGACGATGGCTGTAGTGTCCGTTGCGCCAAAGACTGATATTTCCAAAAATTTATAAATATGAAAAGAGTTTTAATATTTCTGTTTGCCATTCTCTTATTTTCACTGGCTTTGGCGCAGACCGCACCGAAGTTCAGCTATCAGGCAGTGGTCCGGAATGCTGCCAACGAATTAGTCGCGAATGACTCGGTTTCGGTCAGAATCCAGTTCTATAACCATGCCGTTTCCAGCAGTGTGGTCTATTCGGAACTGCACCATCTGACAAGCAACCGTAACGGACTTATCTCCCTTCTTGTGGGGGAGGGGGAAAGTCCCGTCGGTGACGTGTCGCAAGTGACGTGGAATGATGCTGTGGTCCGTACCGAAATCACGCTGCGGGGAGGCCATACCGTTTCGGATGTCAAGCCTGTGACGGCGGTTCCGTTGGCCTGCTATGCGGAGCATATTCCTCTTCAGGCCTTGGAGGAGCACCTCGGCAGCACCAATCTCGTTTCAGCCGATGCCCTCCGTGATACGCTCGCTTACTACGTGACCACAACGGGACTGACGGACACGCTCGCGAACTATGTGACGGTGGCGGGCTTATCCGATACATTGTCGAATTACGTGACGGAGCCGGAATTGTTGGACTACGTGACAGCATCGGCATTGTCGGATTCGCTGGCCCGCTACGTCACAGCCACGGCGGGGCTGCTGGACACGCTCGCTTACTATGTCACCACATCGGGACTGACGGACACGCTCGCAAACTACGTGACGAGAGGAGAATTATCAGGCTATGTGGTGGATTCGGAATTGTCTGGTTACGTGACAGATTCGGAATTGTCGGACTATGTGACAACGTCGGCCCTGTCGGACTCGCTTGGCCGCTACAGCCACAGCACCGCTGATCCCAGACTATTGGATACGCTTGCGAATTATGTCAGGGTGTCGGAATTGTCAGGAATATTGGCGAATTATGTCACGGCAGCAGATTTGGAGGAAGCGTTGGGAGACCTTCGCGCGGCACTGGCCGACCTCCGCTCCATAACAGCGGTACTGGAGGAATTCATAGTTCCGGAAACACCAACAAATGTCTTCAGACTATCGGCGACACCGGTGTCAGGGATGGCTTCCATCCTCTATATAAATGGTGTTTGTGTGTCTTCGGCTGCCTATCGTTTGTCCGGTAGCACGCTCATATATCAGTTATATAATAATGGGGGCAAATCTTTGGTGTCAGGGGATAGGGTCCAGTTTTATTATTATCATAAATAGGGAAGATTATGCTTAACAGAATCAGTGTTTGTGTATGCTTGCTCGTATTGTCTTTCGGACATTTGTTCTCGCAAGTGGCCGGTCTGACCCGTTCGGGGGATAATGTGAAGCAGGATGCTGTGTTTCTTGACCAATATGGCGGCGAAGTGGAGCATCCCCGACTAAGCCGCAACGGGAATATATTGCATTACCCGCCATTTTTGGTCTTCGATTCTATGCGGGTGGTCTCGCCTGATGCTGCAATGTTTTATGCGAAAGTACCATTCGACGGATGGTCGCCGGTGCTGTCAAGAGGCTTTGAATACTCCATCAATGAAAATTTGATAAATCCGGAACAACTTTGTGTCCAGGGGACACTCGGAAGTTTCGAGGCAGAGGTGTTCGGGTCATTGCCCAATAAGACTTACTATGTGCGCCCGTTTGCCACCAATGCCTATGGGACAACCCGTGGAGAGGTGTCTTCTTTTTGTACGGGACCGGCTCCCGTGGTTTTGGACACCATGTTCATAGTGTCCAAAACTTCAACAAGCATCCAAGTCAGAATAGAAGTAGGATCTAATGGTGGAATTCCTCTGTCAGGGAGGATGATTGCCTTTTCGGATGACGAATATCAGGATACCGCAGCTGTCAATATTATTCGTAATCTTGGAAATTATTCTTTTGAAACAATTTCTGGTCTCACACCCGCTACCGACTATCTACTCCAAGTTGTATTGACAAATGGACGCTATTCAGACACGTTGGAACTTCATGCCCGCACGCTATCTGATCTCGTCCTGACCATTGAATCAAACAGAAACCCTTCAACACCATTGTGTCAAAATGGGAATACCATCACGTATAGTGCGGTACTCACAGGTACGGATGTCCATAAACCGTTATATCACTACAAGTGGATTTCTTCGACAGGAACAGAATCGTCAGGCGGTGATGTTTTTGATGTGTATTATGATGCAGAAGGGACTTACCAGATTATAGTGGACGCTTTTTGTGGACCTGACACCTTGTCCACCACCTTCACACAAGTTATTACCCCGCAGGTGGCGTCTTCATCCTGTTATGTGTGTACCAATGAGTTCCTGAATACGGCAGAGGCTACGACAACCAATGTCTCTTCCATACGCTGGATAGATGAAAACAGAAGTATTGTGGCCACCACCAATAGTGTCAAGTTGCCGACGGGGTATTATACTGTGGAATGCACGGACATTTACGGCTGTGAGCTGGAAAGGGAAGTATATATGGGAAAGAAGAAGTATTCGTGCATCGCCACAAATACAGTGAAAGACAATGAAAGTGCCCATTTGGAGGAGGGAGTGTGGCACATTGATTCCGTCGCAGACCATGAAGGGAATTGGTACGCCGTCACACAAATTGGAAACCAATGCTGGCTACGGCAAAATATCAGAACAAGGCACGCCCCGAGTGATGGATTAGACCTTTGGAATTCAGGAACTAAGACGAGAACATTGAAATACCATAAAGACACTTATAATCCGGAAACATTACCTCATACAGGTATTCTTTATAATTGGGCGGCAGCAGTGGACACTAACGATTATCCTCCTTCGGGGACGAATTTTGTACTTCCACAACCCCGACGGGGAATTTGCCCGGCAGGATGGCATCTTCCACAATCTGGCGAAGCCTGGGATCTGATTGAAGCGGTGTATAATATTTGTTGCGAAGGAATAGAACCGACACCACCATTAAGGATTTTTCAAAGTAGTGTAGCCACCAATGCCCCGATGCCGCAGATGATGCTTGAATGGTGCTATGAATCTATTGCCAATCCTGCATATCCAAAAGAGATTTATGATGCAAGCCATTTGTCTTTGCTACAGGATAACTCGGTTGGTTATTATCGTTTTTGGCTAGCAACGCCCCTAGGAAACGGCGCTGCTTCAAAGGTTTTATTTTTGGATTTTTCAGGAGTGAGAGAGGTTGTTTTCATCTGGTCACAGTATCTGTATGTCAGATGTGTCAGGGATTGACCTGTGGCGGAAACAGGATGCGATGCCCTATTGCTTCAACACCCTCGGTTTTTCAGGGGAGGGGAGTATCTTCCCATCTACTCCGCAGTACTTTTCATCGGGGTTGTACTTGATTCCTATCTTGTTGAACAGATTCTCGGCCTGAACCTGATGCAGCTGCAATCCCAACTGCCACGGGTCGTAACCGAGCAGAAGTCCCGCCATCTCCTCGTAGGTCAGGACGGGGATTCCATACCCTTCCTTGTCAAAAGTCTTGTTCTCCATCTCCGCAATCGTGTATTGCCACTTGTCCATGAACATGGCACAGCCGGGACAGTTGGTGACGATGAAGTCGGGCTCGTACGGCTCCATCGATTCGAATTTCTTCTTCGTGTTGGCAACGGAATAGCCGCGGTTCTCCTGAAGCAAATAGTGACGGAAGCCGAACCCGCAGCAGTGCCGACGCTCCGGATAGTCCAGAACCTCGCCACCCCACGACTCAATCATACCTGCCAGCACATACGGAAACTCCGACTTGCCCACACCCTTCTCCGGGAAAATCTTGGCATAGTGGCAGCCCACATGCTCCACCACCCGCAACGGCTTGCCGGTGAACCGGTTGACCAATTGGTACTTCATATTCTTTTTCAGCTCTTCCCGATTCTTGTATATGATGTCCGACGGGTGGGCGATGTTCTTTGGAATTTCAAACTCCCGTCCCGTCGCCTCACGGAGATACTTCCGCGTCTTTTCCAATAACTCTGGATGATGCTCCCACATCTCCACCATCTCCGAAAAGATACCGAACGAGGTGACACAAGACGGCACATAGTTGGTATAGCCCTTTTCCGTCATCAGTGCGAAAAGCCGCGCCACCACCGTCATCGTGGTCTCCAACGGCACAAAGTCGCTGTGGTATCCGATACCCGTGCAGGTGTGCGCATTCTCCTCATCGTAGATGTCCTTGTGCAACACCTCCCGCATCATCCGCAGGAATGCCGCCTCCGACCCTGGAAAAAAAGTCTGCCGGATGCAGCTCCGCTCGTAAAAGTAGTGGTCATCCGCAATTTCCTTCTGGTACTCGTTCCAATATCGTTTCTCCATAATTTTTACTTTTTAATCAGATTTTGTTGAACAATTTCTGCGATGTCCTTTACCTGTAAGTTGGTGGAGTTGCAGAACGCCTTCTTGCACATCGGGCAGGCCGTGGCGATGAGGTCGGGATTCTTGTAAAGCAGGTTCGCCACCGCCGCGTCACGGATGACCTTCTGCTGCTCAATGTCTATCATCGTGTCACCGAGGTTGATACCGCAGCAGAGGGAGTCCTCCTTTTCCTGCTTCGCCTTCACCAAATGGGTGGTGGTCTTCAATATCTGCCTTGGTTCCTTGTAGATGCCGCAGCCGCGCCCCAGCTCGCACGGGTCGTGATAGACCGTCTTCAAGTCGTCCTTCCGCACCTTGATCTTCCCGTCTTGGATGAGGCGGGCGATATACTCCGTATGGTGCAGTACCGGAATCTTGAGTTTGTAGTCCTTCTTGAACGTCTGGTAACAGATGGGGCACGACGTTACCAGCATGGAAATCTGTGACTTACGGATGAGGTCGGTAAGCTTGCGGCGCAGTTCCGCTGCCTGATTGATGTATCCCTGCTGTAGCAGAGGACGCCCGCAACAGATGCTCCGGTCTTCGTCAATGCGCCAGTAACGCTGGCCCGCTGCCTCGAAAATCTCTTTCATCGCCTCCGTGATGCCGGGCGTCAGGTGCGACATGCACCCGCCGAAATAGCCGACCCCGCCAATGGCGTTGAACGGCTGTACCGTCTCAAGGTATTTGTAGTTCCCTTCCGTGTCCAACTTGCCCTTGTTCCGCTCCTGCTGACGTATCGCCATCAGGTCGATGTTGACGGGACAATCGGAGGCGCAGCGGGCGCACAGCAGGCAGTTGTCCACCACATAGGGACGATTCCGTTTGTAACGGAGGTTCCGCAAGAAATAGACGGATTGTACGGTGTTGATACCCAGTTCTTTATTTAAAGGACAGTTGTCAATGCACATGCCGCAACGGGAACAGGCACTCAGCTCGTACATCGTGTAGCCGGTGCGCTCTTTTTTGTCCTTCACCCCCATCTGGCGGAAATAAATCAGTACCAATTCCGTGAAAATATGCATATAACGGGAGAAGGGAAGGCTGACGAAGAAGGTGCCGAGTGCAATCGAGTACAGCGTCCAAGAAAGCAACTCAAAAGCTTCTGCAAACGGCAACGGAATCAGGTTGCCGAGGAATTGGGTGAAAAAGCCGCCGTTGTGATAGATGGTTGCCGTAAGTGTTTCAGAAAGAAGACGTAACGGAAAAATACACCAGAGGGAGGCTTTCGCAAAATGGTCGAAAACCACGTGCTTGGTCGTTTTTTTCATTCCCAAAATACGGGAATAGAACTTCTTGATGACGGCCAATAAAATACCCGAAAGGACATAAATCAGCAGCAGGTCCATCAGGTTGGTGAGGAAGGCGGCACCTGCAAACGTCTGGTGCTCGTGGAAGAAGAAGCGGTAGAAGATGGCCATCCACATCGGGTGGGCATCCGCTGGTGTGAGGTGTGTCTCGATGAAACCGACCAGAATCAGCAGGAACCAACCGAAGGCGATACTCCGGTGCATATAGCCGAGTACCAGGTTCTTACGACTGATGCGGATATGCAAAATACCTTCGCGGAACATTTCCCAAATAGCAGGGATGATCTTCCACGAAAAAAGATTTTTCCGGACAATGGCACGCTGCAACTGGTCAAACTGCTTGTACCAGCGCACATATTTCCAGATGCAGATGCCGAAAAGGATGAAGGCACCAAGAGTGAAGGGGAGGACAAAGGGATGAAAATATTGCAGCATACAACTATTTCTTGTTTAAGATTTTACGCATATTCATGACAATAGGACGCAAGTTCAGTCCACGGGGACAGACCAACGTGCATTTCCCGCACAACATACACTTTTCCAACTCTTTAGCCAATTTATCGTATTGCGCTTGCTGGTACAGTGACTTAATTTTCCGAATGTTGAAAGAGGTGAATTGCTGGGCACTGCAGGTGGCGGTGCAGGCTCCGCAGTTCATGCAGCGTTTGAATGAGGGCGCAAGATTCTCCAGCTGGTGCAATTTGTCAAAATCACATTCATCCAAATTGACCGCCCTTGATTTTGCTATGGAGTATCCGAAATTGATCATTTTTCTTTGGATTGTTATAGTCTGTTGAAAATCATGTAGTTATTCTTCTGAAAGAAGGCGATTGTGAAGTTCAATTCCGCCTGTTACTTCATAAATGCGGCGGATTTCGTCCAGATTCTCTTTGCGGATTTGGCGGAGTGCGCCAGGCCCCTCGCCATGATAGTTGGCTCCTAACTTGGGCGCAATGTCAATGATGTTTTTGGTGTACCATTTCCAGATGGGACCTTGTTCGGGATGGAGCTCAGGATTCACTAAATCGGGATGGACGCAGTAGCCAGTTTTTAGGATGTTCTCTCCCTGAGCTGCTGCCATCCGCCGTTCCTGTTCCCGGATTTCGCTATCGACATAGCCCAACTGCATCGCATACTTTCGGAGGATGAGGATGATTTCGCCTGGGGCGTTGCCACGCGGGCAGCGGGCTTTGCATGACATACATTGTCCGCAGGCCCAAATCATATCCGAGCGCAGCAGCTCCTCGATGTCGTTTTCGTTCTTGCGCTGCACCGTGTCGCATATACGGCGCGGGTCGTAGTCGAAGAACTCCGCCGCCGGACAGATGGCGGTGCAGATGCCACAGTTCATGCACGCCTTCAGTGCGTCGTTGAAGCGAGCATCCTCCATCAGCAAATTATGAAGATTTCCCATAGTAATTTCTTTTAGAATTTTACTTTGTTCCAACGCAGACAGCCTAACAGCCAGTGGGGTAGGGGCTTGGTCGCATCCCGTTTCTTGAGATCAATGAACCAACCTAACTTTTTGACTACAGGTATTTTATGCGTTTCTACAAATTCGATGAGTGTGCCGTCGGGGTCTTCGATGTAGGTGAAATGGCCGGAAGCGTCGCCCATATCGAAACGAATGTCGCCGGGGCAGCTATCTACGGTGAAGGGGAATCCCTTTTCTCTACAAAATACCCCTAACTCCTTCATATTCACTACGTCCATACAGAGCTGGATGAAGCCGGGGTCGCCCCAGTAACGGCCTTCGTAAATTTTTCGTGGCTGCCGGTCAAGGGCTACCACCAGCTCGATGTAGCTTTTTCCGAAGAGTTCGGAGAAGGCTCCCTGTCGCGGCTGGCTGTGCGTGAGTAGCACGCGGCGGTATTGTTCGCCACTGCCAGGTATCATCGACCAGTCGTCGAACGTGCCGGTTTTGTCGTAAACCACCTCGTCGTAGCCGAGAATGTCGCGATAGACCGCCAACGACCGTTCGATGTCGGTGACACCGATCATCACGCCGAGAGCACCACCCGAGAGCCGTTTCATATCCCGATAGACGACCGGAAATTCCACCGCTTGGAAGAAGTTGCCCCACGGGTCTTCTATCCAGAACGTCTTTGTCCCGTCGGGAGCATCGACTAATGCACTGACTTTATCATATTTGGCACTGACTTCCTGATGAAATTTCTCCGCATCACGGCACTTGATTTTCATGGCAAAGATGCCGAGGTCGCCGATATGGATGGTGAAAGGTACGGGCTGTGGTACACGCTCGGAGTATTGCCAAATCTCAAAGCCGCCCCCACCTTGCAGGTTGATGGCGATGCAGGCGTGCCGCTTTTGTGGGGCGTTGCCCGTGTAAGGCAGCATCCGCTCCGCCACTGTGTCGTCCTCCAGAATCTTGATGTTCATCTGGAATAAATCAGCGTACCACTTCCACGATTCCGTGAAGTTGGTTGTGCCGACACCGACCTGCTGTATTCCTGATATTAAAAACATAAATTTTGATTTTCAAAATAATTAAGTTGAACTGACTTTTCGTGCCAGACGGGCGCAAAGTCCGGGGAAGAAACGTTTGATATAGGCCATCAGCAGTTCGGTGCTGCCGACGAGCACTTCCCGTTTTCGCCGGTAAATGGCCCGAACGATTTTGCTCGCCGCCTTCTCCGGTGTGATGCCGTTGGCCTGACCCGCATCCATCTTGCCGTGCTGCTTGCCCCCTTTGTCCAACGCATAAAAGGAGATGTTGGTCCGCACGCGCCCCGGACAGACTAACGTAACACGCACATTCTGTGCGTAATACTCGGCGTGAAGGGATTCAAAGAACCCGTAGAGCGCATGTTTGGCCGAACTATAGGCGCACCGTAGCGGGAAGCCGAAACAGCCGGCAATGCTGGTGGTGACGGCAAACTGCCCGCCGCCGTTTTCCAACATCTTGGGCAACAATGTTTTTGCAATGATGACGGGCGCGAAATAGTCAATATCCATAATCTTATGAATCATTGACATTTCCGTATCCGCGACAGTGGTGCGCTGGCTGATGCCAGCATTGTTATACATCACATCAATGTGGTCGAAACGGTTCCACACCTGCTCCATCAGTGATGGAAGATTCTCTAAATCAGCAAGATTGTATGGGAAAACTTCCACATCGGGGGAACCGAGCTGAAGGCACTTCTGTTTCACTTCCTGTAGCTTGTCCTCCTCAAGGGCAATCAGCAGGAGTCGGGCTTCCTCTTCCGCAAAACGGTAGGCAGTCGCTTCCCCGATTCCAGAGGAAGCTCCTGTGATACAGACGATTTTGTCTTTAAATTTCTTCATGTATCGAAGTCCGATTAGGGCTGCAAAAATACACCAAAATTTTAAACGTTCACTTTTTTTCACATTTCTGCTATGAATGCTGTAGTAAAAGAGAGAGGCATTTTTGGAAAAAATCGTATTTTTGCCGCCGTTTTTGCAAATTATGTATATAGTATAGCGATTTAGAACAAACCAAATTTATTTTAATAATGAAAAAACAGATTACGTTGATTTTCAGTTTGTTGTTCTTTGTGCTGATGGCTTCGGCACAGGACATTCAACTGTACGTTTCCCCATCTGGCAATGATTCATTGGCGGGTACGGCGGAACAGCCTCTCCTCACTATCGGACACGCCCTTGACCTTGTGGGCGACAGCACGTCGGCCCATATTTTTGTGGCCTCTGGCTCGTATAGCGAATCGCGCACGCTCGATCTGCACAGTAACCTCACCATCGAGGGCGGATTGAACGACAGCACGTGGATGCCCGACAGCAATACTACCGAATTGTTCATCAATGCGGTGGAGTTCGTTGGCGACTACAGCCAGAAAATCGGTTTTCGTTCCGACAACGACACCAACTGGACGTTGCAGCGGCTGAACATTACGGTCGCTTCGGCTTCTGACACTGACCGTGCCTCCTCTGGCAAGGGTGCCACAGTTTACGTGCTGCACATCAGCGGCAGCGCTACGGGCAACCAGATTATTGACTGCTCCCTTGTCGCTGGCGACGGCGGTAACGGCGAAGCGGGTGCCAATGGGGAAGCAGGTCTCGACGGCAACAAGGGCACCAGTGGTGGAGACGGTGGCACCAGCTCACTTACAGCTAACAGTTCTTCCGAAGGTATCGGTGGCGCTGCAGTAGGAACGGGTTCCCGTGCGGGTGGTAAAGGTGGTGATGGTGGAGAAGGTGGTGAAGGCCAAGGTGCCCGTGGTGATGCTGGAAATAATGGCTTGGCTGGAGGCAATGGCGTTGGAGGACAAGGTGGTAGTGGAGCTGTACGAACCAATGCGGGTGCCAGCGGTGCTAACGGCGGAGCAGGTTTCAGTGGCAGCAATGGTACTACGGTGATTTCTGGATACACTTTCACATGGAATACATACTTTATCCCGGCTGATCGCGGCAATAACGGCACCGACGGACTTGGCGGTGGTGGCGGCGGTGGCGGCGCTGGTGGTGGCGGCTCAAGTGGTGGCCTCGGCATTGGTCAGTACTGCGGTGGCGCAGGCGGCGGTGGCGGCTCTGGTGGTCAGGGCGGCTCAGGCGGCATGGCTGGCACTGCCGGTGGTGGCAGCTTCGGCATTTACTGCTTTGAATGTTCAACTCCTTTTATTTATAATAGTACCATTACTATCGGACATGAGGGTTATGGTGGTGCTGGCGGCATTGGCGGTGCCGGTGGCATAGGTGGTGCTGGTGGCAGTGGCGGAGATATTTCCGATTTTGATTTTGGTAGTTATGCTGGCGACGGCGGTAAAGGCGGTGCTGGCGGCGACGGCGGTAACGGTGGCAACGGCGAAAACGGTGCCAACGGTGCAGCTCGCTATATTGCATTGGTTTATGACAGCCTCCTCGCTGCGGAAAATATTGCCCGTGCTGAAGCCCCCAGCGTCTGCGCCAATGGCGGCGATGTCATCCTGACGGCCACCCCGGGCTACGGCGGACAAACCTGCATCTGGTTCTCTGCCGACAATGACTCCGTGCCCGTGGCTATCGACACCTTCTACAACGCGGGTAACGTCACCGAAGGGATTTTCTATGTGGCCACGTACGACACCAACCGCGATGTCAGCAGCTACGAACGCACTCCCGTCGTCATCTCCCAACCCTATAATGATTTCGACGTGATTTCCATACACGAGAGCGACCTCCCCTATACTTATCGGGACACCATTTTTGAAGAAGGTATGGAACCTGGTTCCTATATGTTCGTTTTCTATCGTTTGAGTGTCGCCGACTGTGATAGCGTCACCACCCTGAAACTCAACATTTTGTCCGACAATCCGGACGATTCGGATGATCCGGATGATCCAGACGACCCCGATGATCCGGACGATCCAGACGACCCCGATGATCCCGATGATCCCGATGATCCGGACGATCCAGATGATCCAGATGATCCAGACGATACGACGGCCATCGTGAACAATAGTCTTACTGAAGTCACAGTCTTCCCCAACCCCACAACGGGCAAGGTGACCGTGCGTTCCAATGTGTGGAGCCAAGGGCAGGTGCTCAATGTTTACGACCTCAGAGGTTGCCTCCTCTTCTCCACGGAAGTAACTTCCGAAGAGACGGAAATTGATTTCAGCAACCGTCCGAAAGGAGTTTACTTTTTGCGCCTCAATACAGGAAAAGCTACAGTTGGAACAAGTAAACTTATTGTAAATTAGTTGTTTGCGAATAAAATTATGTGACGATGAACTTCTCTTCTCCTGTGGAAAGGTTCATCGTCATCTGTTTTTGGTTATGCCTGAACTTCACAGTCTGTTAGATTACGAGCCGAAAGTGCTCCTTGCATGGGGCGAAAGTCTCAAAGGGGACCGCAAGTTCACCGATTTTCTGATGCTGAACGGCTTTCCCGAATTGGCTGCCCTGACAGGTGCCATCCACTCCGATACTGACGCGCTCAAGTGGCTGTTCGACAATGGTTACCCGGAATTTGGGGTACTCAGCGATGCCATTGATGATGAGGATGAGGCTATTGCGTGGCTCGAAAAGTACCATTGCGATTTTCTCTCCAAATTCGCAGCCGCGTGCCGCAAAGACGATGCTGCCATCAAGTGGTTTGTGGACAATAAATTAGATATTTTTATCCTTTTTATCCGCACGATACACGATATCCTTTTGTTCCAGTCGTGGGATTCTTCCGATGTCCATCGGATGAGGCGCAGTTAGGCGAAAAAAACATCCTCTTTTTCTAAGAAGAAATAGAGGATGTTATGTTCTTTTCTTTGGAAAGGATTAATGGTGATGTCCGCAACCGCCGCAACCGTTTCCGGCAGAATTGTTCGGGGTCGTGCAGCACTTCGGCAGTTTGGCACGGGCCTCAGGGTCAGCTTTGATATGGTCGGCATCATAGCCCAAAAGCCGGATGCCCTCGCGCAGTTTGTCCACATCCGTACCCCTCGTCTCATAAGTGATGGTGACCTTCGCAGTCTGCATATCGTATGAGCACTCTTTCACTCCTGGCCATTGCGGAATATTGTCCATCATAATTTTCTTGCATTGGGCACAAGTTCCGTTCGTCTGGATGGTAACAGTTTGTGTCTTAGCTTGTTGCTGGGCGAACATGGTAAATGTCATCGCAAAGATGGCAACAAAGATGAGAACTTTTTTCATAATCGGGTGTTTTTGTAGGAAATTTCAAAAAATCGGCAACAAAAATACAACATTTACGTAAAACGGGACAACGTGTTTTTATAAAAAATCGTGAAAAAGCGGTCCCACGTATGAAAAAGTATGCGCTAACAGGCGGGATAGGAACGGGTAAGACATTCATTTCCAAGGATTTCATCCGAAATGGAATTCCCGTTTTTTATGCGGATGAAGAGGCCAAGAAGCTTTATGCCCGTGAGGATGTGGTTGCGCGGCTTGGAGAACTGTTCGGTGATGATATTTTTTCAGATAATAAGTTGGATTTCAAGAAGATGGGTGAGATGATTTTCGCGGATACGGAGGCGCAGAAGAAATTGGAATCACTAATCCATCCATTGGTGATGGCTGAATTTGAAAACTGGGCCCGGACACAGGAATCCGATGAGGTGATGATGGAGTCCGCAATCATTTTTGAGTCCCATCTGGAAAAATATTTTGACAAAGTGTTCGTTGTCAATGCGTCAGTGCCGGTGCGGGTGGCGCGAATACGCCGTCGCAATCCCGACTGGTCGGAGGAAGAGATACTGGCCCGTATCAATGCCCAGATGTCACAGGAGGAGAAGTGTCGGCTCGCTGACGAAGTAATTGAACATGAGGAGGATATATGATAAAGACTGCCCAACAGCTTTTTAAGGCCTTTTCCAAAAAAAAAGTGCTGGTTCTCGGTGACGTGATGATTGATGCCTACTTGGAGGGGCGGGTGAACCGCATCTCCCCAGAAGCGCCGGTGCCTATTGTGGACATCTGCAACCGGTACTACCGTCTCGGTGGTGCAGCCAATGTGGCCCTTAACCTGCGGTCGCTTACCGCCATTCCAATCCTTTGTTCAGTGATTGGCAATGATGAAAAAGGTGATCTTTTCAGCAGGTTAATGGCTGAAAAACAGTTGGATACATCATCACTGATCCCGTCGGAAAATAGAAAAACCACCATCAAATACCGTGTCGTCGGCAACCGCCTGCAAATGCTCCGCATTGATGAGGAGAATCGGCATCCGCTGAATGAAAGGGAGGAGACAGCCTATCTTTCTGCGATTAAGAAAATTATTGAAAATCAAAAGATTGATGCTATTATCTTTGAGGATTACGACAAAGGCGTTCTGACTGAAGAAGTAATCCGTACGGTGGTGGGCTGGGCAAAGGAGCGTGGAGTGATTGTTACGGTGGATCCTAAAAAGATGAATTTTAATCATTATCAGGGAGTTACCCTGTTTAAGCCAAATCTTAAAGAGTTGTGGGAAGGGGTGAATGCAGCTCCTGACGACATTTCGGAAGACGGGATTCATAGGGTGATGGAGTCCTTCGCTTCTGATAATGCTATTGATCTGGTTTTCACTACTTTATCTGAAAAGGGCGTGGCTCTTTATGACCGTCGTAACAACGACTTTTACACGCAGCCTGCGTACCTGCGCAAGATTAGTGACGTTTCTGGTGCGGGTGATACGGTGATTTCTGTTGCAACTCTCTGTCTTTCTGTTGGTTTAACTGCAATTCAGACGGCCCAGATCGCCAATTTGGCGGGCGGCATTGTCTGCGAGCACAGCGGGGTCGTCCCTGTTCCGATACAGCAGATGGAAGCGGAAATCGAAAAATATCGGCTGCTGTAAGCTATACAATTATTATATATGCAACTGTTTTGAAAAGATGGTGGAATCTCTTGAAATGACCTATCGATTTGCGGTACCGATTCAGATAAAGATGTGTGACTTGGATCCGTTTGCCCATGTGAACAACGGTGTGCAGTGCAACTATTTCGACTATGGTCGCAGTCGCTATTTTGAATCCGTATTTGGCGAGAAAATTGACTGGCTGAGTATGGATATGGTATTGGTACATACCGAGTTAGACTTTAAAAGCCCCATCAAAGTGCATGACGATATTGTCTGTGAAACAGCCATCTATCATATTGGGAACAAAAGCATTTCGATGATCCAGCAACTTCGGAGCCGTGAGGAAGGAAGTGTTAAAACAATCTGCAAAAGCGTTCTTTCCGGCTTCGACCGTACCACGGAATCCTCGGCACCAATTCAGGAAAAATACAAGGAAGCCATTCGGAATTTTGAGAAATTGTAAGCTGGAAACCTATTGTTATATTTTTGTAAATAATTCAAAATTCCTCCGAAAATTCAAGCGGAAAATCCATGTATTTTCTGCGAATTTTGGAGTTTCCATCGTAAGTTATTGAAAATCAAAAATAAAAAATTTTCAAAAATTTAACCGAAATACTTGAAATTCGAGGTCGAGTTGTTGTATCTTTGCGGTGTCAGAAATCAAGGGCTGGCACCCCTTTTTACAACCCAGATTTAAGAATGAAGAACTTTACAAATTAAAAGCTCAAGGCTGCCGATGTCTGAATTTTGCTATCAATTTTAACAGATTGACGATGATACTGCATCTTCGGATGTAATACTGCGAAAGTGTAAGGTTTTTATTATCAAATAATTAAATTCTAATGGTTATGAAAAGATTTTTATTGATTTTGGCTATGGGGTTAATGCTGTTCCCCTCTTTTGGTAGAAAAGTAATCGTTTTGGAAGTCACGAAGGAGGGTGACGGTTGGCAGAATCTGTTCAATTGCTACCGCGAGGTAACCACCACCTATGTCGGTAACCAGAACGGAGTGCCGTGCGTGAATCTGACTTGTACGGGAGCTGGGTTTTCGTGGTGTCGTGCATCGCGTCAGATTGGCGAAATGGATTTTGGAATTGTTCGGGAAGATCCCAGTGTTATATTGAATAACGAGCAGATTATCAATGCAATCAATGAACTGATTGAGGCATCGGAAAATGCCTTTGCAAGAAATACAAGAGCCACCACTGCTTCCAAGAAAGTAGCTATACGGGGCACGGACAAGACCAAGCTCTATTTTGTCAAGGCTACGTGGAACTATAATACTCGCTCCGCCACACCGCAGGCCAAAATCGTAATCACCATTGAGGTGGACGATAGCGATATGCTGAATCGTCGCGCTTGATACTACGCGGAATAGGGCTGAATAACAGAATGGATGATGCCAATAGCTTTGCTTTCAATATTCTTTTCATTTGTTCATGGTAGTAATTAGGTCGATGGGCTATAGCATCTCCATTCTTTTCTTTCAAATGTTAAAAGGTCAATTGTTAACTTTGCTTGCTAACGAAATGGACAGAAAGCACTTTTTGATGTTATTTTTCCTTTGGTGGATTGCGCTTCCGATGACGGCACAACCACATCTTTCAGAGGCGTTTGTATTGGAAGGGGAGTGGACGTTGGATTCGGGAGACGGAGTCCTTCAACCGCAAGGAATGGTGGGATGCGTGGAGGGGAATTCCCTTTATTGTTGCCATCGTCGCAGCTTTCAGAATAAGGAGAACGGGTTCGCAGCAACGGTCTGTGTCATTGACCTTTCCACAGGTCGGATGACAAACTACTTTATCCCACTTCCCGAAAAGAAGGCGAATGCGACCGTTGCCCGCCGATATTGGATCCGCGGAGTCCGCGTAATGGGAAACCGGCTGTTTCTATCCCTCCAAAATGGCGTGCTTGTGTACCAGAAAGGAAAAAACAACAAATACGATTTCGTGAGGAGAATCCCAACAGATCTTCCAGATGGCCTGTTTGTTGCAAACGGGAAACTGGCAGTTGTGGAACGTGTTCCTGAAGAGGGACGATTTGTTTTCAAGTTGCAAAAGGAACACGGAAGTGACTTTGATTCTGTGAGAGGGCTACAGCTGCCAGCCCCGTTTATGCTCCAATATGAACCCAATGGTTTTGTCAGACAAACAGGAAAAGCCCTCTACTTTGTGGTCTCCCCTGAACTCCGTATTGAAAAATACGCCCTTGACGGGAAGTTGCTTGCAGTGATTCGTCCTCAAATACCCAGATGGCAACCAATGCCGGACGAACTGGTCCGAAAGATTTCCGAAATGCCCTACGGCAGCGACCGCGCGATGTTTACCTTTTTTCATACAAAAGAGTGTTCCTTCCCGTTGGAGGTTCATCCATTGAATGATTCGATGCTGATGCTGTCGTATCATCATTATGATTCATCTGAAAAGAAGGAACAAGTGCTGACAGCCATGGTCTGTTATGGTGAAGAAGGACAGGTGGTGCGTGTAGTACCCTATTCACATTACTTCACCGAAGATTCCGTCATTGGAAGGGAGATGTTCCCTCTGTATTATGCCCAACGGGAGTTGTGCCTACAAGTGGTTGATGAAGAACGTATTGTGCAGATCGTACGGGAAGCTTCTGTCGAGTGGCGAGGCAAAACGGGGCGGGCATACGCAGATTCAGTGGAGCGATATTTTGCCAGTGGAATGCCCGAATACAGAGTGCGTGTGGCAAAACTCCGCACGGATGGGGCGGAACGACGATGTGACATCAAGGACTTGGAACTGCGTACCTACGAAGGGAAAGCGTTTACGGAATGGGAGACGTCCCTGTCTGGAACAATCTTCATTGTGAATAATCCGCCGCAGTGCCACAGCTGCGAAGAAAGTCTCTTTTCATTTGTCAGCACTATTGACACTGCCATCTGTAAAGTCTGTGTGGTGTTCAATAATGCCGACAGCTACTTGGCAAAACGGGACCAGATAGAAGATGTCCGGAAGCACCTCACGGTTCCTTTTACACCACTGTTCGTCCCGACAGAAGGTAAAGATAAGTTTTTGAAAACCATTGGAGTGAGTGTGTTTCCGGCTGTGATATTGCAGAATGTGGGAAGTAGTGAAGCAATGGTTCTTTCTGGAACAGAGATATATGGAGCAGGGCATTCCTCCGCCCTCAATCAGACATTCGTCCGTAAAATCACAAAGTTTCTCTATGGGAAAGGAGGTACAGGAAAATGAAAATAGTTGTACCTTTGCCACCCTAATTTCAAGTGATGGATTATACGATAGATTTTTCCCAAATAACCCAGTACGATAATTTGGAATTTGTTGCCAAACAAGTTGTTGAGGGTTTTATCACCGGTATTCACAAAAGTCCGATGCACGGTTTTTCCGTGGAATTTGCGGAACATCGGCAGTACAATACCGGCGAACCGACCAAACATATCGACTGGAAACTCTATGCCAAAACGGACAAACTATTTGTCAAATGCTATGAAGAGGAGACGAACCTGCGATGCCATCTGGTGATTGACAATTCGTCCTCGATGTACTTCCCCTTGCAGAACAGTTACACGCTGGCATCCCCAAACAAGATATTCTTCTCCATCTATGCGGCCGCCGCCCTCATCCAGATGCTGAAGAACCAGCGTGACGCAGTCGGCTTGAGCGTCTTTTCTGATAAATTGGAACTTCACACCCACGCAAGGGGAGGGGAGATGCACCAGAAAATGATCTATCGGGAACTGGAGAAGCTACTTCGTCCGATTTCTGCGGAAGTCCAGAGGAAGTCGATGGTGACGGACACACTCCACCGTATCGCCGAACAGATCCACCGCCGCTCGATGGTCATCATCTTCAGTGATATGCTCGAATCGAATCGGAATACCGAGGAACTCCTTCTCGCCCTCCAGCACCTGCGTCATAACAAGCACGAGGTGATACTCTTCCATACCTATCACAAGAAACTGGAGTTCGACTTCGCGTTGGAAAACCGGCTTTACCGCTTTGTCGATATGGAGTCCGGCGAAGAGTTGAAAATACACTCGAACCAGATTCGTGATTACTACAAAGCTGCCATCGGTGACTACTTTCAGGAGCTGAAAGTCAAGTGCGGACAGTACCAGATTGACCTCATCCCTGCTGACATCACCAAAGGCTTCGACCAGATTCTGTTGCCCTACGTGCTGAAACGGCAAAAGGCCTACTAACCATCCACCCTCCATTAAGGAATCGTATCATTTACTTTTCTGATAATCAGGAAAGGAGTTCGTTTTCTGTCGCTTCTATCCTCACTATTTGCAATTTTTTATGAGAAAGCCCAAGAGGTAATATTTGATATAATATTGATTTTAAACTATTTATAAATGAAAGAATCTCCATCATCCCCCCCAAAGGATGTCCATTATAATATCCAGCATTTGACCATACCTGAATGGTCGGTATCGGACCGTCCCCGCGAAAAGTACCTAGCTCACGGCGGTCGCTTTGTGAGCGATGCCGAGTTGATTGCCATCTTGCTACGGAACGGGAGCAAAGACGAATCAGCGGTGGAGCTTGCGAAAAAGATTCTGGTGGCCAATGACAACAGTATCAACCGTTTGGCGGAAATGACCATTGCCGATTTGCAGCGGATGAACGGGATTGGGAAGGTGAAAGCCATCACGCTGCACGCTGCTTTCGAACTGGGGCGCCGCCGCCGCGCCGAAGAAGTGGAGCAAGCGGCAAAAATCACCAGCTTGGACGATGTCATCTCGTTGATGCAGAGTAAGCTGGCGGAGCTTGACCACGAAGAATTCTGGGTGGTTTATGTAAATCAGGCCAACACTATCCTGAAAGTGGAACAAGTAGGTTCAGGAGGGCTAACCTCCACCACTGTTGATATCCGTAGTATCATCAAGACGGCCGTCGCGGTCAGCGCCACCGGTCTGTTTTTGTGCCACAACCACCCGTCGGGAAATTTGAAACCCAGTGAGCCGGACATTACTATGACACAAAAAGTCCGTAAAGCTGCAGAAATGTTCGACATCCGCATTCAGGACCACATCATCCTACACAAAGAGGACGCCTACAGCTTTTACGCCGAAGGGCTTCTTTGACGCTATATACAAAACGTTCTTTGAATGAATGGAATGATTACTGTCCCGTTTCGACTTCCCGTCGCACCACTTTCGTCAGGATAGAAGTCCTTATGCGTGTGGGAACTATCTTGGAAAAAAAGTAGCTAACGGGGTTCACCAGAATCTCCCGCTTTCCCTTGAAGGTTTGGGTGATGCACTTCTGTGCCACTTTTTCGGGAGGAACGAGTGTGAGCTTTCCGAAAAAGCCCTGTTTCTCAATGCGTTTCCGGATTCCTTCGCTGGTGGCCATCGCGCCGGGACAAACCACGCTGACGGAAAGTCCGCGGTTTTTGAACTCAGCCCTGAGTCCGAAGGAGAAGGCATTGACGAATGCCTTGCTTGCCGGATAGACCATCTTGTACCCGATGGGCGTGTGTGCGGCCATACTGGAGACATTGAGGACGAAAGCTCTCCCTTGTTTCAGCAGGTTCGGAAGAAGGGCGCGCGTCAGCAGGGACGTTGACGTTACATTAAGCTGGATGATTTTGTCAATGTATTCGATGTCAGTGGCTTCAAATGCCTGTGAGCCTCCTAAGCCGGCATTGTTGACCAGCAGGAAGACTTCATATTTCGCGTTGATTTCGTCCGCGGCCGCCAGCACCTCCTCCTTGCGGGTAAGGTCGGCGACAACGTGGTTGCTATTCACCTGATAGGTTCGACGAAGATATTCGCAAAGGTCCGAAATATGGTGATTGGAACTGACAAGGAGGGTCGGGATGCCACGGCGGGCAAGTTCCTCCGCAAAGGCCCGTCCGAGCCCGCGGCTCGCACCCGTAACTACGGCGTACTTTCGTGCCGCCTCGGAAGATATCGAAGGGCTGATGGAACTCATTGTATCAACGGGTTAGAGTATGTCCTTTTTGTAGCAACGGCGGCGGCAGAACGGCTCCGCAGCATACTTCGACCAGATATGGATGGCGTTGTTGGTCTCTAATTGCTGCGATGTGATGGCGTACTGGTATCCTTTTTTTAGAAAAGCCTCATTCAGCTGCTTATGGTAGAGGATGTGAATCCCGCTGTTCGCATATTCGGGAATAACGCCCGTCAAATACATATCCACCAAATTGTTACGCTTCAGTGCACGAAGTATATGTATCCATCCGAAGGGGAACAAGCGCCCGTTTGCTTTTCGGAACGCCTCGCTCAATGAAGGCAGACAGAAGGCAATGCCGACCATTTTCCCATTTTCGTCTTCCAATACAGAAACCAGTTCGAGATCGGCGACGGCAAAGTTGTTGTCCACCATATAGTCAATCTCCTTTTCGGTAAGCGGGATAAAATTGAAAATGTGCTGGTAGCTCTGGTTGATGACTTTGAAAAACTCCTTGCCATAACGCTTCATTTCCGCCTTGTTCTTGAACTTGTGGAAATGCACCTTGCTCCGTTCCGTTATCCTTTCGCAAAGACTGTTGATTTTCTCGGGAACTTCCAGCACCTGAACCTTGTATTGCACATAATCGACCTCTTTTACTAAGCCGAATTTCTCAACGAATTGCGGATAATACGGGTAGTTGTAGTCCGCCTCAATGGAGGAGGTTTGGTCGAAGCCTTCCACCAGCATGGCCTGCTTGTCCATATTGGAAAAGCGTGACGGACCGCAAAGTTCCGTCAGCCCGTTCTCTTTGCCCCACGCTTCGACGGTGGACAAAAGAGCTTCCGCAACAGAATAATCGTCAATGGTGTCAAACCAGCCGAATCGAACCCGTTTTTGCCCTTTCAACTCGTTACATTTGTGGTTGATGATGCCGGCAATCCGTCCGACAACTTCTTCGTTTTCATAGGCCATCCACAATTTCAGCGTGCAGAATTCCATTGCGGGATGATGGGTTAATGCCTGCATTTCGGCAGAGTCCAACGGCGGCACATAGTGCAGACAGCCGTGGTAGAGCTTCTTCGGGAACTGGATAAAGTCCTTCAACTCTTTGTGTGTCGTTACTTCCTTGATAAACATACAAGTTCAGATTAGCAATTTTATCATCAACAAACGGGACTGCAAAAGTAGGAAAAAATGTTCAGCTGAGCGGCAAAAAAAATTGAATATTTTCACTGATTTTAAGGAATTTTAAATGATACCCATTTATAGGTATTTTTTTTTTGAAAAATAGCCATAATGTGGTTTTTATTACTAACTTTGCCGCGTTTTTTGAAAGACCGAAAAAACCATAATTTAATCATAAACAAAAACAAGGTAACTATGGAAAAAATCAAATCATTAGCGGATTTGAAGAAGAAGAGAGAACAGCTTCAATCCAGCATGCAGTTGCGCGAAATGGGCGACAATGTTGACAACATGATTCAGGTCAAGGTCGCTATGGCCACCTGCGGTATCGCCTCCGGCGCCAAGCAGGTGATGGAAACCATCATTAACGAGTGCAACGACCGCAAACTTCCCGTCGTGGTGACCCAGACCGGTTGTATGGGCTACTGCTACGCCGAACCCACTGTCGAGGTCAAGAAACCCGGTCAGGATCCGGTTGTCTTTGGCTACATCACCCCCGCCAAAGCCACTGAACTGGTTGACAAATACCTTGCCGGCAACGAGCTTTTGGATGGCATCATCCCCGTTAACTACGAAAAAATTGATAAATAACCCATAAAAAATTTACAGAATGGCTAATTACAAATACCATATCTTGATTTGCGGCGGTACGGGTTGCCACGCCTCCCAAAGCGCCAAGATTAAAGAGAATTTTGAACAACTCATCAAAGAGAAGAATTTAGAGAATGATGTTCAGGTCGTGGGTACCGGCTGCTTCGGCTTCTGCGAGAAAGGCCCCATCGTCAAGATGCTTCCCGACAACACGTTCTACACCCAGGTGAAACCCGAAGACTGCCGCGAAATCGTTGACGAACACATCGTCAAGGGCAGAAAGGTCCAGCGCCTCCTCTATCTTGACCCCAAGAGCCAGGAGCACAAAGCTGACTCCAAACACATGGGTTTCTACAAGAAACAGATGCGTATCGCTTTGCGTAACTGCGGTTTCATTAACCCCGAGAACATCGATGAGTACATCGCCCGCGACGGTTACAAGGCTCTCGCCAGCGTGCTCGAAAGAAATGATCCCGAAGCTACCATCGAGGATATCAAGAAATCAGGCCTCCGCGGTCGTGGTGGCGCCGGCTTCCCCACGGGTATGAAGTGGAGCCTCTGCCGTCCCAACAAGGCCGACCAGAAATATATGATCTGCAACGCCGACGAGGGTGACCCGGGTGCGTTCATGGACCGTTCCATCCTCGAAGGTGACCCGCACACCGTTATCGAAGCTATGGCTATCGGCGGTTTCTGCATCGGTGCCACCAAGGGTTTGGTTTACATCCGCGCTGAGTACCCGCTGGCTATCCACCGCCTGCAAGTCGCTATCGGCCAGGCCCGCGAATACGGCCTCCTCGGCAAGAACATCTTCGGCACCGACTTCGATTTCGACATCGAACTCCGCTACGGCGCCGGCGCATTCGTCTGCGGTGAAGAGACCGCCCTCATCCACTCCATGGAAGGTCTCCGCGGCGAACCCACCTTCAAACCGCCGTTCCCGGCCGTTGAAGGTTACATGAAGAAACCCTCCAACGTGAACAACGTCGAGACCCTCGCCAACATCCCGGTGATTATCAACAAGGGTTGGGAATGGTTCTCCTCCATCGGTACCGAGAAATCCAAAGGTACCAAGGTGTTCGCTTTGGCTGGCCAGATCAACAACGTCGGTTTGATCGAGGTTCCGATGGGTATCACCCTTCGCGAAGTCATCTACGAAATCGGTGGCGGTATCAAGAACGGTAAGAAGTTCAAAGCCGTCCAGACTGGTGGTCCCTCCGGTGGCTGCTTGACCGAGAAGTTCCTCGACACCCCGATCGATTACGAAAACCTCATCGCTGCCGGCTCCATGATGGGCTCCGGCGGTATGATTGTGATGGACGAAACCTCCTGTATGGTTTCTGTCGCCAAGTTCTACCTCGAGTTCACCGTGGAAGAATCCTGCGGTAAGTGCTCACCCTGCCGTATCGGTAACAAACGTCTCCACGAAATCCTCGTGAAGATCACCGAAGGCAAGGGCACGATGGAAGACCTTGAAGAATTGCGTAACCTCGCCCACGTCATCAAAGACACTGCTCTCTGCGGTCTGGGCCAGACCTCTCCGAACCCGGTGTTGTCCACCATCGACAACTTCTGGGATGAGTACGTGGCACACGTTGTCGATAAGAAATGTCCTGCCGGTCAGTGCAAGGCCCTCAAACAGTATGTCATCGATCCTGACAAGTGTAAGGGTTGCACCGCCTGCGCAAGAGCATGTCCGGTTGGCGCTATCCACGGCACCGTCAAGAACCCGCACGAAATCGACCAGAACGCCTGTATCAAGTGCGGCACTTGCTACGAAAAATGTAAGTTTAACGCAATTAGTATTAAATAATAAAGTATTAGATAAATGGATACAATCAAATTAACCATCGATAATAGAGAAGTTGAAGTTCCGAAAGGGACTACCATTCTTAAAGCCGCACAAAGCATGGGCATCGACATCCCGACCCTTTGCCACTTTGAATTCAAAGGCATGGATGTCCACAACAAACCCGGCGGATGCCGTATCTGCGTCGTCGAAGTTGAGAAGCGCAGAAACCTCGCTCCCGCCTGCGTCACCGAATGTATGGAAGGCATGGTCGTTCGCACCAACTCCATCCGTGTGATCAACGCCCGCAAAACCGTCCTCGAACTGATCCTCAGCGACCACCCGAACGATTGCCTCCAGTGCGCCAAGAGCGGCAACTGCGAGCTCCAGGCTCTGGCCATCCGCTTCGGTATCCGCGAGAATCCCTTCGTTGGTGAAGGTCACGAACAATCCACCTACCAAGTTGAGGTTTCTCCGTCTATCATCCGCGATATGAACAAGTGCGTGATGTGCCGTCGTTGCGAGACGATGTGTAACGAAATGCAGACCGTGGGTGCCCTTTCCGCTATCGAACGTGGCTTCCCGGCAGTGGTCTCCACCGCTTTCAACCAGCACCTCGAACTGTCACCCTGCACCTTCTGCGGTCAGTGTGTCGCCGTTTGCCCCGTGGGCGCTCTTACGGAAGTGGATCACACTCCCAAGATCATCCGCGCTATCGCCGACCCGACCAAGAAGACCGTCGTACAGGTGGCTCCCGCTGTGCGTGTCGCTCTCGGCGAAGAGTTCGGCATGGAACCCGGCAGCATCGTTACCGGCAAGTTGGCCGCCGCTCTCAAGGCTCTCGGTTTCGACTACGTTTTCGACACCGACTGGAGCGCCGACTTGACCATCATGGAAGAGGGTACCGAGCTCATCGGCCGTCTGACCAAATACTTGGCTGGCGACAAGAGCGTTCCGCTCCCGATCCTCACCTCATGCTGCCCCGCTTGGGTCAACTTCTTCGAGCACCAGTTCCCGGAAATGCGCGACCTTCCGTCCACCGCTAAATCTCCGCAGCAAATGTTCGGCGCCATCGCCAAATCCTACTTCGCTGAGAAGATCAACTGCAAACGCGAGGATATGATCAGCGTTTCTGTGATGCCCTGCTTGGCCAAGAAATACGAATGCAGCCGCGACGAGTTCAAAGTCAACGGCAATCCCGATGTGGACTACTCCATCTCCACCCGTGAGCTGGCCCGCCTCATCAAGATGGCCAACATCGACTTCAACGCTCTCGAGCCCATCCCGTTCGACAGCCCGCTCGGCGAATCCACCGGTGCTGCTGTCATCTTCGGTACCACTGGCGGTGTGATCGAAGCTGCCGTCCGTACGGCTTACGAGGTCATCACCAAGAAGACCCTCCCGAAGATTGACTTCGAGGAACTCCGTGGTTTGGAAGGTGTGCGTAGCGCTACCATCGACGTTGACGGCCTCAAGCTCAACATCGGTATCGCTCACGGTCTGCACAACGCCCGCAAGCTGTTAGAGGACATCAAGGCTGGTAAGAGCCAGTTCCACGCCATCGAGATCATGGCCTGCCCCGGCGGCTGTATCGACGGTGGTGGTCAGCCGCTGCACCACGGTAACAGCGACATCATCAAGGCACGTTGGGAGGCCATCTACCGCGCCGACCGCGAAATGCCCATCCGTAAATCGCACGAGAACCCGTCCATCCAGGCCATCTACAAGGAATACCTTGGAGAGCCCTGCGGTCACAAGTCTCACGAACTGCTGCACACGCACTACTTCGACAGACAGACCACGGTGGAAGTCGATTTGGAAAAATAATTTAGTAATCAAGAAAGTTTCAAAAAAATGGATAAGATTATCATCAAATTGAACAAGGATGTCAGAGCAAAAGTGATCGACATCTGTAACAAATTCAACAACGATCCCGGTGAATTGATCAATGTTCTGCACCAGACTCAGGATTTCTTGGGCTATCTTCCCGCTGAGGTTCAGGAATTGATTGCTGAATGTCTGCACATTCCGACCGCCAAGGTTTACGGTGTGGTTTCATTCTACGCTTTCTTCACCATGACCCCGAAGGGCAAGTACCCGATCAGCGTATGCTTGGGTACGGCCTGCTACGTGCGTGGTGCCGAGAAGGTTCTGGACGCTTTCAAGAAGGAACTGAACCTCGAGGTGGGTCAGACCACTCCCGACGGCAAGTTCTCCCTGACCTGTCTGCGTTGCGTGGGCGCTTGCGGTCTTGCACCTGTTGCCATGGTTGGCGATAAGGTCTATGGCCGTCTCACCCCCGCCGACATCAAGGGCATTGTGGACGAATACCGCAACATGGAATAATTCCGTGACCCATCATCCGTAGAGACGTGCCATGGCGCGTCTCTACGGATGAAAATGAACCCCGCCCTCGTCGAAAGACGGGGGCGGGTTGTTTTTTGTGAAAATTCAGGGATTTTTTTAAAGGCGGATTTCTTTCAGCGCAGCATACGAGTTTTCAAGATGAGCGCGAGCTTCCGCTGGATCCACCCACACCGCTTGGGTAATCTGCTCTTCCGTCTGTGGGCAAGTGCTGCCGGCTACGGCCATCATCTCGTACCAGAGAGTCTCCTTCAGCATCTTCGGGCCGTAAGTGTCGTAGGTATGAAAAACGGAAAAGGGGACGGGGTTGGTGATGCGCGCCGCCACTCCGGTTTCTTCAAATACCTCACGCACAGCAGCTTCCTCATTTCCCTCGCCACTCTCAACCTTTCCTTTCGGGAAATCCCAGACACCGCGTCGGAAAATCATCAGAATCTGCCCTTCGGCATTACGGACTATACCGCCCGCCGCCCGAATATAGGTGTATTCCTGCATCAGAGCCGAAAAATCACGTTCATTTTCAATGATTTGGAAATTATCTCCAAAAAAAACTTTAATGGGAAAAGATGCAATAATCATAAAACCGATTATTTCTTGGCAAAAAATTGCGCAAGTTTGAAGTAGAAGTCGGTGAAAACCAGCATTGTGTTCGCATTCCGCTCCAAATGATAGGTGGCCTTGTTACATTCGTTGTATAAAGGTTGCGCATTCTTCAGGGTGAAAAACGGCGCGTATGCCTCCAATGTTTTATACTCGTCGGCAGTGGCTTTTACCAAAGAATTATCTTTTTGGTTTACAAGAAGTTCATTTCGGAACATCCGGCTGAAATAGCGCATCAGGTTCTTCTGGAAATCCTTGCTGCTTTTGGAAATCTCTTTGATAATTTCCTGAATTTCAGGATAATTCATTTGTTCGAGATTCCCTGACTGGACGTAGGTGGAGGCACTTTTGACAAATGCGGTGAAATACTTGTGGAACTGGTGCAGTTCCAAACTTTCATTTTTGAGACTCAGCGCTTTGGCGTAATTGTTTTCGGAAATTGCCGCGATGTCGGCGGCTTCCTCCTCGTCAAGGTGCTCCTCATCCATGAGATGCTGTTTGATGACTTCTTCCGGCACGGGCGGAATCTTAACGAGCTGCGTGCGTGAAAGGATGGTGGGGAGGATGGTGTCGGTACTTTCAGCCAAAAGGAGGAAAAGGGTCTTGTTTTCGGGTTCTTCCAGCGTTTTCAGCAGCTTCGGCGCGGCGGTGTGGTGTAGTTTCTCCGCCATCCATACAATGTATATTTTATAGCCGTTTTCGTGGGCGCGGGTGCTGTTCTTCCGGATGATGCTGGCGCAGTCGCGGATGTTGATGGAGACTACCTTGTTCTCACTTTTCAGCTCCTTCACCCAGTCGTTGAAGTCGATGTGGTAGTTGTGCTCGAAGACGAAATCCCGGAAATCTTGTGCGAAAAGGTCTGATTCGGGATCTTTTTTAACGCTGCGGGCGATGCAATTCGGGAAAATCAGATGCAGGTCGGGGTGTTGGAGCTTCTCGAACATCCTGCAGGAGTGACACTTGCCGCACGAATCGCCGTCGTGCGGATCTTCGCAGCAGATGTATTGGGCAAAAGCCACGGCAAGGGCGAAATTGTGTGTCCCGTTTTTCCCCAAGAACAACTGTGCGTGGCTGATACGGTTTTCATCAGCCAGCATGGCAAGGTGTCTTTTCAGACCTTCATCCACCATTACGTCCTTGAACTGCATATCCGGGGGCTTTAGGGTTAGGCGTGCATCAGTTTGTTGACAATGTCATCAACAGTAATTCCTTCTGCCTCAGCTTTGTAATTCTTGATGATACGGTGGCGGAGGATATTTTGAGCCACGGCGCGGACATCCTCAATGTCAGGCGAGTACTTGCCGTTGAGGACGGCGTTGGTGCGGGCGCCAATGATGAGGAACTGGGAGGCGCGGGGACCGGCACCCCAAGCGAGGTAGTCGTTGGCCCAAGCATGGGCGCGTTCCGTTCCGGGACGGGTCATCGCCGCCAGATTTACGGCATACTGATAAACGTTGTCGGAAATCGGAATTTTCTGTAACAGGTTCTGGTAGAAGATGATTTCGTCCAAAGTCAGCACGCGGTTGGGCTCGGCCATCTTCCCGTGGATAGTGGATTTCACCACTTGGACTTCGTCGTCAAAACGGGGGTAGTCCAGACGGATGTTGAACATGAAACGGTCCTGCTGGGCTTCGGGAAGGGGATAGGTACCTTCTTGTTCCACAGGGTTTTGCGTGGCAAGGACGAAGAACGGATCCGGCAGTTGGTAGGTCACGCCGTTCATACTCACCGAACGCTCCTGCATGGCTTCCAGAAGGGCCGACTGCGTTTTCGGAGGGGTACGGTTGATTTCGTCTGCGAGTACGATGTTGGCAAAGATGGGGCCTTTCACAAATTTGAACTTGCGGGTTTCGTCCAAGATTTCGGTACCCATGATGTCCGACGGCATAAGGTCGGGCGTGAACTGGATACGGTTGTATGTCAGGTCAATGGCCTTTGCTATCGTCGTGATCATCAAGGTTTTGGCCAGTCCTGGTACCCCAATGAGGAGGGCGTGGCTGCGGCTGAACATCACCATCAGGATGTTACGGATGACATCTTCCTGTCCCACAATGACTTTCGCTATCTCTTTGCGTAATTCGGCGTATTTTTCAACGAACGCCTCAATCGCTTCCACATCATTTTTGAAATTCAGTTCCATGTTAGTTCGTTTATTCGGGTATGCCCCATTTGCTTACGAATGGGCAATTCCGATAGTTTTCGTTTATCTTTATATTGGTGATTTTCACCTTGTTGACAAGCCATTTCTCCATCATCCCCTGTTTTTTCTCCTCGAGTGCAGCTCCTTTGATGAGGTCATAGTCCTCCTTCAGGTTCGGCTTGTGGGCAGCCACTTTCGACTTCATATATATAATTCTGTAAGCCATTTTCCCGTCCTCGTTCACATACGCGACGGGCTGGGAATATTCGCCCGGGATGAGTTTGCTGAGAGTGGCGTAGGTGGAGGCGTCAATGTAGTCTTTTTCAAACTTGTAGGAGTTGTTGTACGGGTTGACGCACCAGCCGCCGCTGTTCTTGTTCATATCGTCGGAGAACTGCATGGCCGCCTTGCTGAAATCCATCTTTTGGGTGATGATAACTTGTCTTACGCTGTCAAGGTATTCTATGGCCTTCACTTGCTCATCAGCAGAAGGTTTGGGCTGCAACAGAATGTGGGCCACATTAATTTTATCTCCCCTTCTTTCAATCATTTGAATGATATGGTAACCTGCTTTGGTCTGCACCACTTGTGATATTTCGCCCGATTTCAAGTTGAAGGCAACGGCCTCAAATTCAGGATATAAAGTGCCACGTTCCACGAAACCGAGTTCACCGCCTTTGGAGGCAGAACCGGGGTCATCGGAATAGAGGCGGGCCAGCATGGAGAACTTTTCGCCACGAAGCACACGCTCACGATACTCCATTAACCGGTCTTTTATGTTCGTGATTTCATCATCGTTTACGGGCGGCATCTTCACAATATGACCGTATTCGTAGGAGGGTTCGACCGTGGGCAGGCTGTCATACGGGATTCTGTCATAAAACCGTTTTACTTCCGACGGGGTGATGGTGGCATTGGCCGTGATGTCCTGCTGGATTCGTTCCGCAATCATTTGATTACGAATGATTTCCCGCATATCCTTCTTGATTTCATCCATTGTTTTGTGGTAGGCGTCTTCAATGATTTTGGTGTTGCCGCCCACTTGCGAAAGCCAATAATTAATTTGGTAGGTCACACGTGCGTCCACCTCCTGATCCGAAATGACAATGCTATCGACCTCGGCCTGATGCTGGTAAAGTTTCTGTTTTACAAGCTGTTCAAAGATAAGGCATCGTGCCTCCTCCTCGTTGTCCATCGTGTTGAATTGGGCCGCATAGTTCGCGTATTCGGCCTCAAGGTCGGAGCGCATGATAATTTCCTTCCCGATAATGGCGATAATCTCATCAACCGTGGACTGCGCTTGCAGAAATGTTACTTGCAAACAACTGATTATAAAAATGATAGCCGCAAGAAATCGTTTCATCCGATTTTAAAATTTGAGGTTGCGAAAATACAAAAAAAAGAAGACATCAGATGCCTTCTCTCGCAATACATATAGTAAATATGTATTATTTTCTTCCCATAGGTTCGTCGGAAACGGTGAGTTTCTTTCTGCCTTTGGCGCGGCGTGCAGCCAAAACTCTGCGACCGTTGGCCGTGGCCATTCTTTCTCTGAACCCGTGCTTGTTTTTACGTCTTCTGTTCGACGGTTGAAATGTCCTTTTCATCTTACTATTACCTTGATTATTACTTAACTATTCTCTCCAAATTTTGGGCTGCAAAAATACAACAATTTTTTTATTGTGCAAGAACTGTTTAAAAGTTTTTTTCCACAAAGTTTTTGCGCAAATGTTTTTTTGACGATGCGAAGGATTTTTCTCCGAAATTTTCGGAACCCAAAAACAGCAAAAACATATTTTATAAAGTTAAATTAACAACTTATGTATGATTACTAGTGTTTTAAATCAAATGTTAATAAAAGTTAAATCACAATTTTTATACTTGAAAATGCCTGTTTTTATGTGGTATATTTGCGTTGCAAAAATCAATCAAAAACAAATATAAAATTAAAATTATGAAAAAGATATTTTTTATATGTATATTAATATTGTGTTTTACTTCGCTTTTTTCTCAAGTGGGTAAAAAGGAATATGCGGCGGATTTATCCCGTCGAATTGATGCAACGGTGATTCAGCAGTACCAGCGAGTGGAACCCTATTTTAGGGAGGCATACTTCTTATATCCGTCGGTTCCCCGAGGTATGCTGGAGGCGGTGTCATACACCTACACGCGGTTCATGCATCTGGTGCCTCCCGACAAATTGCCAGCGGAAGGAGAAGCCCCTTACACGTATGGGTTGATGGGACTTACGCTTGACGGCCAAAACTTTTTCCGTGACAATCTGCACTATGTGTCCGAACTTTCTGGCATTTCTGTGGAGGATATCATCTCATCGCCTCGCGACAATGTAGTGGCTTACGCCGCCGCCTACTCCGCCTTGCAGCGACAGCTTAAAGTCTGTTCCGACCGATTTGAGTCGCAGATGCCTGTCCTTGTCGCCCTGTCGGAACTGCCATTGTCCGACGATTCCGTCCTCTCCTTTGCCCTCCATAGCAACTTGTACGCCATCGCCAAATTCGTGGACAACGACCATTTCCGTAAGGTGACGGGTGCCACCGTCAGCAGGCCGGACTATCCGTGCTGTTTCGGAAGAATGTTGCCGCTGCTACAAGCTACGGAAGTGCGGCTCCCTGCAGGAGAGGAAGGCGGCACCCGCACCGAAAGTACGGATTATAGTGGCGCTGTCTGGACCCCCGCAGGAACGTGCAACTACACTGCGGGTAGGGGAGGGCACTCGGTTTCTGCCGTCACCATCCATTACACGCAAGGAACTTACGCCAGCGCTATCGCATGGTTCCGAAACTGCACCTATAATGGCGTTGGTGCCCGAGCTTCGGCGCACTATGTTGTCCGCTCCATCGACGGGCAGATCACGCAGATGGTGCGCGAAGCCGACAAGGCATGGCACGTGGGCAACAGCAACCCTTACACCATCGGTATCGAACACGAGGCCTACGGCGATATCGCCAGTTACTTCACGCCCGAAATGTACCATTCCTCCGCCCGCCTCGTCCGTGACATTTGCGACCGTAACGGCATCTCCCCGCACCGTATGTTCTACCGTGATACCCTTGACGACGGTACGGTTCTCAACAGCGGGCTGCATAGTCTCGGCGGGGAAAACGCTTGCGTGAAAATCCGTGGGCATCAGCATTTTCCGAACCAAAGCCACACCGATCCGGGACCGTATTGGAACTGGAACTACTACTACAAACTGGTGAACGATGATACTCCCGTCACCCGCCTCGAAGCCTCCTCTGGCACGCTGACCGACTCCGGCGGCCCCGATGGCGACTATGGGAACGACGAACGCCGGCTGTGGCTGATACAAGTCGATAATGCCCAAAGTATTACATTGGATTTCAGTGAGTTCGATTTGGAAGACAATTACGACTTCCTCTGGATTTACGACGGAAGCACCGTCTTTGCGCCTCTGATTGGACGGTGGAACACCACCTCACCCGGCACTGTGACATCCTCCGGGAATTCCCTCCTCGTGGAATTCCGTTCCGACTGCGCCACTACTGCCGCCGGATGGGTGGCGACATGGCAGGCAAATATTTCAGAAGAATCCCATTCTCCTGAAACAAACATTCTTTGGAATGAAGATCAATGGATAACGGAAGACTTTCAACTTGACTTTGAAGACTCCAGCGTTGGGAATATCCTTTACAGATTTTATCAGTTTGCAGGCTACAATGGTAATGGCGGGTGGACATCGAATGCAAATTGCGGATTCTATTATGACGATTTTGAGAGAGGAAGCCTTCGGAATTGGCGTGTGCAGCAAGGAGAGTGGGAAATCGTCCACGGACAGTTATACCAAAGGGGGACAAGGGTGGCTACGCTTCAGACAGATCTTGCCTGCAATCAAAATGATGCGTACCTATATGAGTTCGATATGACACTCCTGTCTTGTGCGGGCGACGAAGGGATGGCGGGCATCCAAATCTTCAGTACGGACAACAACTCACGGAGAACTGCGTATCAAGTGGTGGTGTACCCCAACGAAAGACAGATTCGATTTTACCGCATTTTACGGGGGAATGATACCTTGTTATACACCATTGACGATGTTACGACAGAAATAGGAACTACCTACCAATACAGGATAATTTGTGATGCACCAAACGGGAAGATTTTGCTTTTCCGTGACGGCAGATTCCTTGGCGAAGGTATCGGTGTGGGTGCTTTGCCAACCGTTCCGGCACTATCAAAAATGTCGCTAATCACCTCTGGAGCAACGGCCTGTTTTGATAACCTTCATGTGTATCGTTCCCGTGGTTCGTCTGTAAATGCGACGGTGGGGAGTGCCTTCCATTGTGCCCTTCAGTGGCAGGCGGAAAGAGGGAGTGCCACTTGTAGAGCCTTTTCTGTAATAGTGAACGACCAACGGAGGTTTTCTCCCATTGCCGAAAAATCCCTCAAGGTGGACTACACAAATCCGTCGCTCCTTGAACCGATTGTTGTTGAGGTGTGTCAGAGAAAACAGAGGTATTCTTACATTTTCGCCTTATCCATCCGTTGGAAGAGAGCAAAAGACATCCATTCCGACATCAAAATGTATGAGTATGGTTATGTTGGCGATGAAGCAGTCGGTGAAATCAGATGGATAGGCACGGTTCAGCGCTGTTATGCTTCATTCAACCCGATGTTCAGATTGTCATTCCCTTATTATATTGCCGTGAGGGCGGTGAATGGTGCAGGACTTTATTCGGAACCAGTTTTATCAGAACCACAATATGCCACCGATGCAAGGTATAAAGATTGTAAAACTTTGGATGATTACGTCAGCGACAATAATTTTTCGAGAGACGAAAGAGATCTCCTGACAAACGATGAAAGCAACAAAAAACAGGACTGGGAACAAGAGAATGTTCGAAATCCCCTCTATTTGTGGCCAAATCCGTCTGAAGGGGTTGTGTGGGTCCGGATTCCGATATTGTCCACCATCGTCCGTGTCTTCGATACGCAAGGAAAGGTTGTTTATGAAGATCGAATTTCCGAAAATGGGTTGAAACAGGAGAAAGACATCCGGATGGATGTATCTGCTTTGAAAGCAGGTGTCTATTTTGTGCAGTCCATCAGTGCCGACGGAACAACCCTGCACGGACGATTCCTGAAATGGTAACAGGATTTATGGCTGAATTTTTCAAATGGCTGTCGGGTATAAGCAAAAAAATAGTAATTTTGCCGCCGGTTTCTGGAATGAATAGGAAACCAATGCGGTAATAGCTCAGTTGGTAGAGCGGCAGCTTCCCAAGCTGCAGGTCGCGGGTTCGAGACCCGTTTACCGCTCAAAATAGGCAAAACGCCCAGTTTTACGAATGGGCGTTTTTTGTTTTACATCATTGTAAATCAGCAATATACTTTTGGGCGTTTTCTGCCTGCATTTCCCGTTTTTCCCAAAAAGCGTTCAAAAATCCGTTCAAGGGAGTCTCTCATCTTTTCATCCTTTCATCTCTTCATCCAAATTTCCCGTTTTCAGTTCTCAGTTTTCAGTTCTCAATTTTCAGTTCTCAGTTTTATTAGTACCTTTGCGGCGCCGTTTTAGCAATGAAAAAAGCAGATTTCATTATCGTTCCCGATATCCACGGGAGGCCGTTCTGGAAAGAGATTTTTGACTACGACGCGGAAGTGGTCTTCCTCGGCGATTACCTTGACCCCTATAGTTCCGAAGGACTCTATCCGTGGGATGCGTTGGACAATTTCACGCAGATTATTGCTTACGCGAAGTCCAACCCAAAGGTGCACCTGCTGTTGGGGAACCACGACCTCTGCTATTCCATCGGGCGGCACATCTGCAACAGCCGCTGCGACTACGAGAATTACGACACCCTCCGGGGCATGTTCCGCGAGAATGCGGAGCTGTTCCAACTGGCGTTCGACTATTCGGTGAACGGCAAGCGGTTCTTCATATCCCACGCGGGCATTTCGTTCGGGTGGTATAGCCAGCACCGCGACATTTTCCCCTATTCGTACGAGGAGACGTTGCGTGCCGACTACATCAACGTGCTGTACCGTGACGGCGCTTTGGACGGCATCTTGGGCGAAATAAGTGCTGAACGCGGCGGCCGATGCACCTACGGCAGTATGGTCTGGGCGGACATCCACGAAATGGCGGACCCGATTCACAAGAGTCTCACGGACATCATCCAGATTGTAGGCCACACGCAGATGGCGTCGGGACTGCTCAACCTTGAGGCGGAATGTCATCTGTACGATGTGGATGCCCGCCGGTGCGTCTGCATCGATGAAGAAGGAACGGTGCGGGAACTGGAGTGATGGCGGGCGACGAAACATTTTTGCACACTGTTTTTGGTGTGCAGAATGATTGCACAGTTCGGTTGTACTTTTGCCGCCGAAATCAAAACGGAGATTCTATGGCACAAGTACATTACATTTACGATTTGGACGACACGATTGTTTTCGGCAAGCACGAAGGCAAGACCATTCAGGAAATTCTTGATTGCGATGCGCAGTACATATATTGATAGCTTGTTTGCAGATTATTTATATTATCTTGGACGGTTGTCAGTAGTTCAAACTGAAAAGAATTGTCTGGATGCTCAATTTTTAGCTTCAAATCGTAAATCTGACAGTGATACTTGTATGTGTATCTACGAGGAATACAAGCAATGGAAAGATTCCTTGATGAACAAATCAACTGATGATTTCAAATGGGATTGGAGCTATCAGATAAGACGTAATGAGGGGCAATTGATGAGAGATAATTATTGGACTGGCTATCGTGAATTTGTGGAAAAACAGGATTCGTTCCCATATTACGGAAATTATTTCTGCAAGTAATTTAAGGAAGGCGGCCGAAGACATTCTTTCCGGCAGAAGCAAACCGTATGTGGTGGTTTGCCGCTACAACAACGGAGAGGTCATCTGACAGAAGATAATTGCAAATGGTGGCGGGGAGTAGAAAGGATGCCGGATGAAACAAATAGATATTGACATGTTCTAAATAATTAGAATTGTCGTATCTCTGCCAACTGAAATTCAGCAAAATTCATGAACCGATTACAGCGTATTTTCGATAAGATAGCAGCCGATGGCTTTGCTGAAAGTACTTTACATCGACAGGATAACTGCCCGCCCGATTTGTATTGACTGCATCGTTAAGTTTGTAAAAGCACCGAATCTATAGTTGCGTTACTGTAAGTTTATGAAAAAAACAACCGGTTGGCGAAGGTTGGGCTGCTGTTTGGCCCTCGCCCACTATGGCCAACGGGATTTTTACAAATCATACCTCACCTCAACATTGTCAATCTTCATCACCTCGTCGTCTTCCATCATATAGTCGGGAACGGGGAGGTGTGTAAGGATGGCGATATGATAGCCCTGCACTTTCAGCATCTGTAGTTGCTCCTCCGTCGGGGGAAAGCTATAACAAACGGCTCCACTGTAAAACATGGCCTCTATGGGGGTGCAGTAAATGCCGTTATCATTGAGCCCCCGGACATTGAATAGGATGGTTTTTTCAGGAAGGGTATTGGCCAATTGTTTGTAATCTTGCACGTTTTCAATCATGGTGGAACGCCACCACACATATCTGTTGATATGGTGGTGCCGATACCATGTGAAATTGAACTGGTAAAGTGCGGCCAACGCTATCAGCGGAAACCAGACGGCAAAGATTGCCACTCGGTTTTTAAGGAATTTTTGGATGATATCCTCCATAAAGCAGCACACCATCCCAATGCTCATAAATCCCGCCGCGCAGATACAAAATGGGTAGGCGGGCAGCTTCATTGCCGCTATGGAAAAGAAAAGATAGACAAATAACACCGTGACCATCAAGGGTATTCGTTTTTTCCATTTCCCTGCACGCCACACCAGCAGCCCGAAACCTGCAAGAAGAATCAAAATATGAAAAATTCTCAGCGGAGTATAATCAATTGCTTTGGAGGTTATCTCATCATAATCCTTGTCTCCAATATAGATGAACGGCAGGGTTTCAAGGTAGAAGTCCCCATCTTGTCCGTGCTCTTTTTCTACCACAGTAGAAAAATGGAGGGCGTTGTTCCGCATTTCTACCTTCGCCACATCGGGGTAGGCTTTCATCGTGAAAATCTGCCAAGGGAGTGCCACCGCCACCGTGATGGCAAGAGCCACCACAAATTGGGGTATCTTCCATTCTTTCAGCTGAAAACGATATTTGGCAAGCAGATAGACGCCCCAAACGAGGTAAACCAGCAGCCCCATCAGCCACTTGGTGAGGATGGCGCAGCCGCTGAGCACGCCCGTAACAACGGTCCAACCCCACCGCCGCCCGCTCCGTACGTACTCCATCCACGACCACACGGAGGCGGTGACGTAGAATACGAAGCAGACATTGTTGTGGTCGGATGTGCCGTGCCCTGCGACCAAGTCCAACAGAAACCACGAGAAAGTGGCAGAAAGGGCTGTGTAAAATCCTAATCTGCTATCAATAAATAGCTTGCCAATACGATAGCATAACGGAATCATTAGTGTGGCCATGATGACCGACGGCAGGCGCAACGTAAATTCGGATACGCCGAATAGTTTGAAACAGAGGGCGATCTGCCATGTGAACAGCGGCTGCTTGTGAAGCCATACGTAGGCGTGCGGCCATACCATCGGATCCAACTCTGTCATCGGAAGTTCGGGATAAAGACGCGGCATCAGCGGGGTTTCCATACAGTTTTTTGCCACCAACGCATGGAAACGCTCGTCCCAGAAATTAAGAAAGGGGTCGGTAAGTGCGCCAAACGTGTAAAGGCAAAAGCCGCCCAATGTCAGCAACAGCAGCGCCAACCGGTCTTTTTTCAAATAGTATAATAGGAAAGAGGCGGCGGCTAACGACAATCCGAAGACGAGCCACATATTCTTGGCGGCGGAGAATCCGGACAAATCGAAAAATTCTGCCATAAATATTCTGAATACTAACTACTTGACTTTTATTTTCTGTCCAATCTGGAGGATGGAAGTCTCCTTGATGTGGTTCAGTTGGCACAGCTTGGAAACGGTGGTGTGGTACTTGCGGGCGATGGCGCTGAGGGTGTCGCCTTTTTTCACGCGGTGGTAGGTCACATCGGCGGTGGAGGAATTGCTGTCGGTAGTGGTTTTGGCAGGTTCCGCATTGCCGGTCTGTCCGTTCACCACCTCCACCTTGATCTTGCTGCGGTCGATGTTCTGGTAGGCTTTCTCCATCGTCTTTGCGGTGATGTCGATGTCGGTGTTGATGTGCCGCACGCTGTCGTCAAGGCGGTGGGAGAAGAGCCACTCGTAGGTTTCGTCGAGGTAGAAGATTTTGGCGAGGGCGGCGTGGCTCTGTCCCGGCAGTTTGGTGAACCGGAGCAGCGGGGTGTCGCCGCAGGCCTTCATCGCGTTCACCACCTTTTGGGATTCGCCCACCCCCACGGCGCGGTCGGCGGTGCCGTGCATGATCCACAGCGGGAATTGGTTGAGGTTGCAGTACCCTTTGAGGTTGCCGCCTCCGCACAAGGCCATCGCTGCCGCCACGCGGTCGGGATAAGTGCCTGTATAATTGATGGTTCCGTAACCACCCATGCTCATTCCGATCACGTAGATGCGGTTGGTGTCCACGGAATAGTGCGCCAGCGTCCAGTTGAGGATGTTCTCCACATTGTCGGCCTTCCAGCTGCCGCCGGGCGACTGCGGCGCAAGGATGACCGCGTCAATGTCGTGCCCGTAGGAGATGGCCGTCAGCGGGCCGTACTTCCGTACCCGCGAGAGGTCGCTGCCACTCAAGCTCGCCCCGTGCAAAAACAAAATCAGCGGCTTTTCGGCGCGGGTGGAGTCATAATCACCGGGGGTATAGACCCAGAAGTTGTAGCCGTTAGGCACCACATTGCGGAACGAAGCAAGGGTCTGACAACACAAGGCCAGCGGAAGGGACAATAGTATTAATAGAAATAGTGTTTTTTTCATGAGGTTACATTTTCATCAAATTAGAGACACGATTAATCGCGTCTCTACTAAAATCCACCAGCATAATAGCATTGGGTAATATACGGAGATGGCTCATAATAAGCACTACAGTTATAGTTGTCAAGGGTTGCACAAATTGGTGAATTGTACACGCGAATAATAGCATTCGCATAGTCTTCATTCTCTTTCATTGTCGAGAGAATCAAACGGGTATATACTTTACCCATCTGCAGTGCAGACGGGACATTTGTACACAACTCTCTATTTACATTAGTCACATCATAGTTCCCTGATTGTAAACCATATACTTCAATCCAATCTGCACAGACATCCAACGGATTAAGTGAATGTAACACATTCGCAAGTGAGAGTTTTTCTGACAAAGCATTGTATCCCATGTGGTTGACCACATAGCTATTAGGTTGTCTCAACTGACGAGCCACACGTTCAATCATATAGCAAACGAAATACAAGTCATTTTCTGACACTTGCTCCTCAGGAAAAAAAACGTTGTTCATAACGAATAACTCCTTTCGTATTGAATGGTTTGTAATGAACGCTCTGTGCAAAACACTATCTGATGAGTTGGACTTTTAAACTTAACCAATACCCAAAAAGCTTCACGGGTAATCTGTCCATTAATGAAGTCTTCTACATAATCCCAAATCTGGTCATCTGCCATAGGCCCCTCTACAATATCGTATTCATGTTCCACACCCCGTCGGCACGCGACAACAAAGTCAAGCCATTCTTCAGTCATCGTATTAAAAGACAATACTTTTAATTTAGTATCTGGCACATAATGATATACAGAAACTACATGCCCACTTTTTTTTGTGAGTGCCCATCTCTGTGCCTGCTTTTCGTATTGAGTACAATAAAAACCATAGCCGAAATCTTTATAAAAACCTCGCACTATAATTTCTGGGGAAATAACAGGAATATTACTTCCATGGAACAGAGATGAAGGTGTATTTTCCATTACAATAATATTTTTATATCGAAAACCCTGCTAGCCGTTGTTCCGCCAGTTTCTCGTATTTCGTGCCGGGACGGCCGTAGTTGGCGTAGGGGTGGATGCTAATGCCTCCGCGGGGAGTGAACAGACCCAGCACTTCGATGTAGCGCGGGTCCATCAGCTTCACGAGGTCTTTCATAATAGTATTGACACAGTCCTCGTGAAAGTCACCGTTGTTGCGGAAAGAGAAGAGGTACAATTTCAAACTCTTGCTCTCCACCATGCGCTTGTCAGGGATGTAAAGAATCTTGATTTCGGCATAGTCAGGTTGCCCGGTGATGGGGCAGAGTGTCGTAAATTCGGGGCAGTTGAATTTCACCCAATAATCGTTCTCAACGTGCCGGTTTTCAAAGGTTTCCAACATTTGGGGACTGTAAGTGTCAGGATATTGGGCACTATTGCCTAACAGTTGGAGGTTTTCGTCTTTTCTGTCCATAATCTTGTTTTTTTTTAGAGGAGGGTTCCCAAGTACCTCCTTGGTTCATAAAATCGGCGGCAAAAGTACGACAAAGTTCATAAAGTTACAAGTTCATCCCATTTCTCAAATTTGAAGGCATGGGGGAAGAAAAAAAGAGGATGACTTTCGTCACCCTCCTTTCAATGAAAAACACATTCCCTTTTCGGGTTATTTCGTAGCGTTGATGGCTTCGACAATCAGGTTGAAGGTGTTTTCGATGTCGTTGTCCAGACCGACGGAGAAGCGGATGAGGCCTTCGCTCATGCCCATCTCTCTCTGGAGCTCTTCCGGAACTTCGGAGGAGGTGGACTTGCCGGAGTTGCTGAACAAGGTCTTGAAGTAACCCAAGCTGACGGCGAGGTAACCGACGCCGAGTTCCTGCATCTTCTCCATGATGGCGCTGGCGCGGTCGGCCGTACCCATGTCGATGGAAATCATGCCGCCGTAGCCGTAACCTTCGTTCTTCATCGAGTTGAACAGCTCGTAGTCGGGGTGTTCCGGAAGACCCGGATAGTTGTATTTCAGACCGGTCTCTTTGAAACGCTGGGCCAGATACATGGCGTTGGCACCGTGCTGTTTCATGCGGATGTGCAAGGTGCTGAGGTTCTTCAGGATGCTGGTCGAACGCATCGGGTCGAGGACGGGACCGAGCAGCATGGCCGTACCGTCGTTCACGTCGATGAGGGAGTTGATGTACTCGGCGGAACCGCAGATGGCACCGGCCACGCAGTCGTTCTTGCCATTGACGAACTTGGTCATGCTGTAGATCACCACATCGGCACCCAGACGGTAGGGTGAGAAAATCATCGGGGTGAAGGTGTTGTCAACCAATAGTTTGGCGCCAGCAGCGTGGGCAATCTTGGAAAGTTCCGGAATGTTGGCGATACGGAGCAACGGGTTGTTCATCGTTTCGGTGTAGAGCACTTTCGTGTTCGGGCGGATGGCCTTCTTCACTGCGTCAAGGTCTTGGAAGTTGACGAAGCTCACTTCGACGTTGAACTTCTTGAGGTAGTTGTTCATGAAGGCGAAGGTGCCGCCGTAGGTAGTCATGCTGGAGACGATGTGGTCGCCGCTCTTCACTTCGTGGAGAAGGGCGCAGGTGATGGCGGCCATACCGGAACCGGTAGCCCAAGCCAGTTCGGTGCCTTCCATTGCGGCCAGTGCTGTACAGAGGGCGAGGTTGCTCGGGTTCCAGTGACGGGAATAGAGGAACATGCCCTCGGTTTCACCATGGAAAGTGTCGGTCATCTCCTTGGCCTTGTTGAAGGTGAAGGTGGCGCTGTCGCAAATCGCCGGATTGACACCGCGCTTGTCGCCTAATGCGCTTGCAAACTGAATGTTGGTTGCTGGATCAAATTTTTTCATACTTAAAATATTTTTTTATGTTTATAAAGTTTGTCAGGTTCATCAAGTAAAAGGTAATAGGTAATAGGTAATAGGTGATAGGTGATAGGTAAAAAGGAGGATAGTGCGTGGATACTTATTACTTTATACTTTTTACATTTTACTTTAATCTTTTGAATTTCTGGTCCAATTCCTTGAAGGAGATGGCATTGTTGAGTTCAAAAACCACATCTTTGTAATTATGGCGGTGGCCGCAAACCCACATCTCCTTGATGGGATCTTTGTCAATGATTTTCTTGTAAAGCGTGTTCAGGTCGGGGGCGTCGGTCAGTTGGGAATACTCCTCGTAGGTGTAGGAGAGGAACGCCACGTTTTCGTTAATGCCACGGTTGTCAAGCCAGTAGCCCTCCTTCAGTTGTGTGGGAAGGGCTAATTTTCCGTTGGTATAGATATCACGGGGATGCGGATAGGAGACGATGTTTTTTTTGTCTTCCGAAAGGGTGACGGGCACATTCCGGCTATAGTCTTTTTTCATTTTATAGATGATCACCCGAGGAGATGCGACGGCTGCCGGAGAATCGTTTGAGACTACGGTAATGATGGCCGCGCCGCCCCCTTGCTCTTGCGGAGCCGTGCTTTCGGCAACTTTCTCTTCTGTATGGCAAGCCGTGAAAAGTATCATGGACAAAAGAAGCAAAAACGTTCGTTTCATATCCTGATTTTAGGTTTGGATAGCATCTTGAAAAAAACGGGCAAAAATACATAATATTCCGTACTTTTGCACCCATTTTTTGAAAAAGCATGTTTTATCCTGAGAATTTTGAAGAAAAAATAGGTTTTGACGTCCTACGGCAACGACTTACCGACCACTGCATCAGCGAGATGGGGCGTGAAATCATCCATGATATCCAATATAGTGACTCTTTTGAAGAAATCCAGCGGAAATTATTAGAAATCAACGAGTTCAAGGAAATACTGCTCCTTGACGACCCGTTTCCCGCACAGGATTACTACGACCTTCGGACCACCCTCACCCGCATCGCCATTGACGGCACCTTCATCGAATTGGACGAACTGGCGGAACTGCGCGGACTTATTGCGGCGGTCATCAACGCACACGTCTATCTCCGTGTCAAGCACGAGGACGGCAAGTACCCCAACCTGTGGAAAATCTGTGAAAATGTCGTTCTCGAAAAGCAGCTGTTAGCCGCCATCAACCGCGTCCTTGACCCGAAGGGCGGGTTGCGCGACGACGCCTCGGAGGAACTGCGTCGCATCAAGAGCGCCATCATCCACATCTCCAATGATGCCGACAAAAAAGTCCGCAAGTTGCTGACCGCCGCCAAACAGGACGGCATCGCCAAGGAGGATGCGGAAATGACCGTCCGCAACGGACGCCTCTGCATCCCCGTCCAAGCCCAGTTCAAACGCCGCCTGCAAGGATTTATCCACGACGAGTCGGCCACGGGCCAGACTGTCTTCATCGAACCGACCGAGGTTTTTGCCGCCAACAACGAGCTGCGCGACCTGATGAACGCCGAAAAGCGGGAGATTATCCGCATCCTCACCGCCCTCACGGACGGGATCCGCGCCTCCATCCCGAACCTGCGCGAACACCACCGCTTCATCGGCACCATCGACAGCGTCCGGGCCAAGGCGCTGCTCGCCATCGACCTGAACGCCGCCATGCCGCGCCTCACCGACAGCACCGTCCTGCGCCTGCACCGCGCCGTTCATCCGCTTCTTTTTCTCAAATTCAAAGCCCTTGGACGGAAAGTACAACCGCTTAATATCGAACTCGACCCGCAACAGCGTATCCTCATCATCTCCGGTCCGAATGCGGGTGGCAAGTCCGTGTGCCTCAAAACGATAGGACTTCTCCAATATATGCTGCAATGCGGCCTGCTCGTCCCTGCGGATGACGCTTCCGAAATGGGCATTTTCCGAGACTTCTTCATTGACATGGGTGACGAGCAGTCCATCGAGAACGACCTCAGCACCTATAGTTCGCACCTGCGCAACCTGAAGGTGATGCTGGAGCAATTGGACGAAAAGTCGCTGTTCCTGATTGACGAGTTCGGGTCCGGCACGGAGCCGACCCTCGGGGCGGCTATGGCCGAGGCGGTCTTGGAAGCCTTCTACAGGAGCAGGGCCTTCGGCGTGGTGACGACCCATTACGGCAACCTCAAACTCTTTCCCGACACGCACCCCGAAGCCCTCAACGGTGCCATGTTATTCGACACCAACGAATTACGCCCGCTTTTCATCCTCAAAACCGGCCATCCGGGAAGTTCCTTCACCTACGAGATTGCCCAGAAAATCGGATTCCCGCAGGAGATTATCGACAATGCCGTCCAAAAGTCGGGTACGGCGCAAATTGACTACGAGCGGAAGTTGCAGGAGATCGAGGTGGCCAAGCTGAAAATCGACGAAAAATTGAAGTTAGTGACCTCCGCCGACAACCATCTGGCGGAGATGATTGCGGAATATGGCGAGAAATTCCACGATTTGGAATCGCGCCGGAAAGAGATTCTGCAAAAGGCCAAGAACGAGGCGACCTCCATCATTGAAAATGCCAACAAACTGATTGAATCGACGATACGAGAGATCAAGGAGGCGAAGGCGGCCCCCGAAAAGACGAAGCAGATACGGCAGAAGGCGGAAGCGGCGAAGGAGCAGCTCCGCAACCGTATTGATGAGTTCGAAAAGACGGAGGGTCCGAAGCCCGCCATCCCGCTGAAATACACCCGCCCGAAGACGGAAAAGACAGAAAAATCCATTGAGGACCCGACCATACACGTCGGCGATGCGGTGCTGATGGTGGATATCCAGACCGTGGGGGAGGTGGCGGACATCAACGGCGAGGACGTCACTGTGGTCTTCAACTCGGTGTCATTCCGCACCACCCTGAAAAAGCTGACGAAAATCAGCAAGAAGGAGGCGAAGGAGGTGAAGAAACACGGGGTAAAGGTGAACAGCGGCACCCTGAGCGAGGCGCTGAACCAGCGTGTGGAGAAGTTCCAAACCACCCTTGATATCCGGGGAGTGCGGGCGGAGGAGGCCATTCCGATGCTGGAGGAGTACATCGACGAGGCCGTCCTGCTCAGCATCCATCAGGTGAAAATCCTGCACGGCAAGGGCAACGGCATCCTGCGGAACGTGGTGCGGCAGCGGCTGTCCAAGCGGCGCGAAGTCGTCTCCTTCCGCGATGAAGAGCTCGAACTCGGCGGGTACGGAATCACCGTGGTGGAGCTATAGGCAACATTTTTAATAAATAATTGTAATCATCAACGTCAACATTTGGAAATGGAAAGCGATAGCGAGTTAATACGCAAGTGCAAGCAGGGAGATCCGAAGAGCCAGGCCCAGTTGTACAACAAATACGCACCGATGTTGATGGCGATTTGTCTGCGTTATGCCCGCAATGAGGAGGATGCTGAGGATATTCTGCACGATTCGTTCGTCAAGATCCTCACCAATATTGACAAAGTGGATGAGAATTGGGCCTACGTGGGGTGGATGAAGACGATTGTGGTGAATACGGCCATCAATGCGTACCGAGACAGGATAAAGACGGGTGCGAATGTGGACATTGATGAGATGCAGGATGTCATTGAGGATGTGCGGTTGGTGAAGAGCGACTTCCTCACACGCGAGCTGCTGCTGAAGTGCATCAGCGAGCTTCCCGAAGGGTACCGCACCGTTTTCAACCTGTACGAAATCGACGGGTACTCCCATCTGGAAATCACCAAGATGACCGGAATTTCGTACAGCACCGTGCGCTCGCAGCTGTTCAAGGCCAAAAGGGCGTTGAAGAAAAAAATCGAGAAATATCTCGGGGAAATTATCGAAAAGTAACCGGCGGAGGCCGTCAAAAACAATAGAAAGACCAGAATGGACAAGGAAAAAGAGATAGGAGAAATTTTCAGGGAGTCGCTTGAGGGCTATCAGGCGGAGCCGCCGGCGGGTCTTTGGGAAGCTATTTCCCAAGACAAGACACTGGTGAGGTTCAACCGTCGCAAACGGTGGCTGTGGGCGGCTAAGATTTCGGCGTTCCCTCTTGCCGGCCTCATTTCTGTCGTTGTCATCTCCGTTCTTTTCGCACCCAAACCACCGAAGGACGAAACCCTTGTCGTCACGCCCGAAACGGCCGTCGTAGCGCCTGCCGCACCGACCGTCACCCCTACCGTCAATATTCCGTCCGTACCTGTCGTCACGAGCGAAAAAGTTATTTCGTCGGCTCCAGTTCCGAGCCAGAATACGGAGGCGGTTGCTTTCCAAGATACAGAAAACGAAAAGGTTGAAAAAAATACCGAATTGTCGGCAATTACGGAAACGCCCGTTGTCGCGGAAACGCCCACCGAAACGGTTCCGTCTGTAGCTGTCAAAGAAGTCCCTGCTACCAAAGTGTCACAACCCGCCGAAAGCGTCATTGTGCCGGAGCCGAGGTCGGGGCGTTCGGGCCAGCTGACCCACAGCAAGGACACGAGCGTGTGCCGCAATTCCAAGCTGACCCTGTTTGTTCACAACGCATTGGACGTGCACTGGAATATCGGCATGCAGGGCGAGGTCATCACCCTCTATCCGGAAGAGCCGATGCTCATTGCCGCCACCGTCACCACATACGATAAAACCGACACCACCATCTATATCCAAGTTGGCGTGTTCGATTGCGGGCTGTGGATTCCGACGGCCTTCACGCCCAACGGCGACGGTCTGAACGACGAATTTCTCGTACATGCGCCGGCCACCATCACCCATTACGAGTGCGCCATCTACGACCGTTCCAGAGGGTTGCTGTTCCGTACCAACAACATTTTGCAGGGTTGGGACGGCACCTTCAACGGAAAGCAGCTGCCCTTGGGTTCCTACTTCTACATCATCACCTACCGTGACGAAGCAGGAATGAAGCATGTGGAAAAGGGGCAAATCACGCTGATACGGTAATTTTTTTTCTGCCATTTTTCCGAAAATTGCACACTTACAGCCACTTCCAAAAATCAAAAAAAGTCGGCAGAAAAGCAGATCGTTTTATATGATATTAAAAATCAATATTTTATAAATCATCTTTTTTTAATCAAAAAAAATCGCTGCAAACGAAAAAAAATGTACTTTTGCAGCCTCAAACCGCTGTCCAATGGTGTAACGGTAGCACTACAGTTTTTGGTACTGTCTGTCTTGGTTCGAATCCAGGTTGGACAACAAAGAACTCTCACTACTTCATAGTGGGAGTTTTTTATGAAAGCAGAAAGGAAGAGGGGACGTAAAAAGTCCTTTTTTTATTGTAAAAAACGAAAAGAAAAACAATATAATAAATTAATAATCAATAAAATAGAAATGGAAGAACGTTTAAATCTGATTGACACCTTTGCAGAGTTCAAGGAGTTTAAGAATATTGACAGAGAGACGCTGATGCGTATTTTGGAAGATATTTTCCGTTCCGTCCTCACAAAAAAGTATGGTCCTGAGGCCAATTTTGATGTGATTGTCAATGTGGACCGCGGAGATTTGGAAATCCAGCGCTACCGTGAAATCGTGGAAGACGGCGATGTGGAGAACGAGTTCACGCAGATTGCCCTGTCGGACGCCATCAAGATTGAGCCCGACTTTGAAGTGGGCGAGGAGGTGATGGAGAACGTCAAGCTGGCCGACTTCACCCGCCGCGAAATTCTGTCGCTGCGCCAGAACCTCATCTCCAAGATTATGGAATACGAGAAGGATCTTGTCTATAAAAAATATGAAAACCGCGTGGGTGACTTGGTCACAGGCGAAGTGTCGCAGGTATGGCGCAAGGAGATTCTTGTGGCCGACGAGGACGGTGTGGAACTGATTCTCCCCAAAGCCGAACAGATTCCTTCCGACCATTACAAGAAGGGTGACACGCTGACCGCCGTCGTACTCCGTGTGGAGGTCGTCTCCACCACGCCGCGCATCACCATCTCCCGCACTGCTCCGGTATTCCTTGAGAGACTTCTTGAAAACGAGATTCCCGAAATTGACGACGGGCTCATCACCATCCGGAACGTGGTGCGCAGCCCCGGCGAAAGAGCCAAGGTGCTGGTGGAATCCTACGACGACCGTATCGATCCCGTGGGCGCCTGCGTCGGTCTGAAAGGTAGCCGCATCCACAGCATCAGCCGTGAGCTCCGCAATGAGAATATTGACATCATACCCTATACTCCTAATATTAAATTGTTAATCACCAGAGCGTTAAGTCCTGCCAAAATTTCCACTATTGACCTTGACAACGAAACCAAGAACGCCAATGTCTATATGAAGCCCGACCAAGTGTCGCTTGCCATCGGCAAGGGCGGTTATAACATCAAGCTCGCCAGCAAGCTCACCGGTTACGAAATCGACGTCTTCCGCGACGATGTGGTGGAAGAGGACGACGTGGATCTGAAGGAATTCAACGACGTGTTCGACCAGTGGGTCATCGACACCTTCAAACAGATCGGTTGCGACACCGCCAAGAGCGTGCTGAAGCATTCCCGCGAGGAACTGATCCAGCGCACCGACCTCGAGGAGGAAACTGTCGATGCGATGATCGCCGCCGTCAAGGAGGAATTGGAAATCGAGTAGCACCTTTCGTTCTTCGTACTCAGAATGCTCGCAAAATCAATTAATTAGAAATAAAACAAGACAATATATAAATGGGTGAAGAAAGAAAAATACCAAGATTAGGGGCCGCAGCCAAAGAGTTCAACGTAGGCACCAGCACCATCGTGGAGATTCTGAAGAAAAACGGAATCGAAATCGAGGACAACCGCAACGTGAAACTGACGGAGGAGATGTACGACATTCTGCAAAAGAAGCTCAGCGGGGAGAAAAAGGTGAAGGAGGATTCGCAGAAGATCGATATGGACTTTTCGCACAGCAAATCCGGCGCCAAGGTGGAAGCCGACAGCAAATCCGTCGAAACCGTGGAGGAGGAGCCCGCCGAAACCATCCTTGTCAAAGGCAACACCATCGAAAAGGAGACGGTGAAAATCGAAATCAGCAAACCCAAAGTGCTGGGCAAGATTGACCTTGACACGCCCAAGAAGGCGAAGGAGGAGCCCGTTTCCGAGCCCGCCCCCGCCGAACCGGAAAAGCCAGAAGTCCCGCAGCCCCCGATGGAGGAGGAACCCGCCCCCGTGGAAGAGGAATTTCAGCAGCCCGCCGCAGCTCCGGAGACCGAGGCGACGGAGCCGCCCGCCCCGAAAGCCAAGAAGCCGGCAAAACCACAGCCTGAAAAGGTGGAAGTGGCCGTGGAGAAATTAGAAGGCCCCAAGGTGCTCCGGAAAATCGACCTCAACAAGAAGAACGAACCCGTCAAGTCGGTTGAGGAAGCCAAACCTGCCGAAGAACCCAAGCCGGAACAGCCCGCCAAGCCCCAACCCGAAAAGGTGGAAATCGTGGTGGAAAAACTGAAAGCACCCAGCATTGTCGGAAAAATCGACCTCGACGCCATCAAAGACCCGACCAAAAAAGGTCCTGGCGAAACCGCCAAGAAGAAAAAGAGAAAGAGAATCAAGCAGGCTGCTGCGGTCAAAGCCGACAGCAAAGCGGGCGAACCGAAGAAAAAGCCAGAGCCGAAAATCGAGATCTCCCAAGAGGACGTTCAGAACGAAATCCGCAAGACGATGGAACGTCTTGCGCCTAAGGGCAAGTCGAAGGCCGCACAACGCCGCCGCGACAAGCGCAAGGAACGTCAGGAAGAGAATCTGATGCACGAACAGGAGGAACTCGAACAGCAGAAAGTGCTGAAAGTTACGGAGTTCATCACCGCCAACGAGCTTTCTTCCCTGATGAACGTCCCCGTGGCGAAAATCATCTCCACCTGCATGAGCGCCGACATCTTCGTCTCCATCAACCAGCGTCTGGATGCCGAAATCATCACCCTGCTGGCGGAAGAGTTCGGCTTTGAGGTCAAGTTTGTGGGTGTGGACGACGACGAAAGCCACAAGGAGGAACTGGAAGCCGATAATCCGGAAGACCTCGTGCCGCGCCACCCCATCATCACCGTGATGGGTCATGTGGACCACGGTAAGACCTCCCTCCTCGACTATATCCGCAAATCCAACGTCATCGCCGGTGAGGCGGGCGGCATCACGCAGCACATCGGTGCTTACGAGGTCACCCTCGCCGACGGAAGAAAAATCACCTTCCTTGATACTCCGGGTCACGAGGCGTTCACCGCCATGCGTGCCCGTGGTGCCAAGATCACCGACGTGTGTATCATCGTCATCGCTGCCGATGACTCCATCATGCCGCAGACGGTCGAGGCCATCAACCACGCCCAAGCCGCCGGTGTCCCGATGGTTTTCGCCATCACTAAGATCGACAAGCCGCAAGCCAATCCCGAAAAAATCAAGGAGGGTCTTGCCAACATGAACATCCTTGTGGAGGACTGGGGCGGCAAGTACCAGTGCCAGGAAATTGACGCCAAGCACGGTACCAACGTCAACGAACTGTTGGAGAAGGTGCTGTTGGAAGCCGAAATCCTCGAACTCAAGGCCAATCCCAACCGTCCGGGTATCGGTACGGTCATCGAGTCCTCGCTTGACAAGGGCAAGGGTTATGTGGCCAAAGTGCTCGTACAGAACGGCACGCTGAAGACAGGTGACCCAATTCTGGCCGGTCCCTGCTTCGGCAAGGTGAAAGCCCTTTACAACGAACGTAACCAGAAGGTGAAGTCGGCAGGTCCGGCCTCTCCGGTATTGCTGTTAGGTTTGGACGGAGCCCCGCAGGCCGGCGATACCTTCAAGGTATGCGAAACCGAGCAGGAGGCACGCCGCATCGCCACCAACCGCGCCCGTCTCATCCGTGAGCAGGGCCTGCGCACGCAGAAGCACATCACCCTCGAAGAGATCGGCCGCCGTATCGCCATCGGTGACTTCAAGGAACTGAACGTCATTGTGAAAGGTGACGTGGACGGCTCCGTGGAAGCTCTCGCCGACTCCCTGATGAAGCTCTCGACCGAGCAGATCCAGGTGAACGTCATCCACAAGTCGGTGGGACAGGTGACCGAAAGCGACGTGATGCTGGCTTCCGCGTCCGACGCTGTCATCGTGGCCTTCCAAGTGCGTCCTTCCGCCGGTGCCCGCAAGCTCGCCGAGAAAGAGCAGATCGACCTCCGTACTTACTCCATCATCTATGACGCCATCGAGGAGATCAAGGACGCTATGGAGAGCATGCTGGCTCCGAAGATCCGCGAAAAGGTGCTCTGCAATATCGAAATCAAAGAGGTGTTCAAGATTACGAAGGTGGGTAACGTGGCCGGCTGTATGGTGCTGGACGGCAAGATCACCCGCGCCACCAAGGTGCGTCTCATCCGCGACGGTATCGTCATCTACACGGGCAAACTGGCCTCCCTCAAGCGTTTCAAGGACGACGTCAAGGAGGTAGTTTCCGGTCAGGACTGCGGTCTGAACATCGAGAACTTCAACGACATCAAGGTCGGCGACATCATCGAAGGTTACGAAGAGTACGAAGAAAAGGCGACATTATAACAGAACCTTAAAAACGTAAAGCCATGGATTTCACTTTCTTGCACCATCCGAAACCCAAGAGGTTCGAATACAAGCCGCGCTATTACAAGCCGGAGGCGGAACCTGACGAGAACGGGCGCGTGCCCGACGAGACGGAGCAGTTCGCCCGCCGCCTGCACCGCGAGTGGGACTCCAAGCGCATGAGCCGCGAAAAGAAAGGGTTTTCCAAAATGACCATTATCTGGATTCTGATTATTTTGGGATTGCTGTTATACTTCCTTTTGAGGTAAAGGGATATGAAACGCATCGTCACTAATCTGGCACTCTTTCTTGTGTGCTTCGCTGTTATCGCCTTTATTGTAAGCAACAAGAAAAATGCTCATTCCAATACAACGAAAGAGCAGGTGCCACAATCATTGGAGATACCCAGAATAATCAATTCCAACGTTTCTGGAACCATTATCAAACACACGGGCTATACGGTCAGTTTCAATAGCGACTGGAACATTCCGAATTGGGTGGCCTATGAACTCACCAAGGAGGAAGTTGCCGGAGACGAGCCCCGTTCCGAACATTTCCTTCCTGATCCGGAAATCAGCAACTGCCCGACAACCGATGACTACAAGAATTCAGGATACGACCGCGGACACATGGCGCCTGCCAGCGACATGAAATGGTCGGAGACCGCGATGAAGGAGAGTTTCTATCTGTCGAATATCTGTCCGCAGAACCACAATCTCAACAGCGGCGACTGGAAATCATTAGAGGAGCACCTGCGTACGATGGCCACCCAGTACGACAAGGTCTATATTGCGTGCGGCCCCATCGTCTCCGCATCACCGAAGACCATTGGCAAGGACCACAAGGTGACCGTTCCTGCCGCCTTCTTCAAGGCGGTGCTGCGGCAAAAAGGGGACTCTTGGAGTGCCATCGGTTTCATGTTCGCCAACGAGGCCGGACATAAAAAACTGTCCACCTACGCCATGTCCATCGAGGATTTGCAGATTGTAACCGATCTGGACTTCTTCTATAACCTCCCTGACAAAATCGAAGAAAAGGTGGAGGCGACCTATTCCTTGTCCGATTGGGACTTGAAATAAACCGGTGTCATCACTGCCAGCTACCTTAAGCAATAATACACACGCTTTTACGTTGTTATTGCGTATGGCGCGATTCCGTTTCTTTATTCTATCTTTGTTCCTGTTGACATTCTGTGGTCTGTCGGCGCAAACCACCGTCAAGGGGGTGCTGGTGGATAGTCTGAACAAGGACAAGCTGTTCTATGTGAGCGTGGGCATCGTTACGCCCGACACGCTGATGCGGGTGGTGGGTGCGGCCTTCACGGAAGCCGACGGCTCCTTCACCATCACCGATGTGCCCGCCGGCAGCTATCTGCTGAAGGCGTCGCTCGTGGGTTACGACATGCTGACGCGTCCCGTCACCGTGCCGCAAGGGAAGGCGACGTTGGATCTCGGCACTATCGGGATGAAAAAGATGAGCACTGCCTTGGAAGGGATTTCGGTGACCGCCACCAAGCCCGTCTATATGATGGACGGCGAGAAGACGCTCTACAACGTGTCGGAAGACCCGTCGGTGCAGACGGGCACCGCCTCCGACGCCCTCCAGAACGCGCCGGGCGTGGAGGTGGACATCGAAGGCAACATCACCCTTAGGGGCGTGTCGTCCGTGGAAATCTGGATCAACGACAAGCCGTCGCACCTGAATGAGGAGGGGCTCAAGACCTTCATCCAGCAACTGCCCGCCAACACGCTGGAACGGATTGAGGTCATCACCAACCCGTCGGCACGATATAGCGCCAAAGGAACTGGCGGCATCATCAACATCATCACCACGTCCAAGATCAAGAAGAACAGCTTCGTGAGTTTTGGCGTGCACGGCTCGTCAAAGCCCGACGTAAGTCCGTGGGTCTCGTATGTGTGGAGCAACGACAAGTTGTCGCTCAACTTCTACCTCAACACCCGTTACTCGCTCCAGAAGACGAACACGATGTCGAAAAGCCTCCGTTTCAACGAGAAGATGGATACCTCCTCGGTGGCGTGGGGCCTTGGCACGCGGCGCAATCATTCTGCTTCGGGAGGTTTTTACTTCAACGGCAATTATGAATTCGACACGTTGAACAGCATCAGTTTTTGGGCAGGCGGCTACCCGTCATGGGGAAAGTCCTCAAGCAGCACCTACGCTCTGCGTGCAGAGTATCTTTACAATCCCGATGTCTATTCCTACGAATCTACTGAGGGCAGCCGGACATGGGGCGGAGGCGGATACGGTGGTATCTATTATGAGCATAAATTTGCAAAAGAGGGTCACAAAATCAGTGCCGACATCAGTGGTAACACCTATTTATACGATGTCAAGCGGTATTTCATTCGGGAATATGACGAACAGACCTATCTGAACCTGAATAAGAAATCGGGCGGAATCAGCCAAAGCTACAGCGCAAGTGGTAGCGTGGACTACACCTATCCGTACCATAAAAACGGCGAACTTTCGGTAGGTATCAGCGGTGACTACGGCTTTTCTCCCTACCTCAGTCGCGAGGATACGCTTTTGGCTGGAACGCGCAATTACTATCAAACCGATTCGTTGCGGTTGGAAGATATCGAAGAGCGCAGTTTAGGTTTCAGCGCCTACGCCACACTCCAGCACAAGTTCGGCAATTTCACCTTGAAGGGCGGCCTCCGCAGTGAATACGACTTTTTCGATTACCGCATCCTCAATTCGCCCGATGACAACGTGAAGAAGGCCTATTGGAGCTTGTACCCCTCTTTGCATCTGAGCTACCGCACGAAGTCAATGCATAACTTCAAGCTAAGTTACACGCGGCGGGTCCGCAACCCCCATGCATCGCAGCTTACCACCTTCATCAACTATGGGGAAGACAGTTACAGCATGGGGAATCCCGAACTGAAGCAGACGTTCACCCATTCGGTGGAGGCGGGCTGGACCAAGTTCTTCCAAAAGTTCGGTTCGGTGGGACTCAGTGCCTATTTCAAACATTCCAACAATGAGATCAGTTCACTGAACGACGTGGCCTACAGCGACGTTTTCGGTCGCATCGTGAGCTTCTCGCAACCAATGAATGCTGGCAAGTCGCTGAACACGGGTGCGGAACTGAACGTCACCTACCGCCTCAAGGCGTTCATGAACATCCGTTTTTACGGGAATGTCTATTATGCCAAGTCGGAGTTTAACTTCCGCAACGGCACCGAGCCAACAAAAGTGGACAACCTCGGCTACAGCTTCCGTCTCAATTTCTGGGCCAAATTGTGGAAGGTGCTGGAAGTTCACGCCTCCGCTTACTACAGTTCCAAGAGTGTCAGCTTGTTTACAGTCACGAAGCCGCGCTATGGTATCAACTGCGGCCTGCGCGCCGACTTCCTCAACCGCAAGATCTCCGTCCATCTGAACGTGAACGACATCTTCAACTGGAACGCCAGCAAGAGCGAAAATACGAACCCATACTACCAGTACATTTCCACCTCCAAGTCCATCAGCCGCACCATCAGTGCGGGCATCACGTTCCGGTTCGGAAAGATGGAGTTGGAGAGCAAGGCCAGCCAAGGTGGCGGCGGAGCCATGCCGGAAGAATAAAGAGTTGTTATTAAAAAAACTGCGATACGACTATCGTTTTTTGTTGTATATTTGCCGCCGCTTTTCAAGAAAACCGACAAATCTTTATCCTTATTAATATCAAAATTTTAAAGAAATGAGCGAATTATCAAAACTTTATCCCAAGGATTTGTGGGAGAATTTCGCCAACATCTGCGCAATTCCCCATCCTTCAAAACATGAAGAGAAACTTGTGGCCTGGATGATGGAATGGGCCAAAGAGCACAACATCGAGTGCAAAAAGGACAAGACCGGCAACCTGATTTTCAGTAAGCCCGCCACCAAAGGTATGGAAGACCGCGTGCCGGTAATCCTGCAGGCTCACGTGGATATGGTTCCTCAGGCCAACGCCAGCAAGAAGCACGACTTCACGAAGGACCCGATTGAACCGCGCGTTTGCGAAGACGGTTGGGTACGCGCCAACGGAACCACCCTTGGTGCCGACGATGGTATCGGTGGTGCTGCCGCCCTCGCCGTGCTCGCTGACAAGAACGTGGCCCACGGTCCGCTGGAAGTGCTCCTCACGGTCGATGAAGAAACTGGTATGACCGGTGCTTTTGGCCTCAAGAAGGGTGCCCTCAAGGGTGAAATCCTCATCAACCTCGACTCCGAAACCGAAGGCGAACTGTACGTCGGTTGTGCCGGCGGCCTCGACGGTGTCATCACGATGGACTACCGCCAGACAGCTGTCCCCGCAGGTATGAAGGGCTACCAGATTGTCATCACCGGCCTTAACGGTGGTCACTCCGGTATGGACATCAACCTCGGACGTGCCAACGCCAACAAGCTGATGACCCGCCTGCTCTCCACCGTTGCCGAGAAGTGTGGCATCCGCCTCGCTTCCTTCGTGGGCGGCAACCTGCGCAACGCTATCCCGCGTGAAGCCGTCGCCGTCGTCGCTGTGCCCGAAGAGAACGAAAAGGTCCTGACCAAGCTCGTCAACGCTTTCGCCAAGACCGCTAAGGCCGAGTTCTCCGCCACCGAGCCGAACATGTCCATCAAGGCCAAAGCTATCGACACCCCTGCCAAGGTGATGCCCGAAGCCATCCAGAACAAGGTTTTGGATATGGTGTTCGCTCTCCCGAACGGTGTGCTCCGTATGAGCGACTCCATGCCGGGACTGGTGGAGACCTCCAACAACCTCGCTGTGGTCAACGCCCAGAACGGCAAGGTCCAGATTATCTCCCTGATGCGCAGCTCCGTCGATTCTGCGAAAGACGCTGTCGGCCAGAAGATGACCGCCGTCGCCCGCCTCGCCGGTGCTGAGATTTCCCTCGAAGCCGGTTACCCGGGCTGGAAGCCGAACATGGAATCCCCGATTCTGCAGACCGCTAAGAAAGTTTACAAGGACAAATTCAAGAAAGATCCCGCTTTCATGGCCATCCACGCCGGTTTGGAATGCGCCCTCTTCAGCGTCAACTACCCGAACTGGGATATGATCTCCTTCGGTCCGACCATCATGCACCCGCACTCCCCCGACGAACGCGTCAACATCGAGAGCGTTGGCAAGTTCTGGGATTTCATCGTGGCACTTTTGAAGAACATTCCCAAGAAGAAATAACCGATTCCAAGACTAATGAACAGAGGTCATCGTCACAGATGGCCTCTTTTTTGTATCTTTGCACCTCATTTTTTAGAAATCAACCCAAAACCATTATGAACGGAAATTTCATCTATCACAATCCCACCAAGCTCTATTTCGGTGAGGATTCTTTGAATTATTTGGCCGATGAGCTGAAGAACTACGGTCCCGTGGTGATGCTCAGCTACGGCGGCGGTTCCATCAAGCGGAACGGCATTTACGACGCTGTGGTCTCCATCCTGAAGGCCGCGGGCAAGACCATCGTGGAGGATGCCGGCGTGATGCCGAACCCCAC
>CAMVOL010000004.1 GCA_947169105.1 uncultured Bacteroidales bacterium | reverse complement strand
TGCCCAATCGGCCCAGTCCCCTGCTTTTGCCAGCATCACGCCGAAGAAGCAGGCGAGAAAGATGCGGAAGAGTGTCCAGCCGATGATGGCAATGCGGTTGGCCTGATTGCGGCGCCACAGGGAGGAGTATATGTCCTGCGTGCGGACACTGTGGTGGGTGAGCCCGTACAAGAAGGGCGATATGAATATAATCAGGGCGATACAGTTGAGCGCGGCGAGGTGCTTTTGGGACACGAATTCGCCGAATTTTTCCAATGTGAAGGGATAGAGGATGGTGACGGAGACGATGATGGCGGCGAAGGTACACACACCGAAAATGATGGTGCGGGTGAGCGAAGTGCCGATGACGGTCTTCCAGCCGCTGGTGGCACGCTGCGTGTTGCCGGTGATGCAGTAGCTGTCGAGGCGGGCCTTGCGTTCGGGTGAGATGCGGCGGATGAGCCAGCGGTTGACCGGTTCGGCAGCACGGATGCAGTAGGGGGTGGTGAAGGTGGTAATGACGGCCACCGCCACAATAATCGGATAGATGAAGGAGCGCATCACGCCAAGCGACACACCCAAGGAGGCGATGATGAAGGCGAATTCTCCGATCTGTGCCAAACTGAAACCGGTCTTGAGGGAGGTCTCCAGATTTTCGCCTGCCAACAAGACGCTGATGGAAGAAACAATCGCCTTGATAACCAGCACAATAAAGGTAAGCAAAAGAATTGTGCCCCAGTAGTCCACCAGAATTTTCGGATCTACCATCATACCGACAGAGACGAAGAAGATGGCACCGAAAAGATCCTTGATGCCCTTGATGAGTTTCTCAATATGTTCGCCCTCAACGGTTTCGCAAAGGATGGAACCCATCACAAAGGCACCAAGCGCGGAGGAGAATCCAACCACATTGGCAAAAATCACCATGCCGAAACAAAGACCAATGGAGATGATGAGCAGGGTTTCATCATTAATGTATTTTTTTGCCTTGCGGAAAAAGGTGGGGATAATGCTGATACCGATGACGAACCAGAGAATCAGGAAGAAGACGAGCTTGAGGACACAATAAATCATGTCCCAGCCAGCGAACTTCTGGCTGCCGGCGGCGGTCGAAAGCAGCACCATCATAAGAATGGCTACAATATCTTGGATGATGAGGATAACCATCGTGAGGTCGGCGAAGTGGAATTTCTTGAGTCCCATATCGTCAAACGCCTTGATAATGATCGTAGTGGACGACATGGCCAGCATACCGCCGAGGAAGATACTCTCCATCACGGTCCAATGGAGCAGATAGCCCGACACGAAACCGAGACTGAACATCAGCACAATTTCGGCAAACGAGGCGATGAGGGCGGTGGTGCCCATCTTCAGCAACTTCTTGAAACTGAACTCCAGACCGAGAGCAAACAGAAGGAAGATGATGCCGATTTCAGACCATTCCGACACCACGCTCTGTTCCATAACAGTGGGAAACAAGTAGAAGTTGGGGCCTACGAGGAAGCCCGCCACAATATAGCCGAGTACCAACGGCTGTTTCAGCAATTTAAAAATGATGGTGACGATTCCGGCTGAAATCAGAATCAGCGCCAAATCAGAAACGAAATGGAGATTTTCAGACATAAACGGTGCTCAAAAAAAGTTTGCAAAAGTACGAAAAAATCCCCAACCCCATAATTCAAAAAATGACATTCTTTTATGAATTAGAGATGCTGTGGAAAAAGATTTGCAACTATTCCTCCGTCACGTCCATCCACTCGTAGCGGTTGCCACAGTGGTCAAGAAATTTCAACAGGTCGGTGCGCTTCAACATCAGCGAGGCAGTGTTGATGCACGGGTGGAAGCTGAGCCGTTCAGCGTTCTGCAACGTACTGTCCAAGAATACGATAACGTGATGTTCCGTATCATTGATAAGCCCGAACGGCGTAACCGAGCCAGGCTTTACCCCCAGATACTTTTCAAGACGCGGCTCCGAGGCAAAACTCAGCTTGCCCTGATGAAGCCGCTTCTCAATATCGTGGATGTCCATCCGGCTGTCGCAATTCAGAATCACCAGATAGTGCTGGTTGCCCTTGTGGTTGCGGAAAAAGAGGTTCTTGCAGTGCTGGGCGTCGTGGCCGGCCCAATACCGCTTGGCAATCTCAATAGTCGGAGCCTCAGGATGCTCAAGGTACTCAAAATCAATGTCCAACTGCTTCAGCAGTTCGTACAGGCGCGGGTCTCCGTTCATGGCTACCGTCTTTTACGACCAATCAGGTCAAAAACAAAAGAGACGGCGTTGAACACACGGGGTGCCTGACGGACCACCGACGTGACCGTGCGGGCCACCTTCGGCACGAAGCTCCAGAAACTATACACTTCGTCCCAGTCGGCCTCCACAGCACTCCCCTGCGCCTTGATCAACCGTTTCAACCTTGCCTTCTCGGAGGCAATATCCTGCAAATTCGACAGTTGCGAATACTTTGACTGACGTTTATTCTTCATCGTCCACCTCCGTTTCTCCCGATTCATTGAACAAAATGGAACTCATTTTCTTAATAATCGGATTGATAATCATTTTCTTGCGCAAAAGGACAAAAAGGATGAACAGCAACAGGAAGAAAGCCGCAATAATCAGGAAGCCGTAGGTAAGACTGCCCGTCAATGTCTTCATCCAGAGCACGAACATCATGGAGAAATAGACGAAGGCCGCCATCAGCAGGATGGTGCCCGCGATGATGACAATCAGCAGCGAAAGAATCTGCGAGGCCTTCTCCACAATGTTGAGCTTCAGCAGTTGTAGCTGAAGATCGGCGTAATCCTTTACATTGTTAACCAACGACTTGTAAACGTCGTCGCGTTCTTGGTTGGCGTCGTTTTCCATCGGAATACAGATTAGTTTTCGTCGGCTTCTTCAAAAACGACATCCTCGTCGCGACGGATGCCGAAATGCTTCTTCATCTTTTCGATGAACTCGTCCAGTTCCTCTTTGGAAAGGTTTATCCCTTTCTCTTTCAATTTGTTGTTGATTTTCTCACGAGTGTTCTTCCCGCTGTCGGGAGCTAACAGAATGGCGATGATGACACCAATGGCGATACCGCCTAACAAAGACAAAATGTTGGATGCTTTCATAATTGTTGATTTATTTGTTGATTAATTATACGGACCAAACAACAATCTTACGGACAAATTGTTCAAAAGTTTCGGATTAAATCAGCGCCCCGTGCAAAATTTCCACCGGATGGAGGGCGACAACGCCCGTGGTGTCCTTAATCTGGTGGCGGCAGCTGGTGCCCGTGGCGGCAATCACATCGCCCTCTTGGCGGGCTTTGACGGCAGGCACCAACGACACGTTGGCCACTTTGACGGAAAAGTCGTAATGCTCCTTCTCGAAACCGAATGCGCCCGCCATCCCGCAACAACCGTCCTTCAGCTCCGTAACCGAATAATTCGCAGGGATCTCCATCATCGCCGCGCTGCGCTGCGGGTTCGACAACGCCTTCTGGTAACAATGCGAATGGAAGATGATATGCTTCGGCTCCGTCGTGAACTGCTCCTCGCGGATATTCCCCTTGGCAAATTCATCAGCAATGAACTCGTCAATGAGAAAACAGTTCTTGGAAAGTTTCCTCGCTTCAGGTTTGAGATTGTCGCCCACCAATTCCTTGTATTCATCTCTGAAAGAAAGAATTGCAGAAGGCTCCAATCCCAACAACGGAGTTTCCTCGCTTATGAGATTGGAAAACAACGCAACATTCTTTTCAGCGATTTTCTTCGCCCGTTTCAGACGGCCTTTCGACAAATAGGTACGTCCCGAAAAGGCATTGTCCGCAATTTTCACCTCGTAGTTCAGCCGCTGCAGCAGCTCCAACGCTTTCACCCCTATAGCCACATCCTGCGTGTCGGTGAACTCGTCAATGAAGAACCAGACCGTTTTTATCGGATTTTCAGGCCTTTTCAGATTTCTTTTGGCCCATTTCCGCAGGGTGAAGGTGCTGACTTCGGGCAAAGAACGATGTACGGAAAAACCCAGGACCTTCTTCATCAGGAGGGAAAGAACGCGGTTCGTGCAGCAGAAGTTGAAAAGGTGCGGCACCAACATTCCCATCCTGTTGAAAATCGGATAGTTGGCAATCACCCAACTGCGGAACGGCACCGGATGCTGACGGTAATACTGGTACAAGAACTCCGCCCGGATTTTAGTCATGTCCACGTTCGACGGACACTCCGACTTGCAGGCCTTGCAAGCCAAACAGAGGTCAAGGGTCTCGGCCAACTCCTTGTGGTCGAAAGGGTTGGCTTTTTCGGAATGGGTCAGAAACTCCCGCAGCAGGTTGGCACGGGCGCGGGTGGCCTCCTTCTCGTCCCTCGTCACCTGATATGACGGGCACATCGCCCCTTTGAAAGCGGCAGAGCGCTTGCAATCACCAGAACCATTGCACTTTTCGATGGCGCGGAGAATGCCTTCGGTGTCGGAGAAGTCGAACATTGTCGCCAGCTCGTACTTGCCGTCACACCCCGCATTGTCGGAATAGCGGAGGGAGGTGTTCATCGGCGGCGTATCCACAATTTTGCCCTCATTCAAGATATGGTCGGGATCGAAAATGTCTTTTATTTTCCTGAATAACTGATAGTTCCTCTCCCCTACCATCAGCGGAAGAAATTCACCACGCAGACGGCCGTCGCCGTGCTCCCCGCTCAACGAGCCTCCGTACTTCTTCACCAACAGGGCCGCCTCGCGGGCGAAGGCGCGGAACTTCTCCACCTCCTCCTTCCGTTTCAGATTGAACAGCGGCTTGTTATGCAACTCCCCCGTCGAAATATGGGCGTAGTAGGCACAGCGCAGCCCATATTTCTGCAGAAGTGACTCAAATTCATGGAAATAACTGACGTACTTTTCGGGCGAAACGGCAATATCCTCCACCACTGTCACCGGCTTGCTGTCACCTTTGGCATTCGACATGATGCCGAGGCCCGCCTTCCGGAGTCCCCAAACCTTCTGCATATCACTGCCTCGTATCACCGTGTAGGAATATCCCAAATCGTTGTTTCTCAAATCGTCGGTAATCTCCGACAATTTCTGTTCCACCGCCTCTTCCGTGTTTTCCGAAACCTCCACCACGATGATGGCTTTCGGCTCGCCCTGAATGAACGAACGGTTCTTCTGCTGCGTGATATTCTGCTTTGCCAGCTCAAGGATCAGGTCGTCAATCAGTTCCACCGCCGACGGCTGGTGCTTCAGTGCCACCAGGTTGGCATTCAGCGCGTCGTCCATCGTACGGGTCTCCACACTCAGCAGCGCCTTGCACGGCGGCGGCAGCGGCGAGAGTTTCAGCTTCAGTTTCGTCGTGACGGCCAACGTGCCTTCGGAACCCACCAGCAACGTACAGAAATTGAAGGGTTTGTCCGCATCCTCGGAAAAAGGCTGCTGGGCAATCAGCTCGTCAATGGCATAGCCCATGCTCCGCCGCTTCAACGAGGGGTCTGGAAATTCCCGAACAATTTCATTTTGTACTTCTTTATCATTCAAAAGATTATAAACGGAACGATAGATTTCACCCTCAAGGGTTGGAAGGGCGCATTTGCGGTCAAATTCCTCCTTCGTAATGCTTCCGAAAGTACAGCGGCTACCGTCGCTCAAGACGGCCTCGATGGCGAGGACGTGCTGGCGGGTGCTGCCGTAAACCAGCGAATTTGCGCCGCAGGAGTTGTTACCTGCCATACCGCCCACGCAGCAGCGATTGGAGGTGGCGGTTTCGGGGGCGAAGAACAGCCCGTAAGGTGCAAGAGCCATATTGAGTTCGTCGCGCACGACGCCTGGCTCCACCACGGCATAGCGTTCCTCCGCGTTGATTTCCAGAATCCGGTTGAAGTGGCGGGTGAGGTCCATCACGAGCCCCTTCCCCACCACTTGTCCCGCGAGGGAGGTCCCTGCGGCGCGGGGAATGACGGAGATATGCTCTTTTTTGGCAAAAAGCAACAGCTGTGTAATGTCATCCTCATTTTTTGGAAACGCCACACCCACAGGCATTTCGCGATAGACGGAAGCGTCGGTGGCATAACGGATTCGGGAGGAAAGGTCCGTGGCGACCTCGCCGGAAATCGGAGGGAACTGCATGGTTCGGGAGATTAGGTTTTGCGCGTCTGCTTCTTGGCGGCGGGGAACAGCACATTATTGAGAATCAGACGGTAACCGGGTGAATTCGGAAACAGGTTGAGGTCGGTCGGCGGGTCCCCGACGAAGTGGCGGTAGTCCTCGGGGTCGTGGCCGGAGTAGAAGGTCCAGGTCCCTTTGCCGTACTCGCCATGGATGTAGCGGGCCTCGTTGAACGCCGCGGATTCGCCCATGATCAGCACGTACGGCTTGATCTTGGTCTTGTCGAAGGCGGTCGTCTGCCCCATGAAGCCGGGCACAACGTTGGTGTGGTTCTGGCACAGCATCGTCGGCACGGGATCCCACTTGGCGGAGAACTCGAACAAAGTGAAAAAGTCGTTTTTCTCGCGGCCCGCCGTGGGTTTCACATCAATATCGGCAATTTCGTACTGGTACGGGTTGGTGACAATATGGAAGTCGGTGAAAGCAAACGTCTTGCTATAGTCGAGCTTCTGCTGGGCCTGCGGATCCATCGGGTCGCCGTCGAACATCACGTCACAGATATCGACCCCTTCGGCGGCCAGTGCCACGTCGAAACTGTCGGGACCGGAGCACATGGCGAACAGGTAGCCGCCGCCCGCCACGAAGTCGCGGATGGCCTTGGCCACGGCGAGTTTCATCTGGGAAACCTTGGAAAAACCCATCTGGGTGGCTGTTGCCTCCTGTTCCGCCACATCGGCCTTGTACCACGCGGCGTTGCGGTAGGAGCCCCAGAATTTACCGTACTGGCCCGTAAAGTCCTCATGGTGAAGGTGCAGCCAGTCGTACTTCGGCAGCTCGCCGTTCAACACCTCCACGTCGTACACCACATCGTACGGAATCTCGGCGTAGGTCAGCACCAAGGTGACGGCATCGTCCCACGGCAGCTTGTTCTTCGGCGAATAGACGGCGATCTTCGGCAGTTTCGTCAGCTTGATCTCGTCCATGTTGTTCTCCATCGAGGCTATCTCGTTGATGATCTGCGTGGCCTGAAGGTCGGAAATCACCTCGTAGGTCACGCCGCGAATGAGGCACTCGTCCTCCACGGCAGCGGCGTACGGGCACATGAAGCTGCCGCCCCGGTAGTTGAGCAGCCAACTCACGTCAATCCCCTTCCCCACCGTGAAATAGGCGATGCCGTATGCCTTCAGGTGGTTTTTCTGCACCATGTCCATCGGAATGAGCAGGTGTGTGGCAAAAACGGGAATCGTTGCCACAAGCAGCAAAAACAGCAGAAGGATTTTACCAAAATATTGTTTTACAGAAAGTTTCATCATCCCTTTGTAACGCTATTTACTTCAACTCCAAACGTTTCGGAGTTGTTCCAAACGGGCTGCAAAGGTACAACTTTTTGGTTCAATTTCCGGGGTGATGCGGGAAGAAAATTACTACTTCTCTATCAGTTCCTTGTGGTTTTGCAGGATGGTTTTTGCCGTGCCCACTTTGTTGGAGAACTCGAACATCGACATGGCGTACCAGCCCTCGTAGTCGGGTGCCCAGTAGCGGATGCCGGCCATGCCGTTCTCTTTGCCCCATGCAATCACATCGGAGTAGAGGTTGGCCTGACCCTGCTGGTCTTTTTTGTAGCCTTTCAGTTTTTTGTTCCAGCCGGCAAAAGGCCCCTCCATCTTGCCCGACGGGTAGGAGAACTCTCCGATGAAGACGGGAAGGTCGCACTTCTGGTTCACCTTGGCAATAGTCTTTTTCAGGAGTTTCCTCCTGTTCGACATGGACGGAGCGCTCGGATAGTAGCTGATACCAGCGACATCCATATCATACCCGTTGTCTTTCATGTAGTTGAAGAACTTCACGCTGCATTTGGCCGGGAAAACCACAGTGGCGATATGGGTGGAGAATTTGACGGTGGAATCCGAGATGCCCAATTTTGCGTAAGCGCTCAAAACGCCTCTTTTCACGGCAGCGTAGGCGGGCGCATCGTACTGCCACACGTGCTTTTTAAGCCACCATATAGAGAAGGCCGGAGCCAGATACCGCTTGAGATTCGATGCCTTTGCCAACTTGGGGTTCACGGCGGTTTTTGCCCCAATGCCGATGCCTGCAAAGCAGAAATTGGCCTCGTTACCGAGGTTCCAGTTATTGACGGTGCAACCCGTGTTCAAAATCGACTCAGCGACAAAAGCACCGTACGCCTCCAGAACGGCGCAGATTTCATCGAGGGACAACTCGCTCCAATCCTTTCCGTTTTGCAGGGCATAGATTTCGGGATATTCCTGGAAGCGAGGACCTTGGGAATTCATCATATCCATATACGTGTAGGCGCACATGATTTCCGGATTGATGGGAATGTCGAGTTCGGCCGCAATTTGGCACAGACGGATGGCCTGGTCGAAAGTGTGAACATTGGCGTTCTCGTCCTCCACACCGTCAACGGTGTTTTCGGCGGTGACGTGACGTTTGGTGGCGATGCGGACATACATCTCCGTAGAACCGAGGTCGCGGTAGATTTGCTGCAGTTCTTCGGGAGTCGAGGCGGTTCTTCCATTGATATTGAATGAATAGCCCTGTTCAAACTGGTTCAGTGAGAAGGGGCTCAGCGACAGTGCAACACGGAAAGGTTCGCTATTTTCAGCGATGACAGGTTTCTTTTTTTCACCGTTTTTATCATTTTCTTCAGATTCATCGATTTGGGAAAAACTTTCCGTTTCGGGCCCAGTCCCGTTGGCAGACATGCAGGCACCCTCCTGTTGGGGCAACTGGTTATTTGCACTGGACATCCCCACATACTCAATACGGTTGCCATTTCCGCCCTCATTGCAAATCATTTTGATGGACGATGACTGTCCGTTCTGGCGGGCGGTCAGCACGTAAGTGCCCGTCTGGGAAAGGGTAACACGGAATTGGATTACACCGGTTGAGACGCCATAATATGACGTCGCTACAATCCGACCATTTATATCTGAAATCGTCAAAGTCACCGCACCTGCCTCTTCCACAGTAAGATATACATCGGTAGTGCCGTTGAATGGGTTGGGGTTATTTTGCGACAGTTGTACAAAATGACTGTGGTCATCGTATCCTGTGAAAGGGGTGGTGACAGTTTGTGCACCTGCGTATAGGCACATCAGCACGAGTAAAGAAAATGTGAGAAATCTTTTCATGTTTTGAAATTTAAAATGAAGCGGCAAAATTACATCGTTTTTTTCATTGCAAAAAGCCCCAGAAACCCTATTTTCTGTTCTATTTTACACATTATTATTGATATTTTATAAAAAAAAAGTATTTTTGTAGTCTGAATTACACCTATGAAAAGACAACCCATCTCCCACACCAACCCTTTGCCAATTTTCGATACCGATGAGGTGGATACACTGCTCACACTCAATGACGAATACTTTCGAATCTTTGAATATCAGCCCAATCGGAATGTGTTGCCGGAGTATTTCCACATCGACTACTACGCGATCGAGATTCTTCTTGAAGGGGATATGCACTGCAGTATCAACCTCCGCGATTTTCACGCCGAGGCACCGTGCGTCATCACTTTGCTGCCCAACTACGTGCTGCATGTCGATTCCTCATCGGAGAATTGCAAGGCGCTGATTCTGGCCCACAACGCCCAGTTCGCCGACGACTTGCAAATGAACGACTACTCCTATCGTGCCAAGCAGGCAGCCCGCGCCTATCCCTGCAACAAATTGACAGAACAGCAGTTGCAAACCACCATTCATCATTTTCAACTGATAAAAGATGTATTACTACAGCAACAGGACAATCCCAACGTGCGCGACTGTACCCTCAAGCTCACCAGTTCCCTGTTCCATTACCTTCAGGGCTGCTTCACCGAACTTTACCAACGGCAGGCAACGCTGTCCCGTTCCGAGCAACTGACAGCGGATTTCTACAGCCTTGTGGAGCAGAACTGCCTTCTGCACAAAAACATAGCATGGTATGCAGAACAATTGTGCATCACGCCCAAATATCTAGCCAATGTAATAAAAAAGATGACAGGGAAACCTGCCGGCGCGTGGTTGGACGATTTCGTCCTTCTGCAGGCAAAGACTCTCCTCACCACCTCCCGCCTCACCATCCAGCAGATTGCCGACCGTCTCGGTTTCAAGAACCAGTCCCACTTCGGCACCTTCTTCCGTCGCTCCACTGACGTCAGCCCGAAAAACTACAGAAAAATGAAAACTGAAAATTGAAAACTATACCCTATTCCCTACCCCCTATCCTACCGGACTAATGTCACCGTGCCGACGGCCTCGTAAACGCCGTCCGCCCCGTATGTATAGGTGATTTTATAGATATAACAGCCGCCAGGCAGTGTATTTCCGTTGTAGGTTCCGTTCCAACCTATATCGGGATAATTACTATGGAACAAGAGATTACCTTCACGGCTATAGATGTACATGTGGTAGTTCTCCATCGTAACGAACGAATTGACGGGAAGGAAGACACGGTTCTTTCCCGGCCCTGCAGGGCAGAAAGCATTGGGGATATACGTGACAGGCAACTGCTTCAATTCCACCGTATTGGAACGACTTTTTTCCATAAATCCATACGGATCCATTGACTCGTATGCCTCCACGAAGTAGGAGAATTTCTCCCCTTCGCGGCGCAGTTCCGTCACATCGTCAGTATAGGCGTTAGCCCCCAAAATACCCCCGATGGAGGCATACGCGCGGTGCATCTCAGTCTTGCGGTACACCTCGTAGTGGTCGGTGCCGCCCGCCCAGTCGCCATAAAAGTTCCATTGCAGGTTATTGTCTCGGGAGTTGCGGGACGACGCGCCCGTCAGCAGGATATTGTGTGCCACATTGGAAGTGGCGGTCTCCACGTTGCAGTCGTTTTCCACGGTGGCCCGATAGTAATAGATTGTCCTATCCACCTGAACATCCTCATCTATAAAAATATATGTATCGGTACCGTTGTTGAGCTGCGAGGCGAGCGGCTCAAAATGCTGGTCGTCGCCCACGCTGCGATAGAGGTGGACTTGCGAGAAAGAAACGGTAGTTCCCGTCGAAACTTTGATTTCAATCTTGGAATTTTCCGCCACCGTCACGTAACGGATGTAGGCGAAATCGTTGTTGTCGGCGGAATTGAACGTGAAGGAGCATTTGAGGGAGGCCGCCGTAATGTTGCCGCCGAGGTTCACGGCACGGACGATGACACTATAGCGGCTCTGCGGCACCAACTGCTCCATTGTGAAGTTGCGGGCGTTGGACGGCACCTCGCCTGCCAGTTGCAGCGGGCCACCATTTTCCGAGAAATAAATCCGGTAGCTTTCGATGTCGGGCGGCAGGTTTTCGTACTCGTCCCACGAGATGTAGGCCTCCCGACGGCAGAGGTCGTAGGTGGCGGTGGCACGGATGTTGTGCTGCGGGTCGGTCATCGGACTGGAATTGAGGCAGCTGTCGAGAGCGGCAATACGATACTGCTGCGTCGCATCGGCGGCGTTTTCCATATCCGACCAAGAGGTGTTGTCGATGTCGTAAACGGTATCAATCGGCACCCACAGCCCATTTTCATAATGGTAGATGATGTAGGCTGTGACATCCTCGTTGCCGGAGCGCTCCCAGCCGAGATGGATGCGGTCGGTGAGGAAGTTCACGGAAACACTGTCCAACTGCGGAATTTCGGGTGGAGTGCGGTCGGTGAAGATGTCGTGCAGCGGACGGGAGACATTGCGACATCCCGAGGCATCGGCCAGCTCGACACGGTAGCCGATGGTGGCCTCGCATACATCCGTCACGTTGCGATACACAAGAGCCGATGTTGAACCAATCGTGTTCCAGACGGTGGCGGGATATTCCCGCAAAATATCGTAAGCATCTGCAAATGAAGGGAGTGCCGGAGCGTGCGGGGCATCCCAGTTGAGAATGGCGGTACCGTTCCCGTTGGTGAGGTATAACTCAATGGGAGCCAGCGTGTCGGAGGAGGCGGACTGCGTACCTGCCACTGCCGTCACATAGTAGTAGCAACGGGCGTTATTGATGGCATCGGCAGTGGTATGGATGAACGTCGTGGCCGTGACATCATTCACCTGTCCGACGGACGTAAATGTCGTTCCGACAATGGAATAGAAAATCTCGTAATTCGTAAAACCGGTGGTATTGGCAGGTGGCACCCACGTCAGTGTCACCGCGCCCGTCGCATCCACGGCGAGGCAGCGCAACTGCGGCGGGTCAATCGCCCGGACGGACATCAGCACCGTCAGCATCCATACCAGCAGGAAAATTCGTTTCACGGGGTATATAACGTTCAGATATTCAAAATAGTATTACAGCCCCTTCGCCGTGATTGCGGCCTGATAGCGGCGGGCGTTCTGCAAATGCACATGGTAGTCGGAAGTGAAGTTGTGGCTGCCTGACAAATCCTCTTTCGCACACATATACAAATAGTTATGATGTCGATAGTGAAGCACGGAATCCACCGTTGACTTGGCGGGGATACGGATTGGGCCGGGGGGCAGTCCCTGATGGCGGTAGGTATTGTACGGCGAATTGACCTGCAGATGCTCGTTCAGCACCCGTTTCAGTTTGAAGTTGCCGAGGGCGTACTTCACCGTCGGGTCGGACTGGAGCAGCATATTCTTATGCAACCGGTTGATATACAATCCTGCAATGATGGCCTTTTCCGGCTCACGGAAGTTCTCCTCCTCCACGATGGAGGCAAGGATGTTGACCTCCATCGGCGTAAAACCGATGGAAGCGGCCTGCTCCGTCCGCTTGCCGTCCCAGAAATCCTGATAATAGCCGTACATCTTATGGAAGAAATCCTCTGCAGTGATGTCGTAATAAAATTCGTACGAATCTGGAATGAAGATGGCGATAGCTGTTTCGGGCGTAAGGTTATATTCTACGAGAAACTCTTTATCATTCAATAATTTATACAAATCCTGCCATTCAAAAAGGAAGTAATACTTTGACAATTTCTCCATCAGCTGGTCCTTGGTGCGGACATTGTTGAAGGTGAACCTGACCGGATAGTGCTGGCCACGCCGCAGCTTGCGGACGATGGAGAAGCTGTTCTCGCCCGCCTCGAAAAGATAGCGGCCCGGACGGACGGTCTTGTAGAGAAGCAGTTCGGACGCCGCCTTGAAGCGGAACTCGCTTTTGAGCACCCCGTACTTCCGCAGAGAGTCGAGCAGCTGCTCGTGGGTGGCGCCTTGTGGCACAAAAACTGCCGCCTCCGAATTACGGACGTTGGACGAAAAAAGGATAGCGGCGATGGCGACGAGAATCGCAGCACAAACCACTGACAATCCGAAAGATATATGTTTCAGTTTCATAATAAAAGAAAAAGCAAAGATACTGCTGTTTTATGGCTTTGGAGGGCATCGCCTCCCCTATTTTTAAACATCAGAAATTGTATTTCTCGGACTGTTTTTTCATTGTGAAAAAATCTTAATTCAAAGATGCGCCCATATCGAAAAAAGGCGTACCTTTGCCGCAATTTTTGAGAATACTACAATTTAATATAAACCATTAAAAATCATTGTATTTATGAAAGCAGTACACAATTTCAACGCAGGTCCCTGCGTGCTTCCCAAGGAAGCGATTGAGTCCACCATCAATGCCATGCGCGATTTCGACAACACTGGTGTCGGTATCATGGAAATCTCCCACCGTACTCCGGGTTGGGAACGCATCATGGCTGAAACCCGTCAGCTTTGGCGCGACCTCCTCAACATTCCCGAAGAGTACGAGATTCTGTTCCTCGGTGGCGGTGCCAGCACCCAGTTCTTCTGCGTGCCCGCCAACCTGATGCGCAGCAAAGCCGCATACCTCCAGACGGGTGTTTGGGCTAAGAAAGCCGCTAAGGAAGCCAAATTGTTCGGTAAGGTTGACATCATCGCCTCCTCCGAAGACAAGACCTACAACTACATCCCGAAGGGTTGGACCGTCCCCGCTGACGCCGACTACTTCCACATCACTACCAACAACACCATTTACGGTACTGAAATCCGCGAGGACTTCACCGCTGAAAAGTGCAACAATGTGATGCTCGTCGCTGACATGTCCTCCGACATTATGAGCCGTCCCGTTGACGTGACCAAATACGGTTTGATTTACGGTGGCGCCCAGAAGAACGTCGGCCCTGCCGGTGTCACCTTCGTCATCGTGAAGAAATCCATCCTCGGCAACATCGGCGACCGCGCCTATATGAACCCGCTGCCGACTATGGTGGACTACAGAACCCACGCCGCTGAAGAGGCCAAGAACATCTCCATGTTCAACACTCCGCCGGTAGGCGCCATCTTCCTCATGCACGAAACCCTCAACTGGCTGAAGAACACCATCGGTGGCGTTGCTGAGATGAACAAGATCAACACCAAGAAATCCAACCTCCTGTACGAAGAGATCGACCGCAACAGCATGTTCGTGGGCACCGTCGCCGACAAGGCCGACCGTTCCATCATGAACCACTGCTGGGTGATGGCTCCCGGCTACGAGGACAAGCAGGACGCTTTCATGGCCTACGCCAAGGAATGCGGCATGGTGGGCATCAAGGGTCACCGCTCCGTCGGTGGCTTCCGCGCCTCCCTCTACAACGCCTGCTCTATCGAAGACGTCGAAGCACTCGTCCAGTGCATGCAAGACTTTGAGAAAAAGAACAAATAATTTTTCCGTGAAGTTGTGAAAATGTGAAGTTGTAAAAGCGTGAAAAACATGAAAGAAAGCATTTTGAGGGATATTAGCTACCAATTTGCAGTTAGGATGGTCAAACTCGGGAAATTCCTTCGTGAAGAAAAACAAGAGTATATCCTTTCAAGACAAATTGTTAGAAGCGGAACTTCTATTGGTGCCAATATTGAAGAAGCCTCTGGTGCACAATCCGTAAATGATTTCATAGCAAAACTTCATATTTCACTGAAAGAGTATAGAGAAACCCACTATTGGATTCGTCTTTTACGTGATTGTGAATATATTGATTCTCCACAAGCTGAAAGCCTTTTATCTGATTTACAACATATAATTGTACTTTTAACCAAAAGTCTTAAAACAGCAAAAGAAAACAATGCCGCAAAAGTCAAACGAGCATCCTAACATCTCCACTCCTTAACTTCTTTCACATTTTCACATCTTCACAATTTCACTCCTTAACTTATAAATAAAAAACACAATGAAAGTATTAGTAGCAACTGAAAAACCTTTCGCGAAAGTGGCCGTTGACGGCATTCGCGAAATCGTGGAGGCCGCCGGTTATGAGCTGTGCCTTCTTGAGAAATACACTGATGTTCAACAATTTTACGATGCAGTGGCTGATGTGGACGCTCTGATCGTGCGTTCCGACAAGGTGACCGCCCAAGTGGTGGACGCCGCCAAGAACCTGAAGATCGTCGTCCGCGCAGGAGCCGGCTTCGACAACCTCGACCTCGCCGCCTGCACCGCCAACAACATCGTCGCTGAGAACACCCCCGGCCAGAACTCCAACGCCGTGGCTGAACTCGCCCTCGGCATGATGATCTACATGGCCCGCAACACCTTCAAACCCGGCACCGGTGCCGAGCTGAAAGGCAAGAAGGTCGGCATCCAGGCCTACGGCAACGTCGGCCGCCTCGTCGCCGAAAAGGCCAAAGCCATGGGCATGGAAGTCTGGGCTTTCGACCCCTTCGTACCGAAAGAGAAGATGGAAGCCGAAGGCGTGCACGTTCCCGCCACCCTCGAAGAGATGTACGAGAACTGCAACTACATCTCCCTCCACATCCCCGCCAACGACCAGACCAAGAAGTCGATCGGCAAGAACCTCGTCGGCCGTATGCCCAAAGGCGGCTGCGTGATCAACACCGCCCGCAAGGAGGTCATCAACGAAGAGGAACTCGCCGCACTTATGGCCGAGCGTGAGGATATCAAATACTGCACCGACATCGCCCCCGTGGAGATGGGTCTGTTCGAAGGCTTCGAGAAGCGTTTCTTCGCCACCCCGAAAAAACAAGGTGCCGAAACCGCCGAGGCCAACATCAACGCCGCAAAGGCCGCTGCCGCACAGATCGTCAGCTTCTTCCAGACCGGCGACAAGAAATTCCAGGTGAACAAATAAGCCGTTCTTCGGCAAAACAAAAAAATCCGCCTCGCTGGCGGATTTTTTTGTTGGCAACCACATTGTGGCAGCCCTACTTGACAAACCTGACGAACTTTACAAACTATTATTGTATCTTTGCACCCGTTTTCAAAACGAGCAATTTATATGGAACTTTTCTTCGACAGCGGGGCCACCAAGTGCGACGCCATCCTTCTGGATGACAACGGGCACTATGTGCGCCACTGCACCGACGAGGGCATCAACGCCACCTACATGCGCGACAACGAAATGGAGGCCGTACTGACACGTCTGCACGCGCTGACTGGCGGCGAAGACATCCGTAAGGTGACGTTCTCGGGCGCAGGCTGCGGTAATTCCACCAACGCCCGACGCATCGGGGAAATCCTCACCCGCCTCTACCCTACCGCCCAGACCGAAGTCATCTCCGACCTCCTCGGGGCGTGCCGCCTGCTGTGCCCCGACCGAAGCGGCATCGTGGCCATCCTCGGCACCGGTGCCAGCGCCTGCCTCTACGACGGCACCGCCATCATCCGGCAGGCACCGTCACTTGGCTACCTCCTCGGCGACGAAGGCAGCGGCACCTATATAGGCAAACTATTCATACAACGGTACTTGCGGGACGATCTGCCGGCGCCTATCGAAGCCGACTTCCAAAGAACATACGGACTTGACAAGGCCGAGGTCATCCGCAGGCTCTACCGCGAACCCGCCCCTAACCGCCTCCTCGCCTCCTTCGCCCGCTACCTTGGCATGAACAGGGACATCCCCTATCTCCACAGCCTGCTCATGGAGGGCTTCACAGACTTCTTCCGCACCCAAATCCAACCCCTTCTCCCTTACAATATATATATATTGCACCTTATGGGTTCGGTGGCATTCCATTTCCATAGCGTTATAGGGGAAGTCGCACAAGAAAAAGGCTGTTTCCTCGGAAATGTGGCCGCTTCTCCGCTAGATTTTCTTCGGAACCCACATGAATAAAAAACAAATACATCAAGCAGCCCCATAGGGACAAGAGAATATAAACGGGGATGCAAATCCCCGTATGAAAAAAACAAATACCTTATAGAACCCCGCAGGGGTGAAAGAATATAGCCCTGTGCGTCAGCGCGGGGAATAAAAAAACAATTATGCAAAACATAGAGAACAAGATCATCGAGGTTTTTGCCTCAAAGAATGAAAAATATGGTTACAAACAGATAGCAGCGAAGCTCCACATCTACGACAAGGAGGGTCGTGCCGAGGTGGTGCGCATCATTGAGAAATTCGTGAATGTGAAGATTCTTCTCAAAAGCGGTCGTGGCAAGTACCGCATCAATCCACGCTACCTGACCAAGGAGACCACCGGCCGCAACTACGTGACGGGGCGCTTGGAGGTGAAGCTCAGCGGAGCCGCCTTCGTACTACAGGAAGGGGAAAACGAGGATATCTTCATTGCGGAACGGAATATGAGCAACGCCCTGCACGGGGACCTCGTGAAGGTGCTGGTGTTTCCCCAAAAGGAAGGGCGCCGGACAGAGGGCGAGATTGTGGAGGTAATCGAACGGAGCAAGAAGCAGGTGGTGGGTGTCATCAGCATACAGAAAGGCATCGCCTTCTTCATCCCCGACAGCCCGTCATACCGCAATAATATCCTCATCCCCACACGCCTCCTGAAAAAGGCCAAGAACGGCTACAAGGTGGTCATCCGCATTGTCGATTGGGCACACGGCAGTCGCAACCCTATCGGCGAAGTTATCAATGTGCTGGGCAGACCCGGCGACAACAACGTGGAGATGCAGTCCATCCTCGCCGAAAACGACTTTCCCCTCTCCTTTCCTGCCAACGTGGAGAAAGAGGCGGAGGACATCCCCGTCGAAATCCCGAAAGAGGAAATCCGAAAACGCCGCGACTGCCGCGACATCACCACCTTCACCATCGACCCCACCGACGCCAAGGACTTCGACGATGCCATTTCCTACGAGAAGCTGCCCAACGGCAACTTCCGCATCGGCGTCCATATCGCCGACGTGTCGCACTACGTCAAGCCTGGTACGCTCATCGACAAGGAGGCATACGAGCGCGGCACCTCCGTCTATCTAGTGGACCGTACCATCCCGATGCTTCCGGAGGTGCTGTCGAACAACCTCTGCTCGCTCCGTCCCCACGAGGACAAGCTCTGCTTCAGCGTCCTCTTCGAGATGACCGAGGGGGCAAAGGTCGTGAAGGAGTGGTTCGGGCACACCATCATCAACTCCGACGAAAGGTTCAACTACGACGAGGTTCAGCAGATCATCGACAGCGGTAAGGGACGGCTCGCCACCGAAATCAATGACATCAACGCCTTGGCCCGCATCCTGCGCAAGAAACGGTTCGAGAACAACGCCATCAACTTCGAGACGGAGGAGGTCAAGTTCAAGCTGGACGAGAATGCGAAACCCATCGGCGTTTACGTGAAGGTCTCGACCGAAGCCAACTGGCTGATTGAGGAATTCATGCTCTTAGCAAACAAAAGGGTGGCGGAGCGCATCGGCAAAAAGACAGCAACCAACAAGGAACCGCGCACCTTCGTCTATCGTGTCCACGACAAGCCGTTGGAGGAGAAGCTGACCACCTTCAAGAATTTCGTCAAGAAGATCGGTTACGACTTCAAAGTGGGTTCGCCCAAGACATCTGCAAGTTCCTTCAACAAGATGTTCCAACAGGCGAAAGGCACGCAGGAGTACGAGATGCTGAGCAAACTCTCCATCCGCACGATGGCGCGGGCAGTCTATTCCACCGAAAACATCGGGCATTACGGCCTTGCTTTCCCTTTCTACACACATTTCACCTCCCCCATCCGGCGCTATCCCGACCTGATGGTGCACCGACTCCTCGACCGCTACCTCGCCAAGGGAAGTTCGGTGAACCAGCAGGAGTTTGAGGAGTATTGCGAGCATTGTTCCCAGATGGAGCAGAAGGCGGTGGAAGCGGAACGCACCTCCGTCAAATACAAGCAGGCGGAATTCCTCTCCGACAAGGTGGGGCAGGTGTTCGAGGCCACCGTCAGCGGCATCTGCAAGTGGGGCGTCTTCGCCGAACTGAAGGAGAGCAAGTGCGAAGGCCTCATCGCCATACGGAAATTCAACGATGACTTCTACTACATTGACGAAGAGAACTATACATTAGTGGGACTTCACCGTGGACGCAACTACCGCTTCGGTGACACCGTCACCGTGCGCGTCGCGGGTGTCGATATGGACCGGCGGCAGATGGATTTCGACATTATTCAAACCGAATAATAAATTGTAGGGACGCACCGCGTGCGTCCGAAAAAATGGGGATTAGTCCTCCAAATCGTACCAATAGTGGAAATTGAGTTTGCGGGAGTTGCTGCCCTTCACAATCAGATCCTGCGAGTTCGGGTTGAGACGGTAGCCGTTGCGTGTGCTGCGGCGGGAGCCGAAAAAGCCGAAAACGAGGTCGTCATCCTCACATTCTATATTGGTATAGACCAGATGATCCATCACCACACTTGACGATATCGTGCTGGTCTGCACATAGTTGTAATACGGTTCATTGACAGCCCAGACCTCGTAGCATACGCACGAATCCAGCAGGAGGTAGCGATCCACTGTCCCGTCCACTGGAATGGAGGAGCAAATATACTCATAGAGACTATACGGGACAAACTGAAAACTGGTCGTTATAACGGGGCCAGGGGTCAAATTACGCCGAAGCGTTTTGATAGTGGTAGCTCCCGTGATCTTGTTTTTCTCTATATAATTGAACATCTGAACGATAATATAAGCACTCGCATTTTCAGCTGCCTTATATTTTATGGAATTTGCAGTAGTGTGCGTAATATCAACAGTTTGGGTGGCAGGGCTTGAAATTATCGTTTTACCCACAATTGTGGTTTCTGCGGTGACAACACGCCCTGTTTCCTTGTTGGTAATCACAAGTTTATAGGTTTTACTTGAATCGATGGGTTGGTCAATGACATAGAGCAGCTGTTTCGGTGCCGACATATCGCCGTTAATGTCGCGGGGAATGGCAGTGGTGGTGTCAAGCCGCCACGTATTGATTTTCCGTCCGTTGCTGTACTCCTCCAAATCCACCGTGATTTTGTCGAAATAGTATAAGCTGTCGTAAATCTGTGCGACATCGTAAGCGTTTTCATTGGTCAGAAAGCCCTTATAAATCTTCACATACTGGACGCCATCATCGGCATTGATGATGCCGTAAACGATGGTAGCGTCTTTGTATGGTGCGTTGGAGTTGAAATCTTTGGAACAGGCTGTCAGCAAAACGGCAGTCAGACAAGCCAAAAAGAAGTGGAAATATCTCATTTTCATACCTCAGAAAAAAAACGGCGCAAAAGTACGATTTTTTTACCACTTTCCAACCTTCAAACTTTCCTACTTTTTTTATACCTTTGCAATCGTTTTGTAAAAATGGAATTTTATTACAATTCATTGATTTATAATAAGATAAATATATAAACTATTACAAAAAAACATTACAAGATGACGAAAAAGTACAAATGGGTTAACGACATCCTCGGATGGGTCATCGGTATTTTTGCCTCTGCGGTCTATATTATGACGGCGGAGCCGACGGCTTCGTGGTGGGACTGCGGCGAGTATATCGCCACCGCCAACAAACTGTTAGTGGGACATCCCCCTGGAGCACCGACCTTCCAGCTTCTTGGCCGTGTTTTCAGCATGTTCGCCGGCGGCGATGTGACGAAAGTGGCGGTGTGCATCAACAGCATGTCGGCCATCTGCAGCGGCCTCACCATCATGTTCCTCTTCTGGACAATGACAATGCTGGGACGCAAATTGGTGGCAAACATGGAGGGCGGTATGACCCCGGGGCGTATGGTTGCCCTGTTCGGTTCCGCAATCGTTGGCGCACTCACCTACACCTTCACCGACACCTTCTGGTTCTCCGCCGTGGAGGGTGAGGTCTATGCGATGTCCTCCTTCTTCACCGCACTGGTGTTCTGGTGCATCCTGAAGTGGGACTTCGAGTACGACAACCCGAAAGGGAATGTCAATCCGAACCGCTGGATCGTACTGATTGCCTACCTGATAGGGCTTTCTATCGGTGTCCACCTGTTGAACTTGCTGACCATTCCAGCCGTGGTGCTGATTGTCTATTTCAAGCTGTCGAAGAAAGCGACGGTTTGGGGCGTGTTGCAGACCATCGCGCTGGCTTCGGTCGTGGCAGCCGTCTTCTTCCCGACAGCGGCGATGATCATCATCTGGCTCTTCATTTCCCTGCCGCTTTTGATCATCTGTTATCGCAAAGGCACTTTCAGCTCGTTGGCCGAATGGGGCATTCTCTTCTCCCTTGTCGGTTCCTTCATCCTCTTGGGATTGGTTCTTTACGGAATCATCCCGATGATTGTGAACCTTGCCGGCAAATTCGAGATTTTCTTTGTCAACACCTTCGGAATGCCGTTCAACTCCGGCACCATTATCTATTTCGTCCTCATTGCCGCCCTCATCGCATGGGGATTGTGGTACGGCTACAAGAAAGGCAAGGGCAATCTGGTGGCGGGCGTTTACTGCTTCCTGTTCCTGCTCATCGGCTATTCCACCTTCTTCGTACTTACCATCCGTTCCAACGCCAACCCGACCATTGACGAGAACAATCCGGAGGATGCGGTCGCCCTCCTCGCCTACCTGAACCGCGAACAGTACGGCGACACTCCGTTCCTTACGGGCCGCACCTACGACTCTCGTCCGTCCCGCTACGAGAACGGCAATCCGGTGTATGTGCGTGACGACGCCGCAAAGAAGTACGTCATTGCCGACAAGCGGGAGAATTCCGTACCTTATTACGACGACAGCCAGAAGCGCTTCATGCCGCGTATGTACGACCACGAGCACAAAGCCAATTATATCAACTGGCTGTACGCCAACGACCCGGTCAAAGCGGCGAAGCTGCTCAACAAGACCCGCATCCCCGACTATCAGGAAAACATCAAGTTCATGCACTCCTACCAGTTCTATTATATGTACTGGCGGTACTTCCTGTGGAACTTCAGCGGACGGCAAGGTGATGTGCAGGGTATGGGCGGTGAGCTGGAGGGCAACTGGATCACTGGCATCAACGCCATAGACCAGAAATTCCTCGGCAAGCAGGCCGACCTGAAAGCCAACGAGAACAAGGGGCATAACAAATATTATATGTTGCCGCTGCTGTTGGGCATCATCGGCATCCTGTTCTATTCCGCCCGCGACGGCAAGAACTCCTTCATTGTGCTGATGCTCTTCCTGATGACCGGCTTGGCTATCGGCTTCTACCTGAACATGTATGCCTTCCAGCCCCGTGAGCGTGACTACGCCTTTGCGGCCTCGTTCTATGCCTTCAGCATCTGGGTGGGGTTCGGCGTGTTCGGCATCTATTCCCTTTTTGAAAAGCTGAAGAACAGCAAAGTGCAGGTGGTCGCCGCCGTGCTGACCACGTGCCTCTGCCTCGGCCTCGTGCCGGGGCTGATGGCTTCCCAGAACTGGGACGACCACAACCGCTCGCACCGCTACACGGCACTGGCCGCAGCCAAGGCCTACCTTGACTCCTGTGCGCCAAATGCCATCATCTTCACAATGGGCGACAACGACACCTTCCCGCTCTGGTACGCCCAAGAGGTGGAAGGATACCGCACCGACGTGCGCGTCTGCAACTTGTCGCTGCTCTCCGCCGGCTGGTACGTCGATCAGATGAAACGGAAAGCCTACAACTCCGACCCGCTGCCGATTTCGATGGAGAAGGTGCAGTACCGCGACGGTACACGTGATGCCGTCTTCTTCCTGCAAGGCAATGGAGAATACCGTGACCTCAACACCGTGATGGACATCATCAAACAGCCCCAGTACAACGGGCAATCCCGTCTGAAATGCGGTGCTTCCCTCCCCTACTACGGCGCCTACGTGGGACAGGACATCCCTGCCAGCTTCTCCATACCCGTTGACCGTGAAAAGGTTATCGCCAACGGAACCGTCAAGGAGAAGGATACCGCACTCATCGTGGACCGCATTCGCTGGAATCTTAAGAGCACCATCGCCTCACGTTCTGCCCTGATGGTTCTTGACATGCTCGCCACCAACAACTGGGAACGTCCCATCTATTTCGCCACCTCCATGGGCAGCGACGGCTACTTTGGATTGGAGGAATACTTCCAGCTGGAAGGCTTCGCCTACCGCTTGGTGCCTATCAAATCAAGCAGAGCCGGCCGCATCGACAGCGACATCCTGTATGAGAACGTGATGAACAAGTTCGATGACCACACCCGTATCGACCGTGTCAACCATCCCGACGCACCAGCGCAGGAGCCCTATCCCTACGCTTGGGGCGGCATAAACGACCCACGGGTCTATAACTCCGATGACAACATCCGCACCTGCTACTACATCCAGAACATCCACAGCCGCCTGGCGCAGCAACTGATCAACGAGCACAAACTCGACAGCGCGGAACGGGTGCTCGACCACTGCCAGCAAGTGCTCCCCAACGACCTCATCTGCTATAAGTTGAACCGTAACCCCGGTTACACCGACCGGTGGATTGAGATTGCCAAGATGTACAACGCTTGCAATCCCGAAAAGGCCATGCAACTGCTCAACACGATTTGGAGCGTGATGAAGGAGGAACTCAACTTCTACGAGGGCGCCGATGACCGCACCCTGAAAATTCACCACGAGAACCTTGAACTCATCTATAGCATGTTCCTACCCAGAATGATGGAATATGCCAAGGATCCGTTGGATTTCAGCGGGGTGAAGCTTTCAAAGAGCGGCAATTACATGGTAGCAAATGCCGAACATACCATCCAAAACGCGATGGGCAATGTGCAATCGCTGGTAACAGAACGTTCGATGCTCATCAGCCGCGCCAACAGCGGCGAAGAGAGCCGCGAGAATGTGGAGCAACGCATTCAGGCGACGGAAGACCAGATAAACGACCAGTTGCAGGAAGCAGCCCAGAGCATGAAAGGTCTGGAACGTTCCATCAAACTCTTTGAAGCCTGCGGAGACCAGAACACCGCAGAAAAAGCGAAAAACATCCACCGTCAGTATGTCTCACAATTAGCCATGTATTTTGGGGCCAATTCTTTTGAAAAATATTAATCTTTGAAAACCGACAGATATGAAGAAATTTTCGTTAATACTGACCGTCCTGTTCAGCCTCTTCTTGGCAAGTTGCTGCTCCTCCAAAACCAGCAAGGCACCAGCGGAACGCACCGAAACAGCGGCGGTCTCGACGACTACAGAAAACCAGACTGAAAAACCACAAAACATCCGTGATATGGAAAATCTGACCAAAGTACTGATCAAAACGTCGGAAGGTGACATAACCATTGCCCTCTACGACAACACGCCGAAGCACAAGGAAAACTTCCTCAAACTGGTGAATGACGGATTCTACAACGGGGTCCTGTTCCACCGCATCATCCAAGGGTTTATGATTCAGACGGGCGATCCCGAATCGAAGGGCGCACCGGCGGGCAAAATGCTCGGCAACGGCGGTCCCGGCTACACCATCCCCGCGGAGTTCAAACCCGAGAACTACCACAAACGCGGCGCGGTGGCGGCGGCCCGTCAGGGAGACCAAGTGAACCCCACCAAGGCCTCTTCCGGCTCACAATTCTATATCGTGGACGGCAAGCCTTTCAATTCCAACCTGATGGCACAGATTTCGTACCAGTACGGCAAATCCTTCACAGAAGAGCAGCGCAAGGTTTACGAAACCATCGGCGGCGCCCCCTTCCTTGACGGTGACTACACCGTCTTTGGCGAGGTAGTGGAAGGCATGGACGTGGTGGATAAAATCGCAGCCAAGCCCAAAGACCGCTACGACCGCCCCACAGCCGACATCAAAATCCTCTCCACCGAAATTCTCAAATAGTTGCAAGTTTATCAAGTAATAAAGTTCATCAAGTAGAGACACACGGCCGTGGGTCTCATTATAGAGAAAGATAATGGACAACATCGAAAAAATCACAGCAGAAATAGAGGCGTTCAAAGTGAACGCGGCGGCGGACTTGGACAACTTCCGTCTGAAATTCCTCAGCAAGAAAAGCGAGTTGCAGTCGCTGCTGAACGAGATCAAGAATGTGCCGGCAGAGCAGCGCAAAGCCTTCGGTCAACAGGTGAACCTGCTGAAGCAGAAGGCACAGACATTCTTCGACGAACAGAAGCAGCGTCTGGAAGACGCCACCCCCACCGAGGGCAGTCTGACCGACGTCACCCGCCCCGGCGCTACCGTAGAACTCGGATCCCGCCACCCCATCTCCATCATGATGGACGAAGTTTGCGACATCTTCGAGAGAATAGGCTTCACCACCGTTTCCGGCCCCGACATTGAGGATGACTGGCACATCTTCACGGCCCTCAACTTCCCGGAGGAGCATCCCGCCCGCGACATGCAGGACACCTTCTTCATTGACCAGAAGCCCGACATCGCGCTCCGCACCCACACCTCCACGCTTCAGGTGCGGACGATGGAGAAGCAAAAGCCTCCCATCCGCGTCATCTGCCCGGGCCGCGTATTCCGCAACGAAGCCATCACTTCCCGCGCACACTGCATCTTCCACCAGATGGAAGGTCTGTACATCGACGAAAACGTCTCTTTCGCCGACATGAAGCAGACACTGATGTATTTTGCAAAACAGATGTTCGGCGAAAGCACACGCATCCGTCTGCGTCCCTCCTACTTCCCGTTCACGGAGCCGTCGGCGGAAATGGACGTGTCGTGCAACATCTGCGGCGGCGAAGGCTGCGCCCTGTGCAAGCACACCGGCTGGGTGGAAATCCTCGGCTGCGGCATGGTCGATCCTAACGTGCTCGAAAACTGCGGCATCGACAGCAAAAAATACTCCGGTTTTGCTTTCGGCCTCGGCATCGAACGCATGACCATGCTCAAGTACAAGACCAACGACATCCGCCTCTACTTCGAGAACGACGTCCGTTTCCTTCAACAATTCACCGCAGCGAAACTGTAGTTTCGAGTAAAAAGTAATAAGTAATAGGTTGCTATCGCACAAACCCCTCTTTAAACTTCATACCTAATACCTTTTACCTTCTACCTTCTACCTTCTTCCTTTTACCTACGACCTGATAAACTTGTAACTTGATAAACTTGTAACTTGATGAACCTCTTAGCATTTATAACCTGGACGGTTAACCCCGTGGCATTCAGCCTCGGCAGCATGGAAATCCGTTGGTACGGCATCCTGCTTGCTCTGGGTTTTGTACTGGCTTACATGACATTACAGCAGATTTTCAGGAAGGAAGAAGTTCCGCAAAAAACACTGGATACTTTCTCCATCTGGACGATTGTGTGGTGCATTGTTGGTTTGCGGTTGGGGCATTTTCTGTTCTACGAACCGGAATTTCTGGTGGCGCACCCTCTACAGGTGCTGCTGCCCATTGACGAAGACTGGCACTTCATCGGCTATCAGGGATTGGCGAGCCACGGCGGTGCCATTGCCATGATCCTGTGGATTGTCTATTTTGCCTACACCCGCAAGATGAACTTCTTCTGGCTCATTGACAGAATCGTTATCGCTATCCCCATCGCAGCCGCCTTCGTGCGGTTGGGCAACCTGATGAACCACGAGATTTTCGGCTCCGTCACCACGATGCCGTGGGCCTTCAACTTCATCTACGGCGGCTACGATTCCGACGGTTCCGCCATCGCCGGCACCTTCCGACACCCGTCGCAACTCTACGAATCCATCGTCTATTTCCTCTTGTTTGTCGCATTGACCGTCTATTACTTCCGTTTTGCCAAAGGGAAAGTGCCTCCGGGACGCACAACGGGCATTATGATTCTCGTCATCTTCACTGCCCGTTTTCTCATCGAATTTCTCAAAGCCGACCAAGTGGCGAAGGAGGCGACCATGATTCTCAACATCGGGCAGAAACTCAGCATCCCGATGATTCTGCTCGGCATCGGATTCCTCATCTATTCGATTGTAAAACAGGATAAGATTCCCGTTTATGACGGTCCAAAAGAGAAGATAACCGACAAGAAAAAGTAAAGAAATCTTATGGGAATAAGGGACAAAAAAAGGGGGCTTTACAGTCCCCTTTTTTCTATCAATTTCTGCATAATTTGAATGGCATTGGTAGCGGCACCTTTTCGGAGATTGTCCGCTACTATCCACATATTCAATGTTTTGGGTTGAGATTCGTCGCGACGGAGGCGTCCCACAAACACCTCGTCCCTGTCTTTTGCAAAGCGGGGCATCGGATAGAGATTGGCTTCGGGTGTGTCCTGCACAATGATGCCGGGCATCTCCTCCAAAAGACGGCGGACTTCGGCCAAATCGTACTCGTTTTCAAACTCCACGTTCACCGCTTCGGAATGACCGCCGAAAACTGGCACACGGACGACCGTTGCTGTAATCATTATCTTATTGTCGGAAAGGATTTTGCGGGTTTCATTCACCAACTTCATCTCTTCGGAAGTGTACCCATTGGCCTCGAAAGACCCCCCGTGGGGCAGCACGTTCAGGTCGATTACGTAAGGATAGACCTTCTCGCACGGTTGGCCGGCACGTTCGGCATTCAACTGCGTCACCGCCTTCATACCCGTGCCCGTAACAGACTGATAGGTAGAGATAACCAAGCGGTGAATTTTGTATTTCCAATGCAACGGAGCCAACGCCAGCACCATCTGGATAGTGGAGCAGTTCGGGTTGGCGATGATACGGTCGGCGGGGGAAACCGCGTCAATGTTAATTTCGGGCACGACGAGCGGGATATGTTCGTAACCGCGCCACGCTGACGAGTTGTCAATGACCGTGGTGCCGACCTCCGCGAACTGCGGGGCGTACAACAGGGAGGCAGAGCTTCCAGCGGAAAAGATGGCGAAGTCGGGGCGTGCGGCAATGGCATCGGCTACCGAGACCACTTTGCAGCTGCGTCCGGCGAAAGAGACCTCCTTGCCAACGGAACGTTCAGAGGCCGCCGGGATAAACTCACAATTACAAAAGCCTCTTTCTTCCAATACTTTGCGCATAACACTTCCCACCAATCCGGTGGCACCGACCAAAGCAATTTTCATATTTCCAAATTTTTTATTAATAAAAGTTAAAAACCCTTGAAATTGGGGATGCAAAGATAGTAAATTTGCGGCACGAAACATCCGAAATTTATTTAAAAAATCACATGGTCATGAAACGCAACAAGTGGTTTATTATCAGTATTTTATACCTACTATCCATCCCATTGCGCGGGCAGTTCAGCGATGACTTTTCGGACGGGAATTTCTCCGAAAATCCGAAATGGGTGGGCGACACGGCGCAATTCATCATCAACGGAGCACAACAGCTACAGCTGAACGGCAACGAGAGCGGCAAGGCATGGCTGATGACGGACAATCTGTTTCGTGAAGAGGAAGTGGAATGGCGTTTTTTCGTCAAACTATCGTTTTCGCCTTCGGGAAACAACAATGCCAGAGTACATTTGGCTGCAAATCAGCCCATTTTAGATAACAATCAATTAACAGAATTTTACTTACAATTGGGTGAGGCAGGCAGCAATGACGTTCCCGAACTGTTTTTTCAAGAAAATGGGGAGTCCACTTCTGTTTTCCGATGCAACCGTTCCATCGCCAGCAGCACATCCCTATATATAAAAATAGTAAAAGAGCAGGGAAACCTATGGCGGATTTATGCAGCGGAAACAGCCAATGGCATCTATGAGGAGATTGGCAGCGGCGAAAGTCCGCCCGGTAGCGAATCGGCATGTGCTCAAAACCAATATTTTGGAATTGAATGCACCTACACTTCGGGGAACAAGACAAAGTTTTATTTCGACGATTTCTACTGCGGGCCGCCGATCCGTGACACGCTCGCACCTGCCGTCATCTCCGTCACGCCCGACCGCCACCAGCGGAACCGAATGACAGTGACCTTCAGCGAACCTGTCACCACGGGAGCTTTGGATACGCCCCACTATTCCGTAGCTGAACGACCCACACATCCGACGGAGTGCCACTTCACCGACAATTCGCAACGGAGCATAGAACTGACCTTTTCGGAAGATTTCACCGAAAGGGAACGTTATCATCTTGCCATTGAAGATATTACGGACATCAATGGCAATCGGATGACGGACACGCTCCTACCCTTTCTTTTTTACAAAATACGCAGGAACGAACTCGTAATCAGTGAGATCATGGCCGACCCCTCACCACCAGTAGGATTGCCCGCAAGCGAATTCGTAGAACTGCACAACCGTCTCCCCTTCGACATCACATTGGATAACTGGACGTTACGAATAGGGACAAACGACCGGACACTTTCCGAAGTCGCCATCCCCGCCAACGGGGAGGTCGTCATCGTCTCCACGGCAACGCTCGACTATTGGGACAGCACCCTCAACATCTACGCCGTCAACTCCTTCAGTCTCACCGATGACGGACAGAAACTGACGTTGCTTTCGGACGAAGGTGAGGCGATCCACTATGTGGCATACAAGAAGACATGGCACCGAAATCCGCTGAAGCGTGACGGCGGGTGGTCGTTGGAGATGATGGATACGGACAATCCTTGCGGTAGTGCAGACAACTGGGATTCATCGGTGGCGGCGGCGGGAGGCACTCCCTGTACTTCCAACTCCATATCAACTGACAACAAGGATGTTACGATGCCTCGTATAGAAAAAGTCACCATACCGGACGACCGTCACGTGCGGGTCTTCTTCACCGAGCCAGTCCGTTTCGACACCGCCGCCGCCCGTGACATCTTCCAAATCGACCGTGGGGTAACGGTAACAGCTGCGACCGAAGAGCCGCCGGAGTTCCACTACACCACCCTCACGCTGGACGCGCCGTTGGACGCACGCACCATCTATACCTTAACCTTGCACGACACCCTCTGCGACTGCGTCGGAAACTGGCTGTCGGACGGCGAGTTTGCTACCTTCGGCCTGCCGGAAACACCCATCGCCGGCGACCTCATCCTCAATGAGGTGCTGTCGAACCCGTTCAATGACACCGATGGTGACTATGTAGAGCTGTACAACCGGTCGGACAAAATCATTGACTTGGGAAAGACACGGCTCGGCATCGGCAACGGGGAAGTGCCTGACAACGCCGTGGAGACGATGGCGGACGGTTTTCTGCTGTTCCCGCAGCAGTATGCGGCCATCTGCAAGAACCGGTCTTTGACGATAGAGCAGTATGCCCCACCGTTACCGCAGAACCTTCTTGAAAACGAGAAACTTCCCTCTTACCCCAACGAGACGGGAACTGTGCATCTGCTGGATGCGGAGCTGAACCACCTCGACCGTTTCACCTACGACGCCTCCCTGCACTACCCGTTGCTCAATAGCACCGACGGGGTGGCGCTGGAACGTATCCATCTTGACGGGCTTACGCAAGACCCTGAGAATTGGACATCTGCTGCGGAGTCGTGCGGCTGGGGAACTCCGGGCTACCGTAACTCACAGCACTCGGAGGCGGGCGGCGGGAATGAGACGGTGACGGTGGAGCCGGAGGTAATTTCCCCCGACGGCGACGGCTACCACGACTTTGCCGAGGTATTCTGCCACTTCCCCACGACGGGACAGCGGGTGATTGTAGATATTTACGACCAGGACGGGCACCGCATACGGAGGTTGTGCGACAACCGTATTTGCGGCACGGACGAACGGTTCCGGTGGGACGCGGTGACGGACGACGGGCGGACGGTGAGCAACGGAATGTATGTGGTTTTCGTAAGGGTGTGGAATCTGTACGGGCGTACGAAGAACTACCGCAAGGTGGTGGCCGTGGCGCGAAAATGAAAAAAATAATTCACTATTTTAGTGAATTATTTGAAGATTTATTGTAATTTTGCAGCCGAAAATCAATATGAAAATCCACTTTGATAAAGAATATTTGTCAGAACTATATTACACAGGAAAGTGCTCAGACAGGAAGCATTGGTTTCAGCCTATTGTCGCCCGAAATTATGTGAAACGCATCATAACATTAGCAGAAGCACCCAACGTTGAATCCCTCTATGTTCTTAACTCACTGAATTATGAGGTTTTATCTGGCAACAAAGCAGGAATATCATCGATACGTATAGATTCAAAATACAGATTAGAATTTGTCGTTACGGAAACAAAGGAACCTGTAATCATAATATGTAACATTCTAGACATTACAAAACATTATAAATAAGAATAATATGAGCGATTTGGGATTTTCTTTTACTGCCATACACCCTGGAGAAATACTAAAAGAGGAATTGGCATTTCGGGGCATACGCCAAAAGGATTTTGCTGAAACCATTTCTGTATCCTATACCAGATTGAATGAGATTTTGAATGGGAAAAGGCCCATTACGTCCGATTTTGCGTTGCTTGTAGAAGCCGCTTTAGGCACACCTGCAGAACACTGGCTGAATATGCAAGCCCGATACAACATTCAGACTAGCAGGACGAAAGAATCCGTCATATCCCGTTTCAATTCCATTCGCAACGTTAGCCCGTGGGTTGTAAAGCCAACGGCAGCAACAGCGAATGTGTGAATAAGGCTTTTCTCCCACAATCTGTCCAATCCCCATTTTCCACGTTGTTCTGAATATATTCTGCTATCCAGATTGTTACGAAATTTTCAAATTTGGTTTGGAAGCACCGCAAAAAAATCCGTACTTTTGCACTTTCAAAAACCACAGTATGAAACAGAACAAATACGCCTTCAGCCTTTTCGTCATCGGATCGCTGTTCTTCGTCTTCGGCTTCGTGACGTGGCTCAACAACATCCTGATTCCGTTTTTCCGAACAACTTGCGAACTTACTGATTTCCAGTCCTCTTTCGTACCTTTCGCCTTCTACATCTCCTATTTTGTGATGGCAATTCCGTCATCGTACCTCATCAAACGGGTGGGTTACGGGAATGGTATGATTTTAGGCTTGGTGACGATGGCCATCGGCTCCATCATCTTCGTGCCGGCGGCCATGACACGCCAGTTCGGTTTCTTCCTTGTGGGGCTTTTCGTACAAGGGCTGGGACTCTCTATCCTGCAGACCGCCTCCAACCCTTACGCCACCATCCTCGGGCCGATAGAGACGGCGGCCCGGCGCATCAGCATGATGGGCATCTGCAACAAAGTGGCCGGCATGATCGGTATCCTCGTCCTGTACAAGGCGCTTTTCTCCACCACCGAAAAAGAAGTGGAACTGCTCCAGACGATGCCCGCCGGACCCAATCGCGAATTTTTGCTTCAGCATCTTTCCAACCAGATTATCCTCCCCTACATCATCATCACGACCATCCTGATAGTGCTGGTTATCTTCCTAAAATTAGCCAAACTTCCTGAACCCGAAGTGGAAACGGTGCAGTCGGACGGCAAGGAGAAGTCGATTTTCAGCTATCCGTACCTGTGGCTTGGTGCATTGGCCATCTTTTTCTATGTGGGTGCGGAGGTCATCGCCATTGACTATCTGGTGCGTTACGGCGAATTCTGGGGAATGCCCATTTCGGCAGGCAAAAACTTCGGTGTCTATGCCCTCATTGCCCTTGTGGTGGGTTACCTGTTGGGCATCATCACCATACCGAAGCTGATTTCGCAACGCAAGGCCCTCATCATCCAGCTGTTCATTTCCATCGCGCTCGTCATTGCGGCGGTCGGGACGAAAGGGATGGTGTCTGTAGCGTGCATCATTATGCTGAGTTTCGCCCACGCCATCATGTGGCCCGCCATCTGGCCGCTTTCCATCCACGACCTCGGAAAGCACACCGAACTGGGATCCGCCCTGTTGATTATGGCTATCGCCGGCGGCGCCATCATCCCGCTGGTTTACGGCAAGTTGTGCGATGTCATCGGCAACCAGACCGCCTACTGCATCCTGTTCGTCAGCTATATCTATATCCTTTTCTTCGCCACCATCGGCTACAAATTCGACGGCCAGAAAAAAATTCACTAATTATTAAATTATTAAAACTATTAAGTTATTAAATTATAGGTTTTTAAATTATTAAATCATGAAGAAAGTTATCCACACCGACAAAGCGCCGAAGGCCATCGGACCTTACAGCCAAGCAATTGAAAACAATGGAATGTTATTCATTTCCGGTCAGATTCCGGTAGATCCTGCTACGGGGAAGGTTGCCGAAACCATCGAAGAACAGACCGAACAGGTACTGAAGAACATCGGGGCCATTTTGGAAGAAGCCGGCTACACCTACGCCAACGTGGTGAAGACCACCTGCCTGTTGAGCGATATGGCCAACTTCAAACCGATGAACGAGGTTTACGCCAAATACTTCAAGGAGAACCCGCCGGCGCGCGCCGCATTCGCCGTGAAAGCCCTCCCGATGGGTGTGATGGTGGAAATTGAATCCATCGCTATCAAATAGCATTTTTATGAAAATAGGAATCATCTCAGACACGCACGGTTATATGCACCCCGAAGTGGAGAACTTCTTCAAGGGGTGCGACGAAATCTGGCACGCCGGCGACATTGGCAGCTCCGACATCTTGGACGAGCTCCGCTACATTGCGCCGTTGCGGGCCGTTTACGGCAACTGTGACGACTGGGATATCCGCAGGGAAGTGCCGGAATCGTTGGTGTTCAACTGTGAAGGCCACAAGGTCGCCATCATGCACATTGTGGGCAACGGGAACTACTATTCGACGCCGGCACTTGACCTTATTGAGAAGGAGCACCCCACCATCTTTGTGGCGGGGCATTCCCATATTTTAAAAGTCTTCAACGACCAGAAGCACAACCTATTGTACATCAATCCTGGCTCGGCCAGCCGCTATGGGCATCACATCCGTCTGACGTTCCTGCGGTTGGAAATCAACGGCACGGAACTGAGCCATCTGGAAGTATATGATGAGGCGAAATAGGGGCAACGGATGATTTGTCCTGCAATATCCGAACCTTACGGCACCTCCTACATTATTATTATTTTCTTCTGCACCACCTTGCTATTTTCGGTAATGATGGCAATAATGTAGGTACCCTTGGGCCAATTCGTGGCATTGACCGTCACCGTCTCCACGCCCTCAACTTTCTGATTCAAAACCATCTGTCCCATCGTATTGAAAACGCGGAGTTCCTTAGCGCTCGGCGTATGTACGGTAAATGTGCCATGAGCAGGATTCGGGGCGACAACGTAAGCGGCTTCATTGAACGCCACAATTCCGGTAGTGTCATCGGGATTTTCGGGATCATCAGGTTCTTCAGGATTGTCGGCGGGGGGACTAACGGTGAAGGTATGCGGGTCGGGAGCCCCAATGTAGGGATGATTTTCGTGGCGGCCTGAAAGGTCTGCGGCACTTAGGTAGTACTGCACTTCACAGCTGTCTGTGATGCCGGCGATAAAACCTTCCCACGTCTTTCCTCCAACAGAAGCCATCGGAGAAATTTGCCACTCCGTGGTATCTCCATCTTCAACAATTCTGTAATGAATTAGGACAGAGTCACTAATGATATCCTGTCCGCTGTAGGCGGTAAGGTCGGCACGGAACGTGAAGACCGAATCAAAGGGCTGCACTCCGAGTGTGGGATAGTGGCGGATGAGCAGCATACCCAAGTCGGCAATTTCGTGCGTGCGGCAGTGGAGTGCATCGGTATTTTTCCACTGACGGTCAGAACGTTCCATAATAGGCACAATGGTATAGCCGGGCATCGCCGCACGATACACCTCAATGGCATCATCGTCATACGAAGTACCTGTCACGGGCACGAAAACATGGTCGTTGAGAATCAAGCTATTAGTGTAGGGTGTGCGGGCATTGCTCACCACACTTCCAGGTTCAAAAACCCTGTAAACCTGATACTTGTTTCCCCACGAACTAGTGGCATTGGCAAAATAGGCCGCCACCTCCTCATATTCCTGATAGCGGTTGGCATTCTGCGGGAGCTGCGCAATCAACACCTTATCCACATCCAAGAACTTGCCCCAGCAGTCGATATGGGCAATATAATCCCCTTGCGGATCAATGGTGACATGGTACGTCTCGATGCCGAGGTAGTCGTTCATCAGCTGACGTATTTCCGCCTCCGTCAAATCACTATTCTCCTCAAAAACGAGATCGGTGGAAGCGGACATCCCATAACCGTCCGTCATATAGTTTCCGCCGGTATGAATCAACGGAAAGTCAAAATGATTGATATTGAGGGACTGAGCCATTATGGACATGTGGTTGTCATCGTTAGGTCGGGAAGAGCGGTTGTAGGTGAAGTCGGTCACACCGAACTGGTCGTTGCCGTCGATGATGAACCACGGGCCGAAGTCGCGGGCCCAGTAACTGTCCACCGCGCCCACTACGAAATTGACGTTGTTCACGTCCACACCATTCTGTTGCAATTCATTACGCACCTGATTCTGCTGGTAAGAACTGCTAATGGCGATAGTGACAGGAACGAGTTCCGACATCTGTGCTATCAACGTATAGGGGATTCCGAAACCGCTTCCACTGTAACTGGTCGGATAAGCAATCAGCACGCCCTGCGAGGGCTGGAATTCGGCGACGTTGGTGACGGGTGCCGTCGGCGGTTCCGACGTGCGCATCCGCTCGTACAATTCGTGCCAACGCAGCACATCTTCCGCACTCTTCTCATACACAGGATGTTGCTGCGCAATAGCGGCGAATCCTAAAATCAAGAAAAGCAAAGTAGTGAGGATTCTTTTCATTCTATAAAATTAAGATGATTTCACAAGACTACCCGCGCCGAGCGAACAGAGCCGACAAAGCCGGCACGTAATCCTCATCGGTATAAAGTTGCGCCACATCAATGCCGGAGCGGCGGAAAAGGTCCAAATTGGTATCCGTCAATTTCTTCCACCATTGTGCGTAACTGTCGCGCACTTTGGGTGATGAAGTGTCGGCCCAGAAACGTTTTCCCGTCTCTGGATCCATCAGTTCCAGCAGACCCAGATTAGGGATGGCCGCCTCGCCCTTGTCCGAAATCTGGAGCGCCACAATGTCGTGCCGGTTCGCCGCAATCTTCAGCGCCTGCTCAAAATCGCCCCCGACATAGTCAGAAATAACGAACGCCGTGCATTTCTTCTTGATAGCGTTGGTGAAATAGCGCAACGCTTCGGAAAGGTCGGTTTGCCGCTGCGACGGTGTATAAGTCAGTAATTCTCTGATAATACGCAGGATATGGCTTTTTCCTTTGGCCGGCGGGATGAACTTCTCGACGGTATCGCTGAAGAAAATCACGCCCACCTTGTCGTTATTGGTAATAGCAGAAAAGGAGAGGACGGCGGCCAACTCTGTGATGAGGTCGGTCTTGAACTGCTTGCGGGTGCCGAACAGGTTGGAGCCGCTCACGTCGATGAGCAGCATCACGGTCATCTCACGTTCCTCATTGAAAATCTTGACAAACGGGGAGTTGAAGCGGGCAGTCACGTTCCAGTCGATGAAGCGGACATCGTCGCCGTAGTTGTACTGGCGCACTTCACTGAAGGCCATACCACGCCCCTTGAACGCGCTCTTGTACTGTCCCGCAAAAATCTGCTGGGTCAGCGCCCGCGTCCGGATCTCAATACGGCGCACCTTTTTTATCAGTTCAGAGGGTTCCATAATAGTTACAAGTTCATCAAGTTTATCAAGTTAAAAGTTAAGGGGGCATTTGGTAGAGCCGTCATAGCATGGCGGCTAATCGGCAGTTTCGTATGTATAAGGTAATATGTAATAGGTGAAAGGTATTAGGTGGGTGGTGTGAAGATGGGTTGTGCGTTGGAAACCTCCTACTTATTACCTCCTACTTTTTACTCCATAATTTTCATTTTTCCATTTTCATTTTTCCGTTTTCCGTTCCCTACGGTACGACGACGGTATTCAGCACTTCATTGATAATGTCGGTGCTTTGGACGTTTTCGGCTTCTGCTTCGTAGGTGAGGCCTATGCGGTGGCGGAGCACGTCGTAGGCGACGGCGCGGACATCCTCGGGGATGACGTAGCCGCGGCGTTTGATGAAGGCGTAGGCCTGTGCCGCGAGGGCGAGGTTAATGGTGGCACGCGGGGAAGCGCCGTAGCTGATCATCGTCTGGAATTTGCCAAGCCCGTACTCTTCGGGGTAGCGGGTGGCGAAGACGATGGAGGTGATGTACTGCTCGATTTTTTCATCGACATACACCTCACGGACGATGGAGCGGGCCTTGATGATGTCCTGCGGGTCGAGGATGGTGCGGGTGGTGGGAAATTCTGCAGCAAGATGCTGACGCAGAATCAGTTTCTCCTCCTCCTGTTTGGGATAATCCACAATCACCTTCATCATGAAACGGTCCACCTGAGCCTCGGGCAGCGGATAGGTACCCTCCTGTTCAATCGGGTTCTGGGTGGCCATCACAAGGAACGGTTCCTCCAGTTTAAAGGAGGTTTCGCCGATGGTGACCTGGCGTTCCTGCATCGCCTCCAAGAGGGCGCTCTGCACTTTGGCGGGGGCACGGTTGATTTCATCGGCGAGGATGAAGTTGGCGAAGATGGGGCCCTTCTTCACCACGAACTCCTCGTTCTTCTGGCTGTAGATCATCGTACCGATGACATCGGCGGGCAGAAGGTCGGGGGTGAACTGGATGCGGCTGAACTTTGCCTTGATGACGTTAGCCAGCGACTTGATAGCCAATGTTTTGGCCAGTCCGGGAACGCCTTCCAAAAGGATATGTCCGTTGGAGAGCAGGCCGATCAGCAGCTTCTCCACCATCGCCTTCTGGCCGACAATCACCTGCGACATTTCATTATTAATCATATCGACAAAAGAGCTCTCGCGCTGAATTCTGTCGTTTAATTCCTTGATATCAACTACATTAGACATAACAGTATGGTTTTGAAAAAGTCTGCAAAGGTACGGAAATAATTTTACTCTTGAATATCGGGATTTTCTTTTTTTCAATTGCAAAATTTGGGTTCCGTAAAAAATTGTACTTTTGCACCCTAATTTTTGACAAGTGGAAAATTGCAAAAAATTCATCATATTCGGTCTCGGAAACGCTGAGAACCAGTATGCCGGCACACGCCACAACATCGGTTTCGAGGTGGTGAACGCACTGGCGCAGAAACTGTCGGTGACCTTCCGCACCGACCGGCACGCCTACATCGCCGAAGGGAAGTACAAAGGACGCACGCTCATTCTGGCCATGCCCACCACTTATATGAACCTCAGCGGCAAAGCCGTCCGCTATTGGATGGATCACGAGAGCGTGCCGGAGGAGAACATCCTCGTCATCTGCGACGACATCGACCTGCCCGCCGGATGGGTCCGGATGCGCGCCAAAGGCAGCGGCGGTACCCATAACGGCCTCAACCACATCATCGAAACCCTCGGCAACACCGACTTCCCACGCCTCCGCTTCGGCGTCGGCCACGACTTCGCCCAAGGATACCAGATTGAGTACGTCCTGGGCAAATTCCCCACCGATGAGATGAAGGCTACCATCCAACCCGCCATCGACAAGGCCGTGGAGATGGTGCTTTCGTTCACCACGGCGGGCATCCAGCACACCATGAACCAGTTCAACACAAAGAAGGTTGAAAAGAAACCAGAAACGACCAGCCATGAGGAATAGCGCTTTCTTTCTTTGCATCCTGCTGACAGCCTTACTGCTGCCTGTTTCCGCCGCCGACCGCGACTCGACCTTCTTCCGGCAATCACGACTTCAGGCCATAACACTTTCATCGGAAGAGGGAAGCTTGGAGGACTATCTCCAATACGGCATCCGTATCGGCACCGACCTCAATCTCAGCAGCAAGTGGCTGTCGGAACGAGACCACTTCAAGACCCATCTGTCCGCCATGTTCGGCTTTTACGTGCGCGGCGGCTACAAGTTCATTTTTGCCGAAACCGGCCTTGAGTACATTTTCCACAAATGCCACTACGACACATGGACTGCGGAAGGCCGGCTGTGCGGCGACGAGACGGTGGAGAGCCGTTATCTGCAGATTCCTGTCAAGGTGGTCGGACAAATCAAGGCCGGCAAAATCTGCGCCCTCCTCCCCTACGCCGGCATCGTTTACAAACCGCTGATACACTGCTCCAAAAACGACATCGGCTACGGAAAGACATCCCTGACCCGCCACCAGTGCCAAGTGACTGCAGGCCTCGACTTCCGCATCATGTTTTTCACGGTCGGCGTGGGTTATAAATACAACCTGCTGCCCGCTTTCTCTGACCGCAAATCCATCCGACAACAATTCCTCACCATCACCCTCGGCGTACAACTGTAGGCACAGGGCAACAAACTGCAAATAACAGCGTTATCTTATCTCATACCAAAAGACATGTCCAGAAAAGTCGTCATCATCACCCTCCTGCTCCTTGCCGCCGCCTTCCGTACTGTGGCACAGGAGGACGAAACCGAAGAGGACGACCTTTTCCACCACACCATCGACTCCGCGATGGCCATCTCCCCGCTTTATTTGCCTACCTCCTACACAGAACTTGGTACAATCTTTTTCAAACCCGTTGATTACAAGGTTATTGACACAACCATCAATCGAATTGCGCAGCACGACCCGTTAGAGCAGACCATCAATCTCTGCCAGACCCTCGGCATCATCGGACAGGCACACAAATTCATCAACTTCACCTACGAGAAAGAACCGGGCTTCGCCCTTTTCACCTTCCCTTTCCCGCTCTATTTCAAGGAACAGGAAGATTTGGAATACTATGATCTGAAGACCGTTTACACCAATCTTGGCTTCACCTATAGTGTGATTCCGAAACAATATATGCTTACGGCCACACACACACAGAACATCCGCGACAAGGTCAAGTACGCCATCAACCTGCGCGGTTTGGCCAGCAACGGATATTACACCAACCAGCGGACCAGCGACATCGTGGCCGATGCACTCATCCATTACGAAATCCCCTCGCAGATATACGGTTTCCGGGCAAGCTACATCGTCAATTATTACAACCCGCAGGAAAACGGCGGACTGCTAAGCATGGAGGATTTCGTCAAGCAGGACTCTCTTGACCCCACCAAGAACTACAACATGAAGCTGTACCACGCTTCCACGCGGCTGCTTACCCACGACCTCCTTTTCCAGCAGTACGTGAACATCATCGCCCCAAATAAACGAAAAGAGAAGAACAACTACTGGGGCACCTTCATGCACACCTTCCGTTTCAAACATCAGCGCGTTAACTACAACGACTACGATCTGGACACCCTCTATTACGGTACGAACTTCTTCCTCTCCCCAGACACCACCGCCGACACCACCCGCTTCTATACCCTTTCCAACACCCTACAGTGGTCCTCGTTCAAACCTTATAAGGGAGAGAGGAATGAGCGGTATTTTTTCCACTTCACAGGCGGCATCACATACGAATACACGCGGTTCGCACAGGCCAACTACATCGGGCACGCACTCATTCCCTTCGCCCAGATCCACACCCGCCTCTTCTCCGTGATGGACATCCACGGCAGGATTTTCTACACCCTTGGCGGCTATCAAAACAACGACCTTAACGCCCGCGCCGCCGTCAGCTGGGCCATCAGCCGCAAGCACCGCCACTTCCTCGGCGCCAACATCGACTACTACTTCCGCACCCCCGACTATTCCTACACCTACTTCTTCTCCAACACAATGTATTGGAAGAAAACCGATTGGAAGAAACAGAACATCCTCCATTTTTCAGCCTATTGGGAAAGAGAAGGTTACAAGGCGGAATTCAGCTACTATATGCTCCACAACTACGCCGTCATTGATGAGACATGGAGGCCGAAAGCCATTGACAAATACGTCAATATCATACAGATACACCTGTTCGCACCGATTTATGTCAAAGGGTTCGGCGCCAATTTCAATGTTTGGGTACAGTACTCCAACAACAAGGAAATACAAGTGCCCATTTTTGCCGGAAAGATGGATGCTTTCTACAGGCTGAACATCTTCAAGAACAAGGCAAAGCTTCAATTCGGTTTTGCAATGGCCTATAATACAAATTATTATGCCGACGGATACTGTCCGATGCTCTACAGTTTCTACACACAAAACAAGGTGAAGGTGGGCAACTACCTCTACTTCGACCCGAGCATCGCCATACAGGTGCAGCGCATCGCCCTCTACTTCAAGGTGACGCACGTGCTCTGCGGCGCGATAAAATACCGCTACTTTACCACACCCGACTACCCGATGGAGGGCCGGCAGTTCGTCTTGGGCCTCACATGGCGTTTCTTCGATTAGACCACGGCTATGGAAAGACTCACCCGAGACCAATTCAACGAGAAAAGCGCCTTCTGGCTGCTGGCCGTAGCCATGGCCACCCTGCCGTTCACACGGTTTCTGATGCTCCCCATCGCTATCCTGTTGATGGTTGTATTCCTGACAGACAACCTTTTTATTTCTCATTTTAAAACAATCAGAGAAAAGAAGCTGCTACTGCCTTTTTTCGTTATCATTTCCCTTTTCGTGCTGAGCCTCATTGGAGCCACCTACTCCACCAACGTAGCCAAGGCCATTTCCGACTGGGAGTGCAAATTGTGGTTTTTGGCAGCACCCATCGGCCTGCTTCCCCTTTACGGAAGAATTTCGCTGAAACAAATACACATTCTGCTGATTGTCTTCATCCTGTCGGTCACTGCCACCGCCATCGGAAATTTTGTCATATCCGCTGTCAGTTATGCCCGCACCGGCGAACTGTCACAGTTCTTCTATATGAATGCCACCCACTTTTTCGGGGAGAAGGCCACACATCCCTCCTACCTGTCAATGTACTGCACCACCGCATGGGTTCTGTCGGTCATATTACTGGTTAACAACAATTTGTCACTTCTGAAAGGCATCCGTATCCTACTGATTGCCGCGCTCGTCATCCTGCCGGCCGACATCATCCTGTTGCAATCGAAGGCGGGTATCCTGCTTTTCGCACTGGTATTTCCGTGCATCCTCATCTATGCCGTCCGCAAGAAGGCGTTGCCGTTATGGGCGGGAATTGCGGTGATTGCCGGCTGCCTCGGACTTGGCGCTACCATTGTGACAAGCGGGGTGGTTCCGACCGACCGTCTTTACGAGATGGGGCGGCAGTTGGAAGAGGAGAATACGGTCAACCCGTACAACGGCACGATGCAGCGGGTGGTGGTGTGGCAGACTTCCTGCGAGGTGGCGGGTGAGAACCTGCCGTTCGGCACGGGCACAGGCGATGTCACCGACGAACTATGCCGCCGGTACGAGGCGAAGGGCTACACGTACATTTTGGACAAGCGGCTCAACTGCCACAACCAGTATCTGCAACACCTTGTGGGACTGGGAATTCCGGGGCTACTGACATTGCTGCTTTTTATCTGCATCCCTCTGTGGGAGGCCGTGCGGCAAAAAGACTTCCTGCAAGGAATGTGGTGGCTGCTCGTGGCTGGCAATTTTCTGGTGGAGTCGATGCTGGAAACCCGCGCGGGGTCAAACTTCATCCCGCTGATGACCGTGCTTCTGCTCCTGTACGGACGGGCTACGCGGTCAGCGGAAGCTGCGCCACCGAATAACCCGTAAGGTTGGACATCAGTTTCTGGCGGGCGAAGAAGATGCGGCTCTTCACCGTACCGATGGAAATTTGGAGCTTGTCGGCAATCTCGTGGTACTTGAAACCGTCCACATACATTTCGAATGCATCCCTTTGATTGTCTTTCATAGAGGAGATGGCCGTAGTGATTTCCGAAACATACAGCGGGAGGTCGGCGGCATCACTTGACACCGTGGTCGTGCTGGTGAATGACACATTATCATCGCTTTCATCGGTAACGACCTTGCTCCGTTGCTTGCGGCGGTAGCCGTTGATGAACGTATTCCGCATAATCGTATAGACCCACGCCTTCAGATTGGTTGCTTCGGCGAAACGATCGGTATTCTGAAGCACTTTCAAATAGGTATCCTGTACTAAATCCTCCGCATCCTCCTGATTATGAGTGAGAGAGAAAGCATATTGGCGCAGACGGTCATCAAGAGAGAGGACGCTGTTCATCATATCGGTATTTTCCATAGGGTAGCAATTTCCAATTTTACACGCCACCATACAACAAATACCGTGCCAAAATTTCAAATTACGCAAACAATCATCCACCTTTCGGGAATCCCATCGAAATAGAACATCGGCGCACCCCATTTATCCTTGATTTTCAAAACATTGCCATCCAGATAATAGAGTTTTTCGCCCCATTGATCCTTTTGGCGGATGGTGTTTCCGTCGAAGTAGTAGAGTTTATCGCCCCACTGGTCCTTCAGTCGCACCGTATTGCCGTCCATATAGGCCAACGCCTGGCCCCACTTGTCCTTCAGACGGATGGTCTTCCCGTCGAAATAGTAGAGTTTGTCGCCCCACTTGTCCTTGATGCGCATGGTGTTGGTCTCATCGACATAATAGAGTTTTGCGCCCCACTTGTCTTTCTGATAAACGGTTGTCTGCGAAAACAAATAGAGATTCAGGAAAAAAAAGGCGGCAATCAGGGCCACGTGGCGGAGAAAGGAACGGAGTGCAATGTTCATTGTTCAGACAATTTTTCTTCTATCAATTTCATAATAAAAGGTTTCAGTTGAGGGATATCCACAGCAATAGTCTCCCAGAGCTGTATTGGCCTGATTTTATAATATCCATGCACCAACACGTGCCTCATACGCTCAATATCACCCCAATTTACTTCGTTGTGCTTTTCTTTATACTCCAATGTCAGCATATATACAGCCTCACCTATAATTTCAACGTGCTTCACCAGTCCGAAATACACCACAGGATCAGACTGAGCTTCTTCCAATGTATGTCGTTCCTTGTAGTCAATAAGCACGTTTATAGCTTCAAGAATATGCTGGAGTCGTTCTATGTCCTTAATTTCTTCTCTCATATATCAATCGTTTGTCGCGGTTGGCTGATTCCGCTGCAAAAGGCATCAGACAACCATCTTCAATTAAATCAACACGTCTTCCAGTGCTTTGTTCCAATTCTCCCATCATGTGCGAAATGGTCAACAACGAAATGCGGGCATTTTCATCATACTGTACTAATATGTCAATATCACTATCGGGCGTTTCCTCGCCACGGGCAAACGACCCGAACAGCCATGCTTTCACCACAGGCTGCGTCTTGAAGTATTCAGCTATCTTAGCCGTTATTGATTCTGTACTCATAAACACTCCGTTTGGGGCTGCAAAGATATTGCTTTTCTTGCAAACAACAAATTTTTCAAACAAATTCTTTCTTCCACAAAAAAATCGTACCTTTGCGCGTTTTTTCAAAAACAGGAAAAGCCTTGAACAATTGGGCTTTTTCCTTGTTTATAATAGAAGAATAAAACAAAAACAGACCAAACTATATGAGCAAACAAATCAGATTCTGTCTCGTTTATCGTGACATGTGGCAATCTTCCGGAAAGTACCAGCCCCGCGTGGACCAGCTGGTGCGTGTCGCACCCGCCATCGTGGATTGCGGCTGTTTCGCCCGCGTGGAGACCAACGGCGGCGCTTTTGAACAAGTGAACCTTCTTTACGGCGAGAACCCGAACAAGGCCGTCCGCGCATGGACGAAGCCGCTGCGGGAAGCCGGCATCCAGTGCCAGATGCTGGAGCGCGCCCTCAATGCCCTCCGTATGGACCCCGTGCCCGCCGACGTGCGCCGACTGATGTTCAAGGTGAAGAAAGCCCAAGGTGTCGATGTCGCCCGCTCCTTCTGCGGCCTCAACGACCCCCGCAACCTCGAAAACTCCGTCAAGTTCGCCAAAGAGGCCGGCATGATCTCGCAAGTCGCCCTCAGCATCACCCACTCCGACATCCACACCGTGGAGTACTATATGGGCGTGGTGGATAAAGTCGTGGAGTTCGGCTGTGACGAAATCGGGCTGAAGGACATGGCCGGTGTGGGCCGCCCCGCCACCCTCGGCAAACTGGTCAAGGCCATCAAGGAAAAATACCCGCACATCCTCGTGCAATACCACGGCCACACCGGCCCGGGCTTCTCCGTCGCCTCCACATTAGAGGTGGCCAAAGCCGGCGCCGACATCATCGACGTGGCTGTCGAACCCCTCTCCTGGGGCATGGTGCATCCCGATGTCATCACCATCCAGGCCATGCTGAAAGATGCGGGCTTCGACGTCCCCGAAATCAACATGAACGCCTATATGGAGGTGCGCCGTCTCACCCAAGAGTTTATGGACGACTTCCTCGGCTACTGGATCGACCCGAAGAACCGCATCTCCACCTCCCTGCTCGTGGGCTGCGGCCTGCCCGGCGGTATGATGGGCTCGATGATGGCCGACCTCAAAGGCGTGCACAAAGCCATCAATATGTCGCTGAAAGCCAGCGGTCAAAAAGAACTTTCCGAAGACGAGCTTTTGGTGAAGCTGTTTGAGGAGGTGGCCTACGTGTGGCCCAAAGTCGGCAACCCGCCTCTGGTCACCCCGTTCAGCCAGTACGTCAAGAACATCGCCCTGATGAACATCCTGCAGATGGCGCAAGGCAAGGAGCGTTTCAGTTCCATGGACCAGAAGCAGTGGGACATGATCCTCGGCAAAGCCGGCACACTCCCCGGCACACTGGCGCCCGAAATCGTGGAATTGGCCAAAGAAAAAGGATACGAATTCTCCACCACCAACCCGCAGGACCATTATCCGGACGAGCTGCCGAAGTACCGCAAGCTGATGGAAGAGCAGGGCTGGGACGTCGGCGAAGACGAGGAGGAACTCTTCGAGTACGCCATGCACCCGACGCAGTACATCGACTATAAGAGCGGTGCGGCCAAGAAGAATTTCGAGCGCGAACTCGAAGCCAAGAAGCAGCAATCCAACATCAAAGTCATCGTCAAGGAGATCAAGCTGCCCGAAGTGGTACGCGAGGAGCTGATTGCCGCTGTAACGGCCCAGCATCCCGACGCAAAACCCGTCATTGCCCCCTCCGACGGCATCGTGCTGTGGGAACTTCCCGTCACCGGACAGGGCATGAACCCGCCGCAAGGCACGTCCTACAAAGAAGGCGACACCGTATGCTATGTGGAGGCCTACTACGGCCAGGACGAGGTGAAAGCCCTGTACGACGGCAAGCTGCTGCAAGTGGTGGCAAGCCAAGGGGAAAAAGTGCGGAAGGGCGATGTGATCGCGTTCTTGAACTGAAAGTTGAGAACTGAAAATTGAAAGTTAAGGAGTTAAGGTACTGTTGCCAAAAACATTTGGTGACAATATTTTTGGTTTTGTCAGTCTCTAAATCGTGTATTTAACCTTCGGTTATATTTGTTCATTTTCTTTTCGATTGCAAAAAGAAAACGAACCAAAAGAAATGCGCTTTGCCGCTGCACGATTTTTCCCTAAAATTGGCCGTTTCTCGCTAAAACGCGAAAACTTGCAACACTGCATTCCATTCCGTGTTGCTTCAAACAGTTCGCGTTTCTTCACGCTCGAAACGTCTCAATTTCTTAACGGCAAAAATCGCAAGGCGGCGTGCGACTTCGGAATCGCGCCGTATTTTAGGAAGGGAAGGGTTTCGTGCGGCACCCCGTAGGGGTGCAAGCTTTGTAGCCCCATGTGAGGCGGAACGAAGTGAACGCCGTAACGTGGGGTTGTGCGGGAAAGCCTCGTGGGTCAGCCCGCGGCACGGGCGGCAGGTACGGAAGAACACCGCAGGTGATGCCGCGGAAGAACCGGACGGATAGATAACTTCCGCTGCTATTTTACAATGAATCTGCATTGAGGATAGTTGGAACATCCATAAAATGTACCATATTTGCCGTGCCGTTCAATCAAACGGCCGCCACATTTCGGACAAATGCCTGAATGGATGGTGGCATTGACCTCTCTTGCTGCATTTCTAAGGTTCTCGACATGTTGTCTGTCGCTCACCGTCTCTCTGACATTGTTCTCATTGAATAGGGAAAGCACTGTTTGAACATCGTAATCTGTCAGGCAACAGGTCCCGTATGAATAAATCAACTCCAATAAACGGTTTTCATAGATGACATGGTGATTGCTCCTGACGTTGTTCAGTAAGGCGTCACCTGCAAACACAACAATGGGTACAATTTTAAGGTTGGGGTATGCAGAAAGGAGTTCTTTGATCCTATAAGCGTGCCCTAACGATTGTTTGACTGGGTTATAAAAATGGTTCTTCGTCACATAGGTATATGTTTTCCACCATTTCTTTGCATACGTTACATCTGTAACGATAAGCTGTGTCCATTCTTTACGGGTGTCGTCACCATAAATTTCACCTCGATAGTTCTTTGTCTCTATAGTGAATATCCCATACCGACTGATGACAACATGATCAATTTGTGTTGTCCCTTTTTCTGTTTTCAATATGATGTCCTGCAAGACATGGTAATCTTCTGGTAGATGAGAAAGAATATCACGCACCCTTTGTTCCCCTTGTTTGCCTTTCTGACGGGGTGAATTGTACCACCATCTAACAATCACAAGGCTGATGCCGGCAACAAATAGTAAGGATATGATATATATCATGATGTTGATTATAGCTGCAATTTCACGTCAGAGTCACTCAATTAAAAACGTGTTGTTAAAATAAATCAAATTCCAAGTATGACTGCAATTGTCGCCGGGAAATTCCACCCAATCATCTTTACCTATCTTGTAAAGATGTCTTTCATAAGCAAAAGTCTTGGACTTTTTCGTGGCTTTCAGAAAAGTTGGTAGCTTGTTGTAAAACAATATGTCCCAATCATCAATACGAAAGAAACCCACTAATCCAGGCAGCTTGTACGGCGCATCCTGATATTCTATTCTTAATTTTATTGTGTCATTAATGTACTCCACGAACATCAAATGTTTCCACATGCTTTGAATTTCAGACGTTTGATTAATACCCAATATTTCTCTTAATTGCAATTCAATCGAAGAATCCACAATTGTATATTGTCGTAACTCATATTCCATCAATTCCCATCGTTCTGTACCAAAATCCTTAACGCCAGTAGTTCTCTCTCGTAAGACTTGTCCTACAATTGCAATAGGAATAAAAAACAATACTAGTAAAAAGAATTTTTTCATGAGGATTAATAAGTTTGATTATACCCAATATTTCACGACTGTCTCACAAAAAAATGATTTCGCTATATATTCAAGAGTGTGATATAGTCCTATAAAAGTCATTCCTATATTCAATAGGTAGTCTGTCTGCATATAATCTGGCTTTAGTTTTATTACCACGATGCCAAAATAAATAAGCGAGGTTAATGTTGGCCGTTATACTATCAACATCCTTTGAGCCAACAAGACCAAACTCCTCAATTTCCCTTTTCGTTACATTATGATCGAATATTGTTTCCATAAATCCTTTTCTAGTTTATTCAGACCAAATTTTCACGGCTGGTTCACTATAGGCCTCAATGAAGATTCCGTCTCCACGTGGGCGGTGTAGGATCTTTGATTCCTTTCCAGACAAACCATATAACAAATAATATGGATATAATTGCTCCTAACATGGCACCTGATTTATGCGGCTACAATATTAAACAATGGCAAAAAACTATAGAACTTGTTATAACTGGAATTTCATAGATGGTTCACTCAAATATTCTCTTTCAACCATTTATAGGCAGCCCATAAGAGAACCAAAGTTATTATTGCACCCAACATTGTTGTTTGATTTTGCCGGTGCAAATATACAAATAATATTTTGATGGATGGCGTTTCCCCCTTCTGGCAGGCTATCATCACGTTGGTGCTGGCGGCGGACAAGGACCCCCCAGAATTGTATGTGACCTGCTGTAGAGACGCGATTAATCGCGTCTCTACAATTTTACCGTTCCCATCCACGATAGCCAATGTCACCACATCCGCGTACGCCACCTCATGTGGTTGATCGGACCGGGATTTTACGGCTGGCTCACTTACGAATGCTTGTGATATTCATTTTTTTGGCATTGCAAATAACGATTGCTATGTGTACAACAACGACCTGATTTTGAAATTATTACATTTTGATTTCCACAAAAATTCAGCATTATTTCAGCATAAATTCCGCAATATTGGAAATTTGTTGTACTTTTGCCGCCGCAATGACGAAAGGAGTTTTTAATTTTAACAAAGCAATGAATGCGGTGCTTTACATTGTGAAGCACCTGAAAAGAGCTGACTTCCACAAGGTTTTCAAAATCTTGTATTTCTCTGACCGTGATATGCTTTCACAAGCTGGAATGATGATTACGGGCGACACCTATATCGCAATGAACGACGGTCCCGTGCCCTCCAACATCTATGACATATTCAAATCGGTGCGTGGGGACGGATTCTTCAACAACCAGTCAGAGCTCACCGCATGGATTGGAGTGGAAAACTGGGATCTGGTTACTGCCAAGAAGGAGCCTGATATGCGTTGCCTGTCGAAAATGGATATTCAGATCATTGACGAAACCCTCCAAAAATATGGCGAACTTTCGTGGGATGAAATACGTGAAAAATCGCATGACTACGCTTGGCGCAACACCACGCTCAACCGTCCCATTGATGTGAAAAACATGCTTGTGGAAACAGGTGAATCCGACAGTTACATACAGTACGTGCAGGAGGAGATGGAGCTGGAAACGCTCGTTAAATGAACCGGAATGAGTGTTGATTTTCCACAGGAGATTATTACGGCAGCCATCCATACAGGCGATGTCTTCTTGCAGAACTTTGAGGGCATTTACCATCCGAAATTCTTCATTGTGACCGGCATCACACGCAACCGGCTCACGGTATGCAGCATCTTCATCAATTCCAGAATACACCCTTCGCTGTACAACAAGCCCATCCTGCTGAATGCACAGGTACCATTGAAAAAGAGCGACAACACTTTCTTGGCGCACGACTCTTTCGCCAACTGCTCACACACCCTCATTATGGAGATGTCGGCCATTGCCAGCGGTATCGCCAACGGAACGTGCAAAGTCATTGGACGACTGAACGAAAACGACCTTGCCACCGTAAGGCGCACAATCGTTGATACGGGTCTGTTAAGCGGTGAAGAAGAATCCCTATTTTTCTGGGATATTGTCCGATAAAACATCCATCTTTCCTTCCCCACTGATAGGATTTTGTTCCAGAGACAACCCTCGGTATCGCTTGGGCTTGTCAGATTTCGTTGTTAATTAGGACCGAAAATCCCATACGTCTATGTTTCAACATTTTACGGAAATTTGCAAAATTATACGATAGCAAAAGAGGTATTTGAAATAAAAATCTTACCTTTGCAGCTCAATATCAACCAAAATTATAGACTGCCTTTTTGAACAAAATAACCTTCTACCTATCACCTGCCACATATCACCTATTATCGGGACATTCAAACTGCGAGATGCAGTTTGCCCCAATTCACATCTTAACTCCTTAACTTCTTAACTCCTTAACCCAAAACCACCACTTCCCTTCAACTTTTAACTTTTAACTATTAACTTTTAACTAAACATAAATGGAAACAACAAAATGCTTGATCATCGGCGGCGGACCGGCGGGCTATACCGCGGGCATCTACGCCTCACGCGCCGACATGAAACCCATACTGATTGAAGGCCCGCAGCCGGGCGGCCAGCTCACCATCACCACGGAAGTGGAGAACTTTCCGGGATACCCGAAAGGGATGTCCGGGCCGGCCATCATGGACGACATCCGTGAGCAGTCGCTGCGCTGCGGCACCGACATGCGCTCCGGCATGGTGACGGAGGTCGATTTTTCCAAACGCCCCTTCCGCTGCGTGGTCGATGACACCGACGAGTACATGGCCGACACGGTCATCATTGCGACGGGCGCCACAGCACGCTGGCTCGGTCTGGAGAGTGAGCGCACCTACCGCGGCTTCGGCGTTTCGGCCTGCGCCACCTGCGACGGCAACTTCTTCCGCGGCCGCGATGTGGCCGTGGTCGGCGGCGGCGACACCGCCCTCGAAGAGGCCACCTACCTCGCCAAACTGTGCAACAAGGTTTATCTGGTGCACCGCCGCGACGAGTTCCGCGCCTCCAAGGCGATGCAGCAGCGCGTGTTCGACACCCCCAATATCGAAGTGGTATGGAACAGCATCCCCACCGAAATCGTCGGCGAGAAACGGGGCTTCATGAAAGCCGTCACAGGACTGGCGGTCACCGACAAGAACAGCGGTGAAAACCGCACGCTCCCCGTGGACGGCGTGTTCGTGGCCATCGGCCATACGCCCGTCACCGAGCTGTTTGCGGGGCAGATCGAGCTGGACCCGCAGGGCTATATCGTCACCAAGCCCGACAGCACCGCCACCAGTGTGGACGGCGTGTTTGCCGCCGGCGACGTGCAGGACCCGCAGTTCCGCCAGGCCATCACCGCCGCCGCCTCAGGCTGCAAGGCCGCCATCGAAGCCGAACGGTTTCTGATACAGTAGAAGGTATCAGGTGACAGGTCACAGGTGATTAGTAATAGAGAATAGTGGCAAACTGCATCTCGCAGTTTGAAAGCCCAGATTATAAGTAACAAATAAAAGGTATGAAGAGAGGGTGTGCGATAGGCACCCCTACTTCATACCTTTTACTTTATACTTTCGTACCTCACACATTTCATTTTACACTGGCTATTTTTCCATTTTCAGTTTTCAACTTTCAAATTAATATTGTATCTTTGCCGACTTAAATTAACAATACTTTGTTAGTAACAACAAACCGTTTGAGACAGAATAGAAAACTGAATATCAATCAAATACAAAAATCAATATGAAGAGAATCACGACCTTTTTCGCCATGATGATTTGCGCCATTGCCATGATGGCCAACCCTGTGGAGCCGCAGCAGGCCCAAACCGTCGCCCGCCACTTTATGATGAGGCAGATACCGGCGGTGACCCGCAGCACCGAATGCACGCTGGCCTACACCAAGAGCAACGGCCGCAGCGACGCGCTGTTCTATGTCTATAACGTGGGCGGCGGCTTCGTCATCGTTTCCGCCGACGATGCGGTGAAGCCCGTGCTGGGCTATTCCACTACCGGAAGTTTCGACCCGCAGAACATCCCTTCCAACTGCGCCGCATGGTTGCAGAACTATGCCGACCAGATTGCCCTTGTGAAAGAGCACAACCTTTCCTCCCCAGCCGAAGTGAGCACGGAATGGACGAAACTGGTAGAGGGGCGTGAACCCACCCGCAGCGGCAACACCCGCACCGTGGCTCCGCTGCTCACCACCACATGGGACCAAAGCCCGTGGTACAATTCGTTGTGCCCTGGTACTGGCAACGACCAAGCCATCACCGGCTGCGAGGCCACAGCGATGGCACAGATTATCAACTATCACCAGTGGCCAGCACAAGGCTTCGGTTCGCACCTTTACTATCACGAAGATTATGGCACGCTGGCTGTCAATTTCAGCAGCCACACATACCACTATGACCTGATGCCGAACGAACTTAACTCAAACAGCACCTCTGCACAAGTGAATGCCGTGGCCACCCTGATGCGCGATTGCGGCGTAGCCGTAAATATGGGCTACGGCCCGGACGCAAGCAGTGCATTCACCACTGACGCCCGTGCGGCCCTAATCGACTATTTCGGATACGAAGCCAAAATGGCCCTAAGAGACTATAAGAGTTTCGGTACCATTATTGGAAGCTACAACAACCTCATCTATTACAATGATGATGAATGGAAAGCCATGCTAAAGAATGAATTGGATGCTCATAACCCCATTCTTTACGATGGAACACCGTTTGATTTGCAAGGAGGAGGCCATGCTTTTGTGTGCGATGGTTACGATGCCAACGACTACTTCCATTTCAACTGGGGATGGAGCGGTTGGTATAACGGCTACTATGCCGTGGGAAATGTGATTCCTGCGGGTGCCGACACCTCCCTTTATCCCAGCAACAACATTGCCGTATTCTGCCATCCGAACACATCTGGAATACAAAAATATATATTTAATTCGGAAGGCCGCTCTTCGATGACTGTTCATGGCAGTCTCGACATTTCACACCAGCTTGGCTACAACGGAAATTACACCTACGGAAGCAACTGGGGCGAATACAATGGCGACACGCTTGTGCTGTATCCACAGACTGCCGATGCCCAACTGCTTTTAGAAAAAGTCGCATACACCAACAATTATTCCGACCGGTGGCGTATTTATGTATATGACGGAGTAGGCACCGACGGCACCTTGCTGATGACCATAGAGAACAGCAATCAGCAGGAACCTGTCATGTCCACCTCAGGAACGCTCACGTTAGTAGTCAGTGGAGCGGGAACAGTTTCAAACGAGCTGTTGCTGCGTGTGACAGAGGTAAGCTGTATGCCTCCTGTGTTCGGATTTGCCTGCATCGGAAAGACCTTTGCCACAGCAGATCTCTCGTGGGAAGTGTTCCATCCCGAAGAGTACACCGGTTTCAATTTCAACTGGCGGGTAGAGTACGGCCCACACGGCTTCACACCCGGCACCGGCACTATAGTGCCAGCCACTACCACTTCTGTCACCATCGGCGGACTGACTGCCGAAACCGAGTACGATGCCTACCTCTCCTACAGCTGCTCCGGCAGCGGCATCCAAACGCTTGGACCTATAATATTCAAGACGGAGAAAGTGATGGCCTGTTTCGAAGAGCCCTTCGTGCAGGCAACCTCCAGCACCTATTCCTCTGAAGTCGCTTTTAATATAGGTTATAGTGATAACTACCATTGGTCACAGCAACTATTTACGGCAGCGGAACTGTCCTCATTCGGCCTACAGGCCGGAGATGAAATCACGGCACTCTCTTTCCAATACCGCACTAACTACACCAGTTCCACATCCAAACGGCGGAATATCGCCCTCTATATGGGCCACACTACAAAAGCCGCCTTCTCCAGCAATACGGACTGGTTCGCTCCAGAGAATCTTGTAAATGTCTATACTGAAAAAGAGGAGGTTTTCAAGATTTTCCAAAACAATGAATGGAAGAAATTTGATTTTGACAACACGTTTGTCTGGGACGGGCACAGCAATGTGGTGGTCGCCGTTGCCGACAACGGAGATTATTGCGACACCTACATCAACTTCGCTTCCAATGGCGGAGAAAGCAACAGCACGCTGTACGCCACCTCTGCCTATCCCTTAACCTCAGAACATGAAGGGTACCTGTCGAACATGCGAGCCAGCATAAGGTTATGTCTTGCCACGGATTGTCCTGTCCCCACCCATCTAACCCACACCGACTTGAACCGGCACAGCGTGCGTTTGGAGTGGCTGCCGGGGTATCAGGAGACTCTTTGGAATGCCGAGTACGGCCCGGCGGGGTTTGAGCGGGGCACCGGCACATTCCGAACGATTAGCGGCATGAGCTCCCTGATTGCCACGCATCTGTCCTCCGGCTATTACGACTTTTACGTACAGGCCGACTGCGGCGGCGGAGCTACCAGCGAGTGGGTGAAGACGACCATTCCTGTGGGCAGTTTCGACTGCGCACAGATGGGCGAAGGACAGACTATAGGCACCAATGACGGTCACATTCTGCCAATGGGATATTCAGGCGGAGATTATAGTGCCCCCGATTGCAATAATTGTTATTGCTATTATTGTCTGAAATACACTTACACCCAACAGATATACACTGCCGCCGAACTGGCTGAACAAGGTCTGGCTTACGGTGACAACATACAGTCTCTATCCTTCCACTATAGCGGAACGCCTCAAACGAAGTCCCCAGTAAGTGTATGGATGGGGAACACGCTCCAAAACAATCTGACTAGTACCACATGGATTCCTGCTTTCCGTATGCAGGAAGTTTTCAGCGGGGAAGTGACATTGGATGAAGAATGGGTCACCATTGTATTTAGTAACCCGTTCCTGTGGGACGGCACTTCCAATATAGTAGTGGCTTTCCTGAACAACAGTGGGAACGACAACGATTCATTTTCTTCCACCACCTACAAAACTGATTGGACTGCTAGGGCTATTTATGGGAGAAGTAATTCATTCATTGACATAGAGAATCCCAGCGACATTCGCAACATTACTACCACCAGCTATCGTAACAACCTGCGTTTCTGCAAAAGTACCAATTGTGCGATGCGGCGCGACATGGAAGTCACCATCAACGAAGGCGGCACATACGATTTCTACGGCACCCCTGTCAGTGAGCAGGGTATCTACCAGCATCGTTGGTATGTGAATGACGAATGCGACAGCTTGGTGGTTCTGCACCTGATTGTGCGCAAGGTCATTTTTGTCACCTCCACCGGCGAAGGCCTGCACGATGGCACTTCATGGGAGAATGCCATGGAGCTGCAGGAGGCGATGGACATCGCCAACACGTTCACCGATGTGACCCCCTACCTCTACGTGAAGGCCGAAACTTACACCGGCAACACCTCAGCGGACAACAGCTATGAAATCAAGCCCAACGTGCGGGCATACGGCGGCTTTGTCGGCAACGAGCCGGCGGACTACGACCTCAGCAACCGCACACAGGCCAATATGAACAATACCATCCTATACGGTTCCGGTTCCCGTCGCGTGCTATACCAGAGTGCTGACTTCACGGAAGCCACCGCCACCCTGTTCGACGGCTTCTGCATCAGGGGCGGTTCCGTGAATACTGTGGGGTCGGGCGGCGGCGCCTACATCCGCAAGTACTGCACCCTCCAGAACTGCGTAATCACAAACAACATTTCGTCTATATCCGGTTCTGAGAGCAACGTGACACGCAACGGGGTGGCCGTATATAATGACGGAGGCACACTGTCCAACTGCACGATTCACACCAACCGGATTGACCTTTCGGGCACCGGATCAGGCCACAAGGTATATGGCGTGGGCGTTTACAACAAGAACGGCATTATCGAGGGCTGCGACATCCGCAACAACCTGTCGAAGTATGAAAGCAATGGCGACAACTGGAACACATACGGCGGCGGCATCTATGACTACCAGAACAGCACCATCCGCAACACGTCTGTCACCCGCAACAGTGCGGCAACAGGCGGCGGCATCTACCATAACAACTATAGTTCCTCCGTATCGCAAGTGACCAACTGTGTAATCAGCAACAACACCGCCCGCACAAACGGCGGAGGCGTGTGCACCGGCTATAACGGAATGGTAACCTATATGCAATGCCTGATTGGAAATAACGAGGCAGGCAGCAATGGCGGCGGTGTGTCCAACAGCAACGGAAACATCCGTTTCATCGCCTGCGACATCGTGCGCAACTCGGCCGTAAGCAAGGGCGGCGGCTTTTACACCTCATCCGCCTGCACATTGCAGAACAGCATCGTGTGGGGCAACAAGGTGGGCGCCAACGACAACCAGTTAGCAACGAACGGTAGCAACTATTTCACGATGGAAAATTCGGCCGTGCAGGGCGGCTACAGCGGCGCCATAACATTAGAGAAGAACAATTCCGGCACAGGCGTGGGCTATCCCTTATTCACCAGCCCTACCACCGAAGCGGGGGTTGATGTGAACAACGTCATCGGCGACTGGACGCTGCAAGCTGGTTCCATCTGCGCCAATTTGGGCCGAAATATCTTTGTGGAAGACATCGCCACCGACCTTGGCGGCAACACCCGCATCCAGCAGGAGCGTGCTGACATCGGTGCCTACGAATCGGAACATGATATGGCATTCCCTCTGCATCCCGAAGCGAACAACAATATAATATATGTAACGACGACGGGGGCGGGTTCACAGGACGGTTCCTCTTGGGGTAACGCCACCGCCAACCTCCAGTATGCGATGGATGTGGCCATGGGATGCGAACCTCCCGCGATGGTCTGGGTAGCAAACGGCACCTACACGCCCGGACATTCGCTCATCACACAGCCCAAAGTGGCCGTCTATGGCAGCTTCGAGGGCAATGAACCTTATCCCTACGACCTTACCCAGCGCGACTTCTCCGCCCATGCTACCGTTGTGGACGGCGACTCGGCCTACCGTGTGCTTGACAAAAGCTGCCCGTTTGACGAAGGCAATGGTAGCATCTTCGACGGCTTGACCTTCCGTAACGGATTTGTAACCTCGACCAGCGACTATGCCGGCGCATACCTGTTGGCCAACACCGATTTGTCCAACTGCACGTTTTCCGGGAACCACCAATATGGCGTGTGGGCCAAAGACTGCCGTATTGACCACTGCATGTTTGACGGAAACAAAGGTTACGGCTTACGCTGCGAAGGCGGAACTAATGTAAGCAACAGCACGGCGCAGAACAACAACAATTATGGCATTTACTTTAATTCCACCGGCACCCTGTCGAACAGCACTATGCGACAGAACAGGAGTTCTGGCTTGTACATCACGACAGGGACGGTGAAAGAGTGCGTAATAGAGAACAATGGCTCAAGTAATTACGGCGTTTATAGCGACAACGCGTCCGTGCAGATTTTCAACACCTCCATCACCAACAACAACGGTGGCGGCCTATATACCAACGGCGGTTTGTACGTAAATGTGAACATCGCCAACAATACGACCACAAACAACTCCTATTATAGTGCGGCAGGCATATCGGCAAGGAATCATTCCCGTTTCGTCAACTGTAATATTGTCAACAACAAATCGACCAGTTCGAATAGCAACTATTGCAGAGGCGGCATTTACAATTACAGCACCGACAACGAATACACCAACTGCATCATTTGGGGTAACAAGGCGATGGAGGAAGCCGGCAACATCTATGGCGACGGCACATTCACCTATTGTGCAGTGGAAGGCGGATTAGATGCCACCGGCAACATCACCTTGGAGTCCGCCAACAACGGGGGAACCGTAGGCGTCAACTATGTCAGGTTCGTGAACCCCACCGCCGAAGCCGGCATCAGCACACAGGAAGATGTGGACTATCACCTCGCTTCCGGATCCGCTTGCATCAATGCGGGCAACTCCAGCAACACCTCCCTCAACCTGCCCACTTACGACCTTGGCGGCTCACTGCGCATCAAGCAGAATCGTATTGACATCGGAGCCTACGAATTCGGAGATGTGACCATCCAAACCATCGACAGTAGCATCTGCCTCGGTTCGAGCTTCTCCTATAATAATGGTGAGTACTTTGTGTATCCCGAAGCGCCCGGCCTGTTCAAGGACACCATCATTTACTATGAAGGAGGAACAGACTACATCGTCTATCTGAACCTGCAAGTAAATCCGAAATACAACATCCGCATCGACACCGCCATCTGCCAAGGTGAATCCTACTTTTTTGACGGACAATACTATACGACACCCGTCACACGCACTGCCCATTTGGAGACTGTCGCTGGTTGCGACAGCACCGTCACGCTCATCCTCTCCATCAACCCGATAGTATATGGCGAATTTCACGCCGAAGCCTGCGATTCTTTCCGTTGGTATGATTCGACCTATTATGAAACAGGTGATTACGAACAGGTTCTTCAAGCGGCGACAGGATGTGACAGCATCGTCACCCTGCACCTGACCGTACATCATTCCGTAACCACTGTGGATTCCATGATGCTCTGCCGGAGCGCACTACCATACTACTATCAGGGGATGATTATTGATGAGGATGCTCCGGAGCACGACACGATCCCCATCCAGTTGTCCACCGTCCACGACTGCGACAGCACCGTTTTCATGCGCTTCACCATTATGGATGTCATCACCACTGAATTCAGCATCGACACCTGCGACCTTTATGTCTGGAACGGTGTGCCTTACACCACCAGCGGTAACAAGGAACAGACGTTCACCGCCTCCACTGGCTGCGACAGCATCGTGACCCTCCACCTCACCATCAGACAAAGCAACATTTTCCAGTTTGATGACGAGGCCTGCTACCTTTACAGATGGAACGAAAGCACTTACGAGGAAAGCGGCGACTACCAGCAGGTCTTCACCAATGCGGCAGGATGCGACAGCACCGTCACGCTCCATCTTACGATATATCAGGCTGTCTTCTCTGACATTTTCGCCACCACTTGCCAGAACGAACTCCCCTACCATTACATCAACGGACAGATTGACACCATCTTCGGGACGGAGACACCCCATTTTTCGACTTTCGATTTCCATTTTTCGACTTCTCACGGCTGCGACAGCACTGTCACGCTCCACCTTACGGTGAACCCCTCCTACAGCATCCCGCTCGAAGCCATCATCTGCCAGAACGAACTCCCCTACCATTACATTAACGGACAGATTGACACCATCTTCGGGACGGAGACACCCGAATTGTCCGTTCATAATTTCCACCTTTCCACTATGGACGAATGTGACAGTCTGATCACGCTCACACTCACAGTGATTCCCGTCAGCGCGCCCCAGCTGGTGGTGGACGGTCAAGTTACGGCCTGCGAAAGCGGCAGCGCCACCCTGTCTGTGGAGGGCAGTTACGCCACCTACACTTGGTCCACCGGCGCCACCACGCCCACGTTGGAAGTCAGCGCGCCCGGTTTTTACTGGGTTTCCCTCACCGATACCAATGGTTGTTCCAGCATAACCGAAGTGACCCAGTTAGGAGGCAGCGAGCTGATTCCTGAAATACCCGCCATCTGCATGGTGGGTGTGGAGAATGGCCACAACCTCGTCGTCTGGGAGGAAATCGAGAACACCAACGTCCAGAACTACCGCATCTACCGTGAGAATGACCAAGCCAACGTCTATGAGTTGTTAGCCACGGTGCCCGCCTCGCAGGGCAACTCTTACGAGGATATCACCGCCGACCCGACCGTGCGCGCATGGCGCTACAAGGTGACGGCGATGGATGTCTGTCAGGGCGAGACGCCGATGAGCGAACTGCACAAGACCGTCCATCTCACCATCAACCGAGGCATCGGCAATAGTTGGAACCTCATCTGGACCCACTACGAAGGGTTCGAATTCTCCAGCTACAAGCTTTATCGCGGAACGGCCAACAACAACTTGGAAGAGATCACCACCATCCCCTCCACTCTCACCTCCTACACCGACTACGACAACGTGGATGGGGCACTTTTCTACCAGATTGAAGTGGTGATGAGCAGCAGCTGCCTGCGCCGTTCCGAGACCTACACCGGTGCACGCTCCAATATCGTCTATAACGGCGAAGCCGTCTATATTGACACCAACGTGACTGCGTGTGTGGAATATGAATGGTACGGCACTAACTACCATCAAAGCGGCACCTACCTGCACGACTATACCTCTCCGCTCGGTTACGATGTTCACGCCTCGCTGCACCTCACCATCGTGCAACCGCCCGCCATCACCATCACCGGGAACACGAGCATAACCGCAGGACAGAGCACAACGCTCACCGCAACGTTCAATTCACAATGTAGCTACCTGTGGAGCACCGGCGCCACGACCAACTCCATCACTGTGTCGCCCACCGAAACTACCACCTACTATGTCACGGTGACCTATGGACCGTGCGAGCTGAGCACAGGTAAGACCGTCACCGTCACTACAGGTGTGGCTGAATGGGGCGATGGCATCCTCAACCTCTACCCCAACCCCACCAACAGCACCGTCACCCTCCAACTGACACCTGAGACCTGTACCCTGAACCCTGAAATCCAAATATTCGACATCTATGGCCAGCGGTTACAGATCATGCCCATCCGTGACGAAAGGACCCAAATCGACTTGTCGCATTACGCCACTGGCATTTATCTGATAAAATTGGTGAATGACGGCAAGGTCATGGCAGTACGGAAGGTGGTGAAGGAATAAAGTTAAAAGTAAAAGATTAAAAGTGAATTTAATGAGTCAGCAATGAAAAAATCCATCGCATTATTGGTGGCAGTATGTTTCTGCCTTCCAGTCTTTTCCCAAACCCTCAAGACCATCAGCTGGGAGGACACCACCCGCCAGTATTTGGAGTATGTTCCTGAAACTTACGATGCCAGCACGCCCACACCGGTGGTCTTTATCTTCCACGGACTTGGGGGTAATATGTACGAAGTTTTGTACAACGCTGACTTCAACAGGATTGCTGCCGAACAGGGATGGATTACCATCACCCCGCAGGCGCTGCCCGACACCTTCACCGCGATGGACACGACCATCACAATGAACGCTTGGCACTCCGGTGTCAGCGCCGTCGTGGAGGGGGACACGATTGTGGCGAGTGAAGATCGGGACGACACCGGCCTGATGATGGCCATTCTGGACACACTTGCCAACCATTACAACATCGACCAGAGCAATATTTTCTGTACCGGAGTTTCGATGGGAGGCTTCATGTCGCACCGGATGGCGATTGAGCACGGCGACCGCATCAAGGCCATTGCGCCCGTTTGCGGCACCATCGGCAACGAAATCACCTCCTACACACCCGTCGGCCACGTGAGCGTGATGCACCTCCACGGCACCGCCGACAGTATCGTGACCTACGCCAGCGGAAGTTTCCAGTATATCGTCGATGTGAATGTCGGGCTCGGCGTGGATTCCACCATCGAGTTCTGGCGCAGCTACAACCAATGCTCCGACACCGCCGTCCACACCATCTTCCCCGACATCTGCGACGACGGCCGGCTTTTCGAGAAATTCTACTACGGCGACGGCACCTTCGGCACGAAGACCGTCCTGATCAAAGTGAACGGCGGCGAGCACGAATGGTGCCACGGTCCTTACCGCGATGTGGATTTCACCGACGAAATCTACAACTTCTTTGCCTCCTGTCTGGGCAATGTTCCCACCGTCACCACCACTTCCACCGACATCGCCGCCACTACTGCTACCTTCGGCGGAGAGGTTACGTCGGAAGGTAGTGTAGCGGTAACCGCCCGTGGTGTTTGCTGGAGCACCTCCCCTCGCCCGACCATCACCAACCTGCACACCACCGACTCCGTCGGCACAGGCTCTTTCATCAGCATCCTTACGGACCTCACGCCCAACACCACCTACTACGCACGTGCCTACGCCACCAACGAGGTGGGGACGGCCTACAGCGACGAGGTGATTTTCACTACTCTTTGCGACTATTCCGCACTGAATGATACGGTCGAAATTTGCGAAAACGACCTGCCCTACCACTACGAAAACGGTGAGATTGACACGACCTTCGAAATCGGCACTCCTAATTTTTCAGTTTTCAATTTTCAATTCTCAACTCAGTACGGTTGTGACTCAGTGGTTACATTGCACCTGACCGTGACTACGATTCATTATGATCTATGGGATACCGATGGCTATTGGGAAATTGGATTCGCAGATCCAGCTGCAGAATACCAGTGGGTGTATTGTGAGAACTATGAACCCATTGAGGGAGAAACCCATGAGGGTTTCCTATACCCGCCAATGCTTGACACCTATTATGCTTGTATCATTACCTTGAATGGGTGTTCAGATACCACAAATTGTTTCTTCTATACAGATGAGGCAGTGGAAGATTGGAATGGCGGCCTCCTCTTCCTCTACCCGAACCCCACCAACGGGATTGTCAATGTACAATGTACAATGAACAATGTACAATCAGGGGCCGGTGAGATTCAGGTGTTGGATGTATACGGTAGGGTGTTGGATGCTGTGGATATTTCGGACGCACGCAGTGCGTCCGTACAGACTGTGCAAATCGACCTGTCCCGTTACGCCACCGGCGTTTACCTGATCAAATTGGTGGACAACGTCCGCATCATCGGCGTGCGGAAGGTGGTGAAGGAATAATTGCAGTGAAATTTAATTGAAGAGACGCCATAATATGACGTCTCTTTTTTTGTATTGTAACGAACAAATTTGTAAATTTGCACCCTTATTTTTCAACAATAGAATACACCTATGAAAAAATCTTTACTGGCGGCTCTCATCCTCGCATTTGTTTGTGGGACTGCATTTTCACAAGAGGACAAGAGTAGCAAAGACAGTGTGACCGTGCAGGGTACTGAAACGGCCGGCACGGCATTTGACTCCGAAAATGTAGATGACGAGGAGACCTCCACCGGCGGCTTCGTGCCGGGGCTGCTGCACTCCGCTCAGGACGTTTTCAGCAACAACACCTCCTACACCTTCAGCATCGCCTATTTCAAGTCGAGGGGCCTTGACGCGAGATACCAGACGGTGGCCATCAACGGGATAGAGATGGAGAACCTCGTGACGGGCCGTGCCTCCTATTCGCAGTGGGGCGGCCTCAACCGTGTGTTCCGCTGGCCCGAGAACGTGCTGAATCTCAACCCTGCCTCTTTCGCCTTCGGTGACTTGGCCGGCTCCACCAACTTCAGCACCCGCGCCTCGTCGTACCGCAAGCAGATCCACGCCAACTACTCCCTGACGAACCGCAGCTACAACAACCGCCTGATGTTCACCTATGCAAGCGGCCTGATGAAGAACGGCTGGGCCGTGGCCGCCTCCGCCTCCACCCGTTTCGGCACCAACCTCGGCTACGTGGACGGCAGCAGCTACCTCGGCGGAAGCTACTTCTTGTCCGTAGAAAAGGTCTTCAACTCCGAACACGCCCTCAGCCTGTCTGTGTGGCGATCTCCTACCCAACGGAGCCTTCAATCGAACGCCCCACAAGAAGTCTATGACCTCGCTGGCAGCCACTACTACAACGCCAACTGGGGTTGGTACGACGGCGAAAAACGAAACGCCCGCATCCGCACCACCTTCGAACCCGTCTTCCTGATGACCTACAACTTCACCCCCGACAACAACATTCTCCAAATCACCGCCAACATCGGGACCACCTTCGGGAAACAGAGCACCACCTCCCTCAACTGGGCCAACGTGCCGGACCCGCGCCCCGACTACTACCGCAACCTTCCGAGCTATTACAAGGATGATCCGCTCCTGTTCAACTACTACACCGAACAGTGGACCACCAACGAGAATTTCCGCCAGATCGACTGGATGTCAATGTACGAGACCAACCAGTTGGCGGCACAACTCGGCGAGCAGGCACAATACATCGTGGAGAACCGCGTCATCAGCCACGTGCAGGCGATGGCCAACGCCAACATCATCGCCAACCTTACCGACCATATCAAACTGATGGGCGGTGTGGACATCCGCGCCTTCAAGCAGCGCAATTACAAGACTATCAACGACTTGCTTGGTGGAAGTTACTGGCTGAACATGGACAAGTATGCTGACGGCGAAAGTCCCGACAACCCGTACCTGTTGTACGATGACCTCGACAACATCGGGGCGCATCTCGGCGTGGGCGACAAGTTCGGTTACGACTACGCCTATTACATCAATAGACAGAACCTATGGGCGACGGCCAAGTTCACCTACGCACATATCGACTTCCATGTCGGCGTGAACGGCACGACGACGGAAATGTGGCGTCACGGCTATATGCGTAACGGCCGTTTCCCCGACAACTCGCAGGGCAATTCTGAAAAGAAGGTTTTCTCCGACGGTGGAGTGAAAGCGGGCATCACCTACAAAATTAATGGCCGTAACTACCTCGTTCTGAACGCACAGGCACAAACGATGGCTCCGCGCGTCCTCGATGTGTTCATCAGCCCCACCATCCGCAACGACTACGTTTCCAACCTTAAGAGCGAAAAGAACCTGATGGCCGACTTTTCCTACATCATGCGCTATCCCTTCATGAGGATGCGCCTCACCGCCTATTACGGCGCGTTCATGGATGTGACCAGCCTGTTCAGCTTCTACCACGACGATTACGGCAGCTACGTCAACTACTCCATGACCGGCATCAACAAGCGCAACTACGGTTTTGAGCTGGGTGTGGAAGTGCCCATTGGCTCAATGTTCACGGTGTATGCCGCCGGCACGTGGGGCGACTACCGCTATACCAATCGTCCGGACGTGACCATCACCGCGGATAACGGATACGACATCCTCGGCAACGGCGAAAGCCAATACACTGAAACCGTCTATTGGAAGAACTTCCACGTGGCCGGCACACCGCAAGTGGCCGCCACCCTCGGCGTGAAGTTCAACTACAAGTACTGGTTCGTGAGCGTCAATGCCAACTATTTCGACAAGATTTACGCCGACCTCAACCCCGAACGGAGAACCACCGCCGCCCGCGGCACCCTCTCCACGGAATCGCAGCTCTATCAGGACCTCGTCGCCCAAGAACGCCTCAAAGGACAGTTCACGATGGACGCCTCCATCGGCAAGAGCTGGAAGATCAAGAATAGCACTCTCGGTTTCAACATCAGCGTCACCAACCTGACCAACAACAAGAACCTCGTCACCACCGCTTGGGAGCAGCGCCGTTTCGACTATAAGAATTACGATGTGAACAAATACCCTAACAAGTACTACTACGCACTCGGCACCACCTTCTACCTCGGCATCAACTACACATTCCAATAATCTAAAATCCCTTTCATCCAAATTTAAAAAGATTTGATTATGAATACAATACATAATATCAAACTGGCTATCATCGCCGCGTTTCTCCTAATTGGCGGTGCATCGTGCGACAAGGAGCTGGACGTGGCGCCCGTCATGACTTACGATGGTCAAGCCAACATGACCATTGCGGAATTGAATGCACTTCACACGGTCGGCAGTGTGGACTCCTACGATTCCATCCCCGCCGGCACGGTCATCTCCGGCATCATCGTCAGTTCCGACCAAGAGGGCAACTGCTACAAGTACCTGACCATTCAGGATGAAACTGGCGGCATCCAGATCAAAATCGACAACTCCGCCCTTTATCCGAAATACCAGATTGGGCAACGTATCTATGTGGAATGCAAGGATTTGGTCATTGGCGACTATCACAAAAACCGTCAGTTGGGATTTTGGAGCAACGGCTCGATGGCTGGTATCGCCACCTCGCAAGAACCATTATATATCTTCCGCGACGGCTTGGTTGGCAACGAGCCCACACCCATCGTCCTCAACTCCAAAAACGAAGCCACCGAAGATATGATTAACCGTCTGGTCATCCTGAAGGACTGCCACTTCGCCGATCCGGGTGAACCTTACAGCGACCCTGATGCCAGCACCTCCCGCGACATCGTGATGTCCGACAACAGCGTCATCGTGCTGCGCACCAGCAACTACGCCAAGTTCGCTGCGCAGCCTCTGCCTAACGGCACGGGCGACATCGTCGGCATCCTTACCGTCTATAACACCACCCTTCAGTTGACTATCCGCGACCTCAATGACGTGCGTATCGCCAACACGCCCGCTGTCGAGACCATTGACCTCTATAGTGTGGACTTCAGCAACGACCCCATCGCCAATCAGGGATGGTCGGTCTTAGGTGACGAAGGCTGGTTCTACTATGCCCAAGGTGCCGCCTTTGCCGTGCAGAATACGGGGACGACCGCCATCGAAAGCTGGCTTGTTTCGCCCGTTCTTAGCAATCTCGGCGGCTACGACAACGTGACGCTCTCTATGCCTAACGAATTATGTCAAGTGAATAACGGTCAAGCACACAAATATTACTCCGTCGATTTCAATGGCACTGATGTCCATAGCGCCACGTGGACGGAAGTTCCCGCCAACGGCATCCTGCCCGCTGAAGTCACCAATAACGCCAACCTCCGCATCGCTTTCCAATTCAACGGACACAGCGGTGACTTTTGGAAGATTCCTGAATTAAAAATCACTGGAGTTGCCAACAATTAATCTTAAATTTTGTTGAAAATGAACAAGATACAATATATGAAACATTTCAGCGGATTAATCATCGCCCTGCTGGTTTTGAGTGCCCTCGTCGTATCCTGCGACAAGAAATGGGACGAACCCGTCTTCAACGTCCCCACCTATACGGGACCGGCGGCGAACAAGACCCTTCAGGACATTATTGACGTGTATGCCCGCAACGGAAAGCTGGACTCCATCTGCCACGCCACCGACACCTTCGTTGTGAAAGCTGTCGTGGTCAGCTCCGACGAGGGTGGCAATTTCTACAAGACGATGGTTGTGCAGGACGAGACGGCAGCTCTCGAAATCCAAATCAACGCGTCGGGACTTTATGCCCGATACCCCGTCGGACAGACCGTCTATATCAAATGTAATGGACTGGTGGTGGGCAACTACCACGGGATCTACCAGATCGGCTGGATTTACGAAGGTTCCGTCGGCCGCATTGACGGAAATTTCCTCGACCGCTACCTGTTCAAGGACGGGATGCCTAAGGATGTGACACCCGTCGATATCACCTCGCCCGCCGGCATCAATGCGGGCAACGTGTGCCGCTTGGTGCGAATCCATAACTGCGAGTTTGCCAGCGATGCCATCGGGAAACCGTGGTCGGAGGATGCGATGACCACTTCGCACTACATCAGCAAGATCAACGGAAGCGAGGTCTCTGACTTCGTGGTGCGCACCTCCAACTACGCCAAATTCCGCAAGCTGCCGGTGCCCGCTGGCAAAGGCGACCTCGTCGGCATCCTCACTATCTATAACAGCACCTACCAGTTTATGCTCCGCGACAACAAGGATGTGCTGGCTTTCGGCGAAATCACCGATGTCTATCCCATCACCTTCAGCAATGGCATCGGCGACTGGACCGTCAATAACGGATGGAGCCACTACTCACAGCAGCAGATGCTATTGCATCGGGATGTCAGCGGACAAAGCGACGACTTCGTCACCAACGACTGGGCCGTTTTCAACCACCCCATCCCCTACGCCACCGTAGCCGGCAGTGAAATGACCATCGAACACATGATCAATGTAATTTCAGGTGACTATGACCCCTACGAAATCTGTCGTGTGCAATATACCACAGACCTCACCAGCGCTCCTGAAGACTGCGAATGGCACGACTTCACGATGGCTCCGAACGGCTACCTGACCACCATTACTCCCATTTCACTCGGCGGTTTGGAAAACATCAGCAGCGACTTCCGTATCAGAGTTTTATATCATTGCACAGGAAACAGCGATATCCAGTGGGGTATCAAGGGATTCCACTTCACCAAACTTGTAACGAACAATTAATCAATGGATTTCAAACTGAACACGATAGAAGAGGCCATTGAGGATTTCCGGGAAGGCAAATTCCTCATTGTGGTGGATGATGAGGACCGTGAAAACGAGGGCGATTTTATCATCGCCGCCGAAAAGATAACACCGGAGAAGGTCAACTTTATGATGCAGTACGGCCGCGGCGTGCTGTGCGCCCCTATGAGCGCCGACCGTTGCCGCCAGCTCGACTTGGAAATGCAGGTGCGCAACAACACCTCGCTGTTGGGCACGCCCTTCACCATCACCGTTGACCTGCTTGGGCATGGCTGCACGACGGGGGTTTCGATGTTCGACCGCGCCAGCACCATCAAGGCGTTAGCCGACCCCGATTCCCGTCCGGAAATGTTCGGACGCCCCGGCCATATCAACCCGCTCCGCGCCCGCGACGGCGGCGTGCTCATCCGTGCCGGTCACACCGAAGCCGCCGTTGACCTCACCCGCCTAGCCGGTCTCCAGCCCGTAGGCGCCCTCATTGAGGTCATCAACCCCGACGGCACCATGGCACGGCTGCCACAACTGGTGGAGGTGGCGAAAAAATACGGCATCAAAATCATCACCATCCAAGACCTTATCGCCTACAGAATTAAGACAGAGACACTTATCCGAAAGGAACAAGAAGTCAACCTGCCCACCGAATGGGGTAATTTCAAACTGATTGCCTATACACAGCTCAACAACGGGCTCACCCATCTGGTACTGAAAAAGGGCGAATGGAACGAAGGCGACGATGTGCTGGTGCGCGTCCACTCCTCCTGCGTCACCGGCGACATCTTCGGATCCTGCAAGTGCGACTGCGGGGCACAGCTCCACAAGTCGATGGAGATGGTCGATAAGGAAGGTAAGGGAATGGTGCTGTACATGAATCAGGAAGGACGTGGCATCGGTTTGGTCAACAAACTGAGAGCCTATCACTTACAGGAACTCGGACGCGACACCGTGGAGGCGAATCTCGAACTCGGCTTCCGTGCCGACGAACGCGACTACGGCATCGGGGCGCAGATCCTCCGCGACCAGAAAGCCACCCGTCTGCGGCTTATCACCAACAATCCCGCCAAACGAGCAGGCCTCCTCGGACACGGCATCGAAATCGTGGAAACCGTCCCCATCATCATCGAGCCGAACGCCATCAACCGCTTCTATCTCAAGACCAAACAGGAGAAAATGGGGCATAACCTGCACCTGAAATAGCCCATTATGAAACGAATTTACTGGCTTCTGGTGGCGTGCTGCCTCCTTTTCTTTTCTTGTAAAAAAAATGAGGTACACCAATTCGGAGGGGCTGTGTTCGGCACCTACTTTGCTGTCACTTACATCGGAGAAGAGAATCCCGACTTACCGAAACAGGTGGATTCCATCTTACAGAATATCAATAAATTGTATTCCATTTTCGATTGTACGTCGCTCGTATCGAAGCTCAATCGGAACGAGCCGGTCGTCCCCTCCCCTGCTTTTGCAGCGATGGTGCGGGACGCGTTAGACATCAGCAAGAACACGGACGGTGCCTTCGACATCACCGTGGGACCGTTGGTGAACCTGTGGGGCTTCGGCAATGAAAAGGAGAACACTGTTTCGCAGGAGGCTATCGACTCCGTGCGGCAGTTTGTCGGCTACGCCAAAATCCTCGTGGCTGACGATGGAAGTGTCACCAAGGATGACAAACGTATCAAATTGGATTTCAACGCTATAGCAAAAGGAAAGGCGGTGGACGATGTGGCGGATTTCTTGGTCGGAAGCGGCTATGCCAACTGTTTGGTGAACATCGGGGGTGAGGTACGGTGCGAAGGAACGAAGCCGGGCCGGAAGGCGTGGCGCGTGGGCATCCAGATCCCGACGGAAACGCGGGACGGGCTCGAGGAGGCCGACTATATCTTCGAGATGACGGGGCGGGCGGTCGCCACCAGCGGCAACTACCGCAACTACAAGGAGATAGACGGCCAACGGTACTGCCATATCACCGACCCGCGCAGTGGCGACAGCCGTTCCTCCAACCTGCTGAGCGTGACGGTGATTGCCGACCAGTGTGCCGTAGCCGATGCGTACGCGACGGCCTTTATGGTGATGGGGTTGGACGAAACAATGAAGTTTCTTGAAAGCCATCCCGAATTAGCCGCCCATTTCGTCTATTACGAGGATGGCGGATACCACTACAAACAGAGCGGGAATTTCCCGAAACAGCAATAGCGGCTATTTGTACCGGATGGCGGTGCCATAAACCAGCACCTCCGCGGCTTGCGCCATAATGGCGGAAGTAGCATAGCGAACCCCGATAACGGCATCAGCCTGCATTGCCTCCGCCTGCGCAATCATGCGGTCGGTGGACATTTTCCGGGCCTTTTCCATCATCTGCGTGTAGGCTTTGAGTTCGCCGCCTACAATATTCTTCAATGACTGTCCGATATCACTGAAAACATTTTTCGATTGGATGGTGCTGCCTGTAACCACGCCCAGCACCTCATAATTCACTCCTTGCAAATTCTCTACAGTATAAATGTTCATATCATTAAAATTAGATTTTTTATTCAGAATTTGAGCCGCAAAAGTAGCAAAAAAAAGGACAAAAGTTGTACCTTTGCCCTTGCTTTTTTCACGGAAAGTGGAAATCGAAAGTCTCTCATAAATAAGCAAATGGCATAGCGTATGTTGTCAGATCAAACACTGGAGAAGCTGCGCATCCTGACGGAGTCGGCAAAGTACGATGTGTCGTGCTCGTCAAGCGGCACCGTGCGCAAGGGAAAGCAGGGTATGGTAGGCAACACCGTGGGCGGCATCGGCATCTGCCACTCCTTTGCCGACGACGGCCGCTGCATCTCGCTCCTGAAAATCATGCTGACCAACTACTGCATGTACGACTGTGCCTACTGCGTGAACCGCCGTTCCAACGACATCAAGCGGGCCACCCTCTCCGTTTCGGAACTGGAGGAGATTACGATGGAGTTCTACCGCCGCAACTACATTGAGGGGCTGTTCCTGTCGAGCGGCGTGGTGCGCAACCCCGACTACACGATGGAGCGGCTCACCGCCATTGTCCGCGACCTCCGGCTGGTGCACCGCTTCAACGGGTACATCCACCTGAAGGCCATTCCGGGCGCCTCGCAGGAACTGCTGGCCGAGGCGGGCCGCTACGCCGACCGAATGAGCGTGAACATCGAGATTCCCCGCGAGGAGTCGCTGAAACTGTTGGCTCCGGAAAAGGACCACAAGAGCGTCTTCCAGCCGATGAAGCTCATCCAGCAGGGCGTGATCGAAAACAAGGAGGACCGCCAGCGTTACCGCCATACGCCCCGTTTCGTGCCCGCCGGACAATCCACACAGATGATTGTGGGCGCTACCAAAGATTCCGACCGAGACATTCTCACGATGTCGTCGATGCTATACCACCAGCCTTCAATGCGGCGTGTCTATTATTCTGGTTACGTGAGTGTTAATACTTTTGATTCGCGCCTTCCCGTACTCAAGCAGCCGCCGCTTGTCCGCGAAAACCGGCTCTACCAAGCCGACTGGCTGTTGCGGTTCTACCATTTCAAGGTGGAGGAAATCGTGGATGACCTGCATCCCAACCTTGACCTCGACATCGACCCGAAATTGTCGTGGGCGCTGCGCCATCCCGAGGCCTTCCCCGTTGACATCAACACGGCGGATTATGAGATGCTGCTGCGGGTGCCGGGCATCGGCAACAAGTCGGCGTGGCTCATCGCCAACTCCCGCCGTTTCAACCGGCTCACCTCCTTCGACCTCAAAAAAATGGGCGTAGTGATGAAGAAGGCCAAATACTTCATCACGTGCCACGAACTCGCTTCCGCCTTCGACCGAACCTCCGTCATCGGCATCAACGAGCTACGGCCCGAACGGCTGCGGCCTCTGCTGATCACCAATGAACAGAAAAAGCTCGCCGAGGCGGAAAGCCAGCTTTCATTCGACTTCGAACCATGATTGTATATACCTTCGACAACACCTTGGATGGCCTCCTCACGGCAGTTTTCGAGGCCTTCGCCCAGCACGAGCAGCCGGAACAGCTGCTGTCTGCGGGCGACCAGATACCGTTGTTCTGCGACTGTAACTATCAGGTGGTTACGGATGAGGAGAAAGCCGGACGGGTATGGAAAGGTTTGGAGAAACGTCTTCCAAAAGAGGTTGTCAGAATGCTGTATGTCAGCTGGTTGTCGGAATTGCCAGAGCTCAACAACGCGCTGTTCCACTACATCTGCAAGATTTTTCGGCAGCCGGAGGGCGCGCCCAGCATTGAGCGCAACTTTTCCGACCCCGACGTGCTCGCTGTCACCAACATTGCCCGCAAGGTGCTGCACGAGCAGTTGCGGATGAAGCAGTTCATCCGTTTCCAGAAGGCCAAAGACGGCACCTACCTGGCCGTCGTCGCGCCCGACCACAACGTGCTGCCGCTCATCACCGACCATTTCCGTGACCGCTTCAACGACCAGCCGTGGCTCATCTACGATGCCAAGCGGCATTACGGGTACTATTACGAGGGCAGCGGCATCCCCGCTCGCATCACCTTTGCCGATGAGTCCGCCATCACGTTCAGCCTCAGCGACGGCCGTCTGGACGACGACGTGCTCAGCAACGACGACCTCCTGATGCAGGAGCTGTGGCGCACCTACTTCAAGGCCATCTGCATCCGCGAGCGCATGAACCCCCGCAAGCAGCTCAACGATATGCCCCGCCGATACTGGAAATACCTGACAGAGAAACAGGAGCCACGGCAGAAGGGGGAATGAAGGGGATGGTTGCCTGAATCGAGAATGGACAAAAAAAGGCCTCCAGAAAACAGGAGGCCTTAACTATGTTTGTACGTAACTGATTATTCCTCTGCCTTCAGCGTGGCATCCACGAAAACGCGGGTGGCCAGCTCTTTGTCGAGGGTGTACATCGCGGCGTGGTCCTTCTCAATCATCTTCACGGTGTTGAGGAGTTCCTCAGCGTTGGCCTCTTCCTCCACCTGTTCGTCAATGTACCAGTTCAGGAAGTTGATGGTGGCGTAATCCTTGATTTCGTGGGCGGTGTCCATCAGGCCGTTGATGAGGGAGGTCACCTTGCGCTCGTGGTTCAGCGTGTCGTTGAAGACGGCAGCGCAGGACTTCCAGTTGGTATCGACCTTGGCGATGGGTTTGAGCTTCACCTCGCCGCCACGCTCGTGAATGTAGCGGAACATCTTCATACCGTGGGAGATTTCCTCCTGATACTGCACATACATCCAGTTGGCGAAACCGGGCAGGTTGTTCTGGGTGAACCAAGCGGACATGCTCAGGTAAAGGTATGCGGACCAGAATTCGGCATTGATCTGGTCATTGATCTCTTTTTGCATTCTTTCGTTAATCATAATTTATAAGATTTGAAGATTTGAAAAATTTGAAAGATTTGAAAAATATTAAAATATAAAAATGAAAAAGGCCGTAAGAGTACGGCCCTTTTACGATTATTCAAAAGAAAGGATGGCTTTCTTGATGAGTTCGATGGCCTCGCGGAGTTCCTCTTCGGTGATGACCAACGGGGGAGCGAAACGGATGATGTGCTGGTGGGTCGGTTTGGCGAGCACGCCGAGTTCCTTCATCTTTTCGCAGACGTCCCAGGCCTCCTTGCCATTCTTCGGGCGGATGATGATGGCGTTGAGCAGACCTTTACCACGCACCTGCTGGATCATGTCGCTTTTCACGCTGTTCATCTCGTCGCGGAAGATCTTGCCAAGGTATTCGGCACGTTCGGCCAGTTTCTCTTCCTTCACCACTTCGAGAGCGGCGATGGCCACGCGGCAGGCGATCGGGTTGCCGCCGAAGGTAGAACCGTGTTCACCGGGCTTGATATTCAGCATGATGTCGTCGTCGGCCAGGACTGCGGAGACGGGCATCGTGCCACCAGAGAGGGCCTTACCGAGCACGAGGATGTCGGGGCGGACACCTTCATGGTCGCAAGCCAGCATACGGCCCGTACGGGCGATACCGGTCTGCACCTCGTCGGCGATGAACAAAACGTTCTTGGCCTTGCAGAGGTCGTAAGATTTCTTCAGATAGCCGTCATCGGGGACATAGACGCCAGCCTCGCCCTGGATGGGTTCGAGAATGAAACCGGCCACATTGGGATCCTCAAGGGCTTTCTCCAAAGCGGGAATGTCGTTATAAGGGATCTTCACGAAGCCCGGGGTGAAGGGGCCGTAGCCGCCGTAAGCCTCGGGATCGGTGGACATGGAAACGATGGAGATCGTACGTCCGTGGAAGTTTCCGTCGCAAACGATGATTTTAGCTTGGTTTTCCGGAAGACCTTTCTTCATATAAGCCCATTTGCGGCAGAGCTTCAGGGCGGTCTCGTCAGCTTCAGCGCCGGAGTTCATCGGGAGAACCTTGTCGTAACCAAAAGTCTCGGTGACATACTTCTCGTACGGTCCGAGGCAGTCGTTGTAGAATGCGCGGGAGGTGAGGGTCACCTTCTGGCACTGGTCAATCATTGCCTCCACGATTTTGGGGTGGCAATGTCCCTGATTCACTGCGGAATAGGCAGAAAGGAAGTCGAAATACCTTTTGCCTTCCACGTCCCACATGAAAGGACCTTTTGCTCTGGAAATGACAACGCCAAGTGGATGATAGTTGTGAGCACCGTAACGGGCTTCCATCTCCATGGCCTGCTTGCTGGATGTAATTTTTTCTGCTGCCATAATTTTTAATTATTTATGAATATGATAATTGGATTCTTGTTTCAAAAAACGCGCAAAAGTACAAATAAATTCCATACGCTTGCGGGTGATTTTTCAAATATTTTACGGATAAAAAATACTACTGACGAACGATTTTCCTTGTGACCGTTTTTCCGTCCTTCGTCACAATCCGAAGAAGATAAATACCTTTAGCAAAGCCAGATATATCAAACGAAATGGTTTCATCTGCTCGAATTGCAGACTTTTCCGCCAATTTCCTGCCGAAAATGTCGCAAAGCTGCATTGTCACAATGGAAGAGGTACATTCCTCCCCTATCGAAACATAAACCATTGAGGTCGCAGGATTTGGCCACACTGACACATCCAAGGCCTCCTGTTCTTGGACTCCCGTTTCTGTCGTCCCTGCGAAATCGAACGTGAAGCCGGCGGCATTGTTCTGTTCGTCACTTTCAAAGATGAAAAACAGCTTATTGGTGTTGAAGACCATTTCCGTCCCTGCATCAATATGGCCGGTCAAGGACATGAGATAGGTATTCGTCAGGTTTTGGAACCTGTAGATGTGCAACGAATCATGTCCTTCCTCCAGTTCAAATTCGTGGAAAGTGATTTTAACAGCAGGATAACCGTTCACTCTGATTTTAAATCCGCAGTATGTCAATGGATTATAGTCCAATTCGCCACTACCGTCAGTGATGGTGCCAGAAGTGGCTGTAGTCATCGGAGTGCCTGAACAGAAAATCCTTGCGGAAGAAGTGTAACAGACAGAGACCTCACGTTCCGTACTTTCGCCTCCGACGAAACGGACGGTAATCTCGGTGCCGCTGAAGTCCCAGCTGTACATTGTATCGCCCGCAATCACCATCGGGGCCACATCGGGTGCATCGGTGGTGACGAAGAGCGTGTCGGCCTCCCCCAGCCGTGCCGAAACACTCAAGGTAATCCTGTTCAGATAGGCCACTTCAGGACGGATCACCCACGTATAGTCCATACTTGCGGCATTCCCGTCACGGATGAGGAAGGAGCCGTCGCGTGAGGTGAGTGTGGTGGTGCCTGACAGCGGCTGCGGGACGGGGTATTCGTACTGCACCGTATCGGGGTACGCATTGATAATCAACTCCTGCGCAAGGTTGAAGTGGCTACCACCCACATTCAGGTGATTGGTATAAAAATAGCCGTTCGATTGTCCGTCCCAGCCGAAATTGAAATGGTAGTAGAAGGAGCTGTCCACCATCTGGTAACCGTCGCAAATGAAGGCATGACCGTCAGTGTCGGGCACGCTCCAACCCGCGTAATAAAGCGGGATGCCGCGCTCAAGGTGCGACACGATGAGGCTGTCCCAGTCGAGAGCGGTAGAGTCGCGGAACTCGTAGCGGGTGTCGGGCGAAAACTTGAAGTAGGTTTTGAGCACGTTGGCGGCGCTGTGGTTGTACATGCCAGAGCCGTCGGGGCCGTACACCATATCGACCCCCACGCCACAATGGTACATCAGCGTGGAGATGGCGGTGTTGACAGACGTGGCCTTGTCGCACATGGCGGCATAGTCGTAGGTGGTGTTACCATAATCCGCCGACTGCACGCCATAGTGTTCGTCGGTGTAGGAGTAGGAGCCGGTGCCCGTTTCGGGAAAGCGGAAATGATACATCAGCTGTGCCATCGCCGTGGCCACACAGCCGGTGACCGTCCGGCCGCCTTCGCCCTTTATATCTTTGGGACAGTAATAGTTATACTGACTTCCCTGCCCCCAGTTGGAGCGCAGGAAGGGGGCGATGGCGGCCTCCTGCCTGAGTTCTCCGCTACGGGAGCGTGTCCATGCGGGATGTGCGTCTTCGGCACGAAAGGGCAGCCGCCTGAGTTCGGCCAGCTGGTTGGCGTAATGGTCTAGCCACATCTGTGCGGGCGGCGCCACATCGGGACCGGCAAGCGGCTGCCCGTCAGTGAAAGCCAGCAGGGGCTGCGTGCGGCGGTCGGCACTGACAACGACAGAGGAGCCGTCGGCGGCAGTGAAGACGTAATAGAGCGTGTCGCCATCACGCAGTTCGGGGCGGGCGGCGCGGGCGGGCGTCTTACCCACCGAACGTAAGAGGCGGGCGGCATATTCCGCCGCCTCGTCCTGCGGGACAAATTGCGCAAAAGCCGCAGAAACACAAAGCACGGCGGCAAAAAGAAGGGTTACGATTTTCTTCATTTTCATTATTATAAAAAACAGCGGCAAAGGTACGAAAAAAGTGAACTTGCAACTTTATAAATCTGACAAACTTTCCAACTTTCGTTGTATCTTTGCGCCGTTTTTCTTTTGGAGATATTTAAATCATAATAAATTAAAAATCAAACAACTATGAAATACGATGTCATCGTTATCGGGAGTGGTCCCGGAGGTTATGTGGCGGCTATCCGCGCCAGCCAGCTGAATTTGAAAACTGCCGTCGTCGAATGTGGCGAATTGGGCGGCATCTGCCTCAACTGGGGCTGCATCCCGACCAAGGCCCTGCTGAAATCCGCGCAGGTCTATAACTATATGAAACACGCTGAGAATTACGGCGTTGTGCTCGACTCCCCCGCCCGCCCCGACTTTGAGGCGATGGTACGCCGCAGCCGCGGTGTCGCCGATCAAATGAGCAAGGGCGTGCAGTTCCTGCTGAAAAAGAACAACGTCGATGTCATTGAGGGGTTCGCCACCCTGACCAAGGACCGCAAAGTGTCCGTCAGCAAGAACGACGACACCACCGAGGTGTTCGAAGCCAACCACATCATCCTCGCCACCGGTGCCCGTTCCAAGGAACTGCCCCACATCAAGCAGGACGGTGAAAAAGTCATCGGTTACCGTATGGCTCTCACTCTTCCGAAACTCCCTGAATCAATGGTGGTTATGGGATCCGGTGCTATCGGAAGCGAATTCGCCCACTTCTACTCCTCCCTCGGCACGAAAGTCACCATCGTGGAGTTCCTGCCCAACCTCGTCCCCGTGGAAGACGAAGAGATTTCCAAACAGTTGGAACGCTCCTTCCGCAAGAACGGCATCAAGGTGATGACCTCCTCCTCCGTGGAGAGCGTGGACACCTCCGGCGAAGGCTGCCTTGTCACTGTGAAGGATGCAAAAGGCAAAATTACTGAAATCCAGTGCGATATCGTCCTTTCCGCCGTCGGTGTGGTCACTAACCTTGAGGCTCTCAACCTGGATGCACTCGGCATTGCCGTCGAACGCGGCAAGGTGGTGGTGGACGACTTCTACCGCACCAACTGCCCCGGCGTCTATGCCATCGGTGACATTGTGAAAGGTCCCGCCCTCGCGCACGTCGCCTCCCACGAGGCATTGGTCTGCGTGGAGAAGATTGCCGGCCTCAACCCCACCCCCGTCGATTACAGCAACATCCCCGGTTGCACCTATACATCGCCCGAAATCGCCTCCGTGGGCCTGACGGAAAAGAAAGCGCTCGAGGCAGGCCACGAGCTACGCATCGGCAAGTTCCCCTTCACCGCTTCGGGGAAAGCCACCGCTTCCGGCAACCGCGACGGCATGATCAAGCTCATCTTTGATGCCAAAACCGACGAAATCCTCGGCTGCCACATGATTGGCGAAAATGTCACGGAGATGGTGTCGGGCATCGTCATCGCGCGCCAGCAGCACGTCACCGGTCCGGAAATCATCCACGCCGTGCATCCGCACCCCACCCTTTCCGAAGCCATCATGGAGGCCGCGGCCAACGCCTACAACGAATGTGTCCACCTGTAGCCGATGAACACTGACACCACAGACCACATCATCCTCGGTATCGACCCGGGAACCAACATCATGGGGTATTCGCTGCTGAAAACGCACGCGCGCAATAGCGAAATCATCACGTTGGATGTCATCAATCTGAAAAAGCAGCCCGACCAGAGCGCCAAACTCAAGATGATTTACGAAAGCACGCAAAATCTTATCGAGACCTATCATCCTGACATTTTGGCTATTGAAGAACCTTTTTATGGCAAGAATCCGCAGTCGATGCTGAAGCTCGGACGGGCGCAAGGGGTGGTTATCGGGGCGTGCCTGCACGCCGGCTTGGAGGTTTTCGAATATACCCCACGCCGTATCAAACAGTCCATCACGGGCAAGGGCGCGGCTTCCAAGGAACAGGTGGCAGCGATGCTCCATACGATGTACACTTTCTCAACGGAGACGAAGTACTTGGACGCCACCGACGCCCTTGCCGCCGCCGTCACACACCACCTACAGAACCGCGTCGTCCTGAATACAGGAAAAGCCTCCGGATGGGAGGCTTTCTTATCGCAACATAAGGATAGAATTATCGGATAAAGATTCCTAATTCACCGATATGGCTTTCAGCATCTTGTCGGCGTAGGTCTTGGAAACGGGAATGTCGCCGATGCCGTCCATGTCGAGGTCAATATAGAAACCGTCGCGCTCCTTGCGGACAATTTTAACTTTCTTTGTATTAACAAGATAAGAACGGTGGCAACGGGAGAACCCGCGCGGTTCCAGCATATCCTCCAGATTCTTCATCGTGGTGCGCACCATACAATGCGCCATTTTTCCCTTGTTCTGGTAGAAAATATTGACGTAATTGTCGGCAGAAACGATGTAACAGACGTAATCCTGCTTGATGGAGAGCTTCAAGGAACCCTTATCATCCGTAAAATGAATCACTTCATTGTCCCAATCGGTGAGGGCAGGAGCCGAGGTTTCCGACTCTGATTCCATGCTTTCCGCAGTGTCCTTCTGCATCGGCGGAGCCATCTGCATCAGTTTCTGCTTCAGGAGCAACTGCTCTTGCTGTTCCAACAACTCCCGCACTTTGTCATCCTTGTCCTTTAAAGCAAAATAGAGATAGGACACCAAATAGGGAATGATCATAATTAATGATATGAACATGAACGACCGCTGCAACACTTCAGGAAACGCTCTGGGGTCGTTAAGTACCAACTCATTGAATATAGTATAGGCAAAGGCGATGAGGACGACTTCCCCCGCTAACCAGAAGCAGTATTGCAAGATGGTGAAGTGCCTCGTTTTACCGATAAAATTCAGGAAGAGCCGCGCTGCCACCAGAATCGCCACCGCGCCCAAGATGACGACGGAAGAATAGACGAACTGCATGGTGGAGTCGTTGGCATGGAACCATGTAGAGGGTTCGAAGGGTGTGTAGACAAATATGAACACGAACGAGAAGACAGTGACAAAGGCCAACTGCTTCAAATTCGTCTCTATAGTGAGCAAATAGTCGGGTATTCGTTTGTTCATATTCTACCCCAAAATGGGGCGGCAAAAGTACGATTTTTTACCTTACAAAAACCTTTTGGGGTGAATTTCGCCCCATATTTGAAAATTTCACCCCAAAATATAGGAATTTACCACCCAAAAATTCCATTCAATACCTTAAAAACAAGCAAGATGGATTTTTGTCGTTCTTTTGCAAACTTTTTGATGCAAAACCATTATTCTTTAAATAAAAACTTAAAAGATTAATTATGAGAGATTTAAAAACTGTTGACATTACCCGTTTGTTTGACATTCTTACGCAGTATGAGACGGTTCACCCCGAACAGAAAATCGCACTGGCCGGCAAGCGCAACGGCGTCTGGATGGCCTATTCTCCTGGTGAATATCAGGATATCACCAACAATATCAGTTATGGATTGATGCAGTTGGGCGTGCAGCACGGCGACTGCGTGGGCATCATTTCCACCAACCGCCCTGAATGGAACATGATTGACATGGCCATCATGCAGATCGGCGCCATCAGCGTGCCCGTCTATCCCACCATCAGTGAGAACGACTACCGCCACATCGTCCGCCACTCCGGCATGAAGGTGGTGATTCTGGAAGGCGCGGAGGTGATGAACAAGATCGCCGCCATTATGCCCGACACTCCGGAACTGAAGCACGTCTATACCTTCATCGACCGAGAGAAGTTCCCCTACCTCGACCAGCTTATCGCGTTGGGCGCGGCCAACCAGAATCCCGAGGAGCTGCAGCGCCGTCGCGACGCCGTACGACCTGAGGATTGCTCCACCATCATGTACACATCCGGCACCACCGGCCTGCCGAAGGGCGTGATGCTGTCACATTATAATATTTGCAGCCAGCTGATGAACCTGCGCCAGACGCCCGCCAAATGGTCGAAACGCGCCTTCAGCTTCCTGCCGCTGTGCCACGCTTACGAACGCATGCTGGTGTTCCTGTACCAGTACCTCGGCATGACGGTCTATTACGCCCAGAACCTCGGCACCATCGCCGAGAACATCAAGGAGGTGAACCCGACGATGATGTCGGCCGTGCCGCGCGTGCTCGAGAAGTTCGCCGACAAAATCTGGAACTCCAGCAAGAACATGAAGCCGATGGCCAAGAAGATTTTCCGCTGGGCCATCCGCCTCGCCGAACAATATAAGATTCAGGATTACGATCGCTCCGCGTGGTACAACTTCAAGCTCAAGATTGCCGACAAGCTGGTTTACAGCAAGATCCGCAAGGGCATCGGCGGCGACTTCGACATTGTGGTGTCGGGTGCAGCAAGCCTGCAGCCCCGTTTGGCCGCCTTCTTCTCCGCCATCGGTATGCCGGTGTACGAAGGGTACGGCGCCACGGAGACGTCACCCGTCATCTGCGTTAGCTGCCGCGAAAGGGACGGCCGCGAGGTCGGCACCGTCGGTTTCCCGCTGCCGGGCGTCGAAATCCGCCTTGGCGAAAACAACGAAATCCTCTGCCGCGGCCACAACGTGATGATGGGCTACTACAAGGATCCCGAGCTTACTGCGGAAGTCATCGACAGCGACGGCTGGTTCCACACTGGCGATGCGGGCCGCTGGACCGAAAAGGGACAGCTCCAAATCACCGGCCGCCTCAAGAACATCTTCAAAACCTCCTTCGGCAAGTACGTCAACCCGCAAGCCATTGAGGAGAAATTCTCTGAGTCTCCGTTTATCGAGAATATGGTAGTCTTCGGCGAAAACCAGAAGTTCGCCGCCGCCCTCATCTCCCCCGATATGGAGTTCCTGAAATCGTGGTGCAAAGGGCACGAGGTGAACTTCACCACCGCTGCCGAAGCCATCAAAGACCCCGTCGTCCTGAAACGTTTCTCACAGGAAGTTGAAAAGTACAACTCCTTCTTCGGCGAAACGGAGAAAGTGAAGAAATTCACCCTCATCTGCGACGAATGGAGCCAAAAGACCGGCATCCTCACCCCCACCCTGAAGGTGAAGCGCCACGTCATCAAGAACCTCTACAAGGAGCAGATAGACGCATTGTTTGTGTAAAGACAGCACATTTCAAGATAACCATTGTAGGGACGTCATAATATGGCGTCCCTACTTTTTTGGCAACATTACCAAGAAAAAACGATATACACATCGTAATAGAACGCTTTCTTCCTGCCATTGACAATGGTGGGGTTCCACGGAGGCATTGAAGAGATAAGACGCACCGCCTCGACATCCAGCAACGGATGGGCGCTTTGTATCGTCCTGACTTTGTCAATACGACCATTGGCCCGAACCAGAAACTCCACACCGACAGTCCCCACAATTCCCTGTTGAGCCACTGCTGTCGGATAGACCACATTTTTGGAAATATATCTTTTCATGGCCTCATACCCACCGGGGAAAGAAGCCGCCTTAATAATATCCTTCACCTCGTGGGTGGATTTGAGCAAGTACGGATTTTCTGGAGGTAGTAAAATAGGACCAGTGAATTTAGCACGTGGCCGAACAAGAGTTGCCTTCGCACAATGCACCCTTTCCCCGTTGGCGATGTACGATACCATTTCATCGGGTAGAATGTCAGGTGTGTCGTCTATTATGGTAGTCGTATCCGTGTTATGCATTTTTTCCGGGGTAATGCTTTGTGCCGTGGAAACCTGGATTCCTGCCATTGACAATCCGGCCGCCACGCCCAGAACGGCCACCGCCCGCCGCACCGACTTCGGGTATTTGCAAATGGATTTGCCGTACATAACTGATGCATGGTTTATTGGCGGCAAAAATAGTAAAACCAATCAAAATGGCACCACTTTTTTTCAGAAAAAAAATTTTTTAAATCATTTTACTGCAAGACCGACATTTTATAACAAAAATGTTATAATTTTGCAGCTCAAAAAAACGACAAGGCCATGAAATGGAACGAATTAAGAAGAATTGCCGAAGAAAAAGGATGGTATAGCTGGCGCAAAGGCGGCAACCATGATATTTACAGACATCCTGACAAGGATGAGTTTCTGTATATTGAACGACACGAATCGCAAGAAATAAGACATGGCTTATACTGTAAGCTCAAAAAAATAATAGGATTCTGAATTTAATGAATAAAACATACTGATATGAAAAAGAGAACCGCATTAATCGAAATCGGAAAGGATGGCACTTTTGGCGTTTTTTCACCTGATACAAAATCAGTTATAATTGGAGAAGGCAATACAGTCGCGGAGGCAAAGGCTGACTTTGAAAATTCAGTCAAAGAAATAATTCAATTTTGCGAGGAGGATGGCATCAAAGACCCAGACGATCTGAAAAGCATCACATTCGTATATAAATACGATATGCCCTCCTTTTTGAATTATTATAAATATTTAAATGTGACACAATTTGCCAAATATGCCGGCATAAATCCATCGCTTATGCGCCAATACAAGCAGGGGCAGAGCGCCTCGGAGAAACAAGTGCTAAAAATACAAACGGCAATCCACAAAATCGGGCAGGAATTATCGGCAGTAAAGCTCCTGTAGACAAATTTGAACAAAAATAACGAATATTTCAGAACCTCACGTCCAGGCCGAAATGGATTTTGCCAGTTTTGAAGGAGACGGGACTGTTTCGCTGCTGCCCCAAGGCATAGCTGATATAGAAATTTCCGGCCTTGGTGTGGAAGGTCGCGCCGAGGCCGAACCCGAAGGGATAATCGTAATAGTAACTGTCTGACAGCTTGCGCTCGTACCACGCGGCGTTGAAAAACACGTTGATATACGAGAGTTTGGCGAACCAGAAGCGGAATTCGGTCATGGCGATCAGGTAGGAGGAGGCGTAGAGCGACATTTCGTCGAAGCCCTGCAAGGTGCGGGTGCCGCCGATACGGAACAGGTCGTTGTAGATCTGCTGGTTGCCCAGCAGCATTCCGCCACTCGCGCCGGCCACCCAGCCCCAACGTTTCGCTATCGGCACGAAGCCGGTGACTTCGCCCTGCAGACGGTAGTGCGTCGTGCGCATCACCAGCCCCTCATACACGTCGGCATCCACAGCCGTGTTCGGCAGAATCCGTCGCGAGCCGGCAGCGACATCCGCCCACAGCCGCACGCCCGAACGGGGCTGGATCCCGTTGTCCAACCGACTGTAATTCAGCCGCAGACCATACATCGGCTTGCGATAGTCGTACGAGGTGGTGTCACCCTCCGTCGCCGTCACCAACTGCGGACGGAGAATGGAGCTGGTGGTATAATCGAAGTAGAGCTGCAGGGAGTTGCTGCCCGCAAACGAGTACGTCAGTGCCACACGGTAGTTCATGTTGAGATAGGAGGTATCCTTCTTGTCGAGGACGAAATGGCCGGAAAGTCCAAAAGGCGTGCCGAACCAGTAGGGAAAGTCGGCGTGGGCGAACAAGTACTGCGAGTATTTTTCAGGGGCCTGCCAGCGCAGCTCGAGCGTCTCCCCTATCTTGAAGATATTCTGCAACATAAGGTTGACTTCGCCGGTGAACATCACCCGACCGGTGGTCTCGCTCACCGGCACGAGGCCGAGGTAGCCGTCAAAGCAGTTCACTTTCCGTTTGTCAGCAAAAAGGTAGAGGTAGGCTTTGTCGCCCACGAACTCAACGCCGGGCTCTCGGGTGACTTCCGCATACGGCAAGCCACTCATTTTCTGGGCGATGCGGCATGCGTTCCGTTCCATATACTTCCGGCGGGGCCGCCAGTTCAGGAAAGCCTGCAGGAAGCGCGGACGCAGCTTCAGGGAACCTTTCACGATGACGGAATCGTACCGCACCAGCGGTCCCGCCTCGACGGTGAGGGTGGAGACCACGCCGTCGCTGTCAGGCTCGGTGAGCGGCGACACCGACACGGCGGCGAAGGGGAAGCCGTCGTTCTCCATGCGCCGTACCGTCCGCACGGCGACGGCGGCATAGTCGCCCACGGGAAGCAGTCCTGTAGCAGCGGGACGGGCGGGGCCGTAGCGTTCGAACTGCCTCACTGCCTGCGAGTCGGCGCGGAAAAAAAACCGCTCCCCCGTCCTCTCCCGCTGTGCCGTCAGCGACGGAAGCAACGCGAAAGCAAACATCAGAAAAAACGCTATATCCCTTATTTTCAACAATGTAAAAAATTCATAAAAAGAGAACCCGACAATATAAACTAATTTATATTTTATTTATTTTTGCAAACCTAAAAAATTAACCGTAATGAAACGTATCATCTTTGTCATCAGCACTTTAGCAATACTGTCTTTCTTGTTTGGCGCGTGTGCCACCCAACACAAGTGCCCAGCTTACGGACATTACACGGAAATTCCTGTAAACGTGGAAGATAACGTTGCCGAATTGTAGTCACTAATTTTTTCAATGAGTTTCAAGAGAGCGTTTTTCGGGATGCTGCTTTGCGTGTTCCCTCTTTTCGCCTATACGCAAGATGTGGGTGAAGTGGAGTGGAAGAAAATCATCGTGAAGGAGTGGAACATCAACGTTTTCATCAACACCAACGGCGGCGGTTTCGGATTCCAGCACGGGCGCACGCCCACCTATTACGACAAGCATTTTTGGGAGATTGACCTCACCTATAATTTCCATCATAAGCAGGTGCTGGCGAAGAACCCCTATTTCCCGCAGGCGCGGGCGTACTCGTATGGGAAGTTGTGCGACCTTTTCTTCCTGCACGGCGGCTACGGCTACCAGCGGACGCTGCACCAGAAGCCCTATTGGGGCGGCGTGCGCGTGCGCTACACCCTTTCCGGCGGCTTCACGTTGGGGATGGCCGTACCCGTCTATGTCTATATCGCCCACTACGCCAACGACGGCAGCTATAGCGGACAAGAGATTGTGAAGTACGACCCCGAAAAACACACCATTGACGACATCATCAGCCGTGCCAACCTCTTTAAGGGCATCGGCAAGACGAAGCTGCGGCCTGGCTTTTATGTCAAAACCGGCTTCAACTTCGACTTCAGCAAGGACGAATACACCATTCACGCCTTGGAAGTCGGCGGCACCTTTGACATGGTATTCCCGTTTGTGCAGCAGATGGCTCTCAACAAGGCAAAACCTTTCTACATAGGGGCTTATATCGCCTATCAATTCGGACAACGTAAAGCCCCGCACGAATAATGAACATAGTAGCCACCATCCTGCAAGCGATACCCATAGCGTTGGCCATTTCGGTGGCTCCGGGCGCGGCGTTTCTCGGCATCATCCAGACCAGCTTGAACAACGGCTTTAAAGCGGGCATCCTCTTCGCCCTCGGCATCGCTTGTAGTGACATGATACTCATTGCGTTATGTCTGTGGGGAACCGCCGGCATCATGCACAACGAAACCGCCAAGCTGCTGTTCAGCATCCTCGGTGGCATCATCCTCATCGGGTACGGATTAGTGACCTTCTTCAACCGCAAAAAGCCCGTAAAGACGCGGCATCAGGAGGAGGTGCTGAACGACCCGCGCAGCAACAAGCTCGGCAAGTTCAAATACCCGATACAGGGCTTTGCCTTCAACATCACCAACCCATTTGTCTGGATCTTATGGCTCGGCATCGCCCCCTACAGTGGCCCTAACATCAACCTGCAGATCCTCTTTTTCGCCTGCATCCTGCTCACCATTTTCTGTATTGACATGCTCAAGAGCTTCTTCGCAGGCAAACTCAAAAAAGCCATCACTTACGAGGTTGGCTTCATCATCAACCGCGTCGTGGGCATCGTCTTCTGTGTGCTCGGCGTCGTGATGATTGCGCGGATGCTGGTGACACTGTACTGGTAACAGCTCACTACTCCTCCAAACTGTACTTCATTTTGAAATATTCCGTGGTTTTGACAGTGGATACGGATTCCAGCCACAAATAGACAGAGTAACGTACCCGCGTATTCTCAAAGCCGAAATAGAGGGTCTTGATGCCCTTGGCAGGAATGCGGTCGTTGCATGACTGGGTGCCCTGTTTTGAGAAATCCATATTGTATTTCAGCTCAGCAACCGGCTTGCCGTCAGAGAACTTCTTGGCTTCCTCTTGATTGGTAAAGACATACAAATTGCAATAGGCCTCCTCCTCCCGGGGCGGCTCGGTGGCATTAAGCAGCTCACGGAAAATGTTGGAACCCGTGCCGTGAGACTCATAAATGGGCAGGCCCAAGAACTTGATTTCCTTATATTTCTCATCAACTTTTTTGCAGAATTGGCCGTCGGTGTTCTGGTCGGTCTGGCTGGTGGAAATACGAAGGCAATAGGCAATATCGGTACAGTTGGCAGGCACCTGCATCGCCACAACGGAACGGCTGCCTCCGGAAAAGAAGGCCTTGCCTTGCGAACGGAGCGTCACCTTCCGCGGCTCCTCGAAAAGACTGCTGATGGCGATTCCGTCCACCTTTTTGGCCAGAAAATCGCCGGCTTTGCATGCAACCTCCTCCTCTGTAACCTCATAAGGCCGCGTGACATCAGCCAGGTCTTTACAAGTGCGTTCCATCGTCAAGTTGAGGTATGGATTATCCTTCGGCTGTATATCAACAAGATATATGGCACTATTGGAAATGGTTATGGAGTCATTCACGGACTTCTTACCGCTCCAAGTTTTGAGCGTGGCGTGGCTGTCGGCGTTGAACAAACGCACAACAACGGTGCCGGAAGTCTCAAAATCAAGGTACAACTTTGTACCTTTAGGAAGATAAACGGGATACTTCACGGACTCTTCAACCAGCTTGTCCACCTCATTGACCAGGGTTCTCCGATAACCTGACAGATTGTCTTTCAGTAACTTTTGAGCGACATTCCGAAGGGAGTCGATCCGATACTTATGTTCTGCACAAGCCTTGCGACCTTCCGCAGTGAGTTCGTCATCACTATAAGAAAAGGACAAATCCCTGTACGTTGTCGCCACCTGATAGTAATCATCATCCGACCCCGTCAATTCCAAACTCTTCATATTGAGCAAAAGAGCATCCATCAACTCCGAAGATTTACGGAACGACCTCTCAACCGGCGACGGCAGCTCCAATGCCGCCATCTTCTCATCTATAGCGCTCTTAGGTTCAGATTTCGATGTACAACTGCACAGCAGCAACGGAATCATCATTATAAGAACCGATATTTTCCCCAAAGAAACACTCATACTATACACAATTTTCAGTTTTCAATTTTCAATTTTCCATTTTCAATTTACTCACACCGTCTTTTCCGCCCCCAGCAGGTTCTCCTTCACCCACGTGGCAAGGAGGGTACGGAAGTCTTTCTTGAAGTAGCGGCGGAAGACGTAACGGTCGGCATCCACATCCTGCTCCAGCTTTGTATTCTGCCTGATGGGAAGGATGGGATGTGTCGGACGATACAGTTTGCGAATGCGACGCTTTTTCGTCAGGAAGCCGCGATTCTCCACCAGATTGACATTCGGCACCACCGTCAATACCCCCTGATTCCACAGATGGAAGATATATTGGTACTCCCAGATGTCCACCTGGTTTTTCTGCAAAATCCTGTACCGGCGGTTCCAGAAATTGGCGTGCTTCTTCTTCATCTGGTATTTATCCGTAAGGGTTCGGAACTCCACATTTTCCAACTCTTTCATTTTCAAGTCGAAATTCTCGAAACGGTCGCGCCAGGTGGCAAAGCCCCACATCAACGGATATGCGGAAAAGTAGTAGGACGATTCATCCAAACGATTGTGTTTCAACAGATAACTTCCAGAAATATGTCCAATCCGACGGTCAGTGCGGTACATCTCCAGCATCTGCTTGCAGAAATGGAAAAAATCGACGGTCGGCACGGTGTCGTCAAAGAGGACGATGCCTTCCTCCTCCTGCTCAAAGAACCACTGCATCGCCTGCACGAACATCTTCGACTTGCCCTGATGGGTTTCCATAAAGAGTGTCTTCATTTCACATTTCCATTCAGGCATAAACACGCACCGCGCCTCCAAACAATGCTGATAATCCGTACGGTCGCCCGATAGTGCGCCATCAGCGGCGATATACAGTTTTTCCGGTTGAACCTGGCGCAACGCCATAAACAAATCGTGCGTGGACTCCACGCGATGATAGGCGATTACAAGAATAGGAGTTTGGAACATATCGGTAGTGAGTTAAAAGTTAAAAGTTAAAATGTGATAGGTAATAGGTAATAGGTAGTAGGTGATAGGTATAAAGAGGGGATGTGCGGTGGCTACCTCCTACTTTATACCTTCTACTTTATACTTCATATTTTTCAATTTTCAGTTTTCAATTTTCAAATTATTAGTATTCAATAAAATAAAGTCAACAGTCGTCATTGCGGCCATGGCCTCGACGACGGGCAGTACGCGCGGTGCCGCGCACGCGTCGTTACGATTGGAGGCCGTATATGTGACGGGATTCCCGCAGTAGTCCACCGTCTGCTGCGCCACACGCACCGACGGTATCGGCTTGAAAGCCACACGGAAACGCACCTCCTCACCGTTGGTGATGCCGGCCTGCACCCCGCCGTCATGGTTCGTACGGAACGAGAAGTCACTGTTTTGCAGGTCGTTATATTGCGTACCGCACATCTCGGCAGCATGGAAACCCTCCCCTATCTCAAAGCCCTTGCAGGCCGGCAGCGACAACATCGCAGCCGCGAGGCGGGCATCGAACTTGTCGTAAACCGGTTCGCCGAGCCCTGCGGGCAGTCCGCTGATGACACACTCCACCAACGCACCGGCGGTATCACCCTCGGTTTCAATACGGGCCATGGAGAGCATTTCCGCCGTCACGGCGATGTTCCGTTCGCGCAGGAGCAGCTTCGCCACCGCGCCGCCCACCACCCGGCAGACGGTCTGCCGCGCCGACGAGCGCCCACCCTGCTCGTTGCAGGTGTGCCCGTATTTTTCCTTATAGACAAACGACGAATGCGACGGCTTCAGCACGCCGTCGGCGGCGGCATTGGGCTGCCCGTCCACGTTGTCAATGAGGAAGGCGATCGGCGCGCCCGTGGTGCGCCCATCATAAATACCTGACACAAATCGTACTTTATCCGGCTCGCGTCGTCCATCACCCGGAAGGGCGCGCCGCTCCAGTTCGTGCCGGATGAAATCCATATCCAACCGCAGCCCCGACGGGCAGCCGTCAATCACCCCGCCCATACACGGGCCGTGGGTTTCACCGAAGTCGGTAAGCCGGAAGATTCTGCCAAACGTGTTCATGGGTTTTCTGATTTTTCATTATTTCCCGGGGCAACTTCATCGGTTGCGGGCTGCGTGGACACACGCTCCACAGGCATCGTGAAGATGTCGTGGCGGGTGGCGGGGCGATAGGCGTTCAGCCACCGGAAGTCCTTCAGCTGACGGTCTTTGGCGTGCAACTCCGCATCCGGATACAACTTGCCGTCCGGTTCATTATAAAAAGTAATGGACTGAATCTCATTGTCTTCAAACACAATACGCATTTCGCTGGTAGCGGCAGAATTGATACCCACCAACGAACTATCCTCTTCCAAAATATAGTACAAGCTTTCGGCATTCCCGATGACATCCACACGAGTAAGATGCTTGTCATAGATGATTCCCACGATGTTCAAACCCTTGATTTGGTTAAATTCCGTTTCATCGTCATACACCGAAGAGACGATAAACGCCGAACGGCACAGCTCCATGCTCATATTCACCGAATCAAGGATATTGAAACGGATGGTATCGCCGGTCAACTGGTTCGCATCCGACCACACCACAGGGTTAAAATACATCGTAATCATCGAGTCTTCAACATGATAGACCATCGAATCACAAGCGCCCTGCATATCGTCACGGTAGAATTTCACCTTGTTATAGACAAAAAAACTTTTGGGTGACTGCGCCGTATCGAAAAGGACATGAAGCGTGTCGGAATGGAGGTACAATGAATCACCATTGTCAATCAGAATCAGCAACATACTGTCGGTGACAAGCGCATAATTCTTGTCCAAATACTCCATATAATTGCCTTGTACGACATAGTTTTTCGCCGTATCTACAAGACACACATTGTCCCACCCCTGTCCGAAACTGATATTGTCATCATAAAACAGACTGTCGCCGAAAAGAACCTGGGATTCATTGTGCAGTTCCGCATTGCCGTCCAACAAAAGCTGTTTTCCCTTCGTATCATACCATCCACCATCTGTAAAAAATTGGTTTTCATCAGAATACAGATGGGTTCGGGAGGTAAAATAGATGATTTCAGAACTGGTGTTGTAGGATGCGCTACGGCAGTCACCCGTGTATGTTTCGTTGACCAAGTGTACAGAATCATACAGGTCTGCCCGATTGGTCTTGGTGTTGTAGTATCCGATACGGCTGGTCAGCGTATTGCTGTCGCTCACCATACGCCCGCCGGTGAGGTAGTAGCCGAGATCATCATTCATATCGTAGATGAGACTGTCGGTGTATAGTGCAGCCCTCTTGTCCTTGAGAATGACGTTGCGGGAGATGGACACCGTGCGGGCATTGCCGTCGTAGATCAGAAAGTCGCCAAAAAGCGTAACGGAGTCGTTGACGATGATACGGACGCGGTGCCCGAAAGCGTGCAGCTGGTTACGGTCACGGAAATGCAGAGCCGTGTCACAATAACCCACCGTGTTGCCATGGCGGAAGACAACATGGCCAGTATATTGTTCGGCCCCGCCGCGCAGTTCCTCATCATACTCCAAAAGGTCGGCCTCAAAGTAAATCTTCTTCTGTTGGGCAAAAACGGCAGCCATACAGAAGAGCATCAAGACCGTTAAAAGTATTCTTTTTAACACAATTAATTTACATTCAACAAATTACAAAGATTCATCATTCACTGTAACCATCCGGTCATCTTTGTAAACAATGGTCTTTGAAATATTTCCCTGTGAATCATAATAGACTTCCTCACCGTTTTTGGCACCATTTTCATAATGGGTTTTCTTATAAAGGACACCCGTGTCGGTATAGTTGATTTGGCTTCCACTGCCTTTCACATAGTCACCTTCAGCAACGAGGAACCCTCTCTCATCAAAGTATTCCCAATGCCCGTCCCAAAGGCCGTCCGCATACTGGCCGGCACATTTGAGAACGTCACGATCGTGCCACTCCTTGTAGGAGCCGTTCATCACACCGTCCTTGAATTCAGCTTCCATCAACTTTACACCATCTTGATTATAAGTGGATTGCGTTCCATTCAGAAGGTCATTATGATAAAATCCCTCTGTTTGGAGATTTCCATTAAAGAAGAACGTGCGCAGCCTGCCCTCCTTTTTGCCTTTCACCATCGTCAGTTCCAGTGTTTTCACACCCGCCTGATCATAATAGACCGCGAGGCCGTCCTGCACTTTGCCTTTACACTCAACAGCAGAACGCAGTCCCCCATTCGGATAATACTCCTTCACCGTGTGGCGGCAGGAGGTGGACAAAAGCAGAAATGACATCAAAAATAGTGCAATCCTTTTCATAAAAAATCTTTTATTCTACAGGAACGAGCTGTGCTTCAACTTCTTTCGCTTTTTTGCGATTCTTACGCCACTGGCCGAAGTCGGCGAAGAGGCTGTACATAATCGGAATGAGGATCAGAGTGACGAGGGTGGAGACGGAAAGGCCCCACGCGACGGTCATACCGAGGGAATTCCACATTTCCGAACCCATACCCTTGTCCACGGCCAACGGGATCATGCCGAGCACCGTGGTGAGGGTGGTCATCAGAATCGGGCGGAGACGCGACTTGCCGGCCGTAGTGACGGCCTCCTTGATGGAAAGTCCGCGCTCACGGCACAGTATCGTATAGTCAATCAGCACGATACCGTTCTTCACAACGATACCCACCAACATCAACACACCCACGAGGGCCATCACACCCAGAGGGGTCTGCGTGAGCGCCAAGCCGACGAACACGCCTGTGAAGGCAAACGGGATGGAGAACATGATGACAAACGGGTAGGTGAAGGACTCGAACTGCGAGCACATCACGATATAGACCAGCAGCACAATCAGAACCATCAGGGTGATCATATCACCAAAAGCCTCCTGCTGGTCCTCCCAAGTACCTCCGATTTTATAGGTAACCTCAGCCGGAATGTCCATCGCATCCATCACCTTTTCCGCATCGGCCACCACTTCGCTGAGCACGCCATCCTTACCGACCACGCACGACACCTTCACGATACGCTCGCGGTCCTTACGCTCGATGGTCGGCGGGGTGAAACGCTCCACCACCGTACCCAAGTCCTTGACACGCAGGCCGACACCGGCATTATTGTAAATCAAGATATTCTCAATGGAAGAAATATCCTGACGGAAATTCTCGGCATACCGCACCTTGATGTTATACTCCTCACCGTCCTCGCGATAATGGGAAGCGATGTAACCGTTGAAGCGGTTGCGAACATAGGAGGCGGCGGTGGTGGTGTTCAAACCATGTTCCGCCAGTTTTTCACGATCGAAATCTATCTGGACTTCAGGAACATACTCACTACGGCTGATGTTGGCTTCGGAACAGCCCTTCACCTCCTTCATCCGCTTGGCGACTTCGGCGGCTACAAGGTCGGTGGTCTCGAAGTCATAGCCGTACAATTCGACATCGACGGTGCTCTGGCCGCCCATGCCGCCGCCGCCCACGCTCACCTGATAGCGGTAGATTTCCGGATATTTGGAAAGATCGCTACGGATATTGTCAGCGATGGCCTTAATGCCACGCTTACGGTCCACCTTATCTACAAAGCGCATGTTGAACTTCACCAAGTGGGATCCCGTCTCCTGCATGATGCCCCATGTATTTTCGTCATCGGGCTGGCCGACGGAGAAATTGCACATCAGCAGTTCCGGATAGTTGGCTTTCATCTGTTCGGTAAACTCGAGTGCCCACGCACGGGTCGTCTCCATACGGGTGCCGACCGGCAGCTTCACCGTGGCCGACAGACGGCCTTGGTCGTTGGTCGGCATATACTCGGTGGGGATAATCTTCAGGAGGGATAAACTGACTCCGAAGAGGGCGAAAGCGACCAACACCACCACAAGACGGTGCGTGACGCACCAACGGAGAAGCCCTTCGTAGAAACGGTCGAGCCAGTCGAGGAAGATCTCCACCGGTCTGTAGATGGCGCCGAACACCTTGCCGCGGCTCGGGTTGGTCTTGAGCATGATGGAGCAGAGCATCGGGGTCAGCGTCATAGCCGCCAGCGTGGAGACGGAACAGACGATACTGACAATCCAGCCCAACTGTTTGAACATAATACCGGCCTGACCACCGAGGAAAGTGAGCGGTACAAACACCGCCAGCAATACGAGCGTGGTGGCAATCAGGGACAACGACACTTCGCTGGTGGCGAACACCGCCGCCGACTTCGGCTTTGAGCCGCGTTCGATATGCGTCGTCACGTTCTCCAACACTACGATGGCATCGTCCACCACCATACCGATGGCGATACTGAGTGACGACAATGAGATGATATTCAAGCTGTTGCCTGTAACGGCAAGGTAAATAAATGAAGCCACCAACGAGACCGGAATAACGATGGCGACGATAAAGGTGGCGCGCCAGCGTCCGAGAAAGAAGAGCACCACCAGTACGACCAACGCCAAGATGATGAGGATGGTTTCCTCCAAGCTCTCCACCGTATTGGTGATACTGTCGGAAGTGTTGGCGATGATGCCGATTTCGACATCGGGCGGCAGTGTTCTCTGGATTTCAGGGAGAGCTGCCATCACCTTCTTGGAAATCTGCACCGAGTTGGCACCTGACTGTTTCTGCACGATAATCATCGCCCCGCGGTCGCCGTTATTGTAAACTTCCTGCATCTTCTCCTGAACCGTGTCCTTCACCACAGCCACATCACTCAGATAGATGTTGCGGTTGTTGTAGCTGCCCACCACGATGTTGCGCATCTGGGCGGCATCCTTGAACTCGCCTTCCACACGCATGGAGTAGGTCTCGGAGCCAATGTCGATGGAACCAAGTGGCAGGTTGCGGTTCTCCGCACCCACCACGGCGGCGATGGCCTCAATGCTCAGGTTGTACGCCTCCAACTTGTAGGGGTCGCAGTAGATGGCAATTTCGCGCTGCGGCGCACCGGAGATGGAAACGGTTCCCACCCCGCCGATACGGCTGATGGGCGACGCCACACGGTCGTCCAGAATCTTGTACAGCGCGTTCGTGCTCTCGCCCGACTTCACCGAAAGCATCAGGATCGGGATGTCGTCCATACTGAACTTGAACAGGTACGGCGTGTTGCAGTCGTCAGGGAGCATTGAACTGGTCATGTCCAACTTGTCACGGACATCGTTCGTGGCCTCAGCAATATCCACATCCTCCTCGAACTCCATCGTGATGATGGAATAGTTCTCCTTGGAGGAGGAGGTCATCTCCTTCAGGTCGCTGACGCTGTTGAGCACGTTCTCCAACGGCTTGGTGACATTGTTCTCAATATCGGCGGCACTCGCACCCGCATATACGGTGAAGACCATAATGTGGTTTTCCCCCATATTTGGGAAAAGGTCAACCGGAAGTTTTGAGAAACTGAAAATACCGATAATCGCGACAGCCACATACACCAAGGCTGTCATAATCGGCTTATTTACAGAAGATTGATAGAGACTCATTTATTTACGATGGATGAAATATTGCTTTATTTAACGAATGGCATTACCCATTATTGCTTCTCTTGCAGTCTTTTAACCCACGCCATCATCGGGACGACACGACTGACGAAATTGCCGCTAATGGAGACCTGCTCTTCAGACAGCATCGGTTCCGCGTTCCGGTCGATGACATAGGCTTTGCCGGAGAAAGAACCCGTCACCTTTGTCTTCGTCACTTTGTCGAGCTTGATGGTGCCGGAGCTCATAACATAGAATTTTGTGTCACTTTCGGCAATGCCAATCACTTGGCTGTCAGCGAATTTCCCGCTAATCATATCGGTATAGCGGAAATCAGCCAAATCCTCTTCCGCAAGAGTGTTGCTGACTGTCAGGCGGGCTTTACTCTTCACGCCATCACCCGTGAAACGATAGCAGAAGATCGGATATTCAATCTGGTCTTCATTTTCGATTTCCATCAACTCGCTGATGTCCATATTCATAGCCAAACCGACATAAAAAGGGACAGAGGCATTGGTACCCTTCATCGCTATGCTGGAAGAGAACTCCGACTTTTCCCCGTTTATGGTAACATCGGCAAGACCCGTAACTTTACCGAACAAATTATCCCAAAAATCACCACATGAAGTGAAAAGGAAGGTGGCACTGATGGCTAAAACTACTAAAACAATTTTTTTCATAGATATTAAGATTTAAAATTATTTGCTTGTAAAAAAGAAAGATACAATTAATTATATAGGGGCATTAACACCACCTCACCAGATTCAGTTCCATATCGTGAGCCAGTAGCGGGTGCTGCGGAATCATGCGGATGGCGCAGTTCCAGACGCCCGCCACCTTCGCATTGAGCGTGCAGACAAACGTGCTGATACCGTGCTCCGTACCAACATAATTGAACTGGTGCTTGCTGAAGAACACCATACGGTCGCCGTCGCGGCGGGTGAAGACCAGCTCCACCTTGACATCGTCAGGCGAAATGTTACCCAGATTGGCCTTCATCTCCACCGTACCCGTCGCCCCAAGATAGAAGGTGCTGTCGGGATCCGTCGGCAGCGTGTTGCCAATCACTTCGATATTGCCCCAGTATGCCAGCATCTTGCCTTTCCACTGCACCAGACGGTTCAGATTCTCGAAGTTGTTGGACACCAGCAAATCAGTGTGCTCTGAAAGTTTGCTATAGAACTTCTCGTAGTAGTCGTCCAGCTGCCGCTTCATCGTGAAATGGGGCGAAATGCGGGCGAAATTGTTCTTCATCATCGTCACCCATTCCGTCGGGATGCCTTCGGTGCGGTTGTAGAAAGCAGGCTTGATCTGCTCCTCAAAGGTGTAGAACAGGTTGGCAGCATCCAGCTCGTCCTGACGGTGGTTGTCGGCGTAGGTGATCTGCTCGTCCACCGCCCAGCCGGCACCCGGAACGTACCCTTCGGCCCACCAGCCGTCGAGGACGCTGAAGTTGAGCACGCCGTTCATCACGGCCTTCTCGCCGCTCGTGCCGGAAGCCTCCAGCGGGCGCGTCGGCGTATTGAGCCACACGTCACAACCGGAAATCAGCTTCTTGGCCAGAATCATATCGTAATTTTCCACGAAGATAATCTTCCCGATAAATTCGGGCTTGCGCGAAAAGTCGATGATACGGCGGATGAGGTCCTGCCCTGCCCTATCGTGCGGATGCGCCTTGCCCGCAAAGATGAACTGCATCGGGCGGGCGGGGTCGCTGACGAGGGAGCGGAGCTTCGCCTCGTTCGTAAACAGCAGGTGCGCCCGTTTGTAGGTGGCAAAACGGCGGGCAAAGCCGACCGTAAGCACATCGTTGCGGATGGCCTTCACCGTCTGCATAATCAGCTCCGGCGAGTCGTTACGCTGGCGCATCTGAATTTCGACAAGCTCCTTAACATTGTCAATCAACTCTTTACGGAGTTCCTGCTTCAAATTCCAAATATCGGAATCCTTGGCATTCCCGATTTTTTCCCACACGGAGGCGTTGGAGATGTCGTTTTTGTAGCCGTTGCCGAACATCTGTTCGTGGAACTTCTGCCATTTCTTGTGCGCCCACGTCGGGTAGTGCACGCCATTGGTGACGTAGCCGATGTGAAGTTCGGCAGCAAAACGTCCGTCGTAGAGGTACTCGAACATGTCGCGGGTGACGCGGCCGTGGATGCGGCTCACCCCATTGACTTCCTGACAGAACCGGCAGGCGAGGATGCTCATTGAGAACTTCTCATCGGCATTGCGGGCGTTCTTGCGACCCAGTCCCATAAAGTCCTCCCAACTGATGCCAACACGCTCGGGGTAGCGGGAGAAATAGACACGCATCATGTCCTCGCTGAAGGCATCGTGGCCGGCGGGCACGGGCGTGTGCGTGGTGAACAATGACGACGCACGCACCAACTCCATCGCCGAATAGAACGGCAGATGGTGGCTTTCCATAATATTATAGGTACGCTCCAGCGAGAGGAATGAGGCGTGACCTTCGTTGAGGTGGTAAATTTCCGCCTCCTCGCCCAGCAAATTAAGCATACGCACACCGCCGATACCTAACAAAAGTTCCTGTTTCAGACGGTTCTCCCAATCGCCACCGTAGAGATTGGCAGTGATGGCACGGTCATCGTGGGAGTTTTTATCCATATCTGTATCAAGCAGATACAATTTAATGCGTCCCACGTTCACCCGCCAAATACGGGCGTACAGCTGCCGTCCGGGCAAGGCAATCGTGATGGTGCGCCAGTTGCCGTTCTCGTCCCGTTCGGGGTGAATCGGCAGTTTCGAGAAACTCTGCTGCGGATAGAGGTTGATCTGCTCACCGGCAGGCGAAATCTGCTGCACAAAATAACCACAACGGTACAACAATCCCACCGCCACCATATTGACATTGCAGTCGCTGGCCTCCTTCAAATAGTCACCAGCCAGCATACCGAGGCCGCCAGAATAAATTTTCAACTCATTGCTGATGCCGAATTCCATACTGAAATAGGCCACCTTCTTCTCATTTCTTGGAGAAGGTGTATTCATATATTGCTTAAAATCAGCATAAACACAATCCAATTTCTGGACAAACTCCTTATTGTTGTTGAACGACTCCAACACATCCAACGGCAGCATCTGTAAAAGATGTACTGGATTTTCGTTGAATTCGCTCCAACGTTCCTTGCCGCCGATTTCGATGAACAGTTCGCGGGCTTCGTAGTTCCAACTCCACCAGAGGTTGTTGGCTAATTCTTCCAATTTTTCCAAGTTGGAAGGGAGATTCGACTTGATGGTGATTCGTTTCCAGTTAGGTTGGGATATGTCCTCGTTGCGGACGGTGGTATAATTCACGTGCGATATTTTATTTTTAAATAATTCAAAACGTAATTCGCTCTTATCAAGAGCTTTGCTATACGCATCAACATAATTGGCGAACAGATTTTTCCAAAGGGCGTGTGCCGCAATCTCTGTAGCATCGGCGGATGCTTTCGCCATCTCCTTATCACTGAGGGCTGCGTACGCCTCAATGGCGCTGACAATCTGCGTGCAGACGGCATCGTCGTTGTCATCGGTGCGTTGGACGACGGTCACGCCCTTCGGTGACGGAAAGTTCTCGCTGACCCACGCGCCGAAGCCGGCGAGCGAAGTCGTCACGGTGGGAATTCCGAAGGCAATGCTTTCCAACGGCGTATAACCCCACGGCTCATAGTAGGACGGGAAGACCGTCAGGTCGAAACCGATGAGCGTGTCGTAATAGTTGAGGTTGAAGATGCCGTCGTGTCCGTTGAGATAGACCGGTGCGAAGACCACCTTGACGCGGTTTTCAGGCGCGTTGTCGATATTCAGCTGGTTCAATTCCTTGATAATGGGGTCGTTGTACGGGTCATGCAGCGTATGCGTGGCGTAGTCGCGGAGGACGGCGTTTTCGGCGGAGTCGAAGCGGCGGTTTTCAGCCAGCTTGCGTGCCAGCTCCTCGCGGCTGCCGCGGTTGCCGGCGGGCACCATAATGAAGGCGACGACCTCGCGCTGCGGGTGCTTGTCCTGCAGTTCGGCGAGGGAACGGATAAACAGGTCGATGCCTTTGTTGTGGAACTCGTAGCGGCCGCTGTTGAGCACCAGCAGCGCGTCTTCCGCGATGGGCTGCTGGAGGAGTGCGGAGGCCACATCCCGCAGCCGCTGGCGGGCGGCTTGGCGCTTCTGTCCGTACAGCGCACCCTGCGGCACGAAGTCGTTCTCAAAGCCGTTAATCGTGATATTGTCGGCGTGCTTGCCGAAGAAGGCGACGCACTCTTGGTCTGTGATCTGGCTCACCGTGGTATAAGCGTCGGCGACCTGTGCGGAGAGGTTCTCCAACGAGAACTTCGACTGCACCCCGAAGCGGGCGGCAGTTTCCGAGGCGGGGTACGAGAAAATCTTGTCGTACAGCGGGAGCCCGTTTCCGGCGATGCAACGTCCGAGCACGGTGGCGTGCGTGGTGAAGACGGTGGCAATCTGCGGCACGTTCTGCTCAAGGTAGAGAATGCCGCCGCCAGTCATCCATTCGTGGAACTGCGCCACAATCTTGTCCATCGCGCTGCAATAGAACTGGTAGAAACTTTCAATCACCTTGCCGGCGGCATAACCGAACAGCAGCGGTTCCACGTAGTCCCACTGCCCGCTGATGGAATCCAGCTTGTAGCGGAGCCACAGGTCGGTGAGGATTTCGTTCTTCTTCTCGAAATAAGGGGTGAAATCAACCAAGATGACGACGGGGTTTCCCGCCACTTTCCAATGGCCGACACGAATACGAAGTCCCTCACTGAGAGCCGTTTCGCGCCAGTTGCGGTACAGAGCCGTATCCTCCACAAAATCGTCATTCGTGCCGACATCTTTCGACAGGTCCGGCCCGATACATATATAATTATTTTTGTATTCATTGACGATGGTGAGGGCTTTGGTGGAAAGAACCGTATAGATTCCGCCCACCTTGTTGCAGATTTCCCAACTCGTTTCAAAGATGTAATCGGCTTTTTTCATTGAATATCAGTCTATTGCATTTTACAAAAAGAAGCTGCAAATGTACAAGAAAATCGTCAAATTTTCAAATTTCAGGTTCATAAAGTTCATAAAGTTTATAAAGTTACAAGTTCTGTTTAAATTTTTCATTTTTCATTTTTCATTTTTCATTTTTTAAATAAATTTGCGCCTGCTTTTCAAAAGAGAACAAAAACCACAAAACAAACTGATAAATAACATCTTACCTCTTTTTTATGTACAAAATTAATGAACATCCGATTTTAGACATTCCGAAAACGGAAGAAGTCGTTTTTACCTTTAACGGACAGAAGGTGACGGGACACAAGGGCTACACCATCGCCGCCGCCCTCCATCAGGCGGGTTTCCCGATCCACAGCCACAGCATTGACGGGCGCGAACGCTCCCTTGAGTGCGGCATCGGCAAGTGCGGTGCCTGCCAGATGCTGGTGGACGGCGTCATCAAACGTATCTGCATCACCCCCGTTGACGGCGTGAAGGAGGTGCGGGAGATTCCCCAGAACTACTTTCCGCAGGCCGCAGAGCCGCAACAGCAGACCCAGAAGATTTACAAGACCCAAGTGGTCATCATCGGCGCCGGCCCTGCCGGTCTCGCCTGCCGCGAGATGCTCAACGAGCAGGGAATCAGCAATATCGTCATCGACAACAACGAGCGCGTTGGCGGCCAGTTTAACATGCAGACCCACCAGTTCTTCTTCTTTGAAAAAGAGAAACTGTACGGCGGAATGCGTGGTTTCGACATCGCCAAGACGCTGGCCGGCGACGACCACAGCGGCATCTTCCTCAACTCCACCGTTTGGGACCTCCTCGAAGGTCCCCGTGTGGCCGTCAAGAACCTGAAAGACGGCAGCATCTACTACGTGGATGCCGAATATCTGGTAGTGGCTACTGGTGCCGTGCCGTTCATGCCGGTATTTGAGAACGACGACCTGCCGGGCGTCTATACCGCCGCCGTCGTCCAGAAGATGATGAACGTGGAGCACACCCTCCTCGGCAAGCGCATCCTCTCCATCGGTGCCGGTAACATCGGCTACCTCACCTCCTACCAGGCCACGCAGGCTGGTGCAAAAGTCGTCGCCATTGTAGAGGCCATGGACCACGAAGGCGGTTTCCCCGTGCAGGCCAACCGTGTGCGCCGCCTCGGCATCCCGATCTACACCTCGCACGTGCTGCTGCGCGCCATCCCCAACGAAGATCACACCGGCATCGTCGGTGCCGTCATCGCCGAATGCAAGAACTTCAAACCCGTGCCCGGCACTGAAAAGACCATCGAGGGCATCGACGTTATTAATATATGTACCGGCCTCATCCCCGACAACCAGCTGCTGCTGAAAGGCCGTCAGGTGTTCGGCCTCAACACCTTCGGCGCAGGCGACGCCGTGCGCGTGGGCGAAGGCACCTGCGCCGTGCTCCGTGGCAAACAGGTCGCCCTCGAAATCGCCATGCAGATGGGCAAGCGCGTCAACTACGACGACTACCTCGCCATCTCCAAGCAATATATTGATTCCCAACAACATCCTGTTCGGGTGCTGGAGACTCCCAACAAGCCCACCACCGAACGGATGAACGAGAAGGGCTTCGTGGTGGCCGACTGCCTCTACGGCTTCGCCTGCAATCCTTGCTCCTTCTCCTGCCCGCAAGGTGCTATCACCAAGTCCAGCACCTCCACCGTGCCGGTCATCGACTACAACAAGTGCATCGGCTGTATGGAATGCGTGTCGCACTGCCCGGGTTTGGCCATCTTCGGTTATAACTTACAGAAAGAGTGGCTCTTCCTCCCCATCGAATACCATGTGGAGAAAGGCGCCGAAGTGGTGCTCATCAACGACAAGGGCGAAAAGGTGGGCGAAGGTGTGGTTGAGAACATCAAAGTCAACCCCAACAAGACCAACGTGGCCCGCGTCAAAGCACTGGATATCAAGGGCGAAAAGATGACCGAGGTCACCGGCTTCATCCTCAAGGAGAACTTCGGCGAAAAGGTGCAGATGGCAGCCGCCAAGGACGAAAAGTCACCCGCTTACGTCTGCCATTGCGAGGACGTGCAGCTCGACAAGCTCCTGAAGGTCATCGGCGACCGCAAAGTGATTTCCGTCGATGAGCTGAAGCACACCACGAGAATCGGTATGGGCACCTGCCGTGGCAAACGCTGCATCCCGCGTGTGAAGCAGCTGCTGCGCGGTTACGGCATTGAGGTTGTGGGCGACGCCACCCCGCGCGGACCGCTATCCAACCAGCTTACCATCAACGAGATGCAACCCAACGATCTGCCCAAGGAGTTCATCACCGACGTGAAGAAAGCCACCCGCAAGGTGGAATGTGACGTGTTTGTGGCGGGCGGCGGTATCGCCGGTAGCGGCCTGTTCCGCTATTTCGCCGAAAGCGGCAAGAAGACCGTGCTTTGCAACGCCGAACGCGGTTCCTCCTGGCGCTGCATCGGTGGCGGCCGTCCGGCCTTCTCCGTTCCCGAAATTGCCGACATTGCCAACCACAACCAGGACATTTTCCGTGAGTTGCAAAGCAAGACCGATGTGGGCTACTACCCCATCCGCTATGTCGGCTTCGCCCACGATGAAGCTACCTACAAATCCTTGGAGGCCTCCCTCGGCTGGTCCGACGGCTACATGGTCGATCGTAAAGATTTCCAGAAGGAGATTTCTCCCTACTTCAACCCGAAACTCGAGACCTACAGCGCCGCCTGCGTCACCAATAACTGCTGGCAGGCTACGCCCGGCAAGGTCATCGACTACATCCGTCACCTCGCCTGCGAGAAGGGCGGCGTGCTGCTCGAAGACTGCCGCCTAGTGGAAGTGCAGCGCACGGCCAAGGGCTTCATGGCACTGGTTTACACCCACGACAAAGAGTATGTGGAGTACCACTGCGAGCATTTTGTCAACGCCTTAGGTTATCAGGCCGCCAAGTTCGCCAAACAATTAGGTATTGAAACGGGACTTTATCCCATTAAGCACCAAGCCTTTATCACCGGCCGTCTGCCGATGTTGGGTAAGGATGGCGAGTGTCTGGACATGCTCATCGACCGCCGTCGTTACAAAGGATTCTCCGCCGTTTACGGACAGCAGTTCAAGGAGACGGGCCAGATTATCGGCTGCGCTTCTCCGGGTACGGACTCCGCCGAAGCGGGCAAGAACCTGAAGTACAACGCACAAGACTTCCTCGAAATCTGCTCCGAGATGTTCCGCGAGTGGATTCCGCAGCTGGGTGCCGTCAGCTTCCAAGCTTTCTGGGCGGGCTACTACACCGAGCCACGCTACATCATCGACCCGGGCCACGGCTTACTCGTCGGCTTGCAGGGCCACGGCTTCATGCTGGGTCAGTACCTCGCCAAGATATACGTGGACAAATACATGGGCAAAGAGGTTCCCGCTTACATGGATCGACTGTTGCTCAGCGGCGACGGCCTGTGCGAGAACGCCTTCAAATAGGATTTGTTCACCATTATTGAATACAGAGGGTGTCAGTATTTCTGGCACCCTCTTTTTGTCTAAGGTCGGGAGTTTTCAATTTTCCGCGGCATCACTTGCGGTGTCCTTATGTACCTGCCGCCCGTGCCGCGGGCTGACACACGAGGCTTTCCTGCACCCCAGATTGCGCAACGCTTATCTGGGGTTATTGAAATATCACCTCTCCGAGGTAAATGGGATTATGTCAATACTCACAGAACTACGGTGCAATTCCGAAGTCGCACGCCGCCTTGATTATGCCGTTAATGAATATTTTTCAATTCTCATTTTTCATTTTTCAATTTATTCGTATTTTTGCTGCATTAATTCCATACCCGAATGCGCCGTCTCGCCCTATTCCTTCTTCTGCTTACCGCCGCCAGCGTACAGGCGCAGGTGGACAAGGCCACGCAAGATTCTGCCAAAAGGATTTTTAAGGAGGGCATAATGAACGGCTACAAATACATCCCCGAAAGACGCGATGGGAAGTGCTATCTGGCGCTTTTCCCCGTGCAAAGCGACCTGCTGAACGACTGGACAGGTACAATGGATCCGATGTCCATATCCTTCAACGGCGAGGTGAAATCAGTGAGGGAAGTACGGCATAATTTTCAACTGATTCCCAACTATTATATTTCGAAAGAACATCTTCTAAAACGACACAACAACATACGCTGCTATGAGCACCTTTGGGAAGCACGCCCCATTGAAGAGTGGACCTATTCCTTTGACTCGCTGCACCGAGCTACGCAAATAGATGCACGCACCATCACAATGAAACAATACCGCCGCATCAGCAACCGTTTCGCCCGCAAGCACCCCTACACGGGTTACATCCGCTACCCGCAACGCAACCTAACGAAAGGCTTGTGGAAGAAAGCTATTGTCCATCTCCAGCGAGACAGGAATTATGCAAATCACGAGCAAACACTATTACAAGGGCGAATACTTTACAGGAAGTTTAGCATACAATGTCGTAAGAGTCCGCTTCGAGTACGATGACGCGGGGAACAGAACCCGTGTGGAGTTCTACGATGTCAACAGCGACAGCACCCCCATCAATCCCGTCCTTACGTGGAAGTTCCAGTACGACACCCACGGCAACTGGACCGAATGCGAGGAGTTCTCCAACGAGAAGCTGCTATCACGAACGGTATGGACGATAACATACGGGGAATAGGGATTTTCAGTTTTCATTTTTTTCATTAACCTATCATAAAATAAAGAAAAAATTGTATTTTTGCAGCTGTAATTAAATGTTGCAAAAATATGAGCAAGACAACCATGGGCACCAAGCTGCCCCGTAAGCTGGAGCAGAAGATGCAGACTGTAGGCGAACAGATCCGACTGGCCCGTCTGCGGCGCAATCTGAGCATGGCACAGGTGGCGGAACGGGCCACTTGTTCACCGCTGACGGTCGCACGAATTGAAAAGGGCGTACCCACCGTGGCCATCGGAATTTATCTGCGCGTGCTGTATGCCCTGCAACTCGATGACGACATTTTGCTGCTGGCACAAAAAGACGAACTGGGCAGGGCGTTGCAAGACCTTTCCCTGAAACACCGCGAACGTGCTTCCAAGAAAATCTAAATTGAGGTGATATGAAATCATTGTTCGTTTTTGCAGATTTCAATTGGATGGATGCTCCGATGTTGGTTGGAGAGTTGGGCTATGAATCCCTTAGGGGTTCCGACTCGTATGCCTTCCGATTCGATGAAAAATGGCTGGCAAAATTCGGCAGCCTGTTTCTTTGCGCCGACATCAACAACTATCCTGGGCCACAATACACCCAACCAGACAAAGACATATTCGGTTGTTTCAGTGATGCATTGCCTGACCGTTGGGGACGACTTTTGCTGAACCGGCGGGAGCAGATCATCGCCACCGAAGAGAACCGACCCGTACGCCGGCTTTCCTCTTTCGACTATCTTGTTGGCATTGACGATTTTTCACGTATGGGCGGACTGCGTTTCAAGGATTCCCTCGACGGAGCATTCATCAACTGCGAAGATCACTTGCGTATTCCGCCATTCACCAGCATCCACACACTGGTGGCGGCGAGCATGGAGATTGAAAAAAGTGAAGCCCAAAATCAGTTGCCCGAAAAGCGATGGATTCAGCAGCTGTTCCATCCTGGCACCTCACTTGGTGGGGCGCGACCCAAGGCAGGCGTTTTGGATGCTGATGGCCGGCTTTGTGTGGCAAAGTTTCCTTCACGGAACGACACCTACGATGTGGCTTTGTGGGAACACCATAGTCATCTGTTGGCCAAAGAGGCGGGAGTCCTCGCGGCCGAAACGAACGTGCTGCCTTCCGGTGGCCAATACCACGTCCTGTTATCCAAAAGATTCGACAGGACAGAGACGGGCAGAAGACGACACTTCGCATCTGCTATGACCCTTCTCGGTCTGTCGGACGGCTGCAATGCCAGCACTGGCAACGGCTATCTAGACATTGTTGACTTCATCCTTCAGAACTGTTGCGATGTGGAAAAAAATCTACAGCAGCTATATCGGAGAGTGGCCTTCAACATCGCCATCGGTAACAGTGACGACCATTTCCGCAACCACGGATTCCTCCTCACTCCCCGTGGGTGGACGCTCTCCCCTGCCTACGACCTGAACCCCACCCTAAATGAATACCAAGCCTTGCTCATCAACTCCACCACAAACAAAGCAGATTTGAATGTGCTGTTGGCCTCATCCGAAGAATATATGATCGATAAAACCATTGCTCAAACCATTATCAATGAAGTAAAAGATGGGGTGAGAAAATGGAAGTCTATTGCCCGCCGATTGGGCATTCCCAAGCGAGAAATCGATGAATTCGAGCAGGTGTACGAGCGGTGATATCTGGGGTTATTGAAATATCACCTCTCCGAGGTGAGTAATTCTCAATTTTCAATTCTCAATTTTTGTGTACTTTTGTCGCCTGATTCAAAAATAAAACATTTTCGAAATAGTGTTCACTCCCGACGAAAGGGCAACATTCCCCTATTGGTTCGCACACTGGTGCGCCTTCAACATGACAGCGCTAAACCTGCGCTGCTGGAAATTCCGTTTCCTGTTCCATGATTTTGAAAAGCCGTGGCTGCGGCTGATTTGGTCCTACGAAAAAGTGCGCGACTGGCACCGCCGGCACGCCCGTCACCACAAGGAGTACAAAGGCAAGAACTTCGACTGGCTCGGAATGGTGGTCGATTGGGAGTGCTCACAATACACGAAAGCGGTGGCCACGATGAACGCCCGCCAGAAGATGGAGGCCTACCGCGAGAAGCACCCTGAATTTTACAAATTACTGAAAGAAAATATGGAACCTCTCCTTGTTAAACTTGGACTTTAGGGTTATTTCACATACTCCCGCATATCCAGACTCATGATCCGGTCAAGGTCGGTGATGTTTTCCGTTTCCGTCCGGAGAAAAACGGTGGCCGCCACACCTGAGGACTTGTCGGGCACGCGCCGCACGTCAATGACACCACGGAAATCCGCACGGAACTTCTCCTCGTTGAATGTCTTGTCGGTTTCACCCGCCGGTAACTCCAGCACACCGAAAGCGTAGGTAAATTCCTCCCTACCCTGCCACATCTCCTCTTTGGAAACACGCCGTCCGCGCAAATACGAAACCATCGGATGCTGGCCACTGATGAACACCTGCAACTCATTAAGACAGAAGCCCGTGAAACGCAACGGATTGATTTCAATCGGCACCGCCTTCTTACCATCGTAACGGAACTCAATGTGCATCGGGAAATTCTTCAGGTGCAAGGTGCCGTTGAGGTTGGTAAGGAAGTCCGAAAAAGGTCCTTCGTACTTGTCAAATAGTCCCTTGTTTGTCATGTACAGACGGTCGGACGTGTCGGACTCGTCCATAAATTTGTGATGGAAGATATTCAGAATCACGGGCGTGCCATTTTCATTGTAATAGGCATCCACCGCGTACTCCTCGCCACGGATGTACTCCTCAATCAGGAAACGGCTCTTCCCGACCACAAATTCCGGAAAATCGGAACCCGCTTTTGCAAAATCGGCCAAAAGGGTGGCCACCGCCTTGCGGTACTCTTCCGGATTATGTACGACAAAGACACCTTTACTTAAAAATCCAACCGAGGGCTTGATGACACACGGAAACACAAGAGTGCCCGTATCAACATCTTGCATTTCATTGATATTAAATTCCTTATAAAAGAAATCCGGATAGATATCACGGCAAATTTTGCGGAATGCCGCCTTATCTTTCACGATAGAAATGCCGTCCAGCAACGCTTTGTCGTCAATGTGGTCATAAATCCAGCCGAGCGCATTTTCCGAACAGGTGTACAATTTACCGACTTTCTTGTATTCATCGCAGAATTCCTTGTCGGACAAAATCCTACCATTTTTCACACGCAATTCTGACATTTCATTTTTCAGAACTGGAATTCCATTTTTTTCCAGTGTTTCCACCATCAAATCTGATGCAAAAGGTCTTTCTAAAATTACCATAATAGTTATAAAGTTTATAAAGTTTATCATATTGTAGAGACGCACGGTCGTGCGTCTCTTATTCTATTTTTCCCTCATTGACAAAGATATACGTTTTCTATCTAGATCTACGGCGGTAATTTTCACCATCACCTTCTGGTTGAGTTTGACCACGTCGTTGGGGTTGCTGACATAATGGTCGGCGAGCTGGCTAACGTGGACGAGGCCATCCTGATGCACGCCGATATCGACGAAGCAGCCGAAGTTGGTGATGTTGGTGATGATGCCGGGGACCACCATCCCCACCTTCAGGTCTTGAATGGTGCTGATGTTCTTGTCGAACTCGAACACGTCGAAGGTGGTGCGCGGGTCGCGGCCCGGTTTCGCAAGCTCCTGCATAATATCGCTCAGCGTCGGAAGTCCCACCTTGTCCGTCACATAGTCTTCAATATGAATCTGTTTGCGTTTTTCGGCATCGGCCATCAGGTCGGAGACGGAGCAGCCGCAGGTGTGTGCCATCTTATCCACGATATGATAGCTTTCGGGATGTACTGCACTGAAGTCGAGCGGGTTGGCGGCATCGCGGATGCGGAGGAAGCCGGCGGCCTGCTCAAACGCCTTCTCGCCGAAACGGGGCACTTGGCGCAGTTCCGAGCGTGCGGCGAAGGGTCCGTGCTCGTTCCGATACTCGATGATGTTCTTCGCCAGCGCGGGGCCGATGCCCGACACCCGCGACAGCAGCTCCTTGCTGGCCGTGTTCACCTCCACCCCCACATAGTTGACGCAGCTCTCCACGGTGGTGTCGAGACTCTCCTGAAGGAGCGTCTGGTTCACGTCGTGCTGGTACTGCCCCACCCCGATGGATTTGGGGTCGATCTTGACCAGTTCGGCAAGCGGGTCCATCAGGCGGCGGCCGATGGAGACGGCCCCGCGTACGGTGACGTCATAGTCGGGGAACTCGTCGCGTGCCACCTGCGAGGCGGAATAGACGGAGGCGCCGCTCTCGTTCACCACGATGGCCTGTACGTCTCGCTCGAACGGGATCTTGCTCACGAAATACTCCGTTTCGCGGCCAGCGGTGCCGTTGCCAATGGCGATGGCTTCCACCTTGTATTGTAAAACCAGCCGTTTCAGCTTGTCGCTGGCAAGGCGGTATTCCGCTTTCGGCGGGTGCGGGTAGATGGTTTCGTTGTGCATCAGTTTGCCCTGTCGGTCAAGGATGACCACCTTGCAGCCGGTACGGAAACCAGGGTCGATGGCGAGCACCACCTTCTGGCCGAGCGGCGGGGCCAGCAGCAACTGGCGCAAGTTGGTGACAAACACATTAATTGCTTCTTTGTCTGCTTTTTCCTTGAAAATCTTCCGCATTTCCGTCTCCATCTGGGGTTGCAGTAGCCGTTTGTAGGAATCGGTGACGGCGAGAGCGACCTGTTCTCCGCAAAGGTTGTTCTGCTTCACAAAATGCTTTTTCAGGGCATCGGTGGTGCGGATCTCATCGGGGGCGATGGTGAGCTTCAGAAAGCCCTCCTCCTCCCCGCGGAAGACGGCGAGGATACGGTGCGACGGCGCGCGGTCCAGCCGTTCCGAAAAGTTGAAGTAAACCTCGAACTTCGCCCCTTCCTTCTCCTTGCCCTTCACCACTTTGGAGGCGATGACGGCATTCTTGACGAAGATGGTGCGAAGTCGGTTGCGGACGGGGATGTTCTCGGAGATCCACTCGGCGATAATGTCGCGGGCGCCGGCGAGGGCATCCTCCACGCTGTCCACCCCCTTGGCAGGGTTGACGTGCCGTTTGGCGATGGCCATCAGGTTGCTCTCATTCTGGCTCATGATGAGGGCGGCCAGCGGCTCCAGCCCTTTCTCGCGTGCGACGGAGGCACGGGTCTTCCGTTTGGGGCGGTACGGCAGGTACAAGTCCTCAAGCTCCGTCATCGTGGCGGCGTTCTCGAAAGCCGTGCGAAGATCTTCCGTCAATTTTCCCTGCTCCGCTACGGAGTCGATGATGGTGGCGCAGCGCTTGTCCAGTTCCACCAGTTTAAGGTGGCGGTCGCGGATGGCGCCGATCTGAACTTCGTCGAGCGAATCGGTGGCTTCTTTTCTGTATCTTGCTATGAATGGAATAGTTGCACCTCCGTCAAGCAGCTCCAGCACATTCTGTACCTGTTTCACTTTCAAACCCAGTTCTTGGGCGATAAGTTCCGCATAATTTCTCATATCATTCTGCTAAAAAACGGGTGCAAAGGTACAACAATATATGCAAAAATTGATGTACCTTTGCCGCCTGATATTTTAAAACGGAAAATACGCTGTCAATGGGCAAAAGGAGCGGCACAAATAGCAATACCGTCAACACTTTCGGCAATGATGTGGACTATTTCCTCTTTTCCGCGAGGGCGAAAATGTCCATCTTCACCCTTGCCGGTCTGCTGGCGGACCACTGCGGCTGCCGTTTTCATCTGATGCCGTTGCTGACGATCCCTGAAAGTAACTTATGTCCGATGCTTCCGGAATTCCAGATGATGTATGCGCAGTACGAGTCGCCCATAACGGAAAGCACTTTTGTACAAGATCCTGTGGACTGCATCAACCTCGTCATCTTCCAGAACAGGGCTGTCCGGTTTGACAAGTCGAAGAGCGGGCTTGCCCTCGAAGACCACAACGGTGCCTTCCCCTTCATTGACGACGACTGCTTCTGCCACGCTTTCAGTCCGGAGGGCGTGAAAATCCACAAATGCGCCCCCACCGATTTTGCTGACTATTACCTGCTTATTTTCGCCAAGAAAAACAAATATGCGGACAAATTAGCTGCCCATATTTCCCGGCTGAAGGAAATCCTGATTCGGAACCTTTCAGACGAACTTTACGCAAAGAAGCCCGTAAACGAGCATATTCCCAAGTTCTTCCGCGCCATCTTCGCCAATGCGGAAAATCAGATACGACAGTTCATGCGGTGCCGCGAAAGGAACTATGTCGGAACCATCCCTCAGTCCATGATGCCTGACGACATCCGGAACATCCTGCGGAAGCTCTCCCTCTCCAACCCCGAAGTATCCATCAATAATTTATAACCATACAACTATGAGAAAAGCCATCACCATCATTTTATTGCTATGTGTAACCATGTTATCAGCCCAAGAAAGCAAAAGTAAAATCATGATGTCCAACGCAAAGGAGAAAGTCACCGATTACGACTATTATGAACTGCGGGCCGACATGAGCCGCCTCACCAACAGCGAAAGGGAGCTCATCCCCATCTTCATCGAGATTGCCGACATTATGGACCAGCTGTTCTGGAAACAGACCTACGGCGACAAGGAAGAACTGATGCGGCAAATTGAAGACCCGTATGCAAGGGATTACGCCCTCATCAACTACGGCCCGTGGGACCGGCTGGACGGGAACAAGCCTTTTGTGAAAGGGTTCGGGGCAAAACCCGACGTGTGTACATACTATCCGCTTGACATATCGGAAAAAGAATTCGCCGCCTACAAGGATCCGAACAAGAACAGCCTCTACACCGTGCTGCGCCGTGACGACGAAGGCAAACTCGTCGCCCGCTGGTATCACGAGGAGTACAAGGAGGAAATAGCCACTGTGTGCAAACTGTTGGAAAAGGCCATCTCCATCACCGACAACCCTGAAATGAGGCATTATCTGATTGAACGCAAGAAAGCTTTTGAAACCGACGACTACTTTGCCAGCGACCTCGCATGGATGGATATGAAGAACAGCAACATTGACTTCGTGTTCGGCCCTATCGAGAACTACGACGACAAGTTTATGGAAGCCAAAGCTTCCTACGAGGCCTTCATACTCGTGAAAGATGTGGAACGCAGCAAACAGCTCGCCCATTTCATCAAGATGCTTCCCGACATCCAGAAAATTCTCCCCTGCGAACCCAAGTACAAAACTTTTGTTCCGGGCACCGAATCCGACCTGAACGTCTATAACGCTGTCTATTATGCAGGCGACTGCAACTCCGGAAGCAAGACCATCGCCATCAACCTGCCTAACGACGACCGCGTGCAGGCCAAGAAGGGGACCCGCCGTCTGCAGCTCCGCAACAGCATGGAGGCCAAGTTTGAAAAAATCATGAAACCCATCGGCAAAACCGTCCTCAACCCCTCGCAGATGGGGCACCTCAAGTTCGACGCCTTCTTCTGGAATGTCACCTTCCACGAAGTGGGACACGGCCTCGGCATCAAGGAGACCATCAACAAGAAAGGCTCCGTCGATGAAGCCCTCAAAACCGAAAAGACCTCTTGGGAAGAGGCGAAAGCCGACATCCTCGGGCTCTTCATCGTCTGCCACCTCATTGACAAGAAAGAGATCACCAACATCACCAAAGAAGATGCCATCACCACTTTCATCACCGGCCTGTTCCGTTCCGTACGGTTCGGTTCCGCCAGCTCGCACGGTAAAGCCAACATGATGTGCTACAATGTGATGAAGGAACAAGGCGCCTTCACCCGAGCTGAAAACGGCATCTACACCATCAACTTCGAGAAAGCTGAAAAGGCCGTTAACTACTGGGCCAACCTCATCCTCAAGACCCAAGGGGACGGCAATTTCGAGTTTGCCAAAAATTTCCGCGAAAAGAACGGTTCCATGACACCCGAGCTCCAAAAGGACATCAACCGCATCAACGCCAATCACATCCCCCGCGACATCCGCTTCAAACAAGGACTCAGCTATATGGATCTCCGCCCGAGAAAAGACATAGATAGAAAAGAATTCGAAATGAAGAAAGGCATCAATTTCCAAATGAAAGAGATGAAGCACTAACCTTCTTATTTTTTAAATCACATTGATTGGACGCAAGACATTGCCCTCCATTTTCAAAAAGAAAAGAAAATGACAAATCTGAAACTGACCCGCCCGCTCATTGTCTTCGACATCGAATCCACCGGCCTGAACATCGGCCGCGACCAGATTATCGAAATTTCCTTCATCAAATGCTTCCCTGACGGCAACCGCGAAGAGAGGACCATCCGCATCAAGCCGACCCCGTCGTCCGAAGCCCGCCAGCTGAACGGCATCTCGCCGGAAGCGCAGGCGGTGCACGGCATCAGCGAGGAAGACCTGAAGAACTGCCCCACTTTTGCGGAAGTGGCCGACGACCTCCTCGCCTACATCGGCGACAGCGACATCGCCGGCTTCAACTCCAACAAGTTCGACATCCCGCTGCTGGCGGAAGAGTTCCTGCGTATCGGCAAACGTCTCGATATGCGCGACCGCTATCTGATTGATGTACAGCAGATTTTTCACAAGATGGAACCGCGCAACCTCGCCGCCGCCTACAAGTTCTACTGCGGCAAAGACATCCAGAACGCCCATTCCGCCAACGCCGACGCCATGGCTACCCTTGAAGTCTTGGAAGCGCAGATCGAGCGCTACAAAGATGTAGAATACGAGGACCGCAACACCAAGAAATGCTGCCCTGTCACACCCAATGTGAAAGACCTCGACCACTTCACCCGCGTCAACCGCAACGTCGATTTCGCCGCACATATCATCCTGAACGACAAGGATGTGGAGGTTTTCAACTTCGGCAAGCACAAGGGCGAAAGCGTGAAGGATGTGTTCAAAAGAGAGCCCGCCTTCTATTCCTGGATGATGCGTGCCGACTTCCCGCTCAACACCAAGGATGTCATCACCATGCTTTACAACGAAGCACGACTGGAACTCAAATTTCAAAGACAATAAACCACTATTATTTATATGGAAAAAGTAAGAGTACGATTCGCCCCCAGTCCGACGGGGCCGTTACATATCGGCGGCGTGCGCACCGCATTGTATAATTACCTCTTTGCCAAGCAGAACGGCGGTGACTTTCTGCTCCGCATTGAAGACACCGACCAGACCCGCTTCGTGCCGGGTGCAGAGGAGTACATCATTGAGGCCTTCCAGTGGCTCGGCATCCAATTCGACGAAGGCGTCGGCATTGGCGGCCCATTCGGCCCGTACAAGCAATCGGAACGCAAGCCGATGTACAAGCAGTACGCCGACCAGCTGATTGAAACCGGCTGGGCCTACTACGCCTTCGACACGCCCGAAGCCCTTGACGCACGCCGCAAGGAGGCGGAGGTGCAGAAGCAGACCTTCCAGTACGACGCCACCACCCGCGACACGCTCTGCAACTCGCTTTCCCTCAGCAAGGAAGAAGTGGCACAGAGACTAGCGAGCGGCGCACCCTACGTCATCCGGTTCAAATATCCCGCCGACCTCGACATCACCGTACACGACCTGATACGCGGCGACGTGACCATCAACTCCAACCTATTGGACGATAAGGTCCTGTTCAAATCCGACGGGATGCCGACCTACCACTTGGCCAACATCGTGGACGACCACACGATGGAGATCTCGCACGTCATCCGCGGTGAAGAGTGGCTGCCGTCGGCACCGCTGCACGTGATGCTGTACAAGGCTTTCGGCTGGGAGGCTCCGCAGTTCGCCCACCTGCCGCTGCTGCTCAAACCCGACGGCAACGGCAAGCTCAGCAAACGCGACGGCGACCGCCTCGGCTTCCCCGTCTTCCCGCTCCAGTGGAAAGATCCCAAGAGCGGCGAAATTTCCTCCGGCTACCGTGAAAGCGGTTACCTGCCCGAAGCGGTCATCAATATGCTGGCCCTCCTCGGCTGGAACCCCGGCACCGAGCAGGAGATGATGGACCTCGACACCCTCATAAAACTCTTCTCCATCGACAAAATCAGCAAGTCCGGAGCCAAGTTCAACCTGGAAAAGGCCAAGTGGTTCAACCACCAATATATCCAGTTGGCCGACGATGAACGGCTGTACGGCTATTTCGCCAAAGTATTGGCCGACCACGACGTGACTGCCGACAAGGAGTACGCAATGAATGTGATGCGCCTCATCAAGGAACGGGTGCATTTCATCCCCGAATTTTGGGAACAGAGCAACTACTTCTTCATCGCCCCGACAGAATACGACCCGCAGGCCGTGAAGAAACGCTGGAAACCCGGCACCGCTGAACATCTCCACAAGATGCTGGACATTCTCAATTCCGTCCAGCCTTTTGACAAACAGATTGTTCACGACAAAATCATGGAATACGTCCAAAGCAACGAACTGAATATGGGCGCCATCATGAACAGTTTCCGCATTGCCCTTGTGGGTGCGGCCAAAGGACCGGAACTCTTTGAAATCATCGCCTGCATCGGCGTAGAAGAGACCAACCGCCGCGTGAAGGCAGCGTGCGATGCAATTGAAATTTCCCCTTCTATGTAGAAGGGGTGCCCGTAGGGCGGGGTAGTAGATGAAAAGAGTTAAGAAACTAAAAAGTTAAGATATG
>CAMVOL010000003.1 GCA_947169105.1 uncultured Bacteroidales bacterium | reverse complement strand
TTTTTTTATTGGTTTTAGTGATAAAAAACGGTCAACTTATTTCAGGCATTGACAGTCAATAGAACTATCTTATTATCGGAAAAATGAACCTCGAATAATATAGTGTTTCCATTGTTTCTTAATGAAAATACGGTGTCCACCAATCTATTTACAAAATCATCTTGAGATTCATATCTCAGCGTATTAATTGCTGCATTGACAGCTTCTTCCCTTGATACTTGCTGTTGTGCGTTGACAAATGTCAAACAAAAGCACAATCCTAAAAAAATTATTGATTTGAATGTTTTCATAAAACGCTATTTATCTATGAATATCCAATGCTTTAATTGCAAAATACGGAGCATAGCAAGCAGTTGACGAATAGGGGTAAGGAGAAGCAACAGAATAGCCTATATCTAATGGAGTAAATGTTAATACTCCTCGCACATGATATTGTCCATTTTCAATTGAATCCAATTGATTCTTTTCCACATGAATGTTCAACGTATTATTCTCTGTTATCGCCCCCCCATAATAAGGTTTATCTTGTATCTTCATTAAAATATTAACAGTGTCTATATCAGATTCATAGTTGCAAAGCCAGCCACAAACCATCAAAGTGTCGCCCTCATGTGAAAAATAGGGGTATTCCTTGTTGTCTTTCACTTCGCCATAGAAAAAATCAATGATGTCTGAACACGTGTTATACCCATTCGTTAGCAATTTGGGCGGAGTCAAATTGGGTGCATGTATGCACTCGCATTGCTTCGTGGCAGCATCATATTCCATATCCTCAAACGAACAAGATTTGTCCTTGCATGCGGCAAAAATCACAAAAAGACTTGCCACTAATGCAGATATAAAAACTCTTTTTTTCATCTCACCCCTCCTTTCCCGTTCTCTAATTGCTGGATGCGTTCCTCCAACTGGAGGATGTAGAGCGTCATCTCCTCGATTTTCTGCAACAGGATCTCGGTGGTGGCGCCCAATTCCACGCCGTTCTCCTCCACCTCGGCGGCACTCGGCACGCCCGGCAGATGACGGTTCTGCTGCACATAGCTCCTCAAATCGCTGATCTTCATCAGATCGTAATCCTGCGCGAACACATAGTCGGGCCAACAGGGCGAGCCGCTCAACGAAACACGCACTTCCTTGGCGCAGATGTTCCCGTCCACGCTCAGCTTCGCCATTGGGTTTTTTGTCCCTATGCCGATATTCCCGTTGTCGGCCAAAAACAACCTATTGTTGCCGGGATTTGTATTACAATTTGACCACGGTATGAAGAAGTTCAGTCCGTAGCCCTCGTCCTGACTGTCCACATATTCAATACCCCATGCCCCGTACTGGCAATTACTGTTGGTGGCATCTCCGAACATAATGGCTCCGTTCGTCACTCCCGGCGCCCGTGAGGAGGTGTGCGAAATCAGTATGTTGTTATCCACCACATGGATTTTCTGTTTTGGCCGGTTTGTGTTGAAACCCACATATCCGTTTGTGTCCAGCGTAAACCCTTGACCATTGTTCTGAACAAATAAATTTGCCTTCTCTAACTGTTTTATATAGACATTGTTATCAATTTGTACGATTCGAAAGCCATCTGAAGCGGAATTACCTGTTGTTGTATTGGTTAGTTGAATAGCTCCCCAATAATTAAACAAATCACGGGCCGTCGAATGAATATGTAAGTTTGAATATGGTGTCGGCGTTCCTATGCCAAGAAATGCCTGTGTCGGTGATAGTGTCATTCTTGTCGCGTTGTTCGTTTTGAACGTCAATGCTTGTGAATTGGTGGTACCAATGAAATTACTGCTACTTGCACTGTTGCCTGAAAGAGACCAGTAGCTCTGGCCTTGCAGCAATGTACAGGCTACACACAAAGCTGCGAATAAAATTGTTTTTTTCATAATTATTTGGTTTTTAAAAGTTTATCAGGTTGCAGGTTTATCAAGTTGGAAGGTAGAAGGTAAGAGGTATGAAGAGGGGCTTGTGTGTTGGCAACCTCCTACTTTTTACCTTTTACTTTCTACTGGAATCCGCTGCAGGGACGCAGCGGGTTCCCTTTCCTCGCGGCAAAGGTACAATTTTCCGTTCTTACCTTTCCATTTTCCGTTCTCCGCTCTCCGCTCCCTACAGATTCTTATAAATCTGCTGGCTGCTGTAATACAATCCGTTGAAGGTAAAAACGCGGGTAACGCTGTCGCGGATGGATAGCTGCGCCGGAATGTTGAGCCATTGGGGTTTCCCATCCCCATCCATGCCCATGTACAGCGACCGATCCGGCATGTTGAAGAACTCCTCGCTCGTCAAATCGGTGCTGTCTTGCGTGGTGGCCGTGAACAATGTGGGGGCCGAGGGTACAACAAGTATTGTAGCCGACATTGTACAATGGGTACCAGCACCTTGACAATCCATATGTCCACTAAAAGGCGGCGGAAGACAATTCCCCCCACATTCACTGATAGTGTGTCCACACAATGTGCCTATGGAATATAACGTGCCTGTTTTTTTAGCATTGGGTATCTCTTGAGCCCAATGCTCGTTGTCGGTTACAAAATGTTCCCGCTTTTCACAGGACATAAATGAAAAAGTAATTGCACAAAGCAATACAAAAATGGATAAAAAGTGTTTAAACATAATAATGATGATTTAGTTGTTGCAAAGTTACACATTACAACAGCATCCACCCGCGCCAATTTTACGAAAGGTGAATTTTGGCGCAATAGTAAATCTATTTGATTTATTATAAATCATTTACAAACTCATCTTCCCCGAATTTTCAAAAGATGAAAAATGAGTTTGGCTATTTTCTTGAAAAAAAACCACCTATTTGGCAGCCTTTTTAGCCTTTTTTTGAAGAATTGAGCAACCCTAACTGACGAAGCTCAGTCATCCTGCGTTGAGCAGTACGGGTGGACAAATAAAGATCCTTCGCCACCTGCTGCACACTTGCATTGGGGTGGCCGTTGAGATAATCCAAAAGCCGTTTCAAATCATCGGATAACGGTTGACCCTCACCAGCAGGTTTTTCCTCTCTACTATCATCAGGAGAATACAAGTCGGAGTTCCACGCTTTCAAAAGCGAAATCATCTCATCCTGTTTTGTGAAATAATAGGGAATAGACACTTCCTTTCCATTTATAGCCACGCATATTGCTGTCGGCGTATAACGCACAATGCTGTCACGCATAACCAGAGTTTGGCGATTGACCCGTACCCATAATTCTGATGGAATCATTTTTTCAATATCCGAAAGGGAACCGCTCCTCTGCTTTTTTTCACCACTTTTCAGGGTCACAACGATTTCTCCATCTTCAAATAAAAAATAGACAATATCGTTAAAATCAATCAATTGCGGTTTCTCACTGGACGAGATGATAATCAATTTATAGATTTCGGAAGTGACCACCTTCTCCACTTTTTTAAGTGCAATGACATTTATATGGTAAAGTTTGAGCAGTAAAAAACAAATGAAAAAAGAAAAATCTCGAAAAAGCAATGCAAAAGGAGCCGTTGAATAATAAGGGCTTAAATCTCCATGTAGCCAAACTGCTCGCTTATGTATATCCGAATCCACCAACAGCATCTCAGCAGACACAGTGGCAATCAGCAACAAAATAGCACAAATCCAAAACAATACTTTTTTCCCTCTCAATAAAAATTTGGGAATCAATACAAAATAGTTGAAATAGACCATCCCGCCAATAAACAGCGTAGAAACAATCTCCTTCCAATATACCATCGCCATCGGACGAAGTAAGGATGTCAAACAAAAACAAATGCACACAATTATCCAAAACAGCATGTGCAGAGCGATTTCGATGGTTTGTTGTTTTCGTGTTTCCATATATTTTTGGATTTCAATGGTTAGATATACGTTTCCCTGTAGAGACACGCCATGGCACGTCTCTACAAATGCCACCGCACGTCTCTACCGTTCACCATAGCACGTCTTTAAAACCCCTGCCAAAATCCTATTCTTTCACCTCGGCGGCGAACTGCTGGGCGCGGTCGGCACCTTCGCCCGTGTTCACCAGCACGGTCTGGCCGTTTTGGATCTTACCCTCCTTCAGCGCCTCGTAGAAACCGGCCAGACATACGGCGGCGGCGGGGCCGAGCAACACGTTCCGTTCCTTATAGGCAATACGCGCAATGTTCACCAAGTCAGTTTCTTTCACACGCAGGAAGCCGCCGCCGCTCTTCCGCACAATCGGTGCCACAATCGGGAACATGCCCGGCGTGCCCGTCGAAAGAATCGAAACCATCGTCTGCGGGTTCGGAATGGAGGGGAAGTTTTTCTCGTAACCTTCCGGGAAACCGGCAGCCACGGCATTTTCCCAACCCTGCACCATTGGGTCGCAGGTATCCTGTTGTACCAACAGCAGTTTCGGGAGTTTCACCTCCGGATACACGTCCTGTATCTCCCGTACGCCCTTGTCCACGGCAATCGGGCCCGTGCCACCACTCACCGCCTGCACATACACGTCGGGCATCCGGCCCATCTGGCGCATGAACTCGAACACCATCGTCTTCTTCGCCTCCACACGCAACGGGTCAATATTGCCGCCCGAAATCAAAACATTGTTATTCTTGTGATAATCAGCAGCTTCCTTCTTGGCTGCCCCGTAGTCGCCCTCCGAAATCACGAGGTTCTGGCCGTAAGACCGGATCTCCTTCACCGTGTCCTCGCACACACAGTTGGGCACGAACACGCTCAGACGGATGCCCGCCTTCGCCAAGTACTTGCTGAAAGCCGTAGCCGTGTTGCCCGTAGAGGCCACACAGTACTCCTTGATACCATTCTCCTTCATTACGGATGCCGCCAGCGCCGCCGCCACATCCTTGAAAGTGTTGGTGCCGCCGTTGAGGTCGTTGCGATAGACCATCACCTTGCAGTCGATGCCGTACTTCTCCTTGGCGAACTTCTCCAAATAATCCCACTCCTCAATCGGAATCGCGCCCTCATTGTAGGTAATCTCGTTGGCCTTGTCTTCCAACGGAAGGTAGTCGAAATAGTGCCAAAAATTAGCAGCATTTTCTTTGTACAGCTCCTTCAATTTGGAATAATCGGCGTTGTAACTAACTTCCACATAATTGCTTCCACATTCGGGACAAACTTGATTTCCGGCAAACCACTCCTTGAACGACGGAATGACGTGACCACATTTTTTGCAAACTAAACGGTATTTCATAATATGGGTATTTTTGATTATTTCGATGTTTTTTTGAGACGCGGCATGCCGCTGACTCTACGGCGCCTTCTATTGTGTTCTACTACCCCGCCCTTCGGGCACCCCTTCTGCTGTGTTCTACTACCCCGCCCTTCGGGCATCCCTTCTACTGTGTTCTACTACCCCGCCCTTCGGGCACCCCTTCTTCCAAAGAAGGGGAATTATACCTGTCCCCTGATCCCTGATCCCTGATCCCTGATCCCTGATCCCTGTACCCTACACAGAAACCTCGGCTTTGATGTGCGGGTGCGGGTCGTAGCCTTCGAGGGTGAAATCTTCATATTGGAAATCGAACAGCGATTTCACGGTGGGGTTCAGCTTCATCACAGGCAGTTTGCGGGGTTCACGGGTGAGCTGTAACCGCGCCTGTTCCAGATGGTTGGAATAGAGGTGAGCGTCACCAAGGGTATGGATGAAACTGCCGGGCTTAAGGCCGGTCACCTGCGCCATCATCAGGGTGAGAAGGGCATAGGAGGCGATGTTGAACGGCACGCCGAGGAACACGTCGGCACTGCGCTGGTACAGCTGGCACGACAGCTCGCCGTTGCAGACGTAGAACTGGAACATCACATGGCAGGGCGGCAGCGCCATCTTTTCGATCTCCCCCACATTCCACGCACTGACGATGAGCCGGCGCGAGTCGGGATTTTTTTGTATGTCATTGAGTACCTGCGAAATCTGATCAACAGTGGTGTGGTCGGCGCAGGCCCATGAACGCCACTGCTTGCCGTAAATGGGGCCGAGGTCGCCGTTCGGATCGGCCCATTCGTCCCAAATCGTCACCTTATGGTCGTGCAGGTAGGCAATGTTGGTGTCACCCTGCAAAAACCACAGCAATTCGTAGATGATGGAACGGAGATGCAACTTCTTGGTTGTCAGCAAGGGAAAACCCTCCTGTAGGTTAAACCTCATCTGGTGCCCGAAAATGCTGACCGTGCCGGTGCCAGTACGGTCGGACTTTTCATGTCCCTCTGTCAGAATGGTTTGTAATAAGTCAAGATACTGTTTCATAACGGTTTTTTTCTGGAATAGAGCCGCATCTCATCAATGAACTGCGCCACCTTGGGATGCGTGAAGTAGCGCACGGTTTTGCCTTCGGCCAGCATGTTCCGGATCATCGTGGCGGAAATCCCGATATAGGGCGCGTCCACGAAGGTGACATGCGGGTGGTTTTTGTACTTTCCACCATCGGAACCTATTCTGGGATAGGCATATATGGAATAATTTTCCAAAATAAACTCGTAATTTTTCCATTTCTCAATGGTCTCCAAGTTGTCCTCGCCCATAATCAGCACGAACTCCTTGTCAGGATACTTTTCCTGCAAGTGTACCAATGTGTTACAAGTATAAGAAGGCAGCGAAAGGTGGAATTCGATGTCGCAGGAACGGAAACGGGCGTCGTCCTCCACCGCAAGGTTCACCATATAGAGACGTTGGTGCTCGCTCAGCAATGATTCCTTTTTCTTCATAGGATTGTTCGGAGAGACCACAAACCATAGTTCCTTCAAATCAGAATTTTCCACAAAATATTCTGCCATAATAAGATGGCCGATATGGATAGGGTTAAAGGAACCGAAGAAAAGACCTATTTTTGGCATAGGAAGTCGTGGATTAAACGGTTGGCTTCGTTGCGGGCGACCTCCAACTGGTCGTTAATGAGAATCACATCAAACTGCGGCGCAAACGACATTTCATATTCGGCTTTGTCGAGACGCTTTTGCAAGGATTCGGGCGTTTCAGTTCCCCGTCCAACCAGCCGCTCCTTCAACGATTCCAACGTGGGCGGCTGTATAAAAACGGCCAAGGCTTGTTCGCCATAATATTTCTTAATATTCAGTCCGCCAAGTACATCCACATCGAAAACGACCACTTTTCCTTCTCCGCAGAGACGGTCCACTTCGGATTTTAGCGAACCGTAATATTGACCATTGTAAACCTCCTGCCACTCCAGAAACTCCTCATTTTCAATACGTTTTTGAAATTCGGGGACACTAATGAAGTAATAGTCGCGCCCGTCCACTTCCATTTCACGTTTGGCGCGGGTAGTGGCAGATATGGAAAAGGAAAGTTGCGGATTCTGCTCCAAAAGGTAACGGACAATAGAGGTTTTTCCCGCACCGGAGGGAGCTGAGACCACAATGAGTTTTCGTTCCATAATTTATTAATATTTAGTTGTTTACCAATACATAAATCCGATTCTCAACCCAATAAAATGATAAAACTTCTTTTCCGTCTGGTTTGTGGTGATGGAAGAGTAATCGTGCAGTTCATCAGGATTGACGACCGAATATTGAAGTGTGCTATGCTGCACCTTATAATCGGCGGCAATAAAAAGATGTAACCGCTCCTTAATCTGTATCTTAGCACCCAAGCCCGTATTCAGATGCAGTCCCGGTTTCGCGCCGTGAATGACATGTGTCATCTTTTCGGGCTGGGAAGAGACGTACCATTTGAAAGCATAACCGGCGTTCATATACCAGAGTGGGGTGGCCACCCGATCAATAAACTCAACTGTCAGATTGGCCGTCAGCGGGATAAAAGCGGTGTGTTTCCACACATTCAAACCCAATTCAATACCCAAAGAAACATACGGATTGAACTGATAAGCAACCAGTTGGTTCACACTAAAGACTGGAATTTTGTTCTGCATTTTCCTTCCCCCATAGTGCAAAGTCCCTACGCCAGAATTAAAACCAGCGGTGGTCATATAGGCAAAATGCGAACGGTAATGTTTCGTATTCTGCATCGTTTGCGCATCAACAGCAGCTGTTGCAAGCAGACAAATCATTGTCAAAAAAACCAGATGTTTTTTCATATCTTACTGTTCTATAAGTTCTTTTGCGGCTTGGAGGGCTGCTTCGCCGCACGCATCACCGCTCATCATTTTAGCAATTTCCTGAATCCGCCCCGCCTGTTCCAACTTCCGCACCTGCGTACGGCTCTTCTCCCTTATCACTTCCTTAAATACCTGATAATGAGATGTTCCCTTTGCCGCAATCTGCGGAAGATGGGTGATCACCAGCAGCTGCCGTGCTTGCGACATCTCCTTCATCAGCTTCGCCACTTTGCCGGCCATCTCGCCCGAAATACCCGTGTCGATCTCATCAAAAACCACCGTGGGCAGGACGGAACGGTCGGAAATCACCGACTTGACAGCCAACATCAGGCGCGACATTTCGCCGCCCGAAGCCACCTTCTCCAATTCCGCCATATCCACACCTTTATTAGCCGAAAAAAAATACTGGACTTCATCCATGCCATTTTTTTGCAAAGTATCGGCAGCGGTGATTTTTATAACAAACTGGGCATCAGGCATTCCCAGCTGGTTCACTTTTTGCAGAATCTTCTTCTGTAAAGAAGGAACAGCAGCTGTGCGTTTTTGGGAAAGTTCCTTCGCACGGGCGGAAGCATCGGCTTGCAGCCGTTCACATTCCGCTTTTAACGTCTCCAAATTCTGTTCATCGTCCGAAAGTGCCGCCAATTCATCTTGCACAGCTTTTAGTTTGTCCAGCAGCGCCTCCACGGACGAGACACGGTGCTTTTGTTCCAGAGTATTCAGCAAATCAAGACGTTGCCGCTTTTTTTCCAAAAGTTCAGGATCATATTCCACCTTGTCGTTCAATGAAACCAATTCGTTGGAAAGATCCTTCAGGTCAATGAAGGCACTTTCCAATCGTTCATTAACAGACTTTATATCAGGATGATAGGAAGAAATAGCAGCAGAAAGTGACCGTATTTCATGCAACTGGTCCAAAACACTTCCCTCTTTTTCAGAAAGAAGCTGCGACATCTGGCAACAATTTTCCTTAATTGTCTCTGTATGAGAAAGAAAATCTATCTCCTGTTCCAACTGTTCCTCTTCGCCCGCCTGTAGATGTGCAGATAAAAGTTCGTCACAAACAAACTGCATGAAATCCCTCTTTTCCAAACGGTTGCGTTGGATTTCCAACCGTTTGGAAAGTTCCATTTCCTTTTGTTTGAACTCTTTTAAAACAGAACGATAGGCAACAGCCTCGGCTTGGGTGCTGGCGAATTCATCCAATACGGCAATACGGAAATCGGCATTTTGGAACAGCAGGTTATGGTGCTGGGAATGGATGTCTATCAGGCGCGAGGCGAACTCCTTGAGAACGTTGAGGTTCACCGGCGTGTCGTTGATGAACGCCCGCGACTTCCCGCTCTCAGTTATCTCACGGCGGATGATTGTATTTTCTTGATAATCAAGGTCATTTTGTTCAAAAAAGAAAGAAAGCGACAAATCTCTGATGTCAAAAACCGCTTCCACAGAACATTTTTTCGACTTGTCAAAAAGCACGCCCAGATCTGCACGGTTTCCCAAAATGAGCGAAAGTGCGCCCATAATGATCGACTTGCCGGCTCCTGTCTCACCCGTGATAACGGTCATCCCTTTGTCGAACTGAACTTGCAAAGAGCTGATTAGCGCATAGTTTTCGATATGAAGCGAGAGGAGCATACGCAGTTAGTTGGCCTTGTTGATGGCATCGTACTTTGAACCGTTGGCCGGATCAAGCTGTTTCATTAGGCGCACCACTTCAGTTTTTTCCGAAGCAGTGGCCTCCTTAAAGATGTTCACAATTTCGTCAGACTTTGCCTGAACGAATATTTGGACAATGTAAATATTTGATTTTTGCGAATTTACCTTTTGCAAATCGCGAATAGCCTCCAATACTGAAGCACGCCCCACATCAGTGGATTCCTGCATCATATCCAATCCCAAACGGTGATACTTATAAAGAAAATCGTGAATCTTGCTATAGGTATGGTTCGTCAGGTTCTCTATCATCCAATAGCGGTTGCGCTGACCTGTCTCATACGACTTCCATCCGGGTTCCGTGGCATTTTGGCAGGCGTTCACAACTGCTTGAGCCTTATCATAATACGGGGAACCACCATTTAAAGAGAAAGTGTCAAAATCAAGGGCAAGGAAAACATTCAAGTAAAAAGCAACCAAGGACGTCAGCTGGTTAATATTGTCATTTTCAGCATATTCCAACGGCGCTCCATCTTCGTAAGTGAATTTTACATTCTTGTCCTGAAAATTAAGCACCGGCGACTTGTAATTCGTGCCATATATCGGACGCTGCAACTGTACGGTTACCGTGGCTTCGTACGTGTCACCCGTCATTTTTGTGACATTGATTAAAATGGCGCACTCTATACGCTCGTTCGTCTTGAAGGTATATTGGCACCATTTGCGATCATTGATGAATTTGTACAAATCCTGTTGTAACGTATTAAATCTGGTGCGGTTATATTCGGCACTTCCCGAAAGTTGGCTTGCGTTCACCGACATCTGGCACTGGAAATCCTGCGCCATCATCCCAAACGAGAGGACGATCAGAAACAGGAATATGCTAATTTTTTTCATAATCATCATCTATAAGGAATTTTTAAGGTTCATATAATCAATAACATACGTTACAATATCCTCAGCCACCTGTGCCTTGTCTTTCAACTCGCCCTGAACTTTGTTCCCATTTCGGTCCATAATGGTGACGATATTGGTCGGACATTTGAAGCCGGCACCTTCGTTGCGCAATGAGTTCAAAACGATGATGTCGGCATTTTTATTTTTCAGTTTGGTCAACGCATTGGCCTCTTCGTGCTCCGTTTCCAAAGCAAATCCTACAACACACTGATTTTCAGTCTTTTGCTTACCGATTGTTGCCAAAATATCCGTGGTTTTTTTCAAAGGAAGAACCAATTTGTCATCGTTTTTCTTGATTTTTTCGGGTGCCACCGTTTCGGGCGTGTAATCTGCCACAGCCGCCGACATGATGATGATGTCAGAAGTTGGGGCTGCTGCCTCGCACGCCTCCAGCATTTGGGCAGCTGTTGTTACGTCAACCCGCTCAACCATTGGGTGTTGCACTTCCAGATGGGTCGGACCTGTCACCAAAGTGACTTGCGCGCCGTGGCGGGCGAGGGTGCGGGCGAGGGCAAAACCCATTAGTCCGGACGAGTGGTTTCCGATGAACCGGACGGGGTCAATCGGCTCGTAGGTCGGTCCGGCGGTGACGAGGGCACGCCTGCCTTTCAGTACCTGCGTCGTGGTAAGGGCGTCCCAAACGGTGGAGAAGATCTCCTCCGGTTCTTTCATCCGCCCCTCCCCTGTCGTGCCGCAGGCGAGGAAACCGGCGTCGGGACCGATGAAAGTGATGCCACGCTGCTGCAAAGTCCGGAGATTTTCCTGAACGGCGGGGTGTGCCAGCATGTTCTTGTTCATGGCGGGGGCGAAAAACAATGGTTTCGTACAAGCTAACAGCATCGTCGAAAGCGCGTCATCGGCGATTCCGTTGGCCAATTTGCCGATAATGTTGGCGGTGGCAGGGGCCACCACGACGGCATCGGCCCACTCCGCAAGCGAAATATGCTCTACATCAACCTTTTCCGCTGTCCCGAACATATCGGAATAGACGGTGTTCTGCGACAAGGTCTGCAGGGTGAGCGGAGTGACGAATTCCAAAGCGTGGGGCGTGGCCACAACTTTGACTTCAGCACCCGCCTTCTTGAATAAACGAATGAGAGATAGTGACTTATAAGCCGCTATCCCTCCCGTAATTCCTATGACTATGTGTAAATTGTTACACATTTTGAGCCTCTGCGTCAGGGGATTCCTTAAAATAAATTTTCTTCTCCAAAAACTCCTCAATGGCAATGGAGGCAGGCTTCGGCAAACGCTCGTATGTCTTGGCCAGCTCAATCATATCGCGATTTTCGTAAACCTCGTCGAGCGTGTCCTGCGCAGGCGTAAATTCCTGCATCTCCTCCGCCATCTCCTCCTTGAGTTCAAGGGAAATTTGGTTGGCTCTCTTGGACATGATAACCACGGACTCGTAAATGTTATCCGTATCTTTGTCAAAATCACGGACATTGCGGGTAATTGCCATTGTTTCGGCATTGCTTTTTTTCAGATCAGTCTTCATTATTTTTCTTTCTTTTTGATATTTTTGATTCGGTTTTATTGTTGATTTTCTGGATTTTAGCTGCAGCAGCATCGGCAAATTTTTGGGATTCCGACAACAACCGCGAATAAGGATAGTTCGCTTTCATGCTGTTGAAGGCTTCAATACAAGCCGTATAACGCTCAACTTTCTTGTTCTCAACACTTTTTGAAGCAAACTCATAATTGTTTTTCACTAAAACAGCATACGCATCATCGGCGTAGGGTGAGGATGAATATTTCCTTAAAAAGTTCTGGGCAGCAATCTGTGCCGCCTTGTAATTCTCTGTGTTATAGTATAATTTCAGTATCTCGAACGACTTTAGTGCCAACTTGTCACGCATTTCATCCAACAGGGCATTGCACTCGGCCATATACGGACTATTGGGGAAATTCCGAATAAAAAGGTTGATTTCCTCAATCGCATAATAGGTTTCCGTTTGGTCCAAACTATAATCTGGCGACAATTTCGTAATGGCCTTAATTGCCTTGTAGTGAGCTTCTTCCGCACGCGGACTGCTCGAATAACGGTTAGCGTACTCCTTGTAATGGAAAGCCGCCATTTCATAATCATGATTCTGGTAGTAGCAATCGGCAAACAGGAAAAGGATGGTGTCAGCGTAAGGAGTCCCCATCGAAAGCGGGTACAACTCCTCGAAAAGTTTGGCCGCACTGATATACAGCTGCCGGTTATAATAATCCTGTGCTTTCGTAAAGTTCTCTTCAAACGTTTCAAAAGTCACTTTTTTACCGCCCTGGGCTTTTGGTTTCTTACCTTTCGGTTTTTCGCCTTTTGGTTTTTCGCCAGGCGTACTGAAAACAGTAAAACCGTCAATGCCGTCATTATCCGTCAGTTGGCAGGTCAAAAACGATATTTCCCGTGTGGTCTGTTTTTCGGAAACAGGCACACCAAAAACCGACGTTTTCAACACAAAAACGAGGAATAAAATGTTGATTGTCAATATTTTACGATACAACAGCATAAACTTTTTCAACTTGCAAAGATATACTTTTTTTTTAAATGTCTGACTTTAAGGTCAAATATCCGTTTTCCCTCAGCGAATAGACTGGAATATTTCGGTGATGACAAGAGTCCATCCACCGTTTTTCCCGAAAAGAGGAAACGGCACTTCCAATTATAACCTGTTTTATTTCAAATGTTTGCAATAATTTATTAAGGGAAATTTTGGCATTGTCCTGTACAAACAGAAAATCCACGGATAGCGGCGGATTTTCAGGATAAAGCCAATTTTTTTGGGAGAGGAAATAGAGGGTTTTCCCGCCAAAACGAAGAAAATGGTTTTGCAGGCACATCGATCCTTCGCAAACCGCGCTATCAATACTAACAAGCTGGTTATAAACACCTTGATGATATTCGTGATTCTTCACGTTGAAATCATACCAGTCGGAGGACACCCACGCTGCCGAATCAAGCAGAAGCCATCCCCTCCCCTGCTGGTTCAGGCCCACAACCGTACGTTTTTCAATGGAGTAAAAGGTGATTTCATTCTTTGAAAGCCGTTGGATTTTTGTGAACGAAAAAATAGACAAGAGAACGATAATCAGTGATAAAAAGCAGTATTTCAATATTTTGATCTTTTTCACGAGAAAAAGAAAGACCAAAATAATAATGCCATAAATCAGCAGAGTCTGAACAAGCGTGAAAGAAAGGTGGTCAGTGACGGAATAGGGCAATGTGTTGATGAAGGAGATGATGCCGTTCATCAGCCGGATTTCATGGGTGAGGAGCCAACCGACCCCGTTCGCGACTGCAGGCCACCACGAAACAGCCAACAAGACCACACCTGTGACAATCACGACGAAGGATAGCGACATCACCGAAAGGTTGGAAAGTAGAAAGTAGTTCGGGAACTGTCCGAAATAAAAAACAGACAGCGGGAACGTGGCGAGCTGGGCGGCCACGGAAACACAAACCAATTCCCAAACGTAACGTCCGACCCGTGTTTTGGGCGACAATAATGCAGCGAAACATGGTTGGAAAATGACGATTCCAAAAACAGCAAGGTAGCTCATTTCAAAACCTATTTCAAAGATTAGCAACGGATTAAAAAGCAACAAAAAAAACATGGAAGCAAAAAGACTATGAAAAATATTGGCATTCCGGCGGAGCAGTCCGCCGACAGTCATAAAAGTAAACATGGTGGCCGAACGCTGCACAGAGGGGGCAAGTCCGGTAAGTGCGGCATAGAACCAGACCGCGCCGATCAGCAGTAGCGATTTGAGAAACCGCAACCTTCGGTAATAATCCATTGGTTTCAGTAAGAAATTGAGTATCATAAAAATAATGCCGACGTGCATTCCCGACACGCAGAGGATATGGCTGACACCGGCGGCGGCATAACCGGCTTTGAGGTCGGCCTCCATCGTATCATCGTTGCCCAGAAGAACCGCAGTGATGACGGAATACTCCGGCCCTGACAGCCCGTTGGCGGCGAACAACTCGGAAAATCGCGACTGGAGGGCAGCGACGGCAGCGACGGGCGACGGGCGCGGATGGTGTTCCAACCGAAGCCACGAACGTGCATCAACGTAGGCGGTAAGCGACACTCCCTTTCGAAGCAAATATTGGCGATAGTCGAAAGCGTCAGGGTTCTTTGGTGCGTCGGGCGGGCGAAGTCGCACATCAAGGAGCAACAAATCACCGCGGGCGAGGGCACGTGCGGCGGAGTCATTTTCCATATAAAGGAGTGCGTGAGGCTGAATGTTCGGATGGTCTGGCGGATAAACTTTTGCAAAAACTCGAACCGTTTTTTCCTTTTTTGATGGTGTGGTGAGGATCCGAGCTGCCATTTTCCCTGAAAAAAAGACATTTTTTTGCTTTTGGAAAATAGATACAGAACAATTTTTTTTGCAGGTGAAAACAAAACCGACAGACAGAAAAAGAAGAAAGAAAACGGCGGAAGAGACAAAACGCAGAGAAGGAAAAAATTTGCAGAGCAGAAGATAGCTCAAAAAAAGAAAAAATAAAGCCAAAACAATTATTATCAAATAATTAAATACGAATGTTTGCAAATAACAGGCAAGAAAAACACCTGCGATATAGGGGACGAGACCCCTGAGAATGGGATATTTTGAAAAATTCATCTTTGAAAACAATTATCATCAAAGATAAACATAAAAAATTAAAAAACAAACGATTAAAGAAAATAAAATTTGAAAGAATCAAAGACAAAAATGGGAGGATTTAAGAAATTTATGGCATTAATTAACAAAAAAACTGCTTTTCGGCAAAAATTTGCATTTTTCACGTGAAAAAATAGGGTTTCGTCATATTTTTCCATTCTTCTTCATTTTGTATTTGAACATATTCTATTTTTGATAACATCATTTTAAACATAAAAAAACCACAATTATGAAAGTATTAAGCTGCATGATTTGTACGATGGACAGAACCATCGAAGAAAAATTGATTCAACGCATTCGCGCTTTCGATTCTATAGAAATAAACGAGATTGTAAAGACTAATGTCGGCCTTATTGAAAAACTGAACCGGAAAAATCCGGATCTGCTTTTCATCAATCTTGATAATGAAGAACTTGTATTCTCCGATATGGTCAAACTGATACAAAAGCCGCCTTTCATCATCGGCATCACCAACAACAAAAAACAGTTACAAGAACATTTGGATCAAGGTATCTTTGATTTTTTGAACAGTAAAGTTGAAATGGAAGATATTTGTCGAAAAATCAGTAAAATATGGCATATCTATAATTGTCTTTTCCCGCAAAATGACCCAAAAGCCGCCGAAGCTATGCCCATCTATTATGCCACCAAAAACAAACCCAAATTAAGAAACCATACCTTCGTCCGCTATAAGAAAATGAACATAAAAGTGATCTTTGATGATATTCTGTTTATCAAAAACACCGGCAATTGCCTGCGCATCGAAAGCATTAAAAAAAAAGTGTGTTACCACGACTCCACCCTGAAACAATTTCAAACCATCCTTCCACGTGAAAATTTCATCCGTATCAACAAATCTGTCATCGTAAACTATAATCGAATTGACCGGTTTGAAAAAGATACAATATACATAAAAAATAACGCTTTCAAAATATCCCGAATCTATGCAGCCCGCCTCAAAGATATGCTTAAACGATTAGGGTGATTTTAACCTATTTATTTTCAGATGATTATACAAAACGGTCAGTATTTTGGAACTTTTAGTAGAAAATGTTTGGTTTGTTCTTTGTTTCGTTTTGTTTCGAAAAATTGGCCGTTTTTTTTACTTATGTTGATTATCAAGCACATATCTAATGATGCGAAAGATGTATCAAAAGTCCGGCAATATCGGATGGACTGACCCCGCTGATACGGGAGGCTTGGCCCAAATTCAATGGCCGCACCCGAGACAACTTTTCCCGTGCCTCCTTCGACAAAAAATTCAGATCCTGATACTCCATTTCTGAAGGAATTTTCACATTCTCCAAATTCACCATCCGCTGCGCCAGCTCCCGCTCCTTTTCGATGTAGGAAGCATATTTGATGTCTGAATCGGCATGGACGACAATCTCTGAAGTGGCACCTAACTGAATTAAATTCTCCGACAATTTCGGAACAACACGAAGTAAATCAGAAAGTTGCACATTAGGGCGACGAAGCAGAACCTCGTATTTCACCTTTTGTTGTATCGGTGGTGTTTCCATCTCCGCCAAATAAGCATTGACATCCTCCGGAGATACATTTGTAACTTTTAGATATTCAATAATATCCGACTGTATTCGATACTTTTCAAGCATTGCCTGATAGTGTGCGTCATCCACAAGACCCAACCGATGGCCTATGGGGGTGAGGCGATGGTCAGCATTATCCTGACGAAGAAGGGTGCGGTATTCGGCACGGGAAGTAAACATTCGGTAAGGATCTTGTACCCCTTTGGTTATCAGGTCATCAATAAGGACACCGATATAAGCTTCGCTACGACTGAGTACCAAAGGAGATTCTCCCCGCAACGAAAGCACAGCGTTAATACCGGCCATCAGTCCCTGACATGCCGCCTCCTCATAGCCTGTAGTGCCATTTACCTGGCCCGCAAGATACAGGTTTTTAAGCACTTTTGATTCCAACGTGAACTGTAGCTGCATCGGATCAAAATAATCATATTCAATGGCATAACCGGGTTTTAAAACAACTGCATTCTCCAAACCGGGAATATGGTGAAGTGCCTCGATCTGAATTTCTTCCGGCAAAGAGGAGGAGAAACCATTCAAATAATATTCGTAAGTATTACGCCCTTCTGGTTCTAAAAACAGCTGATGGCGGTTTCTATCGGCAAAACGTTCAATTTTGTCCTCAATAGAAGGACAATAACGGGGACCCACACCTTGAATCCGACCTTGAAACATCGGTGATTTTTCAAATCCCTTCCGAAGAATGGAATGAACCGTTTCATCCGTGTAGGTGATATAACAAGAAAGTTGGTTCTGAAGCCGGGTGTGAGTGGAAAAAGAGAAAGATTCTGGAGATTCGTCGCCGGGCTGTTCCTCCATTTTGGAAAAATCCACAGAACGGCCGTCGATGCGGACGGGCGTGCCAGTTTTCAATTTTTTCGTCGTGATGCCGAAATTGGCTAGCTGGTCGGAAAGGTGGAACGCCGCCATTTCTCCGAGCCTTCCGCCCGAAAAATTCACTTCGCCAATATGAATCCGTCCGTTCAGAAATGTGCCGGCGGTGATAATCACTTTGTGAGCCAAAATCTTCTTTCCAGCCACTGTAACAACACCGGAGACCACAACATCGTCCACCAGCAATGAATCCACTACATCTTGCCGGAGTTCCAGATTGGAATGATTCTCCAAAACCGACTTCCAATAAAGGGAGAATGCCTGTTTGTCACATTGCGCCCTTGGACTCCACATGGCGGGTCCTTTGGAGCGGTTGAGCATCCGAAACTGTATCATCGTATGATCCGTGACGATGCCTGTCATTCCACCCAATGAATCAATTTCACGCACAATTTGTCCTTTTGCGATGCCTCCGATGGCCGGATTGCACGACATCTGCGCCACCAGGTAAAGGTTCATCGTGACCAGCAACGTCTGGGCACCCATCCGGGCCGCCGCAACTGCCGCCTCACATCCAGCATGACCGGCACCTACCACCAAAATATCGTAAACTTTATCTTGCATCCGTTTTCACGTGAAAAAATCAATGAATAGTCTGAAAAAGTTGGATGGCGAAATTCTCCATTTTTCTCATCACTGCCGCTTCTTTGTCAGTTTTGTCCTTGTATCCGCACAAATGCAGCAAACCATGAGAGAGAACCCGCAAAAGTTCCTGTTCAAATGAAACTGAAAAAATAACCGAATTCTCTCTAACTCTCTCAATACTAATAAAAATATCCCCATTCAAAACCTTATTTTCAACATAATCAAACGTGATGATATCCGTCAGCGTATCGTGGTTCAAATACGCCATATTCATTTTCAGAAGATAGTCGTCATCGCAAAAAATATAGTTGATGTCACCGATTTTGAAACCCTCGTGGGCAGCCAACGCCGCAAGCCAACGCTTATGGAGAAGTTTCCGGGAGAGCAGGAAATCCGTTTCCGAATGAAAAAGAATCATAATCTAAATTTGAGGTGCAAAATTAAAGAAAATAATTAGAAAGAGATTGAAAAAAGTTGCGTAATTTTGCCGCCGATTTCAGGCCTTGTAGTTCAATGGATAGAACGGAAGTTTCCTAAACTTTAGATTCGGGTTCGATTCCCGGCGGGGCTACAAAATCATTATTCATGTATCAAATGATTATAACAAAAGTTGTTGGATAGAATCCACAAGTAGATTTATGTCCATATTTTCACCTTTGACACAAATTTCAGCCTGGTTATAATAGATTTCCCGCCGAGGCAATGTTTCCTCAATATAGGCAAGCAGGTCTTCAGGCGATTTTCCCGACACTAATGGCCGCACCTTTTTTGAGTGTAAAATCCTGTCAAACAATGATTTTGGCGATAATTTAATATACACAGAAAGAGCCGAATCCTTAATCCGCCGCATCAAATCAAATTGACACGGTGTGCCCCCGCCCGTCGCAATCACACAAGGCGGGAAGGAAAGCAGCTCCTCCAATACTGATTTTTCACAAATCCTAAAAAATTCCTCCCCATATTTTGCGAAAAAATCAGAAACAGTTATATGATATTTCCCCTCAAAATAGGAGTCTGTGTCATAAAACGGAAGCGAAAGCCGCGAAGCAAGACGCCTGCCGACCGTACTTTTTCCCGAACCCGGGAACCCGACCAATACTATCGTTTTCATTATGAAAAAAGCCTATTGCATTGATACACAATAGACTTTCGTGGAGGTCGCGAGCGGAGTCGCACCGCTTTAGCAGGTTTTGCAGACCTGTGCCTGACTGTTCGGCCACACGACCATTAACAGGCTGCAAAAATACAAAAATAAATGAAACTACCAGCTTTTGGAAAAAGTTTTTTTCAAAGCAAACAGAAATCAAAAATAGTTGTATTTTTGCCGCCCGAAATTCAATATTCATAAAACAAGAGAAAACAATGAAAAAACTGATGCTTTTGGTTGCCGCCTGCCTCGTGATGGTAGCTTGCAACAACAAACCCGCCGAAGTGGAAGAACCCACCACCGACACCACCGCAGTTGTGGAAGAAGAACACCCCTGCTGCCAGATGATGAAAGATTGGGCTGATTTCGACAACAAAACCGAAGAAGAACAAGCCGCTCTGATCGAAAAACGCGGTGAAATGCTCACCAACATGTTCGCCGAATTCAACGCTGAAGAGTGCCCGTGCCCCGAAGCTAAGGAAGTTCTTCCCGCTTTCATTGAAAAGTGGAACAAAGAATTCGCCGCCGCTGACAATGCCGGTAAGAAAGCCCTCATCGATGAATTCGACTCCCTGATGCCGAAAAAAGAGTGCTGCAAGAAAGATTGCTGCGAAAAACACGAAGGTGAAGGCTGCTGCCAAAAAGAAGGTTGCGAGAAGCACGAAGGTTGCTGCGACAAGAAATAAGTTCTTTCACTTATCATAATCTAAAAGGTTGCATGTCAACCTTTTAAAGCCACTTTAGCTCAGTCGGTAGAGCAACGCATTCGTAATGCGTAGGTCTGCGGTTCGAGTCCGCAAAGTGGCTCTTTTTTTATCCCCCTTTTCACTATGGAAGACCCCCGGACACAAGCTTTCAAACGCCTGCTCGACATTATGGACGAACTGCGCGTGAAGTGCCCGTGGGACAGTACCCAAACCTTCGATTCGCTCCGCTGCCTCACCATCGAGGAAACCTACGAACTGACCGACGCCATCCTTGAAAAGAATTATAACGAAATGCGTACCGAACTCGGTGACATTATGTTACACCTTGTTTTCTACGCAAAAATCGGTGACGAAAAAGGACTTTTCAATATCACCGATGTTCTTAACGGCATTTGCGAAAAACTCATCCGCCGTCATCCCCACATTTTCAGCACCACACAGGTAAAAGACGCTGAAGATGTGAAGGTTAACTGGGAAAAAATCAAACTGAAAGAAGGAAAAAACAAGACCGTTCTGGGGGGTGTTCCCTCTTCCCTACCCGCCATCATCAAAGCATACCGGATTCAGGACAAAGCCCATGGTGTCGGCTTCGACTGGGACAATTCCGAACAAGTTTGGGACAAAGTGAAGGAGGAAATGGACGAATTTAAGGCAGAATTGGACAAAAATTCCGAAAAAAAGGAGGAGGAATTTGGGGATCTGCTGTTCGCACTCGTCAATTTTGCCCGCCATAACGGTATCCATCCCGAAGACGCCCTCGAAAAAACAAACAAGAAATTCATCAAACGTTTCAACTATATCGAACAGAAAGCGAAAGAGAGCGGAAAAAGTATCGCCGACCTTTCATTGGATGAAATGGAAAACCTCTGGCAGGAGGCTAAAAAATGCTGATTTTTGTATTCAAAACTCCGAAAAATGGATAAAATTTCCCATACAATTCTAAAAATCGGCAGGATTTTGCCGATTTTTGTGTTTATAATCACCCTCTTTTTCCCGACGATGGCACAAAACAACCAAAAACTGATTGATTTGTGCAAAAAAGCGAAAGTGGAACTTAACAACAAGAACTTCAAAAAGGTGGAAAGTTACCTGATGAAAGCGAAAAAAATAGACTCCACTTTTGCCGATATTTATGTGATTCAGGGAGATATGTACAATTTTTCCTTGAAGTCCGCATTAGCTGCCGACAGTTATAACAAGGCACTGAAATACGCCAAAAATCCGAAACCGCTGCTCTATTTCATTACCGCCGAAGAAGAGGTTAAAGTGGGCCGTTATGAAAGTGCCAGAGACCATTACAACACGTACCTTGACAAAACTTTACCAAATTGTCCCTTAATGAAAGAGACACATAAAGGATTGGAAACGTGCGAGTTTGCTATCAATGCCATTAAAAATCCTGTGGACTTCTCCCCTATCAATATCGGACCAAACATCAATTCAGAATATGATGAATACTTGCCCGCAGTCGTGGCCGACGAATCCGAAATTATCTTCACAGTGATGCGGCCCCGGGACAATAATACCCAATGTGCTTTCTGCCAAATGGAGGAGGATTTTTATGCCAGCAAAAGGGAAAACGGAGAATGGAAACCTCGTTACAAACTTGATTATCCAATAAATACAGGATATAATGAAGGCGCACAATGTATTTCTCCCGATGGAAAATACCTGTTTTATACCATTTGTAATACCGATTTTGGTAACGGAAGCTGCGACCTTTACTGGTCGAAACGTATCGGAAACCGCTGGTCAAGGCCCCGTAACTTTGATGCACCCGTCTGTACAAAGTTTTGGGAATCACAGCCTTCTATCGCACCTGATGGAAAAACCATCTACTTTGCTTCCAACCGTCCGGGCGGCTTCGGAAAAATGGACATTTGGAAAACCACAATGACGGAAGAGGGGCTGTTTTCTGTACCGGAAAACCTCGGAAAAAACATCAACACTGAGGGTGACGACTCCGCGCCGTTCATCCATGCCGACGGAAGAACCCTCTATTTCGTCTCGGACGGACACCCCGGAATGGGCGGTAAAGACATCTTCTTTGCCACACTTACCGACACTGGTTGGACCCGCCCCGTTAATCTTGGTTATCCCATCAACACGCCCGCCGACGAGATCAACATCCTTATCAATGCGGCAGGTACAACGGCTTATTTTTCAACCGATAAGGAAGGCGGCTATGGCGGACAAGACCTCTACTATTTCGCATTGGATGAACGGCTTCGTCCAACGCCCGTGACCTATATCAAGGGGAAGGTTTTTGATGAAAATACGCACGAACCTCTGCACGCTGCCATCGAAATGATTGACCTTAACACCAACGAAGTCACCACTTCCACCTTTTCTGATCCGGTTACTGGCGAATTTCTTGCCTGTATCCTCACAGGGAGCAACATTCTGCTCAACGTGTCCCACCCCTACTACCTCATCCATTCCGAAAATTTCCAGATTGAAAAAAACTATACCGAATTGAACCCTTATCTGAAAAATATCGCAATGAAACGTCCGGAAGTGGGTGAATCTTTCGTTTTACGGAATGTTTTCTTCGATTTTGACAAAAGTACGCTGAAAAAGGAGTCGGAAGTCGAATTAAACAAATTGGTCAATTATTTGACCTCAAACAAAGGTATCATAATTGAGATTGGCGGCCACACCGACAACCAAGGTAGCGAAAGTTACAATGAACGTCTTTCCAACGACCGGGCCAAAGCCGTTTACGATTTCCTTGTAAATAAAGGAATTGATTCAAAAAGAATGAGTTACAAAGGTTATGGGATGAGCAAGCCTGTTGCCACAAATGACACAGAAGAGGGTCGGGCACTAAACCGCCGCACCGAATTCACCATCATCGGCTACTAATCCAATCCTCATTAATCTTTTAATAGCACCCCCTCATTCCTTCCTATTTCTGGCTCCATTTAGGAAGTCACCCGTAATCCAACCCACCAGAATACCCCAAAGTATCATCAGATATAGCCGGTTTTTGAAGAAATATTCCGAAAACTGGCCCGCTTTCCACCAATAAAAGACAGCAAAAAGTACGCAAATCAGAATAGATGCGATATGAAACCATGTCATATTTTTTCGCCAGAATTCTTTCATCTATTCCTCCTCTTCCAAAGCCTTATAGTACTGATATTCAGAAAATTTATAGCGAATAGCCGCAATAATTTCACTACTGTCCCAACGCACCAGATCGTAGTAGCTGAAACGGCAGAAGACCATAAATTCCATCAGATCCTTTCCTGAAAGTCCAGTGATTTTAGAAACAATTTCACGATTGTATTTCAACGGGACCTGCTGTACCTCGTCACCATAACCCTGCATCTCATAAAACAGGCGTTTGGTCTTTTCGTGCTTGTTGAACTTACTATATAAGAACGAAATAGGACTACCTATCGCCGTATTTTTCAGAATATTGGGTTCCTCTTTATAGGTAGCATTCTGCCTATCCTCTTTCGTGAGATGAACTCCCTCAAGGTTCTTGTACGAATCAGGAAGCTTGGCGTTGGCAATATCGCGCTTAAACCCCTCATACGTCGGATTCAAGGCAATCACCCGCACTTCCTGTAGCATGAACGCCTTATGGTACAGAAGAATGTCTTCATGTCCTTTTCTGTACATATTTTCGTCAATTATGACCACTTTTTGACGATAAGTGGAAGTGGAAATAATCAGCGTGTCGTGAAGTGACACCTTCATCACAAAAACGCCCTCTCCATCGGTGAACTGATATTTTCCCGTATTCAGATTCAGAATGTTAGCTGCTTTCACCGGAATATACGCTACTGCATCATACACGGTTCCCCTAAATGAAATCGTCTGTGCCCAAAGCGGACAAGCCAGAAGAAATACAAAGAAAAAGAGAAGCAGTTTTTTCATACTTTTTTAAACGTCGCCAATCATCTTATATTTCATTTATTTCTTTTTATTTCAAAAAAGAAAAAAGGATGAATATTAATGGATGTTTGTATCTTTGAAAAGTTTCTTGAATATAATTTGGATTTGTAGTTTTCATTCTTTACTAACACGGTTTGAACACCTTTTTTTTCTGTAAAACATTGATATTATTGTCAAAGTTTATTACTTATTTTATTGTTGAAAACGTGAATTGTTTATAAAAAAAAAGGTTTATTTTTCAAAAATTTGTTGATAATCGTAAGATAAAACGTCAATATTTTTTCGATAAAAACTGAAAGATATTTTTGTATTTTTAAAAGATGTTTTGAGGCTGTTTTTTATCAGAAAATATCATCATTTTTAAACATCCAGATGTTGAAAAATTATCTGGCTGAAAGTCTGCGTTGTGTGAGCAAAAGGAAGATAAAATAGGGTGCGCCGACGATGGCGGTAATGCTACCGACAGGAAGTTCGGCAGGTGCGGCTAACGTCCGGGCGCAAGTGTCAGCCAAGAGGCAGAAAATGGCACCAAAAAGGATGGAAAAAGTGAAAACTGTGCGTGTTTTGTTTCCAAACAAAAGTCTTACAATATGGGGAATCATCAGTCCGATGAAACCAATTACCCCGCAACAGGAAACAGCCGTTGCTACCAAAATTGAGGAGATAATTAGTACAGAAACAGTTATTTTTCGAGTATTTACGCCTGTAGTTTGTGCTGTTTCAGTTCCTAATTGTAAAATATTCAATTCTTTAGAATAAAAATAAAGAAAACCACCCACTAATATGAAAACAATCGTAAGCCCAAAAATTTCTTCCCATGTGGAAGATGCAAAGCTTCCCATGGTCCAAAAGATAATTTCGTCCAGATTTTCCTGATGTAGCACCATCAGCAAGGTGATGCCAGCTGAAACGAGAAAATTGACGGCTACACCAGATAACAATATGGTTTCTACGGATTTACGTTTTCCAACAGAGGCGATAGCAAGAATCAAAATGAGGGTGAGAATGGCCGTAATAAGGGCTAAGCCAGTGAGTCCGAAAAAGTAAGCATCCAAGCCGGTGATGATAGCGATGGCCGCACCGAGCGAAGCTCCGGACGAAATTCCCAAGATATACGGATCACAGATGGGGTTACGGAAAATGGTCTGGAAAGCCGCCCCGCACAAGGATAAGGCGCCACCCGCCAGCAAGCTCAGTAGAACTCTCGGAATTCGCAGGTTCCAAACAGTGATGTCATACGTTTGCCATTCTGTCGGCACCTCCTGTCCGTAAATCCGAGCCTTTACAATCCCGAACACCGCGTCCATTGGAATCGAAATAACACCCACACAAACCGCCGCAATCGTCCCCACGACAATCACCACAATGGAACCTATTAAAAACCAGAATTTTGTGTTTTTCATGAAGTTTTCAATTTTCAATTTTCAGTTTTCCAATTTCCATTTGCCCATTTCCGTATAAATCGGGCCGTCTTTTTCCAACTGGCTTCGGTATAATATCATCTCATTTATTGTAAATTCTTGAAAATTTGTTGGTTGTGAAGATTCAAATAATTCCCAAAATCGTTTTTTGTTGTCAATCTTCTTTATTCTTCCTAAGGTAAGGTGCGGAACAAAATTGCCGTCATTGGGTTCAAAACCAAGTTCTTGCGTAAGGCGGCTTTCCACTTTTTCAAACAACTGGTTCAAAACAGGCTGTTTTTCAAATCCCAGCCAAAGAGTTGTCGGGTGATAGTGACTGCCGAAAATACCCAATTTATTGATTTTCAAAGTAAAAGATTCTGTCTCCTTTGCTATTTCTGCTAAAGTTTGGCAGAGTGATGCGATTTTAGTGTCGGGGGTTTTCCCTAAGAATTTTAATGTAAGATGCTGTAAATCACCTTCTACCCACTTAATTTCATCAAAGCGGGTCCCTTTTTTTAGATTTTCTATGAGCGAGCCGGATTCTGGAGCTAATGTCAGTTTGAAGGCGATAAAGAGCCGTTTCATTATTTTTTCTTTACAAATGTTTGAAAAACAAAGTTATACGAGTTTTTTTCATCTTTTTGATGAGGAATTTCTTCTATTAATTTCCAATCATCAGGATTCATTTCAGGAAAATAGGCATCCGCTTCAAATTCTGCCTGAATACGGGTCAGATGAATAATATCAGCTTTATTTACAAATAGTTGATAGATTTGTTCGCCGCCGATGATGAAGACCTCCTCCCCTACCCTCACGGTTTCGAGTGCTGCTTCTGGAGTAGTGAAAACTTCCGCCCCATCCAATTGCAGATTGCGGTTCCGGGAAATGACGATATTGCGGCGGTTCGGCAGCGGCTTCTTCGGCAGCGAGTCCCATGTCTTCCTGCCCATCAGAACAGTATGTCCCGTTGTCAGTTCCTTAAAGTTCTTCAAATCAGCGGAAAGGTGGCAAAGAAGCTGGTTTTTATAGCCGATTTCTCCCCGTTTTCCCGTCGCGACGATAATATGAATCATAATCTGAAAATTTGCGGCAAAAATACGGCAAAATTAGTTATAAAGTTGCAGGTTCATCAAGTTCATAATGTAGGGCCGTCATATTATGGCGACCAATCGTTGGTTTCGTAAAAGGTAATAGGTAAAAAGTAAAAGGTTTATCTCGTTATGCAATAATCAATAATCCTTATCGTTTCATCAAAACTTATAACTTTTAACTCTCAACTTGTATGTTTCTCTGGGAATCCATCGCTTTCGGACCCATTCACAGCCGCCGCTTGGGCAGCTCTTTGGGCATCAACGTCTCCCCTACTGACGTGAAAATCTGTTCGTTCGACTGCATCTACTGCGAATGTGGCTGGACACTGCGGAAAGATATTGATGCTAAGAATTTTGCTCCTGCGGACATTGTTTTGCAAGCCATTGAGGCGAAGTTGCAAAAGTGCCGGGCGGAAAATACGCATATTGATAGTATCACATTCTCTGGAAACGGTGAACCCACGTTGCACCCGCAGTTTCCAGAAATTATTGACGGACTGTTGGTTATCCGCGACAAATACTATCCAGAGGCCGTCATAACGGTTCTCACCAATTCCACGCAACTACTGAAAGATGAGGTTCGCCGCGCCCTCCTCAAAATCGAGAACCCGATGCTGAAACTGGATGCCGGCCTCCCTGAACTGTACCAGCTGATCAACCGCCCCACCATCCCGATTACGCTGGAACAGACGTTGGAAGGACTTCGCGACTTTCACGGGAAATTCATCATGCAGTCGATGTTCCTCAAGGGCATCATTGACGGCAAGCCCTTCGACAACACCTCTGAAGAGAATGTCACAGCGTGGCTCAAAATTGTCGATGAGCTCCGTCCGAAGCGGGTGGTTCTCTATTCCCTTGATAGAGAAACCCCTGCCAAACAGTTAGTTAAGGTTTATAAGAATGATTTGGAACCGATTGCTGACCGCGTCCGCGCCCTCGGCATTGACGCCCATGTTTATGAGTAGTGAACAGGGTATAGGGGTCAGGGTATGGAGGAAGTTATATTCCCCTTCTATGTAGAAGGGGTGCCCGAAGGGCAGGGTAGTAGAACACAGCAGAAGGGGTGGCCGTAGGCCGGGGTAGTAAAAAATAATACCTTAATCCGCCCCGTAGGGGCAAAAGAAAATAGACGGGTGCACCGCGTCTCAATATGAAAAATAAACAATATTATGAAAATCACACAATTACCGATTGACGGAGTTTTATTGATTGAACCTCAGGTTTTTGGAGATTCTAGAGGTTGGTTTTACGAAAGTTACAACGAAGAACGGTATCGTGCCGCAGGTATATGCGAGACGTTCGTGCAAGACAACCAGTCGTTTTCACAGAAGAATGTGGTGCGCGGCCTCCATTTCCAGAAGCCGCCGTTCACCCAAGCCAAATTGGTGAGCGTGATTCAGGGTGCCGTTTTGGATGTGGCTGTGGATTTGCGCTCAGGAAGCCCGACCTACGGACAATACGTTTCAGCAGTGCTGACAGGGGAGAACCATCACCAACTATTTGTGCCAAAAGGATTTGCCCACGGATTTTCCGTTTTGGAGGATAATACCATCTTTGCCTACAAATGTTCCAATTTGTACAACAAGGAGTCGGAAGGAAACATTGTTTACAACGACCCCGACATCCATGTGGAGTGGGGCGTGGATAATCCGATTCTTTCCGAAAAGGACAAGATCGGGCCGACACTGCGGGAGTTTGTCACGCCGTTCTAACGGCTACCAAAAGCTGGCATCTTCCTCCAGCCAGCGGCCTTGTACCTTGATTGTCTGTTCAATAACGTCACGGACGGCACCATTTCCGCCGTTCTGATACGAAATATAGTCTGAAAATTCCTTCACTTCCGTAACCGCGTCGGCGGGACAGCATTTGAGTGCCGCCATCTTCATCATCGCGATGTCCGGAATGTCGTCGCCCATAATCAGCATCTGTTCGTTCGTCAGGCCTTTTTCCGCCATATATTCTTTCAGTTTCGCCACTTTGTCCGGCACCTTCAGGAAAATGTCCATATTGGGGAAGTTTTTGTAACGAAGCCGCATCGTTTCGGAGTAGCCCCCAGAAATGATGGCCACGTTATATCCCTTTTTCAGAGCGTATTGCATCGCATAACCGTCCTTGGCATTGGTAGATCGCAGCTGGTCGCCATCCGGCAGGATGAGGATTTTTCCATCCGACAGAACACCGTCAAAATCAAAAATGAACGTGGTGATTTTCTGTAATTTTTCTTTGTATTTTTCCATAGTATCGGGGCTGGTTTTTTTCAGAATGTAATAGGAAATAAGTTTGTAAATATCCTGTAAATCAGAGTCTTCTAATATTTCCAAATGTTCGTTCATCACTTTCTTGTCGCTGCGGCTGGCCGGGCCGGTCTGTGATTGCCACGGGGAAAGTGTCTGTAATTTGTCGAGGGTGTTCTGTAACAAGGGTAGCAGCATTTTCGGATCCAGGCCTTCCTTTTCTAAAAGATCAAAGCCGATGCCGTACATTGCGTTGGTGAAATTGGAGGAGAAGACAGCGGCCATGTGCAGACGTTTCCGTTGCAACTCATTCACATATTGTACATTATTGCTGATTTTTTGAGCGAAGGCAAACAGTTCCTTTGCCGTATTTTCATCACTGCCTTCGATACAAAGAGGAACTTCAATATCTGAAAAATCAGCGCCTTGCGTAAAACTTTGGGGAGGATAGACCACGCCGTAGCGGTCGGCGATAGGGGAGAGGACCTCCTGTGAAACCGACCCGGCCGTGATGGCGGCCATTGGCAAACGGAAAGGTATCGACGGAATCACCAACTTGTAAGCATCATCTTTCAGTGAAAAAATATATAAATCACTGTTATTCTTTAAATTGGAAAGATTATCAATAGCTTCAGCATGGCATTTTTCTGCCAATTTTTGGCACTTTTGCAGATTTCTTCCATAGATTTGCCGAATCGGGATACCTGCCTTTGTCAAGGCAAAAACGAGCCATGAAGCCACGTTACCCGCACCGATAAGGGTGACGCTGAAATTTTTTTCCGATAGGGGAGGGGTCATCTTTTAATTATCTCATTTATAAATCAATACCAGAAAAATAGGTCCTCAATTTGAGTGGTTTGTCGGCAATGGCGAAAAGAGCCGAACCGCTTCCAGAGAGAGAGGCGTAGTCTGCCCCCAAATCGTAATATTTCTTTTTTATGTCTGAAAGAATAGGGTATTTTACAAAAATGGATTTTTCAAAATCATTGACAATCAAGAATTTCCATCGTTCAATCGGCTCCATAATCAGGTTTTTAAGGCTCGGCCGGCCGGGTAGGGGAGTGACGTGCGCGTAGGCTTCCGCCGTGGAAACCGACACTTCCGGCTTGAAGACGGAAATCACTTTTCCCGACAAATTCACGTCAATGGGAGTCAGAATTTCCCCTTTGCCTGTGGCGTACGACGGTACATTGTCAATAAAAAAGGCCACGTCGCTGCCGAGTGAAGCGGCGTATGCTTTCAGTAAACCATTGGAAATGTGCAGGTTGAAAATCTCATTCGTCATCTTCAGCACCCACGCCGCATCGGCCGAGCCCCCGCCGAGCCCCGCTCCCGAAGGGATTTGCTTGTCCAAACGGATGGAAACGGCTGGGAGGTGATACTTTTCCTGTAAAAGACGGAACGCCTTGACACACAGGTTTTTTTCCGGATCTGTCACAAAGTCACCGCCGGTCATTTCAAACCTCATCGTTTCTGACGGCACAATTTCAATGGTATCGCACACATTGTCAATGGGATAGAAGACCGTCTCCAAGTTATGGAAACCGTCCGCCCGTTTTTCCGTGACATAAAGCCCCAGATTGATTTTGAAGTTGGCTTTTCTGGTCAAAACAGCTCCTTTTCGTTACGGATTTTTTCCCACTGTTCGTCCGAAAGTTTGGCTCCGGTGGTTACAATCATCTCATCGGCGATGCGGGAGGCGAGCCGCAGGGTCTTTTCCGGAGTGAACTGGTTTAGAAGGCCATACAGGAAACCGGAGGCGTAGGCGTCGCCCGCTCCGTTCGTGTCAAGGGCCTTCACACCGCTCGTCCCGATGCGAGCTTTCTGTCCCTTGACATTCGCCACTGAGCCATGTTTTCCGAGCTTCACCACGCACGTCTCACAGTATTGCGAAAGGAGGTCCAACGACTCCTCGCCGCTCTTGCCGGTGAACGCGCTCGCCTCGTCCTCGTTGGCAAACAGGATGTCCACATAGTCGCGAAGCAGCATCTCCACGAAATCGTGGTGATCCTTCACCAAATTGAAGGAGGCCATATCCATCGAAATTTTCAAACCATTGGCTTTGGCCGTTTTGCAAATTTCAAGGATGAGGTCGTGGTTGAAAATGAGGTAACCCTCCACATGGATACAGTCGTAGGTTTTAAATATCTCACTGTCAATTTCTTCTGGTGACATCGAAGCCGCTGCGCCGAGGTAGGTGGCGAAGGTGCGTTCCGCATCCTGCGTCATCAGTGTGGTGGCGATGCCCGTGTCAAGGTCGGAAGTGTGGATCAAATGGGGGCAGATGCCGCTTTTTTTCATGTCGTTTTCAAAAAAAGCGCCCATTTCGTCATTTCCCACCTTTCCGATGTAGCCGGCCGGTGCACCGAGGCGGGCCAGTCCGTGAATGGTATTCGAGGTGGAGCCGCCGGAAGCCAAATTCTGTTTCATTGTTGAAATTGCCGCGTGAAGATTTCTTTTCAGCTCAATATCAATCATTTCCATCCCACCTTTCGGCAGAGAAAAATTCTGTAACAACGTTTCATCGGGAAGATTGACAATCACGTCAACCAAGGCGTTACCCACGCCTAAAATTCTTTTCATATTCTTTGGATTATTTGGCGGCAAAAATACAACAATTAATCGGATTCGGGCTCGCTGACGCTCGCATTCATAAATTCAGCGGAAGTATCCCCCGCACTTGAAAGATTTATAATATCCCCACTTTCCTACTTTCAAACTTTATGAACTTTATGAACCTGCAACTTTATAACTGATTTTATGGTATTTTTGCCGTCCAAATTTTTACCGATGGAAAAACCGACGATTTCAATGGTGGACCTCAAAGGCCAATACCAGAAAATTAAAACTGAAATTGACAGCGAAATTTCAAAAGTTATTGATTCAACGGCATTTATAAACGGGCCAATAGTCAAGGAGTTCCAGCAGAACCTTGCGGAATATATGGGCTGCCGGCACGTCATCACCTGCGGCAACGGTACCGATGCCCTGCAGATATCAATGATGGCGCTGGATCTGCAGCCCGGTGACGAGGTCATCACCACGCCGTTCACCTTCATCGCCACGGTGGAAGTGGTCGCGCTGCTCGGCCTCACCCCCGTCTTTGTGGACGTTTGCCCCGACACTTATAATATAGATGTAACGAAAATCGAGGCAGCCATCACGCCCCGCACGAAAGCCATTGTGCCAGTGCATCTGTTCGGGCAGTGTGCCGATATGGAACGGATTATGGAAATTGCTGACAAACACGGACTTTACGTCATTGAGGACGCTTGCCAGGCGATAGGGGCGGAGGTGACTTTCCGCGACGGTTCTCGCCGCAAGGCTGGCACCATCGGCACCATCGGCTGTACCTCCTTCTTCCCGTCCAAGAACCTCGGCTGCTACGGCGACGGCGGTGCCATCTTCACCAACGATGACGACATTGCCACGCGCCTCCGCGGCATCGCCAATCACGGCTCTTTCGTGAAGTACCACCATGACATGGTCGGGGTCAACTCCCGTCTGGACAGTATCCAAGCCGCCATTTTGAACGTAAAACTCAGATATTTGGATAGTTACAATGCCGCTCGTCAGAAAGCTGCCGCTACCTACTGCCGCCTGCTTTCCGATTGTGCGGGCATCACCCTGCCTTCTGTTGCGCCGTTCACTACACACGTCTTCCACCAGTTCACCCTTTGTTTGGATGAATCTATTGACCGGACTCAGGTGCAGGAAAAGCTGAAAGCGGCGGGCATCCCGTCAATGGTCTATTATCCCGTGCCGATTCATGAGCAGAAGGCATTTGCGAAGTTCGGATGTAAGGCGGGCGATTTTCCCGTGGCCGAAAAATTGTGCCGCACGGTTCTGTCACTGCCGATGCACACCGAAATGACGGATGAGATGCAAAAGTACATCACTGATAATCTGATAGATGCCGTATCATCAAGCTGCACGATCCGCATTATTGGCATCACAGGCACGCTCGGGGCAGGGAAGGGCACCGTGGTGGAGTACCTGAAGGAGAAGTACGGTTTCGTCCACTTTTCCGTCCGCGACTTCCTGAAGGAGGAGGTGCTGCGCCGCGGCATGGAGCCGAACCGCGACTCGTTCACGCAGGTGGCCAATGAGCTGCGCGCCGCCCACTCGCCTTCGTATGTCACTGATTGTCTGTATGAACGGGCGGCGCAGCAGCCGCACGACGCAGTCATTGAGAGCATCCGCACCCCTGGTGAAATCGACTCTTTGCAGGCCAAAGGCAACTTCCGGCTTTGGGCCGTAGATGCGGATCCCGAGATTCGGTACCGACGGGCCGTGCTGCGCAACTCTGAGACCGACCACGTCACCTATGAGACCTTTCTAGCGAACGAGCGGCGCGAAATGACCTCCACCGACCCGAACAAGCAGAATCTTTCCGTCTGTATCGCTCGTGCCGATACCGTCCTCCAGAACAATGGTGACCTCGCCGCCCTCTACCAAGCGGTGGACGAGGTCATGCTGGCAATTCCTAAAAAACATTAATTTTGTTGCACAGACCGTTCTTTGCGAAAAAAAGTGTATCTTTGCCGCGGAAATTTTATGTCTAACCTAAAATATATTATTATGAAAAAATTGTTTACTTTCTTAATGCTTGCTGCTTTTGTAGCAATGGGTTTTGCCCAAGAAAAAATGTCTCCCATTGATCATGGGCATTATTTCGGAAATCTCAGTGGAATTGATCGTTCAAACTGGTATGGTTCTGCAGATTGGGAATCCGGCTTCGCTGGAACAACAGCAGGAGATGTTTATTATTTGGTGATAGATACCAATGCAGTTCCCGTTGGTTCAACGCTTGAAAGGGTATATTTTATCCATTATTATAATGCCCCCCAATGCACGAATACCCAGTACACCATCCATCTGTATCGGAATCCCACAATTGCTACAGAATCTCCTTATGCTTTGACACCAGGCGAGGAGATTTTCTCCCAACAAGTTTCTTTCCAACCTGGTACGGCCGACAATGGCGATGTCAGAGTTGACTTTAATACTCCCTACACTGTTGTAGCAGGAGAAGCCCTTTGTATTGGTATTGAGGTGGGTGGCAAAGCCTACATCGGACTGGGTACAGCAAATGAAGAGTTAGCGTCCCACAACTATGCAAGATTCCAAGTGGGAAGCCAATACCCCGATCTTGCCCTGCACTATGTTTTTGGTGATGAGGATCTCCCGGCAGAGGAATATGAACCGATGCCGTATGTGCTTGCTGTCTATTACAATGATGGTGAAGCTTATGTTAACCAATTCGATTTGGTTCCCGCTATTCTTGATCCGGAAGAAGATGATCCGGTTCGTATTACCACTATGGCGGTCGATCCCGATGGCGAAGCTTTTTATTGCAGTTTAGGGGTGACGAACAATGGTATAGATATGTTTAAAGGTGATGTCCTTATGGACGCTTATATCTCCTGCCCCGGTGCTTCGGAAGATGTGTATTTTTTGCAGGCTGATACTTTCTTGACAGAGGATTCCATACAGTCTGGCTATATCCGTTATTCTCAACCATTTGCTTTGTTTACATTTAATGGCGGTAGTGATCCTGACTATACTTCTTGGGCTGAATTAGAAGAATTAGGTTTTTCTCTGCCGTTTGAATTCTGTACTAGAGTTTCTTATAATGTGCAACCTGGTTATGAATGTATGGAAGCAAATAGCGAAAATAATACCGTATGTATCACAGTTACCGACCTTAACGTTATCAACATCACTGAGAACACCAACATGCTGAATGTTTCCCCGAACCCGGCCAGCACCTACATCAAGGTTGAGAACGCCGCCGGTTCCCAGATTTTCGTTTACAACATCGCTGGTCAGGAAGTGATGTCCGTCGAATCTGCCGAAGCTAATGAAACCCTCAATGTCAGCGACCTCACCGCCGGTCTTTACATCGTCCGCGTGGTCAATGGCAACGAAGTTTCCACCGCTAAAGTCAGCATCGTCCGCTAATCATTTCTACAACAATAAAAAAACGCTCTTTCGGAAAACGAAAGGGCGTTTTTTTTATGACGACTCTTCATTATGAACTTGATGAACCTGCTACTTGATAAACTATTTTATTGTATCTTTGCCGCTCCATTAAACCCAAAATGTTATGAAAAGGATTCTATTGTTTGTCGCTATGCTTGCCATCGTTATGGTCGGCTATTCCCAAAAAAAGGGTTCTGCACCCGTTGCACCCGATATGCCTATTGATGATGAAACACAACTAATTACTTATCAGGAGGTTATACAAGAAAATGGCTCGGCAAAGGAACTATATGAACGCGCTCTGAAGTGGGCCAAAGTCTTCTATAAGAATACCGGGGAGGTCATCAAGAACAATGATGCCACCAACCATGTCATTGATTTCCGCTCTTCTGTCCGAATCTATTCCCATCAGAAAGACGGTTCCAAACTGACGAAAAATATTGTCTATTACAATTTTAAGCTCCAGTGCCGCGACGGACGTTACCGTTATACTATCACTGATTTCAACGAAAAGGCCACTGCCGCCGCCCCCATCGAGCGATGGCTCAATCCCGAGGATAAAAAATGGGATCCCGAATGCTTCGTCAACCTCCAGGAGGTGGATGAACAAATCAAGGCCCTCATCTCTTCCCTTGTGGACGGTATGCAGCCTGCCGTCGAAAAAACCGACGAATGGTAAAACCGAAAGAATATTTAAATCCTGTAGTAGAGACGTGCTGCAGCGCGTCTCTACAATGGTTTCTTTTCATTCTGCTCCTATTATTTTCCTCTTGCCACAGACAATCCCCCACCGGCCACCTCCAGATTCATTTTGCCACCGAGGTGGACGGCACGCCCCTACAATACGACGTCCTTGATTATGTGAATGATGCGGGAAATCGTTACGAGGTGAACGAGGTCCGCTATTTCATCTCCCGTGTAGTGCTGACCAAATCTGATGGGACACAGGTAGGCATCACCGAAAATGATGGCGTTCATTATTACGATTCAGATATTTCGTCCACCCATAATTGGTTGATGGATGATGATTTACCTATAGGAAAATACGAAACTATAACCTTTGTCTTTGGGTTGGATGGCGTGCAGAACAAAACAGGTTTTTTTGTGAATCCGCCGGAAGCCAATATGGCTTGGCCCGATCCTATCGGTGGAGGCTATCACTATATGCAGATCAACGGCAAATGGTTGAATACCAATGAAGAACTTACGCCTTTCTGCCTCCATACCGGCATCGGCCAAATCTATCAGGAAGGGGTTGTCACGGGCTTTGTCCAAAATTATTTCCTCGTTTCCTTGCCGCTCTCTTCTTTGGAAATCAAAGAATCCCAAATAGAGGAAGCGATCTTGGTGATGAATGTAAACAACTGGTTCAGAGAGCCAAACGTTTACAATTTCAACGAGTGGGGCGGGGCCATTATGCAAAATCAGGCCGCACAGGAGGTGTTGAAAGCCAACGGACACAACGTATTTTCCGTCCGCTAACTTTCTACTTTAAAAACTTGATGAACTTGATAAACTTGATGAACTTGTAACTTGTTACTTCTTTTTCGTCAGCATTGTCTTGATTTCGTTCAATTTCATCAAGGCCTCAACGGGCGTTAATGAATTGATATCCAGATCAATAATGATATCCTTGATATCCAACAGCAGCGGGTCGTCCAGATTGATGAAGCTGAGCTGGTAGCCGGCTTGGGCGGGTTTCTTCTTGATGGAACGTTCCTCCTTGCTGCCGTGACTTTCTTCCAACTGTTTCAGAACCTCGTCAGCGCGTTTCAGCACCTGTTGGGGCATTCCGGCCATCCGCGCCACATGGATACCGAAACTGTGTTCACTTCCTCCTTCTTTTAACTTCCTTAAAAACAGGATTTTATTGTTTACTTCTTTGACGGAAACATGGTAGTTTTTAATTCGTTTGAACTGTGCCGCCATATCGTTCAATTCGTGATAGTGGGTGGCAAACAGCACTTTGGCGCGATGCAGGGGATGTTCGTGCAAGTATTCGGCAATCGCCCATGCGATGGAAACACCATCGTAAGTACTTGTACCTCTGCCGATTTCGTCCAAAAGCACGAGACTTCGGTTGGAGATGTTGTTGAGAATGCTGGCGGTTTCGTTCATCTCCACCATAAAAGTGGATTCACCGGTGGAGATGTTGTCCGATGCCCCGACGCGGGTGAAGATCTTGTCCACCACGCCGATGCGGGCGCTGTCGGCAGGCACGTAGCAACCCATCTGCGCCATCAGCACAATCAGCGCTGTTTGCCGTAGCAGCGCCGACTTACCCGACATGTTGGGTCCAGTGATGATGATGATCTGCTGTTTCTCATTATCAAGATAGACATCATTGGAGATGTACGATTCTCCCGGAGGCAGCTGTGTCTCAATCACCGCGTGACGGCCACCTTTGATGTCGATGACGGTGCTGTCGTCGATGACGGGTCGGATATACTGGTTTTCTTTGGAAATAGTTGAAAAACAAGAAAGTACATCAATTCGGGCGACTATTCGGGCATCCGTCTGGATCATCGGAATGTAGTCGATGAGGGAAAGTGCCAACTCGTTAAATAGGCGCGTTTCGATGCTGAGGATTTTGTCCTCCGCACCTAGAATCTTGCTTTCGAGTTCTTTAAGTTCCTCTGTAATATAGCGTTCGGCGTTGGTGAGGGTTTGTTTGCGGATCCACTCGGCGGGCACCTTGTCCTTGTGGGCGTTGGTCACCTCCAAGTAATAGCCGAACACATTGTTGAATCCGATTTTGAGGGAAGTGATGCCCGTTTTTTCGGTTTCGCGTCGCTGGATTTCCGCCAGAATGGCCTTGCTGTTCTGCGACAGTGAGGTGAGTTCGTCCAATTCGGCATCCACTCCTTTCTTGAAAATTCGTCCTTTGTTGATGGCCACGGGTGCATCTTCACTTATCTCATTTTCAATGCGTTTGCATACGGATTGGCACGGATTCAGCTGTTCTGCCATCTTGTTGAGGGCGGGTTGCTGTTGTGCTGCACAAAGTTTCTGAAGGGCGGTGATGGAGTGGAGTGCCCGCGCCAACTGGAGAAGCTCGCGGGGATTTACTTTTCCTGTGGCTATCTTTGAACCGATGCGTTCCAAGTCGCCAATGGAGCGGATGAAAGATTCAATTTCATTCTTAAAATCCTCATTTTCAATAAGAAAATTGACGACGGAAAGCCGTTCCTCAATCAGCATTTTCTCCTTCAGCGGCATCAGAATCCACTTTTTGAGAAGACGTCCGCCCATCGGAGTGAGCGTCTTGTCAAGGATTTGCAGCAATGTCACCGCGTTTTCGTTGGCGGAGTGGATAAGCTCCAGATTCCGGATGGTAAAACGGTCGAGCCAGACATAATGTTCCTCTTCAATACGGTTCAACTTGTTGATATGCTGTACTTTGTGGTTCTGTGTTTCGCTGAGGTAGTGGAGGGCGGCGCCAGCGGCAATGATGCCTTTGGTCAGGTTTTCGATACCGAAACCCTTCAATGAGTTTGTCTGGAAATGCTGGGTCAGAAGAGGGACGGTATAATCGGAAGTGAAAACCCAGTCTTCGAACGTAGTAAGCAGGATTTTTTCGCCGAAATGTTCGCGGAACTCCTGTACTTTCCCTTTCTGGATAACCATTTCGGCAGGCTTAAAATTCTGTAACAGCTTGTCAATGTATTCGTTATTGCCTTCCGCAAGATAAAATTCACCAGTGGAAGCATCTACGAAAGCGATGCCGCTACAGGTGCTGTCGTAGTGAATAGCCCCGAGGAAGTTGTTCTCTTTCTGTTCCAGAATCTTGTCATTGGTGGCGATGCCGGGGGTAACCAGTTCGGTGATGCCGCGTTTGACGAGCGTTTTAGTGAGTTTCGGGTCTTCCAACTGGTCGCAGATGGCCACGCGGTAACCGGCGCGGACCAGTTTTGGAAGGTAGGTGTCGAGTGCATGGTGCGGGAAACCGGCAAGATCCTGGTCGGCGGCAGCCCCGTTAGACCGCTTGGTCAGCACAATTCCCAGAATTTGGGAGGTCTTCACGGCATCCTCCCCGAAAGTTTCATAAAAGTCACCGACCCGGAACAACAGAATAGCATCAGGGTACTTTGCCTTGAACTGATTGTACTGCTTCATTAACGGTGTTTCCGCCTGTTTTCCCATACTTTCACGATTTTGAGGCGCAAAGGTACGCGATTTTTATGAGATTCCGCACCATTTTTTTTACAAAAATCGACCTATTTTTTACAAAATAATACGATTTTATCGTACTTTTGCGGGCATATTGATGTAGAGACGCGATGAATCGCATCTCTACAATGGGATAAAACAACTCCATTAATTTTATAATAGTATATATATTAATATGGTGGATACTCTAATTACAATTGGCATTATTGCATTTGTGCTGCTTCGTGCCTATAGAAAGTCGCAGAAAAAGGCGCAGCAACATTCGCAGCGCAAACCGACAAACAGTCCTTTCCCGCAACCTACGGTGGTGACTGAACCTGTCTGGGAGGAAATGGTGGAGGAGGAATCCGGTTACAAAGAAGAGGAAGTGTCGTCATCTTACGAAGAAATTCCGAAAAATCAGCCCTATTTCACTTACGAGACTTTTGAACCTGAAATTAAAAGCGATGAAGTTGTGGCGGATATGTCTTCCGAAAAATCTGTTGAAAAAATTGTTCAAAACACTGATAGTGAGAATGAAAAATTGTCTCCAATTTCATTGGATATGGAGGACATATATAAAGGGGTTATTTATTCAGAAATATTAAAACGACCTTATAATTAAGGTGTTATAAATATTAAAAAAAAACCATTTTAGGGCGTAAATCTACAAAAGAATTTTTTGTAAATTTGCGCCCTAAATTGTGAAGTATATTGTAGGATAGTAAATTAATGTTTAATATAAAATCTTAGTTATGATTAAAAAGTTACTCTTGACGCTTGGAATCGTTCTCTTCTGCAGCAGTCTTGCGTTCTCTCAGGGTACGATTAAAGGTAAGGTCACTGACCAGGGCGGAGGAGCGATTGAGTTCGCCAACGTCCTCCTGAAAAAAGATGGTAGCGTCGTAAACCTCGCGATGACCGACGGGGATGGTAATTACCAGTTCCATGGTGTTCCTGCGGGTACGTATGACATCACTTTCGATGCCCAGATGATCACCTCCTGCGGTAAAGCGGAGACGGAAACCGGCATTAAGCTGGGCAACGGCCAGGACTTGTTTGTGAACCATAAGATCAACTGTTCCTCCCAAGCTTTGGACGAGGTGACAGTAACATGGAAAGAGCCGGTCTTCCGTGCGGATAATACAAAGACAGCCACCACGCTCGATGCCGAGGCCATCAAACAGACCCCGGGTCGTTCCATTACTGGCGCCTTGGCCAGCTCTGAGGGTGTTACCTCCGTTGATGGTAGCCTCACCAGTGTCCGTGGTGCCCGTTCCGACGGACAGAAGACGATGATTGACGGTATGGTCGTTCGCGGCACCGGCGGTATCTCCATGGCTTCCGTCGAACAGGCCGAGTTGATTCAGGGTGGTATCCCCGCCGAGTATGGTGACGGTACCAGCTTTATGGTCATCACCACCAAGGGTATCTCCAAAGCCCTCCACGGTTCCGCTGAAGTCCGTGGTTCCATCGAAGGTTATAACGACTTCCTTGGCGAGTTCTCCCTCACTGGCCCCATCTTGAAAGGTAAGAAGTCCACAGACCCCGCCCGTATCGGTTTCATGATCACTGGCGACGCCTCCTACACGAAGGACGGTTCCCCTGCTCAGGGTGGCACATGGCGTGCGAAAGATGAGACCATCGACTACCTTATCAAGAACCCCCTCCGGTATAACCTCATGGAAATTGGTGCCAACTATGCCAACGCTGAATACCTCACTTCAGAGAATTTCTATAAAAAACGTGTGAGAGACCACGCCGGCACCCAGAACTATCTTGGTCAGGCGAAATTGGACTTCCTCCTTGGCCCCCACAAGAATATCGACCTGTCCATTGGCGGTATGTACGAATATACCAAGGCTTTGAACTGGGGAATCAGTTCCGCACTATTCAATGCCCAAAACAATGCCACAGTCACTTATAACACATGGCGTCTCAATGCCAAGTTCCAACACAGAATCAAATTGGACACCAGCTCCGTGTTCGACAACATTATGTACAACATCAATGTGAACTACACCCACTGGTCTTCCCTCGCTCAAGACAGCCGTCATAAAAAGAACCTGTTCAACTACGGCCATATCGGTTATTTCAAAACGACCAAAGCTAATTATTTCCGGAGAGACAGCATCACAATTGACGGAATCACTTATTATGATATGAACATCCTCACGAACATTTATGACTCCATCGTGGAGTTTAGCGCCACCCCGTGGGGAAGCAACGACGAATCCCTTATCTCCAACCCCGACCTCATCTATTATGTGACCAATTTCACGGAACAATTCTCTCCGAGCACGATTTACGACTATTTCGGAGTCATTCCTTATAACCTTACGTTGTACCAGACTTTCGGAGCACTGCTTAACGGTGATTCTCCGAACTCCGTCTATAGCTTATTCTCCGCTCCTGGCACCGTTTACAACAGCTACTCCCGTTCCGAGGAATCCCAGATCGGTGCCAACGCCAGTTTGTCCCTCTCTGTGAAAAACCATGACATCAAACTCGGCTACCAATTTGAAAAACGTACCTCCCGTGCTTTCTCTGTTGCTCCTGTCGGTCTCTGGACGCTGATGCGCAGCAGTGTCAACAGCCACATCAGCGAGTTGGATCTGAACAATCCCTACCTCGTTCCCGGAACCGATTCCGTGCTGTTTGATATGTACTATGATGCGGACAAGCAGACCAATTTCGACCGTAACCTCCGTACCGCCCTCGGTCTTAACCCCACAGGTACCGACTGGATTGACTTGGATAACCTCGATCCTAATACTTTCGACCTGAGCATGTTCTCAGCCGAAGAGCTTTTCAACGGTGGTAATACCTATATATCTTATTATGGTTATGATTACACCGGTTCCAAGAAAACCAGAACCAAAACCAACATTGAGCAGTTCTTCACGGAAGAGGTCAATGGTGAGAAGACTTACAAGGTAGGTGCATACGAGCCAATTTATATGGCTATGTATATTCAGGATAAGTTCTCCATCCAGAGCTTGTTGTTCAACGTGGGTGTCCGTATCGACCGCTTCGACGCAAACCAGTCAGTCTTGAAAGACCCCTACCTCTTCAGAGATGCTTACAGAGTAGGTGAAATCCGCGGAAGTTTTGACTCCAAGTACATTCCTGGTAACGCGGAAGATGACTGGGTGGTTTATGTGAACCAGCTTGATGGAACACTGGATCCCGATAACACCAGCATCGTTGCTTTCCGTAAGGGCAACACTTGGTACAATGCCGATGGTGCTGAAGTGACAGACCCGACAACCGTTCTGGGTGCCACTGGCGGCCCAATCCTGAAAAAGGCCCTCCCCGCCACATACGTTTCCAAAGTTGACTACGACGCTTTCGAGGACTACAAACCGCAATGGTCTGTGATGCCGCGTCTCTCCTTCTCCTTCCCTGTGAGCAACAAGTCTTTGTTCTATGCCCACTACAACATCATCACCTCCCGTCCGACGAACCTCCGTCTGGACCCGATCAGCTACCTGTGGATTGACAAGTACGGTTCCAACGCCAACAACGTCATCAACAACCCGCGCCTGAAACCCTCCAAGACCATCGACTATGAGTTGGGTTTCCGTCAGGCCATCGGTGAAAGCTCCGCTTTGAGTTTGGCTGCATATTACAGAGAAGAACGTGACCAGATTCAGGCCTATCGTTACTCTGGTGCATACCCCACCACCTATTATTCTTACGATAACATTGACTTCGGTACGGTTCAGGGCTTCACGGTCAGCTACGACCTCCAGCGTACCAAGAACATCACCCTCCGCGCAAGCTACACATTGCAGTTTGCAAAAGGTACAGGTTCCTCCTCGACTTCCGGTCTGGCCATCATCGCCTCCGGCCAGCCGAACCTGCGTACCCTCACCAACCTGAGTTTCGACCAGCGCCACAAATTGGCCGCCACCATTGACTACCGTTTCGGTTGGGGTGGAGACTACAACGGTCCCACTGTCCGTAAAGAGAAAAACGGCAAGGTGAAAGAGACCAAGGTTTTGGAAGGCTTCGGTGTAAACCTCAACTTCTCTGCAGGTTCGGGTATGCCTTACAGCCGTTCCAGCAAGCCCTACTCCATCTATGTCAGCGGTACCAAGAGCCAGCTTTCCGGTACGATCAACGGTTCCAACATGCCGTGGATCTTCCAGTGCGACCTCCGTATCAACAAATCCTTCATGCTCAGCCTCAAGAAGGATGACAAGGGCGAAACCACCAAGAGAGGCTTCCTTGATGTCTATCTGGAAATCCTCAACCTCTTCAACTTCAAGAATGTCATTTACGTATATGAATATACAGGTAATGCCGATGACGATGGTTATCTGACCGCTACCGAATACCAGCAGCAGATTAACTCCCAAGTCAGTGTCCCTTCATATAGCAACTACTACCTGATGAGAATGCAGGATCCGTATAACTATACAAGACCGACCCGCGTTGTGTTAGGTGTCAGTTTCTCTTTTTAATCAATCGTAGCAAAAAAATTATAGAATATGAAAAATATCAGCAAGATTTTAGTTCTCGTAGCCGCCCTGTTAATGGCATCAGGTTCCCTTCATGCCGAGAAGTATCGGGGTGGTTCCGCTGTTCCGAGAGTTCAGACTCGTGCAGCCTCAACATGTTTGCCGGCAGCTAACTCCAATGAGTTGATTGTCAATAACGTGCGTGCATATCTGGAGACAAATGGTACGATGTGGTTTGAAGAGATTGCACAATACGAAGTTCCTTACGGTTCAGGTAAAACTTCCATGTTTGCCGCTGCCCTGTGGATTGGTGGTAAGGATATCAACGACCAGTTGAAATTGGCTGCCGTCCGTTTCCGCCAGAGGGGTGATGACTTCTGGACAGGTCCTCTTACGTTGAACGGTGCTTCTGTTACCCAGCAGACTTGCTCCGACTACGACAAATTCTACAAAATCACCCGTGCCGAAGTAGAGAACCATATCGCAAACTGGGATAATTCAGAATATACGATGCCGAACAGCATCCGCGATTGGCCCGCTCATCCGTACGATATGTCCGCCGGTCAGTCCCGCTACCTCGCCCCCTTCTTCGACTATGATGAAGACGGTGAGTACAACCCCGCCAACGGTGACTATCCGTACTATGATATTGATAATGATCTTTGTCCGTGGACTTCCGCCAACCGTGCACTCGCCGCTGCCGGACAGCTCCCGAAAACCCCCGAAGAGAGAATGGGTATCTCCTCCGGTATGGTTTATGCAGACCACGTTCTGAAAGGTGACCAGACCCTTTACTGGATTTTCAACGATAAGGGCGGTCCCCACACCGAATCACAGGGCGATCCCATCGGTTTGGAAATCCGTGCACAAGCATTCGGTTTCTCTACCAACGACGAGCTGAACAATATGACGTTCTACAGCTACGAAATCATCAACCGTTCTACGTATGACTTGACACAGACCTACTTCTCCCAGTGGGTTGACCCCGATTTGGGTTATGCGGATGATGACTATGTGGGTTGCGACGTCGCCCGTGGTTTGGGTTACTGCTACAATGGTCGTAACATTGACGGTCAGGGTTTGGTGCAGCACTACGGTGCCCAGCCGCCCGCGGTCGGTGTGGACTTCTTCCAGGGTCCCTACCTTGACCCCGATGGTTATGACAACCCCTCTTTCGAAGGCAACGCTGAATTTGGTCCTTCCATGAAGGCAAGTTACGGTGAGGATCATAAGTGCGACATTGTTGGATGGGACGGGTTAATGAAACCCTTCTCTTGGGATCCCGATCCGGATAACGATGAAACACACGCAATGATTGAAGACTCCATGGTTCTCGTCCGTGCTGAAGCTATCAACGGCGTAAACTTCGGTGACGGTATCGTTGATAACGAACGTTTCGGTATGAGACGTTTCGTTTACCACAACAATGATAACTCTGTAGTCGGTGACCCCGATGTGGCTTTCGAGTACTACAATATGTTGCGTGGTATTTGGAAGGATAACTCAAAAATGAGATATGGCGGCAATGCCCATCCGAACACAGGTGCTACGGGTCCTGAATGTGACTTTATGTTCCCCGGACTTTCTGACCCCTGTAACTGGGGTACATTGGGTGAGGTTCCGAGTCCTGCCACATACAACAATTCTGCTAGCGGTTGGACAGAAACAGCTGTGGGTAATGCCCCTGCTGACCGTCGTTTCATGCAGTCTGCCGGACCTTTCACCCTGCGTGCCGGTGCTGTCAACTACATCACCGTCGGTATTCCGTGGGCACGTGCCACCAGTGGTGGTGCCGCCGCTTCCGTCGATGCTCTGAAAGTGGCTGACGACAAGTGTCAGTCCCTCTTCGAAAACTGCTTCAAGGTGCTGGATGGCCCCGATGCTCCGGATGTCACCATCGAAGAGATGAACAACCAGCTGATTATCTATCTCTCCAATTCTGAAAATAGCAATAACTACCGCGAAGGTTACGAAGAAGAAGACCCCTCCATCTCCGAATCCCGTCTGGACGAAGTTATTTATACTTTATATGATACAGTGGCTTGCCAGATTAATGGTGTGGATACCTTCCTCATTCAAGCTCGCGATAGTTCTTCTTTTGAAGAAGTTGAATATGACAGAAAGTATAGATTTGAAGGTTATATGATTTACCAGTGTGCCAATGAGTACGTGAGTGCCACTGATATCGGCGACCTTGACAAAATCCGTCTGATTGCCCAGTGTGACATTCAGAACGGTGTCAGCCAGTTGGTGAACTGGGTATATGATGACGCTATCGGAACCTCCGCACCGGTTTTGAAAGTGAACGGAGAGGATTTGGGTATCCGCCATTCTTTCGTTGTCACGGAAGACGCGTTTGCCACTACCGCCACCCAGCTGATTAACCATAAGAAATACTACTTCCTTGTTTTGGCCTATGGTTATAATAACTACCTGACCTACTCTACAGAGGTGGATTCCGATCATGGTCTGGAAGGGCAGAAGACCACTTTCCTCGCGGGTCGTCGCAATATTGGTGATCAAGAAAATGCCGGTAAGCCTTACGTGGGCATTCCGCACGATGCACAGCAGGAGAACGGTGGAACCGTTATCAATTGCGAATATGGCACACAGCCGATGATCACCCGTGTGGAAGGTCAGGGCAATGGTGGTCTGTTCCTTGATATTACGGACGAGACACGTGACCAGATTCTGAGGAACAATAGAGTTGACAAGATCACTTACAAGAACAACTACGGTCCTATCAATGTCAAGGTTGTGAACCCGCTGAAAGTGCAGCCCAAAGACTATATTATCAAGTTTGTGGAGCCCGAGGATACGATGGTTACACCCCAAACCACGTGGGTTCTCCAAGTTTTGGATGAGAACGGCATTGTTGAAGAGGAAATTTCTTCCGATGTCGCTATTTCAATGGTCAATGAACAACTGATCAATTACGAAGACCCGCAGACCAAACTGATTATTGATCACGGTTTGTCTATTTCCATTCTGGACTATCCTTTCCAAATCCATCAGGACAATCTTGCAGAATGGGTAAAGAATAATGGTGGAAACACCTATAAAAACATCTCTTCCTATGCACAGGTTGATTTTCTTGGTTCTGAAATCAGTTATGCGGACGAAACAAAACAATGGTTGAGTGGTGTGGCGGATATGGATGGTAATATTCCCAGCAACTGGATTCGCAGTGGTGTTCAGGAAGCAGGTCCGTGGGATGACGCTTCTGGCACACAAGATGGTGTGGAAGACGAGTACTCCAAGTGGAAAACGGAAGACTTCTTCCAGCTAATGCGTAGCGGAACATTGAACACTAATTGGACTTCCCGCGCATGGAAGGATCCTAATTCACAGTTTGAAAAAGTAGTCGGCGGCACATGGGCTCCCTATGTTCTGAGTTCGCCTTACTATGGTGGTCCGCAAGCTAAATTCATCTCCCCAGACTGGATCGGACCTCATAAAGTGGGTAATAAAGATGATGCGGTTCCGACACCTTATTATTGGAGTTTCCAGGATATGACAAAAACAGCTTGGTCTCATCCTTCTGGTTATAACCAAACACTGACGAATCTTTACTCAGTTGACATTATCCTTACTCCTGATAAAGACAAGTGGACCCGTTGCATTGTCCTTGAATCTTGCGATGATTATACGAAATCAGAAGGTAACGCCCTTCCGTATGAACCGCGTAAGCACGCCTCCGTTGACAAAAACGGTAATCCTGATGGCACAGGTTATGGTATGGGCTGGTTCCCAGGTTATGCCATCAATGTGGAAACAGGTGAACGTTTGAATATCATGTTCGCAGAAAACTCTTCTGATCCTGCAAATAATGGTAACGATATGCTATTCAATCCCACAAGCACTTATGCGAAACTTGCCAATCCTACTCTTTTCGGATTGACGGAAGCAGATACGGTCATTCCTGAGAGTTTTTATAATAGCTTATTTGAACAATTCCCCGACAGATACGGTGAAGATTTTGAAGCTCCTTGTTGGGGCGGTCGTCACTATATCTATATTGTCGGAAGTTCAGGGAACACTTGTTCTGTTTACTACAGAAACAATACAAAAACTCGTAATTTCCAGTCAGATTATGATTGTGGACCTTACGACGAAGGTGCTTGGTTGATGAATAAGTTTAATACTTTTGTGAATGCTACAGATTATGATAACCAACAACGTAAGAATAGAAAAGCACAATTGTTCAACAATGTGATGTGGACCAGCATCCCGATGCCGGCCTTTATGCAGGAGAAGAATTGGCTGTCGAATGAGGCCACCATCAAGATTCGTGTCTCTCGTCCGTATATGCGTTACTCTTCAGGTATGGGCGTGGGGCCAGAAGTCACCGAGAACGACAACTATCCGATGTACAGCTTCACCACGAAGAACATCGCCGCCCAGACCAATATGGCAACCATAGGCACGGATGCAGCCAAGGAACTTCTTGACAAAATCAACATCGTCCCGAATCCGTATTACGGTTATTCCACTTACGAAGGTGGCGCTCTTGAGACCTATGTCAAGATCGTGAACTTGCCCAGCTATGAGGATGGTGCTGACCAAGTGACCATCTCCATTTACACGGTGGGTGGCATCCTCGTCAGACGACTGACCAAAGGTGATGCTAGCACGTATGTGAACTGGGATTTGAAGAACTCTGCCAACATCCCTGTTTCCAGTGGTATTTATATTATTCATGTAAACGCACCGGGCATCGGCGAACGGACTCTCAAGTTCTTTGCCGCTATGCGTCCGACTGACTTGAATGCATTCTAACGTAATTATTAATTCGCTAAAACTCAAGATTATGAATAAAACATACAGAACATTAATAATTTGCGCTTTAATTGGCATGTTTGCAGCATTGTCAGTTAACGTATATGCAGGTAACCGCGACCGTTCAGGTCAGTCTGGTGCGCAACATCTCCTTATCGACCCGTGGGCTCGCTCCACCGGTTGGGGGACAGCCGGTGTGGCCGAAATCCGCGGATTGGAAGCCATGTATTCCAATATTGGTGGTATGTCCTTCGTCAATAAGACGGAGGTAGCCTTCTCCCGTACACAGTATCTTGTGGGCTCGGGTGCAGGAATCAACATCAACCAATTTGCATTGGCACAGGCGCTCAAGTTCAAAAATAAAGAGACGGAACGTGTCCGCGACTTCGGTGTTATTGGTGTTTCCTTCTTCACAATGGGATTCGGTGACATTGTCATGACCACCGAAGCGCAGCCCGAAGGTAATATGGGTACTTTCTCCCCGAAACTTAACTACTTGGGCATTCATTACGCCAAGAGATTTAACGACTACATCTATGGTGGCGTTTCTCTGAAGATCATCACCGAAACAGGTTCGGATGATGCCAAGGCTACAGGTTGGGCCATTGACGCCGGCGTCCAGTACCTCACAGGTCCTTACAAAAATTTCAAGATTGGTCTGACCCTGAAGAATATCGGTACCCCGATGCACTATAAAGGTGACGGTCTCGCCGTCCGTGCCGTGGCTAACGACCTCGACTGGGAACAGACCCTTGAGAGCCGTTCCGCTTCCTACGAGCTTCCGACTATGTTCGTACTCGGTCTTTCCTACGACTTCCTTATCTGGGGTAAGGAATATAAGGATATGACGAAGGAAGAGCGTCAGGATGAGCTTCTTACCCGTGACGATGCTGCCCACAGAATTACGCTTGCAGGTTCTTTTACCGCTAACGCATTCTCCCGCGACATCTTCACTCTAGGTATTGAATACGCTTTCGGTCAGTACTTTATGGTACGTGGTGGCTACAACTTCGAGACGGGAATGTTCAATCCTGACAAACGTACCACTTGGTACACCGGTCCCGCCCTCGGTGCCACAGTCGGCATTCCGCTCCAAAAGAAAGAAAAAGGCAATGCCAAAATTTATCTTGACTACTCCTACCGTTTTACTACACAATGGCGCGGTAATCACGCAGTTAGCTTGAAACTCGCTCTCTAATAACAAACAGACTATTATTAACCTATAACTAAAGAGGCTTTTCATAGGCCTCTTTAGTATTGTTTTATATAAAAAGAAAAGAAAATGAGTGAAATCCAATACTATTCAGCCGAAGGTCTGGCACAATTGAAAGAGGAACTTCTTCAGCTTGAAACTGTGGAACGTCCCCGTATTTCCGCTATGATTGCGGAAGCCCGTGACAAAGGAGACCTTTCGGAAAATGCCGAGTATGACTCCGCAAAAGAGGCACAAGGCCTTCTTGAAATGAAAATTGCCAAATTGCAGAACCTCATTGCCAATGCCCGTATCCTTGACGAATCCAAGCTGGACACTTCCAAGATTTTGATCTATTCCATCGTGACTATCAAGAACTTGAAAAACGGCCAACAGTTCGTTTACACGATTGTCCCTGAATCGGAAGCCAACTTCAAAGAAGGCAAAATTTCCGTCTCTTCGCCCATCGCCAAAGGTCTTCTCGGAAAAAAAGTCGGGGAAGTGGCCGAAGTGATGGCTCCCGTCGGTGTCCTTAATTTTGAAATCGTTAAAATTGCCCGCTAATGGATACTTTGTTTACCAGAATCATCAAAGGAGAAATACCCTGCTATAAAATCGCCGAAAACGACCGTTATTTTGCATTTTTGGACATCAGCCCGTTGGCGAAAGGACACACACTCGTCGTCCCGAAGGAACAGAACGACTACATTTTCGCCCTTGACGATGAAACTGTGGCCGGAATGATGGTCTTTGCCAAAAAAGTGGCCCTTGCCATTCAGGAAAATATCCCCTGTCAGCGCATTGGCGTGGCGGTCATCGGCCTTGAAGTGCCCCACGCACACATCCACCTCGTGCCGATCTCCAAAGAAGGTGACCTTAACTTCACCAACCCCCGCTGTAAGCTCAGCGAAGAGGAATTCCGTGAAACCGCCCAAAAAATCGCCGCTTCTGTAAAATTATAAGCATGAAACCCGTCTGCGAAACACATCTGTCAGAGTTCCAGTTGGTTAAGCCGGATATTGGTAAGAAATACTACCACATTTCCGTCGGCAACGACTGCTTTGTTTCCGTTGATTTGATATATGGGGAAGGCACTTTGGCTCGTATTGAAACACCCAAAGGGGCCTATCTGATTGAACGTTACGGTTTTTTCCGTCCATACGTTTCCATCAAGGAGGAAAAAACAGGGAACATCCTCACCAATTCTCCCATCAACATCACGGTGCGCAGCGCCCTTTCGTTGGACGGTGTGAACTACTATTTCTCGATTTTCGACCTTTGGAAAAACCAATGGGCGTGGTTGAATGACAAGAACCGCCCCGTCGTGAAATACAAACTTACCCTTGACGGACAAATTCGCGGGTACGTGGAAGTCGCCAAAGATTTCTTATATTTACCTAATATAGAACTAATTATGGGTCTTGGTGCCTATTATATGATTCAAATGCAGGAAGAATTGTCCCGTCAGGTGGAAGTAAAAGAGATAAAATAACCGAATTATGAAAACGATTGCTCAACTGCAGGAAATTGCTGCACAAGTCCGTAGGGACATTATCCGAATGGTAAGTGGTGCCAACTCCGGCCATCCGGGCGGTTCGTTGGGTTGTACGGATTTAGTTACAGCATTGTATTTCAACGTGATGGATATTGACCCCGCAAACTTTACCCGTGAGGGTAGGGGAGAGGATATGTTTTTCCTGTCCAACGGTCATATCTCTCCGATGCTTTATAGCGTGATGGCCCGTCGTGGCTATTTTCCTGTTTCAGAGCTTGCTACGTTCCGTAAGTTGGGTACTCGCCTTCAGGGGCACCCCACTCCTGTTGAGCATCTTCCCGGTCTCCGTGTCGCCTCCGGTTCCCTCGGTCAGGGCTACTCCGTGGCCATCGGCGCCGCCCTCGCCAAGAAAGCCAACGGGGATGACAAAACGGTCTTCGTACTCGGCGGCGACGGCGAACTGGAAGAGGGCCAAGTGTGGGAAGCTTATATGTTTGCCGGTGCGAAACACGTTGATAATCTGATTGCTATCGTTGATTATAACCAGAAACAAATCGACGGCTCCACCGATGATGTGATGCCTCTCGGTTCGTTGCGCGACAAATTCACCGCTTTCAACTGGCTTGTCCTTGAAATGGACGGCAACAATATGGAGGAGGTGGTTTCCACTCTGAATGAAGCTAAGAAAAAACTCCATAACGGCCGCCCTGTCGTCATCGTGATGAAGACGGAAATGGGGATGGGCGTTGATTTTATGATGGGTACGCACAAGTGGCACGGCACACCTCCCAATGCTGAGCAGACTGAAAAGGCGCTGGCCCAGCTCCCCAAAACTTCCTTGGGTGATTACTAAATCCTTTGGCCGTGGAACCTCCCCGAGAAAAGCACCGAAGTTCTTTTATCCCAATTCCCTTTACCAAAATCATTTACAGATATTTGGTGAAGAATTTCATACCGCCATTCATCCTCACTTTCTTCCTGTCGCTGCTCATTATCCTGATGCAGTTTCTTTGGAAATATGTGGATGATTTGGTCGGCAAAGGGTTGGAATGGTACCTCATTCTGAAGCTGCTTTTCTACGCGTCCGCCACCTTCTTTTCGTTGGCGCTACCGCTGGCAGTGCTACTTTCCTCATTGATGACCTTCGGCAATTTGGGCGAAAAATACGAGATTGTCGCAATGAAGTCGGCGGGAATTTCTGTCACGTCGCTGATGCGTCCCCTTGCCTTCCTTTCCTTGCTGATAGGACTTTTCTCTTTCTGGTTCTCTAACAATGTGTTACCGATAGCCAATGTGAAGATGAAGACCCTCCTGTATGAAATTCGGGAGCAGAAGCCGGCATTGAGCATCACCGAAGGTTCCTTCTATGACGGCTTCGGTGATTTTACCATTCGTGTAGGAAAGAAACACCTTGATAATGAGAATATTGAAGATGTCATCATCTATGACCATTCGCAACGGCGTGGCAATGTGAAAATGACATACGCCAAACGAGGCACCATGATGATGACCCCCGACAAACATTACTTCCTCTTCACGCTTTACGATGGTTTCTTCTGGGATGAAAGCAGCAACCAGAACAACCGCCGCTCAGAATATCCGCTCTTCTTTATGAAGTTCAGCAAACAGTATATGAAGATGGACCTCTCCTCCTTCGAAATGCAGAAGGCCGACGAGTCTTTCTTCAAATCCAGCAACCAGTCAATGACCATCAGTGAACTGTCGGCAGAAATCGACACCATCCAACAGGAACGGTCGCAACGGCTGCAACGGATAGGACTTCGTTTTTCAGAACAGACCTATTTTTTTAATACACAATTACTTAGAGATAGCGGTTATTTGTCGCTGGCCCTGACGGAACCGGAAATAGCTATGAAAAGTCTTCCCATAGCGGCACAGAGACAGATTCTTGATTATGCCATCCAGCGTTCCAATGAGATTATGAACACCTGCGGCTCGGCCTTCGATATCGTTGATATTGATGACCTTTTGCTGTTTTCCTATCAGATTGAATGGCACCGGAAATTCACCCTTGCACTGGCCTGTTTCCTCTTCTTTTTCATCGGCGCCCCGCTCGGCACCATTATCCGTAAAGGGGGAATCGGTGTCCCGTTGGTGATTACCGTCGTCTTTTTTGCTTTCTATTTTGTGATTTCCATCATTGGCGAAAAGATGGCCAAAAGTGGCGAAATCGCGCCGTGGATTGGCATGTGGCTGTCCACCTTCATCATTTTGCCCATCTGTATCTTCCTCACGTACAAGGCAACTATGGATTCGGCAGTGCTTTCCCCCGACACGTATCTCAATATTGTCAAGAAAATCAAGTATTTTTTTACCAGAAAATAAAATAACCCCATAAAATGGAAATTCTCCAAATTTGTCATAAGCCTCCTTATCCCCCGTCCGACGGGGGCACCATCGCGATGAACAATATCACGCAGGGACTGATCAACGCGGGCCATACGGTGAAGGTAATGGCTTTGGAAACCCCCAAACATCCCCTCAGAAAAGACTTGCTTCCAGATAGTTACTGCGAAGCCACCCATATTGAAACCGCTTTTGTGGATACCACCATCAAAATTCCGTCCGCACTCAAAAGTTTTCTGACACACCAGTCGTATCAGGTCAAACGCTTCTATTCCAAGGCATTCGCTGCAAAATTGGCGGAGACGCTGAAACGCAATCATTACGATATTGTCCACCTTGAATCAGTTTTTACCACTCCTTATATTCCTGTAATCCGGCAGTATTCGCAGGCCCGGATTGTCCTCCGTACGCACAACATCGAGCATTTGATTTGGCAGCGCATGGCACGCAACGAGCAAAATCCCGCTAGAAAGTGGGCCATCAGGGCTTTTTCCAACCAGATGAAACGCTATGAATGTTCCCTCGGGAAGATGATAGATGCTTTTGCTGCCATCTCAACACCTGATTATCAGTTCTTTAAAGAACTTTTCACGGATGTTCCCGGTGCCGTGATACCGTTCGGCATTGATGTGGATGATTATGAGCCGGAGGAAGACTATATGGCCTCGGACAAACCGGAACTTTTCCACATCGGCAGTATGGACTGGATGCCTAATGTTGAGGGAGTTGAGTGGTTCTTGGATGAAGTCTGGCCGTCCGTTCTTGCCGAATTTCCGGAAGTCACCTTCACCATTGCCGGACGGAAAATACCTGCGGAAATTAGCAGTCGCAATGACCGTAATGTCATTATAGCAGGTGAAGTGGATTCGGCCAACGAGTTCATGCTCTCGAAGGACATTATGATTGTCCCCATCCTTGCCGGCAGCGGCATCCGCGTGAAAATCATTGAGGGAATGGCACTTGGGAAGGTGGTGATTACCACCTCCATCGGGGCGGAAGGTCTGGATGTGGAGAACGGTAAGAATATCCTCATTGCCGATACTCCCGAGGAGTTTGTCGCCGCCATCGAAAAATGTGTGAGAACGCCCGATGTGTGTGCCATCATTGGCGAAAATGCCCGTAATTTTGTCTCCCTTTATCATAACAATGAATTGATAACGAATAAATTAGTGGATTTCTACCGCTCCCTCCTCTGATTATGGAACTCAGTCAGTACAAATACTTGTCGAAAATCAGTTACCCTTCCGACTTGAAAAAGTTGGCGGTTTCGGAGCTCCCCGTCCTGTGTGAGGAGCTGCGCGACTATATCATCACCGAGACAGCGGAAAATCCAGGGCATCTCGGTTCCAGTCTCGGGACGGTGGAGTTGACGGTTGCCATCCATTATGTCTTTGATACTCCGAATGATAAGCTGGTTTGGGATGTGGGCCATCAGGCCTATGCCCACAAGATTCTCACAGGTAGGAAGGAGCAATTCCACACTAATCGTAAATATCATGGAATCAGTGGGTTCCCGAAAATGTCGGAAAGCGAATACGACGCTTTCGGCACGGGACACTCCTCCACTTCCATTTCGGCAGTTCTGGGGATGGCCGTGGCCGGACAGCTGTCGGGCAACGACGAGAAGAACTACATTGCCGTCATCGGCGACGGCTCGATGGGTGGCGGAATGGCTTTCGAGGCCATCAATCACGCCGTTGATACAAAGTCAAATATTCTTATTATCCTTAATGATAACAAGATAGCCATTGACAAGAACGTCGGGGCAATGAGCCGCTACTTGCTGAAAATCACCTCGTCCGCTTCGTACAATCGCGCGAAAAGCCGCATTTGGAATTTTTTCACCAGCAAAAGGCCGAGCCGAAGCCGTGTGGTTCGATTCTTTAGTAATATCGGTAACTCGCTGAAAGGCTTTCTGTTAAGAGGAAGCAACCTTTTCCAGTCGTTGGGTTTCCGTTACTTCGGTCCCGTCGATGGCCACGATGTGGTCGGTTTGGTGAAAACCCTCCGTGACCTCAAATCCATCCAAGGGGCGCGTCTGTTGCATGCTATCACTGTGAAAGGCAAGGGGTTGCATCTCGCTGAAGAAAACCAGATTTCCTATCACGCGCCTGGTCGCTTCGACCCCGAAACGGGCGAAATCATTAAGCCCGATGTGGAAGGCCAACCTATTAGATATCAGGATGTTTTCGGAGAAACCATCCTCGAACTGGCCCGCCAGGACGAAAAGGTGGTGGGTATCACGCCCGCTATGGCTCCTGGCTGTTCCTTGACCATTATGCGTAAAGTACTACCGGAGAGGGTCTTTGATGTCGGCATTGCCGAACAGCACGCCGTCACTTTCGCCGCCGGTCTCGCCTCGCAAGGGATGGTGCCTTTCTGCAACATCTACTCCTCGTTCCTCCAGCGTGCCTACGACCAAATTATCCACGATGTGGCGTTGCAGAAGATGCCCGTCATCCTCTGTATCGACCGTGCGGGTATCGTCGGGGAGGACGGAGCGACCCATCAGGGTCTTTTTGACCTTGCTTTCCTACGGGCGGTACCAAACCTCGTCATCGCCTCCCCGATAAACGAGGCCGACCTCCGTAATTTGATGTACACCGCTTATACTCACAGAGATATACCCTTTGCCATCCGTTATCCGCGGGGCAGGGGCGTATTGCAAGAGTGGCAGCTGCCGTTCCAAGAAGTGCCAATAGGAAAAGCAAGAATGCTTACGGAAGGGGAGAAAGTGGCTGTTCTTTCCATCGGGCCTCTCGGCAATCACGTTCAGGATGCGTTGCGGATTTTGGAAAAGGAGGGCATCCGTCCCACCCACGTCGATATGCGCTATCTTGCGCCGTTGGATACGGATATTTTAAAAGAAATTGCTGAAAATCACAATGTTATAATAACGGTAGAAGACGGCATCCAGCAAGGCGGTCTCTTTTCAGCCGTTTCTGAGTATTTTTCCGAAAACAGTTATCCACACCCGATTTTCCCCGTCGCCGTCAATGGACGCTTCGTGGAGCATGGGGATATGGAATCGCTTTATAAAGAACTTCATTTCGATACGGAATCCCTTGTGGAAAAGGTTCGTTCCGTATGGTCAAATCTAAATAAATAGTTGTACCTTTGCCCCGCTTTTAATGGATTAATAAATATGAGCAAATCAGGTTGTTTTTGTTTGTCTGTCGGATTGTTGTTGGCGTTTCTTGCTGGATGCGGTTCCAAGAAGGAACGTCCTGTACAGCAGACTCCAACGGCCGTCCAATATCCGGTCATCACGATTTCGGACGATTATTCAATGGACAGCGAGTACCCCCTCTACGATTTGTCGGAGGATTTCGTCAAAAACCTGATTTTGGGCGGTGACAACTACGATGGCACGCAGGTGACAATGCACGTTTCCCTTCCTGACGAGTGGGGATTGATAGGTATCGAAAGGATGCCGCAAGGTCGTGAACTGTGGCTGGTGCAGTCGAAGAACCGCGAATGGACCTACTTGGTCATCACCTCCGGCTCGGGGACGCAGCGCATTCTTGATGCAGTTCCCATCGGCCTCGACCTCGCGCGGGAAGACAGCAACACCCTCGAACGCGAGGAGTGGACATGGCACCGTGACGACGACGGCGCCTTCATCGTGGACAAGTACTATGAATGGAAAAAGTCCATCGCTGATGCCACTACCATCAACACTGACGATTACGCCCGCACCGATTTCTCCAAGGACAAATATGTGGTGAACGACATGGGCCGCTTCGATTGTTATCCGCAGGATGTGGCCGACACCCTCCAGTATAAAGTGGTGGTTTTGTACAAAGGCAAACAGACCCATGCGGAAGATTGGGACGAGAAGACCGAATACATCGAGGCTTTCTGCGAGGATCAGAAACTTTACTATTGCTGCGTGTCCGACAACTTCCACCACGTTTCGGTTACCGATTACCTCTCAAACGACATCCTTACACTGGACATCACCCCTGAAATCACCGCCGATTCGGTCGGAATGATTCTCTATCAGAACGGAAAGCCGCCCAAACACGTAAATTTCAGAGGGATAGAATATCTTCAAATGGAAATTCAGAAATATTTTAAAAACTAAAACTCATATTTTGTTATGAAAGAAGAACGTATGATGACGATGAACCCCGTGGTGAACTTTTTGAAAAAATCACCCGAGGAATTCACGAAAGCTGACATGATTAAATTTGTGGAGGAAAATGATATAAAAATGATCAATTTCCGGTATGTGGCTGGTGATGGCAGACTGAAAACGCTCAATTTTATTCTGCATAGCCGTGAGTATCTGGAACAGATCCTCTCCTGTGGTGAACGTGTGGACGGTTCCAACATCTTTCCCGCTTTTATCCACGCCGGCTCCAGCGATATGTATGTCATCCCCCGTTTCAAAACGGCTTTCGTCGATCCTTTCGCCACCATCCCCACCCTTTCGTTCCTTTGCTCCTATTTCAACAAGGACGGGCTTCCGATGGAGAACTCTCCGGAATACATCCTCCGCAAGGCCGTCAAGTCCTTCAAGGAAGTGACGGGTATGGAGTTCCAGGCAATGGGCGAACTGGAATACTACGTCATTGGCGACAAGGAAGAATTATACCAGACCCCCGACCAAAAAGGTTACCATGAATCAGCTCCCTTCACTAAGTTCGAGGAGTTCCGCACCCAGTGCATGCTATACATCGCTGAGGTGGGAGGACTGATCAAGTACGGGCACTCCGAAGTGGGGAACTTCACCCTTGATGACAAGATTTACGAACAGAATGAAATAGAGTTCTTGGTGACGGACGTGCAGGATGCCGCTGACCAGCTCGTACTGGCCAAATGGATTATCCGCAACCTCGCCCACGAATACGGACTGGATGTGACCTTCGCTCCGAAGATTACCGCCGGCAAGGCAGGTAGCGGCCTCCATATCCACACCCGCATCGTGAAAGATGGGGTGAACCAGATGGTAGAGAACGGCAAGCTCAACTCCATCGCCCGCACCGCCATCGCCGGTTATATGACCTGCGCCTCCTCGCTCACCGCATTCGGCAACACCAACCCCACCTCCTACTTCCGTCTTGTTCCTCATCAGGAGGCCCCCACCTCCATCTGCTGGGGCGACCGCAACCGTTCCGTTCTTGTGCGTGTGCCCCTCGGCTGGACCAGCGCCACAGACATGGTAGCCATGACCAACCCCAACGAGAAGCCCAACAACGAGGATCATTCCCAGAAGCAGACGGTCGAGTTCCGCTGCCCCGATGGTTCCGCCGACATCTACTTGTTGCTGGCCGGTCTGGTCGTCGCTGCCCGCCACGGTTTCGAGATGCAGGGTGCTCTTGACTTTGCCGCCAAGACCTACGTGGATGTCAACATCCATAAGGTGGAAAACAAGGCGAAGCTGGAAGCGCTGGCACAACTGCCCGCCTCCTGTGCCGAATCCGCCGAGCAGCTCTCCGCCCACCGTAGCATCTTCGAGGCCCACGGTGTTTTCAACTCCGAAATGATTGACGACATCATCAAGCACCTGAAGAGTTTCGATGATGCCGACATCCGCCAACGCATCGAGAAGAATCCTGACCTGATGCTTGAAATGGTTCATAAGTATTTCTATTGTGGTTAAAAACAAGTAGCTATGCCTGCCTACGCAATCATCATTATAGCCGTGGTGCCGTCGCTTATTGTGGCGGTTACCGCGTTTGTCCTCGCCAAGTATTTCGTGGAGAACGACCAGAAGAAGCGGCTGCTTGAACTCAAGTTCCATTCAAAGGAATTGGTCACGCCCATCAGGCTTCAGGCTTACGAAAGGATGGCGATGTTCCTCGAACGCATCGACCCGAACCAGCTGTTGTTCAGGGTGTCGAATCCGGAACTCACGGCCTACCAGATGCAGACCATCCTGTTGGCCACCATCCGTAGCGAATACGAGCATAACCTGTCGCAGCAGGTCTATATTTCGCCGGAGGCGTGGGAGGGAATCAAGAATGCCAAGGAGAAGGTGGTGAATGTCATCAACCTTGCTGCGGGGCATTTGGAGGAGGGGGCGATGTCCACCGACTTGGCCGGAGGGGTGTTGGCCGCCGTCGCTGACGAGTCTCCGACAGCTTTAGCAATGGAACAACTCAAAAAAGATATCGCGCTTTTATATTAAAATACTGATATATAATTATTTACAATAAAAAATCAAGGGTAAGAACGAGGATTCTTACCCTTTTTTGTTGTGAAAAGTTGGAAAAACACCCTTGTTGGAGAGGTTCGGAGAAATTATTTATCAAATTTTGGCTGTGAATAAAAATTAACGAATAAAAATTAAGATGTTGATATACAAAAAAATATAGCTGTGTTTATAAGTTGTTGAAAACCCTGAAAACTCGCAACAGGGTAGAAGTTTAAAAAAAAAGTGAGCAAACAACCGTATGTGCTTATTTTTTTGTATTTTTGCAAGTTGATATATTAAAATGAAAAGGAGTGTTTAGAAACCTCAAAAAACTGAATCAAAACCCAAAAAAAATCTGCGTAACTTATTGTTATTCAGATGGTATTTAGGAATAGAATTTATTGAAGAAAATAGAAATATAAAGTAATAATTAAATTCAAAGCAATGAAAAAATTTACGATTTTTTTCCTGATGTTATTTATGTATTTAGGAAATCAGGCCCGGTGCGAGTCGGTAACCTCGTCATTGAACAATGATGGGGTGACTGGGACATCCGTATCGACGCCCAGTGGAAAGCATCAAGTTCATTTTGCATCAAATGCTTCAGGAAGTTTTGCTTGCAACTTCGATGGAGACAATGGCCCCAACTCGCCGCGCTCCAAAGGAGTGAAGGGAGTCAAGGCCATCATCGCAACGATTGAAGGTCCTCACTACGCCTGCGCAGACGGCCGTGTGAGACTGACAGCCATCGTTGACGATAATGAGCCTAACGATACTGTCCACTATACTTACCAATGGTATAAAAGTGGCAATGTGATTTCGGGGGCGACAAGCAATGTCTATGATTTCAGTGTCGCCGAACTCAGTTCCGATACGGCGTGGTTTCACGTGGAGGTCACGAAAAACTACCCCGTATGTATCACCTCCCGTTCAGCGGAATTTTTATTTACAAAGATTCAGAAGGCTACCGTGAACCTGACCGCTAGTGCCGGCGGCTGTTCCACGGCATTGCTGACGGCCACCTTCCATAGCAACACCCCGGGAGGTACCGCAATTGAATATATATGGTTGAAAGAGGGTGAAGCTACCCCCGTGGGTTATACTACTGAACCCACTTTTGCAGTGTCAGTGGGGGGCTCTTACAGAGTCGCAGTCACCTATCAGGTAGGCAATGTCTATTGCACGGACACCTCTGCTGTGACAACCGTGACAATTGATGGTAGTAGTTCCGCTACCCTTGAGGCTGACAAGAGCGTCGTCTGCGTCGGCGCTTCCGTCAAACTGACCGCAACCTCTGGCGGCACTGTCTATACTTGGTACGATGGCGCCACCCGCCTCGACCTGACCGACAGCGTCATCAACCTTTCCACCCTCGCGGAAGGTACCCACTACTTCCGCTATGTGGATAATGGCGGTTGCACCGCCAATACCACAGTGGTGGTCCACTCGTTCTCTGCGCAATTAGTATCCACCGTTGATTTGACTTATTGCAGAGCGGCTGGCGAAAAAGTTGAAACCTTCCCGGTATCTGTTCTCGTTGATGGATGGGATAACCATGGAAGTGGAACACAATATCAGTACAATTTTTATAAGAATGGGGTGTTTGTTGAGGCGAATTCACGTGTGGCTACCTACTCATATCAGAATTTGGCCATACAAGAAGATCGTCCATACACATTTTCTGCATTCGTGTATAACAGTGACAGCTCTTGCTACGCATGGACCAACGAACTTGAGGTCTTTGTCCATAACATGCCCACGATTGAAGTGGTGAGCACATCCGATTCTGTCTGCGCAGGAACGGAAGTGACCCTTACAGCAAGAGTCAACGGTTTCACCACAAATTATAAAAAATATCAGTGGTCAACGAGTGACACAACAGAAAGTATCACCTATATAGTGAATGCTGCCTCCGACCTTACAGTGACGGTCACTCCGGCTATTGCTTCTTGCGTGGCCCAAGGCACAATTCATATCGGTCTCCGCGATTCCATTGAGACACCCGCGGTGATTGTGTATGGTGATACGCTGAATGCAACGAATACGCATGTCTCGTATGAACTTGCTGACAATAATTTTGTCTGTAACGGAGCGCAGGTGAAAGTCAGTGCAAGCTTCCCCAATGGCCCCCGCGAGGACTATATATATAAATGGTATAAAAATGGTGTGGAGATTGGTGCCACCGACACTTCTTTCTATGATGTGTTGGAGAACAATGGGACCACAGCCATCCAGACCCAGTATTCGGTTGAAGTGTCGTCGGTCGCAGGTTGTGCACCGAAGTCAAACCAGTCCGTGGTCTTTGATGTCCTCCCGTCATTGAATGCCGTTATCCAAGGCCCCGACCATATTTGTGAAGGCACGGAAGATTCTCTGACCGTTGTTGTTCTCAACAGTGAAATGGAGTCCCGTCTGACCAACGCCCAATATCGTTGGTTTGTGGATGGCATTGAAAAGACGACCGAGACAACTCACCGCCTCCTCACGAATGATCTTAGTGGTGCAACTTCTCCTCACAACATCAGCGTTGTGATTAAACTGCCTGGGGTTGCCGGTTGCAATTCATGGGGCGAAGCCGAGTTCAACATCCAAGTGGATGCTACCCCGGTAGTGCGGTTGATGGCTTCCGATACAATGATCTGCAGAGGTGGTGATGTTGACCTTTCTTTGATTGTCACTTCTACGAACGATGTTCCGGCGGTCGCTTACAAATGGATTAATGTCACCAACAATGACACCCTTTCCTTTGTCGGCGATGCTATCACCGTCACCCCCACCGATGATGAAGTGGAATACAAAGTTGACCTCTATCAATATTACACGAGTGACCCGGATCAGAATCCTTCTTGCAAGGCTTCCAGTAATACGGTAAAGATTAAAGTGTATGGAGCTCCCAAGATTACCGCGGTGAAAGTCACCCCCGACACCATTTGTTCGGGTTCACAGGTTACGGTTTATGCAACCTCTGAAGTGACCACAGGAGATGCTCCTTCTACTAATATATATAAATGGTATAGAAACGGCGTTGAAATTTCAGGTGTGACGGATTCCGTGTTCACTGAAACGCTCACCTGCACGAACAACACGCAGACCAATTATGTCTATACCGTCACGATGACCCAGAGCATCAGCGGCTGTGCTACCGACACGGTTGTGTTCGATACTGCTATTGTCCGTCCGATGCCGACCGTTGAAATCACCGGTGCCCCGATGGTCTGTCTGAACGACACTGTCAAGCTGACCGCTAACATCAACGATGATTTCAATAGCTATGAATACGAGTGGAGAGAATCCAACGCCACATTCAAGACGGGTGCCAACACGATTGACACCGTGCTTCCCGCGCGCACCTATCCCTACTCTTTCACCTTTGTGATGACGAACGAAAACCTCGGTTGCACCGCAACAAGTGAGCCGTACTATGTGTATGTCAATGACACCATCTATGTGCAGATCACCCATGATCTGGATTCTGTTTGTGAAGGTACGGATGTGACCCTTACAGCCAACATCGGCAACCAGCTCACTACGGGTATCCTCTACAAATGGTTCAGCGATGCCGACACTACCACGGCCATAGCCGGTGCCACTTCCCAAACTTGCACTCATGTGCCTACAGCTACTGCAGGTAACTATCAGGCCTATAGTGTTCTGATTCAGCAAGCTGGTCTCAGCTGCAAAGCTTTCGGTGTTGATTCTGTGAAAGTAATCAACAAGCCTCAGCTTGATATTACCACTATAGACACCCACGACACCATTTGCAATGGCGGTCATGTTGCTTTCAAGGTCACTGTCAATGGTGAAGAAACCAACAATGGTACCTACACTTGGTATAAGAACGGTGTGGTGATGAACGGTTGTGTCACCAATTCCATCAGCGACGACCCGATGGTGTCCACCACTGGTAATGTGATTTATTCCGTACGCTTCACACAAGATGGCACAGGTTGCGACACCACCGTTTCCGACACTATCTATGTGATCAAGAACATCAACATTGCCATCGCTTTGAAAGATATGACAACTTCATATCTCTGCAACTCCGATGAAAATAAAGTTTCTTTGAAGAGCGAAATAACAGCGGATGGAACTATCCTTCCCTCCACCCTCGCTACGCCTACCTATACATGGTATCTCAATGGTAATATGGTCCAGACAGGCACTGCCGACACCCTTTCCGAAGCGACAGTCAGACCTGAAGGTACCTATCTTTATACAGTGAAGGTTGACTGCGGTGACGGTTGCGAAGCCGAAAGCGTCAACTTCCCCATATATATATATGGTACACCTGTGGTTGAGGTCCTTTCCAGCGACACCACCATTTGTGTGAACGGTTCTGTGGACTTTGAAGCTGCTGTTTCCAACGACGCCAGCGATGTTTCTTACAAATGGTATGTGGATGGTGCAGCTGTTGCAGGTGCCACTTCTTCTACTTTCCATTACACGTTTGATGCTGCCAACACTTACAAAGTGGTGGCTTCTGTCATTCGTAACCACACCAATGAAGCAACTTGTGAAGGCCGCGACACAATAGAAGTCAAGGTTTCCGCAGTTCCTGATATCGTAGTGGAAATCAAGACAAACGATACCATCTGCAATGGTCAGACCGTTACGGTTGGTGTCACCACGACCCCTGGTATCAACAATGAAAACTACATCTACACTTGGTATAGAAATGGTGAGATTCTGAATGGTGTCACGGATACTGTCTTCACGGATGATCCTGTGAACAACGGCAACAACATCGCCAAGGTTGTTTATGGTGTGAAGGCTACGCAGGCCAGCAGTGGTTGCGAGTCTGTTATCAAATATGATACTCTTTACATCCAGCCCGCTCCGGAAGTCCATATCATCGGTACGCCGCTGGTTTGCCACAACGATACCGTTAAGCTGACGGCTGATGTTCAGGACGGTTATACTCCGATTAACTATACTTGGTATAAAGATAATGAAGCACAGACCGGTAGTAATAGCGAGGCATTTGAAGATGCTGCCGACGGCCGTGCCTATCCGTATATCTATACTGTGAAAGTTGAATATCGTGCTAACTGCACGGTTGAAGCGGATCCGTTCTATGTCTATGTGAACGATTCCATCAATGTACAGGTCACTCATGATCAGGACAGCATTTGCGCTGGTAGCAATGTTACTTTCACTGCCAACATCGGCAACTTTACTACGGATAACATTACTTATCAATGGTATAAGATCACGAGCGACACTTCGATTCTCAACGGCGAAAACAACAATACGCTGACAGTTGCTCCGACGGCAACGGAATATAAATATTTTGTCCGTGTCCGTCAGCAGAATACGGATTGTCCCGCTTCTGGCAGTGATTCTGTGAAAGTGATAGGTATGCCTACTGTCACCATCGCCCAAACTCCTACCAAAGATACAGTCTGTAGTGGTTACGAATATGAATTCCAGGCTAATGTTTCTACGACAGGTAACGGTACCTACGTTTGGACTCGTAACGGTGAAGTCCTTACCAACAACCAGGCCGACCAGTCCGTCCTCCGTGACGCTCCCGAAGCTACGGGTTCTGATATTAAGACATTCATCTACGGTGTCCATTTCACACAGGAAGGTACAGGTTGTGACACTACAGTCTATGATACAGTCTATGTCATTCCTTCCTATACGGTTACCATTGCTGGTACGACAGATACTTGCTATGACAATACAACAGATGTTCAGGTTATGCTGACGGCGACGGTAAGTCCCGAATACCCGAATACCTATACCAACATTGCATGGACGAAGAATGGTGCTGCTCTCGGCGCCGCTGAAGCTCTGACAGGTTTCACCGCTACAAAGACGGCGGATCTTGCTGACGGTACTTATACGTTCACGGCTACTGTTACAAATGATTATGGTTGCAGCATAGAAAGCGAACCCTTCACCGTGAATGTGTATGCTACCCCGATTCCTCAAATCGCATTTTCTGACACAATCATTTGTATGGGCGGTGAAGTGGCTTTTGAAGCCCGCATTGCCAATGGTGACGAAAATGTCACTTATCAATGGTTCTGCAATGACTCTGTCCCGTATGCTACGAACACTACTTATACTCATACTTTTGATGCAGCAGGCGAAGTTTATGCAAAAGTCAAAGCTATCCGCAACGGACTTTGCGCCGCTATGGATTCTGTGAAGATCAATGTGAAAGATATTCCCACTGTTACGATTACTGACAATGTTCAGGATACGGTTTGTGGTGGTATGGAAATTGTGTTCTCTGCCAAAGGCAATTCTGACATCGAAGGAACCTATACCTACACTTGGTATAAGAATGGTGTGGTTGTAGAAGGTGCTACCGATACAAATTACAGAGATATTCCGGTGGCAATCGCCAATGGATATACTACATACATTTATGGTGTGAAAGCATCCCAGGCCAACAGCGGTTGTACATCATTAATGAAACTTGATACAATTCTCATTGCTCCGATGCCGACGGTTGCGATCAGCGGCACGCAGGATGTGTGCGAGGGTGAAGACAATGTCACTCTTGTTGCGAACCTGAACGACAGCATAGAGAATGTGACCTACCAATACACATGGAGAGCGAACAACGTGAACGTATATGACGGGAAGACCTATACGGGCACCAAGGGCGGCGACTCGACCTTCACATACGTTGTGTTTGTGACGGACGCTACTCGCGGCTGCTCCGCGACGAGCGACCCGTTTGAAGTGAATGTGCACAAGGCGATGGTTGTGGCATTCCTTGACACCGTTGTCACGATTTGCGACAACGGTCAGGTGACCCTGACCCCGACGATCAACGATGCGAACATCAGCGGCCTGACCTACCAGTGGTACAAGGGCGAGCCGAGCGAAGGGACAGCGATCCACGGAGCTACGGAATGGAGCTACACGACCGCAGACACCATCACCGGGGATGTGACCTACTACTTTGTTGCCACACAGACTGCCAGCGGTTGCGCCGACACGGCCAGCGTGAAGGTGGTCACCAAAGAGATTCCGAGTGTCACAGTGGAGGCGAACCATAACAACATCTGCTATGGCGGTCAGGTGCAACTGACAGCCCATGCAGAAGGTGGTATGGAAGAGACGGCCTATAATTATACATGGTACCGCAACGGAGTAGAGGTTGCCGGAGTGAGCGACAGCATGTTCGTTGACCAGCCGACCAACATTGACCGTGACACCAACACATTCATCTACTATGCGGTGGTGAACCAGGGTGTGAGCGGATGCCAGTCCAATCCTTCATCGACGGTGACGGTGACGGTACTTCCGAACCCGACGCTGACGATTACGGGAGCCCCGATACTTTGCGGCAACAACCCGACAGCGAATCTGGTGGCCCATCTGCTTAACAGCACGGGCACGTACAAATACCAGTGGCGCAAGGACGGTGTGAATGACGGGGCGGTTTCCACAGAACCAACCCATGATGTGACACTCAGCCAACGCAGTTACCCGTATGCATTCCAGGTGATAGCCACGAGCGACAGCACGGGCTGCAGCGCGGTGAGCGAAGAGTTCCTTGTGTATGTGAACGACAGCGCGACGCTGGTTGTGACCACGGATGTTGATACAATCTGCGCTGGCGGCGAAGTGACCTTCACGGCCAACGTGGGCGGCAACAACGCGGACAATCTGACCTACCAGTGGTACACGGATGCCAGCTACAGCGATGCTGTTGGCGGAGCCACGGAGCGCAGCTACACCACGACCGTGACAGAAGCGGGAGTGAAGAAATACTATGCGAAGGCGTTACTGAACCCGTCTGGCTGTATGGCCCAGGGCTTTGATTCTGTTGAGGTTGTGAACGACCCGCAGATAGCTTCTGTGACGATCACTCCGGAGGAAGACACGCTGTGTGTGGGCAGTGAGGTGACAGTGACGGCAACGGCCACTGTGAACAACGGCAGCGCACGCACCTATACATGGTACCGTAATGGTGAAGAGATTGCGGGTGTGACGGACAGCACGTTCAGTGAAGTACTGACTGCAGAAAATAACGGTACGAGCTATATCTATACGGTGAAGATGACACAGGCGTACAGCGGTTGTGCCACCACCGACACGAAGGCGGACACTGTCTATATTGTCCCGATGCCGACGGTTGCCATTGAAGGTGATGCAACCATCTGTCACAAAGGTACTGTTACTTTGACTGCAAACTTGAATGATTCAATCCAGGGTGTTAATTACACCTATACTTGGAGAAGAAATAATACTACTATTGCAACAGGTCGTGAATTGACAGATACTCTTACCGCTCAAGATGAATACTATATTTATACTGTTGAAGTAAGTGACTCCGTCAGAGGTTGTTCGGCTATGAGTGCCGAATACTATGTGCATGTGAACGACAGTCTGCGAGTTGCGCTTGTTGCGGACGACACGACGATCTGCGCTGGTGGCGAGGTGACCTTTACGGTGGCACTGGCCGACAACAACGCGACGGATCTTGTGTATCGTTGGACGGTTGACGGAGCGGCCATTGCAGGCGCTACGACGGCCACGATGACGCGCGAGTTTGCTGACGCGACCGAACACACGGTGTATGCGGAAGTGGAGCAGACGACCTCCGGCTGTGTTGCGGGCGACAGCGTGAAGTTCACGGTGAAGGAGAAGCCGGGAGTGGATGTTGTGGCAGACAACGACACGATCTGCAGCGGCTACCAGGTGAGACTGGCGGCCACGGCCACGAAGGGAGTGAGCACGGAAGCGTATGTTTACACATGGTACATCAACGGCGTTGAAGTGTCAGGCGCGAGCGACAGCGTGCTGTACGACAACCCGACGTATGTGGGCGGCACCACGGATTCGATGTTGTTTGTCTATGGAGTGAGCGTGCGCCAGGCCTCCACGGGATGCGAATCGGCCACGGCGTATGACACGGTGTGGGTGATACCGCAGCCGACGCTTGAGATCAGCGGAGACGCGATTCTTTGCGCAGGTCAGGACCACGACACAGTGACGTTGTACGCACACCTGAACGACATTGCCAACAACATGGACGGTCTGCAATACACTTGGAGACTGAACAATACAGACTTGACAAACGCGGATGTACTCAAAGCGACCGACACGCTGGTCATGCTGGCGGGTGGCGCAGCCGATGAGGCCTACATCTACACGGTGACGGCCGAGATGCCGGGCACGGGCTGCCGCGTGACGAGCGAACCCTACTATGTGTATGTGAACGACACGGTGCAGGTGGTGGTGACCGCAACGGCTGACACTCTGTGTCCTGGCGGCGAGGTGACCTTCACGGCGAACCTTGGCAACTATAACGCTGACAACCTTGTGTATGTGTGGTCGGTGAAGAGCGGTGCTGGCGAAAACGACTGGACGAATGTTCCTGGCGGCACAAGCCGGACGCTGACGGTGAATCCGAGCGAGACGGACAGCATCTACCGAGTGCAGGTGATGCAGACGACGTCTGGCTGCTGGATGAACGGATACGACACGATTCACGTGGTGAACTCGTCTGAGATTATTGTCCTGACGGTGAACAAGACGATGGTGTGCAGCGGCGGCGAGATCACGCTGACGGCAGCAGTGGAAGGCCAGAGAGGCACATTCCAGTGGTACCGGAACAACGTGGCGATCGCGGGTGCGAACACGGCAACGTTGCATGACAGCCCGCTGGCAATTGACGGCGATTCTACGGCATACGAATATGGAGTTATGTTCAGCTCGATCTTCGGAGGATGCACGGTGACGAATGACACAACAGTGTATGTATATCCGAATCCGACGGTTGCAATCGAAGGCGACCCGCTGGTGTGTGACGGTACGGACGTGATTCTGCGTGCGAATGTGAACGGATACGAAACGACACGTACCGGACTGAGCTACCAGTGGATGCTGGCTAACCGTAACCTGACAGCGGACGGTGTTAATGTGATTTTGAACACGAAGGGCGACAGCCTCACCTACAAGAACCTCCCGGACAGCACTGACGCATACATGTTCATGGTGCAGGTGTCCGACACGAACGGCTGCCGTATGTTGAGTACAGAATATCCTGTCTATGTGAATGATAGCATCCATGTTGTCGTGACAGCAAGCGACACAACCATCTGCAATAATGGTGAAGTCACTTTGACCGCTGTCCTTGGCGATTACAACGATGATAATCTTGTTTATCAATGGTACACGAATGGTACTACGGAAGCAATTTCGGGTGCTACGGAAAGAACACTGACAACTACGGTTGCCTCTACGACCATCTTCTATGTTAAAGTAACTCAGACCACCTCTGACTGTGTTGCTGAAGGTAACATCAAGGTGACGACAGTTGCTCCTGCCATGATTACTGAAATCAAGCCGGATACCACGGATGTGTGCTCTGGTTATGATTTGAGAATCACGGCTTCTGCTAATGGTGGTATCGAACATGAGCCGTACATCTTCACTTGGTATAAGAATGGTGTTCTTATAGAGGGTGTTACGGATTCCGTGTTCCATGATGCAACTGTTCTTTCTGGAACGGAAGCAGAACAGATTATTTATTCTGCAACGGTCTCGCAGTTGAGTAATTCAAACTGCGTGTCAGCACGTGCCACCTCTGCAGCAGTTACGGTACGTCCGCTCCCGGTGGTTGTTATTTCTGGCGACCAGATGCGTTGCGAAGGCGATGTCATCAGCCTCATTGCAAGTGTAAGTTGGGATCACAGCTTCATGCTTGACAGTGTGCAGCAGACATGGTATTTGAACAATGCACCTACTTTGATGGCAAAGACCCCGCTTACTCCCACATTCTATTATAGCGAAGATTCCCACGCTTCTCGCGATGCACAGGCTGAACCCTATAGCTATACCATCAAGATAGACCTTGGTGCCGGCTGTACGGTTATGAGCGAGCCTTACGATGTTTATATCAAAGCTGCTCCGGTTGCCGCCATCACGGTTGATGATACGACAATTTGTAACGGTGGTGTGGTCAACCTCACCGGTCATATTGACAACTACAATCTGGAAGACCTCACCTATCAGTGGTTCCAGAATGATTTGACCACCCCGATTAGTGGTGCTAACGAAATCACCTACACTACAGACCCGATTGAAACGGCTACTACCTATTATCTTATTGTGAAACAAACTACTACCGAATGTGCTGACACTGTGAATGTCACTATCACTCCGAAGGATGCTCCTGTCATCTCTCAGGTTGAAATCAGTGAAAACAACATTTGTCAGGGCGCACAAGTCACAGTTACGGCTTCTGTTTCCGGTGGTATTGAGAACGAGCCTTACACCTTCACTTGGTTCAGAAATGGTGTTCAGATTGAAAACGTCACTGACAGCATGTTCATTGACAATCCGTCATTGGCGGATTACGATGCCAACACCTTTATCTATACTGCTATTGCTACGCAGGCAAGTTCTGCTTGCGCCTCCGCAGCAGTTTCCGACACACTGAACGTCTATGACAATCCGACGGTTGCCATCAGTGGTAATGCTCTCCTCTGCAATGACAGTGTGACAACCCTCACTGCTCATGTGAATGACACGGTTCTTGCTACAGGTGTCGTTGAATATCAGTGGAGACTATTCAATACGGATATTACTGATTCTACGAATGCTACAATCACCATCAGCCATCCGGCTTCTAATGAACCTTACATCTATACGGTGGAGATTACGAACGCCAATGGTTGCAGAAGCATCAGCGAACCTTACGCAGTTTATGTCAACAATGACATCATCGTTGAAGTTACAGCTTCCGATGACACGGTTTGCGCTGGCGGTGAAGTGATACTGACTGCAAATCTTGGTGATTACAATTCGACGAACCTCACTTACAGATGGTACACCACAAACGGTACAACCGAAACAGAAATCTATGGTGCCACCAGCCGTACGCTGACGGTTCATCCGACTGAAAAAACAAACTATAAAGTTTATGTGTTACAGACCACTTCCGGATGTATGGCAGTGGGTTATGATACGGTCACAATTATTACTCTTGACACGATTAACCTCACGCTTACACCGAGTGATGTTATCTGTGACGGTGGAGAAATCACCCTCACCGCTGATATCACTGGCCGCGGTACCTATACATGGTATAGAAATGGTCAGATGATTCCTGGTGCAAACCTGAATACAGTTACGGATTCTCCGGTTACGGTTGACGGTGCTGTCACCACTTACAACTACTCTTTGGTCTATGTTCCTGAAATTCCGGGATGCGTCCAGCCCTCTATTGACACGGTCGTCACGGTTTACCCGAACCACACCGTTGCTATCACGGGTGATCCTATCATCTGCAATGGTAACAATGTTGTATTAATAGCCAATGTGAACGATACGATTGGTACAGCCACTTACACTTATCAGTGGATGCTTGCTAATGCCGACATCCCAGCTACAGACAATGACACTTTGGATAAACACTATGACAGCAGCGAAAATCCGTACATCTTCACGGTCAAAGTCACGAATGATATTACGGGCTGTGCTGCCGTCAGCGATCCGTTCTATGTGTATGTGAGCGATTCTGCTTCCATCCAGGTTGTGGTTACGGCTTCTGACACGATGGTTTGCCCGACAGGTGAAGTTATCCTCACGGCTAACATCGCTGACTACAATGCTACGAACCTGACCTACGTCTGGAAAGCCAACGGTACTGAAATTCCGGGTGCCACGCAGGCTACCATTACTACGGCAGTTAATGGAAATACTACCTATGAGGTGACCATCAACCAGACCAACACTGGTTGCACCGCGACAGGTAACATTAATGTCAAGATGAGCGAGATGCCGACAATCACCCTTAAGGTCTCCGATACGTTGATTTGCGAAGGTGGTCAGGTTACGCTTGTTGCCACTCCCGCTACGGCAATTCCTGCCGCATTGGGTACGGTTACCTACACTTGGTTTGACAACGGCCAGCAGATTTCTGGTGTGACCGACAGCGTTTACACTGTCTCGCCGGTTGCATACGACAACGACAACACGGTTCATAACTACACCGTTATGGCTATGGCTGAAGCTCCGGCTTGCCAGTCCGCCGTTTCCAATGTCGCCAAGGTGACTGTAACGGCCAACCCAGTGGTTGTTATCTCTGCTATGTATGACGCATACTGTACCAACACGGATGTCCAGATTGCAGTGAAGATTACGGGTAATTATCGTACGACCGATGATGTCCAGCTCTATCTGGATAATGGTCTTACGTTGTTGACTCCTTCTACACCGATGCTGACAGGTCCTTCCAGCTGGGAGCTTGACTTTACGGACAATGTTCCTGTGGCACGTAACAATAACATCTATCAGGCAGTTGTTACCACAGCGAATGGTTGCTCCGTGCGTAGTAATGAATTGTCCATCGACATTATGGCTCCGCAAGTTGTGGCAGTCTCTGTTGCAGAAGACACTATTTGCTACGGTGGTACAGCTGTGGCTACGGCTTCTATTGAGAATCCGAATGCCAATGTTTCCTACACTTGGAAGATTAATGAAGAAGTGGTGACGGGTGCATTTGCTTCCACGTTGGTCACTTCCGATCTGAACGAACAGGGTATGGACACCATCGCTGTTACGGTTACGGATCTTGATTCCCGTTGTAAGACCACTCAGGTTGCTTACATCAAGGTGAATGCTGTTCCCTCTATTGACCAGATTGTGATGAACGAAGATAGCGTTTGCGAAGGCTATCAGGTTGAAATCGCCGCTGTTCCTAATGATACGCTGGGTATTCCGGGTGTTGCTTACACTTACACTTGGTACAAGAATGGTATTGAAATCGCGGTCACTAATGACTCCATCCTCCGCGAAATCGCTGTTGCTACTACGTACGACACCGCAGTTTATGTCTATGGTGTTGTGATTTCGCAGGAAAATAGCGGTTGTGCTTCTGAAATGAAGACCGATACCCTCTACGTGTTCCCGACTCCGACCATCCAGATTGCTGGCGATCAGATTATCTGTGAAGATACTATGATTATGTTGAAAGCAAATCTCAACGACACAATTGCTGGTTTGGCCTACAATTATGAATGGAGACTCTTCAACGAAACAATTCGTACAGCTGAAAATGCACATGACACATTGATGTTCAAAGCTGAGCCGACTGACCAGCCGTACATCTTCACAGTGATTGCTTCCAATGACAGAGGATGCACTGTTACCAGCGAACCTTACAATGTCTATGTGAATGATTCCATCCTTGTGGAAGTTACCCATAATGTTGATTCTATCTGCCCGGGCGGTGATCTGGTTCTTACGGCCAATCTTGCCGACTACAACGATGAGTTCCTTACCTATCGTTGGTACAGATATGACAACACGGTTGGTGACTATACACCTGAATATGGTGCTACCGAACGTATTGCCTCTGTACATCCGACCACAGAGCAGGCCGTTAATGATTGGGTGAAGTACAAGATTGTCATTCTCCAGACCAACTCTGGCTGTATTGCCGAAGGTTATGACTCTGTAAAACTGATGAATTCCTCCAGCATCGCATTCACGTATGTGGGTGACACAGCCATCTGCTTCGGTGGTGCTGTTATGTTGGGTGTGACACATCAGGCCAGCGGCTATTACATTTGGTACAGAAACGGTCAGCAGATCCCGGGTGCTAACCTCGATACTATTATCGACTACCCGATGGCTGTTGATGGAGATTCTACCGCTTACACTTATGCAGCTATGTACATTCCTGTCAGCGGCGGCTGCAACTCCTTGATAGTTGATACGACCATCTATGTCTATCCGAACCCGACTATCCAGATTTCTGGTGATGCTATCGTGTGCGATTCAGTGGCGGGTAACATTTCCTTGCACGCATACGTTGATACGGTTGCTGTCTTCGACGACCTGCACTATCAGTGGTACGAATCCAACCGTATGCTTGAAGGTCAGACAGCCGATACACTGACAACCACAGCCGGTTTCAGAGATGAACCGTATCTCTACACGGTGAAGATCTTCAACGACAGAGGTTGTACGACTATGAGCGAAGCTTATGCGGTTTATGTCAATGACTCCATCTTCGTTGAAGTTACCGCCACTGCGGATACCGTTTGCGAAGGCGCCGAGGTTACATTGACGGCTCACCTCTTTGATTACAACACGGATCAGCTGACCTACAGATGGGAATCTGCTCCGATGGGTTCTGACAACTTCACTCCGATTTGGGGTGCTACGGAACGCATTCTTACCACCGTGGTTGACTCAACCATGTGCTATAGAGTGAAAGTGACCCAGACCACATCCTTGTGCTCCGCTTACGGTTATGACACAATTACAGTTTTCACACCCGATACTATCGTGATTGCCCTCACAGCTCATGATACAATTTGTAGCGGCGGTGAGATTATGCTCCAAGCTACGAACAATCATGGTGAAGCCCTTGACGGTGGTACATATTCTTGGACGAGAAATGGTATCATCATCGAAGGTGCATACGGTGCCACTATCCTTGACAGCCCGTTGGCAGTTGATGGCGACTCCACCAGATATGTCTATGGTGTGACCTTCTTCCCGGATTATGCTGGTTGCCGCGTGGAGGCTGCCGATACTGCGGTCATTGTTTACGGTAACCCGACCGTCCAGATTTCTGGCGACCCGATTATCTGTAACATGGAGAATGACAGTATCGTCCTTGTTGCCAACGTGAACGATACGGCTAACTATCCGATTTCCTACCAGTGGAGACTTGCAAACCGCAACATTGAAGATGCTACAGACGACACCTTAAAGATCCGTATGGAAGCTTCTGACAACCCGTACCTCTTCACTGTTCAGGTGACGAATGACCGTGGTTGCACAACGCTGAGCGATGAGTTCCCGGTCTATGTCAATGACTCCAATTCTATCAATGTGGCGATTACATCTGATTATGACAGCGTTTGTATTGGTGGTGAAGTGACCTTCACATCCCATATTGTTGACTACAACAGCCGCCATCTCACCTTCCAGTGGTACAAGGTTGAGAAGACTTCAGGTGGTCTTGACACGCTGATCCCCATTGAATGGGCTAGAGAACCGTGGCTGACTTACACGCTGACGGATACGTTGTGGAACAAATTTGCACTCAAAATCACCCAGACCAACTCCGGTTGTGTGGCCGAAGGCTATGACTCCGTCTATGTATGGCCGAGAACCCCGTTCGAAGTGTCCAAAGTTACTGCTTTGAATGTTGCCACCAACTCGCACCAGATTTGCGACGGCGGTCAGGTTGATGTGACGGCTTCTGTCCGCGACCTTTATGGCAATCCTGTTGATTCCACGCTGTTCACCTACGAATGGTTCAGAAATGGCTTCGAACATCCGTTCCTGAGTGGTCCGTGGTTCCGTGAGAGCCCGCTGACAGTGGACGATGATACGACCCGCTATGTCTATAGCACGACCATTGTTCTGGATATTCCTGGTTGCCGCTACTCCAACAGAGGTATCTCCGATTCTATCACAGTGACGCGTAATCCTGTCGTGAGAATTCAGGGTGTCCCGTATGTGTGTCAGTATGACCCGGTTAACCTGGTTGCTTGGGTGAACGGAAGAACCAATATCCCGCTTACCACAACTTATTACTGGTACTTCGACGGCCGTGCAATCAACGCAGCTCGTTACACTTACACTGACAATGTTGATGTTACCACAGGTTGGGCACACGAATATCAGGTTGAAGTGGTCGATGCTAATGGTTGCTCTGCATGGAGTGATCCTTTCGAAGTCGTAGTGTACAAAGCACCTGTTACTCATATCGTTGCCACTGAGGATACGATATGCGAGGGTGGCGAAGTCACTTTGACTGCTACACTTGAAGATTACAATATTGAATACTTGCTCTATCAGTGGTACAAGAATGATCCTGATGTTGAAGCTAACAGAATCCTTGGTGCTTCCGAAGCCACCTACACGGTTGTTCCGGATTCAACGACCACCTATTATGTGAAAGTTTCCTCCACGTTAGGTCAGAACAACCACGCGCTTTGTACTTCTGTTGATGGCTTCAAGGTTGTGGTTGTGAAAGATCCGGTGGTTGACTCTGTTGTCATCAGCGATACCAGCATCTGCGACGGTGGTCAGGTCACGATGGTGGCTCACGCTACCGGCGGTGTTGCCAGCGATGAATATGTCTTCACTTGGTTCCGTAATAACGAAGTGATTGAGGGTGTTACCGACTCCATCTTCACGGAAAGCCCGCTGACGGTTGACGGTAATATCACCAAGTATGTCTATAGCGCTTCTGTCAAGCAGGCTTCCTCCGGTTGCCAGTCTGTCAGAACCTTCTCGAATGACACGCTGACGGTCTATCCGAACCCGACAGTGGTTATCGCCGGCGACCCGATCATTTGCGAAGATACAATCATCAAATTGTATGCCAACGTCACCAATGATTACATGGGTGCCGAACTGACCTACACTTGGTTGCTCTACAATGACACCATCACTGATGCCAACTCCAATGGCACAGTGAACGGACGTGACTCCATCGTTGACAAACGTGGTCCGCAGGATTACCCGTACATCTATACGGTTGTTGTGGACAACCCGCACGGTTGCCGCATGGAAAGCGCTCCTTACTATGTATATGTAAACGACACGATCGTTGTTGAAGTTACCTCCACAGAAGATACAATCTGCACGGATGGTGTGGTGACATTGACCGCCAACCTCGGTGACTACAATGACAGCGATCTGACCTACAGATGGTATAAGAATGATACGACCGCTGCCAACCAGATTTGGGGTGCCACGCAGTCCACTCTGACCACGAGTGTCCATGAGACCACCGTATTCTGGGTGCGCGTGTTCCAGACTCCTTCTGCTTGCGAAACCTACGGTTCCGACACAGTGGTTGTCCGTCCGGTTCCGGTTATCGACACGATCCAGCTGTCTGTCTATGACATCTGCGACGGTGGTCAGGTAACGGTTACGGCTCACGCTCACGGCGGTGTTGATTCTACTGAATTCCCGTACATCTTCACTTGGTACCGCAACAACGAGCTGATGGAAGGCTACACCGATTCTACCTTCACTGTGAGCGACCTCACGGTTGACGGTGACATCACCAAGTACGTCTTCTCCGCTACGGTTCATCAGACGGCTGCCGGTTGCGAATCCGTGCGTGCATACGCCGATACGCTGACGGTCAACCCGAACCCGTACGTGGTCATCAGCGGCGATCCGACCATCTGCCAGGATAGCACTATCTACCTGACTGCAAATGTCACCTATGATTATGACTCTGCACACCTGACCTACACTTGGTTGCTCGACAACGACACGATCCGTCAGCCGCAGGAGGGTCATGACACGATTATTGAGAACAAGGCTCCGAGAGACCACGCTTATAACTACACAGTAGTGGTGGCCAACGCTCACGGTTGTACTTCCGAAAGCGAAGTTTTCTCCGTGACGGTCAGCCCGCGTCCGGTGGTTGAAGTCACTGTGGCTGTTGGTGAAGACACCACCATCTGCGAAGGTGGTAGCACGGTGCTCGTTGCCAATATCGACAACTACAACCTTGACAACCTGATGTATCGTTGGTCTGCAAAGAACCTCCGTACCAACGACAGCATTGATGTTGATGGTGGTATGCAGCGTGAAATCACGGTCAACCCGACAGATACCACAATGTACTACGTTGAGGTCTATCAGGTTGGTTCTGAATGCCGTTCATACGACTCCATCAAGATTAACGTGAATAAAGTTCCGGTTATCGACACGATCCAGCTGTCTGTCTATGACATCTGCGACGGTGGTCAGGTAACGGTTACGGCTCACGCTCACGGCGGTGTTGATTCTACTGAATTCCCGTACATCTTCACTTGGTACCGCAACAACGAGCTGATGGAAGGCTACACCGATTCTACCTTCACTGTGAGCGACCTCACGGTTGACGGTGACATCACCAAGTACGTCTTCTCCGCTACGGTTCATCAGACGGCTGCCGGTTGCGAATCCGTGCGTGCATACGCCGATACGCTGACGGTCAACCCGAACCCGTACGTGGTCATCAGCGGCGATCCGACCATCTGCCAGGATAGCACTATCTACCTGACTGCAAATGTCACCTATGATTATGACTCTGCACACCTGACCTACACTTGGTTGCTCGACAACGACACGATCCGTCAGCCGCAGGAGGGTCATGACACGATTATTGAGAACAAGGCTCCGAGAGACCACGCTTATAACTACACAGTAGTGGTGGCCAACGCTCACGGTTGTACTTCCGAAAGCGAAGTTTTCTCCGTGACGGTCAGCCCGCGTCCGGTGGTTGAAGTCACTGTGGCTGTTGGTGAAGACACCACCATCTGCGAAGGTGGTAGCACGGTGCTCGTTGCCAATATCGACAACTACAACCTTGACAACCTGATGTATCGCTGGTCTGCAAAGAACCTCCGTACCGGTGATAGTTCTAATGTTGATGGTGGTATGCAGCGTGAAATCACGGTTACCCCGACTGACACAACGATGTACTACGTCGAGGTCTATCAGGTTGGTTCTGAATGCCGTTCCTACGATTCCATCCAGATCAACGTGAATGAAATTCCGGTTGTTGACTCCATCAAGCTGAGCTTCTACGAAATGTGCTACGGTGGTCAGCCGACCATCACGGCCTATGCACACGGTGGTGTGGATACGGTGAACAATCCGTACATCTACACTTGGTACAGAAATGGTGAGCTCATCGAAGGTGTGACAAGTCGTTCCTTCACCGACAACCTCAATGAAGTTGCCGTTGATAATGATGACACCTACTATATCTATACTGCTACGGTTCATCAGGATGTTTCTGGCTGTATCTCCGAAAGCAATTCTTCCGACACACTCAACGTCTATATGAACCCGCGCGTCGAAGTCACCGGTTATCCGTATGTCTGTGAAACTGATCCTATCTTCTGCTATGCCAATGTGGATACTTCCTCCATCAATGTTGGAGAACTCAGTTACACTTGGTACGAATCGGGTGAGTTGAGAGACAATATGGAGTATGGTTATGGCAACGACAGCCGTTTCAGTGAATACTATCCGGCTCGTCCGAACCCGTATCGTATCTCTGTTGAAGTGACCAGAGGCAACGGTTGCAGAACAATGAGCGAACAGTTCCTTGTTTATGTTGAGGAACAGCCCAGAGTTATGATTACCACTACTGAAACTGACATCTGTGTCGATGGAAGTGTGACCTTGACGGCCAATCTGGAGAACTACCACATGGACGATCTTACCTTCCAGTGGTACACCACCGATACAGTTGACCTCGCTCACGAAATCTACGGTGCCACACTTCCTGTTTACACCACGAATGCTTTGTCTGACACAGGTATCAACAAGTTCTCTGTGAGAGTTTACAGAACGCGTTCGCACTGCTTCGACACTGACAATATCGAAATTCTTGTCCACTCCGATCCGGTTATCGACTCCATCACAGTTAGCGACAATGATACCGTCATCTGCGCTGGTGGTGAGTTTACCCTCACTGCTCACACGACGGTTGACAGCGTCCTTGGTATTGCTACCTACACATGGTTCAGAGATGGCGTTGAAATCGTCGGTGCACACGACTCTGTCCTTACCGAACATCCGATGACGGTTGATAACGACAGCATCAACCATACCTACACGGTGTTGGTCACGATGTCTGCCAATGGTTGCCAGTCCACGATTGACAGCAACTCCACGAGAGTTATCACCATCCTCCCGAATGCCACTGTCCAGATTGAAGGTGATCCGGTTATCTGCGGTGCTGGTAACGAACGTGATACACTCCGACTGATTGCCAACGTGAATGATACCTCTGCACGTGTGGATGGCTTCACTTACGAATGGAGACTCTTCAACCGCACTCTTACGGTTGACGACACGAACAGCAATAATAATGTGGTTGTGATCAGTGGCTTAGACAGCACTGTTCTGACCGTCCTTGCTGCTCCGAGTGAGAACCCGTATCTCTTCACCGTACATGTATGGAATTTCAACGGATGCTCCACCTCCAGCGAACCGTTCCCGGTGTTTGTCAATGACACGACAAGCCTCGTGATTACGGCCAGCGAAACGGAAATCTGTAGAGGTGGTGAAGTCACCTTGTTCGCCAACCTCGGCGACTACAACGTGCCGAGCCTCACCTACCAGTGGTCTTCGTTGCAGGAGAATGCTTCGACTATCGACACGATTGCCGGTGCCACCTCCTCCACTTACACCACGACATTGGATTCGACCACAACCTTCTATGTGGATCTTGTCCAGACTACCAGCTCTTGCTTGAGCCAGGCTGCCATCACGATCAATGTCCACGACGATCCTGTTGTGAAACTTGATATTGATGATAATGATACGATTATCTGCGACGGTGGTCAGATCAGACTGATTGCTCATGCTTCCTATGATACGGTTGCACTGGGTGTTCCCACCTTCACTTGGTTCAGAAACGGCTTCGAAATCGAAAATGCTCACGACAGCATCCTCGTTGAAAGCCCGCTGACAGTTGATGGTGACAGCACACGTTACACCTATCAGGTGCTGGTCACGCTGACCGCTTCCGGTTGCCAGTCTGTCATTACCGACAGTTCTACGGTTGATGTCTATGTATTCCCGAACCCGACTGTTGAAATCGAAGGTGATCACTTCATCTGCGGTGACGGCATCGGTATGGATACCCTCGTATTGACGGCTAATGTCAACGATACAGTTGTTGCTGACAGTTACACCTATGAATGGAGACTGTTCAACAGAACTCTCGAAGACAGCGTTAATATAGTCTGGGGTGCTACGACACCTGTCCTGCACATGGTTCTCGAACCCAATGACGAACCTTACATCTTCACGGTGACGGTTCACAATCCGAATGGTTGTACAACGATTAGCGCTCCGTTCTCTGCTATTGTCAACAAGGCAGTTGCTGTGACGGCTCTCACGACAGAAACCGACATCTGTAAGGGTGGTGAAGTGACTGTCAGCGCACATCTTGACAACTATAATATTGAAGGTTTGACCTACCAGTGGTACAAGGCCACCGACACTACGACCACTCGTATGCAGGTCGGTGACACGGATTCCAACATTGTTGCCAACATAATTCCTGGCGCTACAGAATCCACCTTTACTACGATACTTGAGGACACCACAACCTTCTACGTAGTTGTGTCGCAGCCGAACTCTTCCTGCTACACCATCGCTTCTGTTAAGGTCAACGCCCACAATGATCCTGTCATCGACTCGATCACCATCAGTGACGGTGACACGAACATCTGCGAAGGTGGCCAGTTCACGTTGGTTGCACACGCTTCCTTCGATGAAAACCTCGGCACTCCGACCTACACTTGGTTCAGAAATGGTGTTGAAATTCTCAACGCTACTGACAGTGTGATTACAGAATCCCCGGTCACGGTTGATGGCGACCTCACCCACTACCGTTATGAAGTCCTTGTGACCCTGACGGCTTCTGGTTGCCAGTCTGTCATCGACAGCAACTCCACGATGGATGTCCACGTCTATCCGAACAGCACGGTCCAGATCGAAGGCGACCCGATTATCTGTGGTGCCGGTTTGAACCGCACGGTTGCTCACCTGACCGCTCATCTGAACGACACAGTGGCCGATGTTGATGGTTACACTTACGAATGGAGACTGTTCAACCGCACGATTGGTAATGATGACGATAGTCTCATCCACCATGTGGCTGACACGATGGTTCTTGATTACGGTCTCGCTGTGAGCGACAACCCGTACATCTTCAAGGTCATCGTCCACAACCCGAACGGTTGTACCAACGAAAGTGCCGACTTCTATGTCTATGTCAATGATACGGCCAGCATTGTTGTCACCGCCTCTGAAGATGACATCTGCGAAGGTGGTACTGTGACCTTCACGGCCAACATCGGCGACTACAACATGCCGAACCTGACTTACCAGTGGTTTGCTGGAGACACCACCGATGCCGATAGGATTGGCGGTGCCACACAGTCCACTTACACTGTTACGCTGGATACAGCTAAGACGTACACCTTCTTCGTGAAGATTTACCAGCCGACATCCGGTTGTGTGGCCTACGGTAGCGATACCGTCAAAGTCCACTCCGATCCTACGGTCAGCTTGGCTATCAGCGACGAGACACCTGACACGAATATCTGCGAAGGTGGTCAGATTACTCTGACGGCTACGGCCACTTACGATCCTGAACTCGGCGATCCAATCTTCACATGGTTCAGAAATGGTGTCAGAGTTGAGAATGCCACTGACAGTGTCCTGACTGACTCTCCGGTCACGGTTGATGGCGACCTCACCAACTACCGTTATGAAGTCATTGTGACCCTGACGGCTTCTGGTTGCCAGTCTGTCGTTGACAGCAACTCCACGATGGATGTCCACGTCTATCCGAACGCTACGGTTGAAATCGAAGGTGACCACAACATCTGCGGTGCTGGCGAAGGCCTCGACACATGTGTCCTCGTTGCCAATGTCAATGACACCATTATTGATGCTGACGGTTACACTTACGAATGGAGATTGTTCAACCGCACGCTCAGCTTCACTACAGCCAGAATTGATACGGTTCTTGTCCCGAATGACGAAGCGTATATCTTCTATGCACGTGTCACCAACCCGAACGGTTGTACTTCCGATTGGGCTTCCTTCGACGTAACGGTCCACCAGCCGGTTGAAGTCACTGCCCTCACTTCTGAGGCTGACATCTGCGCCGGTGGTCAGGTGACGGTGAGCGCACATCTTGACAACTACAACATCGAAGGTCTGACCTATCAGTGGATGCTGAATGGCGACAGTGTTGCAGGTGCCACCAGTGCGGAATACACCACCACGCTTGACACGGTTGCTACCTATACATTTGAAGTGTTGGTTGCTCAACCCACGACCTCTTGCATCTCCAGAGCCACGGTTACGGTCAATGTCCATGACGACCCGACTGTATCACTGGCTATCAGCGACGAAGACACTGTGATTTGTGACGGTGGAAACTTCACTCTGACAGCTACGGCTCACTACGATGAAGTTCTCGGCGACGTTACCTACACGTGGACCAAGAACGGCGTAGAAGTTGCTGATGCTCACGGTGCCACTCTGACTGAATCGCATGTCACGGTTGACAATGACACGACTACATTCACCTACACGGTGATTGCTACGCTGACCGCTTCAGGTTGCCAGTCTATTGTGACTGACTCCTCCACTATCACGGTGACAGTCCTTAGAAATCCGACGGTTGTTATCGCTGGTGATCCTGTCATCTGCGGTTCAGGCAATAACGCTACCTCTGTCCATCTGACAGCCAATCTCAATGACAACAGCGAACTCGTTGACGGCTTCACCTATGAATGGAGATTAGAGAACGTCACTCTTGGTTTCACCACGAACGAACTTGACACCGTTCTTGAACCGAGCGTTGATCCTTATCACTTCATGGTTGTGATCCACAATGAAAACGGCTGCGCCGCCAGCGATGACTTCGAAGTCCTCGTGAATGCTGCTCCTGTTGTGAACGCTGAGGCTGCTGAAACTGACTACTGTGTCGGTGGTAGCACTGTCTTGACCTCTCACATCATCGACAGAAATGCTGAGAACCTGACCTACCAGTGGTTGCTCGAAGGTGACACCCTCCATGGTGCCAATGAGGAGACCTACACGACTCCGACCAACTTGAGAGCTGGCACGTATGCTTACACGGTGCTCGTTTACCAGACCACTTCCGACTGTATCGGTTCTGCTGATGTTACCATCATTGTCCATAACGATCCGACCATCGACTCCATCACTGTGAACAACGCTGTTGTTTGTGACGGTGGTCAGGTGATTGTGACAGCTCACGCCACCCTTGAAGATGTCTTAGGTGAAGCTACCTACACTTGGTACAAGAACGGTACCAGAATGGACGGCATCACTGCCAACACCTTCACTGACAATCCGGTGGTTGTTGACAACGATGTCACTGAAATCACCTATAGCGCTACTGTTACGCTGCGCGCCAGTGGTTGTACCTCCGAAGAGGTCTTTGCACAGGTTGTGACGGTGAAACCGCACGCTACGGTCAGTGTTGTGGCTACTGGCTCGACCACGGTATGCGAAGGTGGCAATGTCACGTTCACTGCCAATGTTGATCCTGCTGATGACACTTACACGTATCAGTGGTACTTGGACAACGAACAGGCCGGTTATGACACGAATGTGTATGTTGTCGAAGGTCTGGATGCAAGAGAGACTCCGTATATGGTCCATGTTGTTGTGACAAGTGCTCCTGGCTGCACCACTTCCACAATGGATCAGGCGGTTGCCGTCAATGTAACAACAGACCCGATTGTAACCTTGATTGATATTGACAATATGGGTGCAAGCATGGTGTGTGTTGGCGGTACGACAACGCTGAGTGCCTCTTACACTGGCGGTGCTGACCAAATCAATGGTCTTGGCACGCCGACCTACACTTGGTTCAACAACGGTGAACAAGTGGGTACGGGTAACACTTATGATATCCCGGATACGCTTGCTGCCGGAACCTATAACTACACTGTGGTCATGTCCTTCGAAGACAATGCCTATGGTTGCGACGTCAATACGGCAGTCCAGGGCAACACGGGTGTCTATACCTTCACGGTTGTTGATGATCCCGCCCCGTTCATCGCTGTCAATGTTGACAATGACACTATGGTTTGCGAAGGTGGTTCGACCCAGTTGTATGTACACCATATTGATAATGGTATCGAAGGTATCGAATACGAATATCAGTGGTATCGCAACGGTATCATCCTCGCTGGTGAGACCAACCCGACTCTGACTACGGATGCTACTCTGCCGGTTGCCGATTACAGCTACTATGTGACTGTAAACGCCAACGGTGTGGCTTGCAACGGACAATCCAACACGATTATCGTCTCTGTGGTCACTGCTCCTACGGTTGAAATCACGGGTGCTGCCAATGTCTGCGTGGGTGGTCAGATTACGCTGACTGCTGATGTGGACACCACGTACGGTGCCAACGTGACCTACCAGTGGAATAGAGTTGAGAACGGTCAGGCACAGGTCATCGCCGGTGCTACCGAGTCCACTTACACCACGGATACGTTACTGGCTCTCGGCTCCTACAGCTACTCTGTAACGGTCATCAACCCGATTTCAGGTTGCACTACCACCTCTGGTGTGGTTACGGCCAACGTGGTTGCTGATCCGGTCATCGCCATCATCAACAATGCTGATGTCTGCGAAGGCGGTGTGGTTACGATGAATGCAGTGGTGACTGAGACGGTTGCCGGTGCTGAATACAACTACACATGGTACAGAGACAATGAAGAAGTTGGTTCTAACAGCGATACCTACACAACGGATGCTTCATTAGCTGCTGGCAACTATGTCTATAGAGTTGAAATCACGCCTGCTGACCTGATGGGTTGCAACGCGATTTCCGAGCCTGTCAATGCAAATGTCATCGCAGTCCCGACCGTCACCATCTCTGGTTATGACGCGGTTTGCGAAGGCGGTAGTGTTGAACTCACAGCCAATGTCTATCCAGTGCTGAATGGCAACAGCTACAACTACAAGTGGTACAGAGACGGTATGACGCTTGCTGGCAATACCGCCACCATCACCACGGATGCCACGCTGACTGCCGGCACTTATACTTACAGTGTTGAAGTTTGGAATGCTACTTACGATGTTGATTGCAGAGCTACGGCTACCTTCACCTATACCGTTGTGGCTGACCCGACTATCGACAGTGTTGTAACTTCTCTGCCGAACAACCAGATGTGTATTGGTGGTACTGTTACCCTGACAGCTGCTCTGAGCGACAGCCTGAACGCTGCCAACAGCAATGTTGAGTATGCATGGTCTGTTGATGGACGCAACTTCAGCACAGGTACTTCCAACACCATTACCTTCACACCTGACCATACAGGTACCGTCATCTGCAGCGTCTATGCTACGGTGAACAACAGCTACAACACCGGTTGTCAGTCTGCTGTCCAGACGGTGACTATCGAAGTGGTTGACCAGCCGTACGTCGGCATCAGCTACGCTGGTATCCTCCAGGTTTGCGAAGGCGGTTATGTTGAGCTTAACGCCATCATTGAAGGTGGTGTTGGCGATCCGACCATCACTTGGAGACGCAACAGTGCACGTATCTCCGAATACGACAACCTCACGACCATCTACACAGATACGAATGACCTTGTCGGTTCCTACAGATACGCTGTGAACGTCACCTATCCGGCTGCAACAGGATGCCGCGCCACTTCTTCCGAGGTCACGGTTGATGTCCTCTACCAGCCGAGATGGACTGAAGCGGTTGTTACTACGGCCAGCGGCAACTCCGACATCTGCGAAGGCGAACGTGTAACGCTCATCGCTTACATTGTTGGCGGTGTTGAAGATGCCAACCACCAGACTGGCTCTTACATCCAGTGGGTCTATGCTCCTGTTACCGATATGAACGACGTGAATCTCGTCTCCTGTGGTTTGGGCGGTGTCTCTTGCGACTTCGCCACTGTCCCGGGCACATACGTCTATTACCCGACATACGTGGCTCCGGCGAACACCAACTGCACACCGAGCAACACGCCGAACATCTCCGGCAACATCATCACCGTACACGAACATCCGACGGTTACTATGACCCTCGGCAACGGTTCCGACATCCTCTGCTGGAACAACGGTGACGACAATGCCACGATTAACTTCACCTTCACGGGTACGGCTCCGTTCCACTTCTCACTGCAAGATATGACCACCGGTGCTATTACCGAGCATACCACCTACTCACACCAGTACTCCATCGAAGTCACCCCGAGTGTGTCCACCACATATCAGGTCTTCGAACTGTCTGACAGATACTGCGAAGGTGAGGTGGTGAACACCAACACGGTTACGGTTGTCATTTCTCACTTCGAGATTGTGATTGACAGTGTCTCCATCTGTCCGGAAGGTGACTATCCGACTGCTACGTTCACATTCAACAACCTGACGGTCAACGATAGTCGTGACACTGTCTGGTTCGAGATTGACGACTATGACAACATCGGCTTCGATTATGCGGGCGACATGCTTGTCCTGTCGGGCAGCACTGCTTCGGCCACGGTTTACATGCCGATCACTGAACCTGGTACATACCACTTCGGTATTATCATCGACGGTTGCGAATACGATGTCACAGTCCAGATCCTCTGGGGCAACTACGATGTCCTCCAGATTATGGATCAGAAGTGGGACGATGTTGTGGTCTGCAACAACAATCCTGCTACGAACGGCGGTCACACCTTCGTGTACTACCAGTGGTACAGAAACGGCGAAGCCATCCCGGGTGCTAACGAACAGTACTATCAGGAGGTTGGCGGTCTCAACGGCTTCTACAGCTTGTATGTCATCGACGATCAGGGCAACGAATATATGACCTGTGAGATGATGATTGCCACGAACCCGCAGATCCGCGTCTATCCTGTCCCGGCTCACACCGGTGTGGAAATCACGGTTGAACTCCCGCTGTCTGACGAAGAACTGAACGGTGCATACCTTGACATCTTCGATGCAAAGGGTGCCCTCGTACAGCACGTCACCAACCTGCAGGTGATCACCAGAGTTTCCGGCTTCGAGGCTCAGGGTACCTACTTCGGACGTATCGTAACCGGTACGAACGACATTAAGACGGTTAAATTCATCATTGTGAAATAACACGCAATCCTGTCCATAGCGGCTCCGGCCGCTATGGATATGGATTATTCAAAACATCTAAATACGAAATTAAAAATTATAGATATTATGAAAAAACAATTAATTTTAATCGGTCTTATTCTGGCTTTCTTCACCACCGGTTATTGTCAGGAAATAGAGGATAATATGGTGACAGAGCAGGACTCTATGGTTGTTGATTCCGTATGTCATCATCGAGTGAACATCCGTTTCGGCGCAGGTTTCACCAATGATATATACCATAGGATCCCTGGGATCAAAAATGGAGTGTGGAAGGGTATCTACATACATCCGAACGTCCATTTGTTGGAACTGGGTTATACCTATATGTTTAACCAGAACTGGGGTCTTGGTATCGGTGTCGGCGTGAACAAGTTCTCCGCCTGTGCCAATATGAACATTCACGGTGTTGTGGTTGACTCGCAAGATCCGGCAGATTACAACCAAGCATCCATTCATAATACCAATGTGGATTTGCTCTTTGAGACGAAAAATCTTATGGAAAGGCAGGTCGTTTGGGCTATCGAAGTTCCTCTCACGGCACAGTTCGAGAAGAAATTCGATGGACGCAATGGTATCTATGCGCAATTGGGTGTGAAAGGTTATTTCCCAATCATGAACCGTAGCCGTCTCACGGATGGAATCATCACCTATATGGGTTGGGACGAATACTACAATGTCCTTTATCACGATATGCCGAACCATGGTTACTATACGGCAGAAGTTGACGGTGGCAGCCATTCCACCAAACTCAGATGTTCCATTGACCTTCAAGCTGACTTCGGCGGCGTTTTCACCATCAACAACAAAGTGGATGCATACGTCGGTCTTTTCGCCTCCTACGGATTCTTGAATATTCTCCCCAAAGGAGAAAACAAGCATAACCTGATGGAGTATGACGATAATGGACAAATCCAGTACAATGGTATCATGGGTTCCAATATTTTTGAGACTTTGGACCGCGGTTATATCGCCGAAGCGGGCAAGACCAACATTGACCGCCAAGACGTTATCGGCAACTTCAAGTGGCACTACCTCCAAGTGGGTGTGAAAGTGGGTATCCACATCAAACCTTGCGGACAGGTAGAGGAATCCGCACGTAAGAAGTTCTACCGTAAGATGACAGAAGCCGCCGAGAAGTATCTGGAAGACACCTGCAACGCTTGCGACAAACACACGGAATACATCTACATTGTTCCGGTTTGTCCTGAAACAACGGAAAGCGGTGAAAAACTCACTCCGAAAGAAAAGAAAGAAATGTCGGATTTGGCCGATGATCTCGAAAAGATCAAGATTCTCTTCGACCTTGACAAAGATGTGCCGAAGATCAACGAAAGTGGCGACTATATTGACAAAGCTGCCAAGAAGTTGAAATCCAACAAGAAATTCATCCTTGTCATTGAGGGTTATACCTGCAAGCTCGGACCGGAAGAGCACAACCGTGACCTCGCCCAGAGAAGAGCCGAAAGCATCAAGAGACTCTTTGTGGAAGAGAAGGGTGTTGATCCGGCGCAGTTGGAGCTTCACACCTACACCAGCTCCGATCCCGAAAATGCCAATAACATCACTGATCCGGCATTAGAGGAACACCGCGCTGCTATCATCAGCATCAAGGTTGCGAGATAGTCATCCTTATCACCAAAACAAAGGTCAGTTGAAAATTCCTCAACTGGCCTTTTTTATTGATATTTTGTGTATTTTTGCAACTCCTAAAATCACTATGCAATGGTTGTAAAAAATGACGAGTCCGCGTCCAACCGTGCGGATGACTTCCAAGACAGTTTTATCGCTTCGATTGTACACGATTTGAAGAATCTGATGGTTCCGATTGTATCACGTTCGGAACTGTTGATGATGCCGACTTTGAGCGAAGAAAAAAGGCAGAATTTACTTAAACAGCTGAATACCAGTTGTAATACGATGATGGATGCCTTGAACAAAATGGTGGGGATATGTAAGGATCGGGCAAATAAGGGAAATTATCACTTTGAAAGTTTCAAGCTGGATTTTCTGTTGTGCGAAGCCCTTGACATTCTGGAAGAAAATGCGGAGACCAAAAACATTGCCATCCACAACCATGTGCCGCGTGATTTGACGGTTTTTGCGGATAAAGATTCCATACTGTCTGTAATTACCAATATTGTCGGAAATGCAGTCAAATTCACGCCAAAAGGGGGTAAAATTGATATAGATGCGGAGATTTCGGATGAGGAGGTGAGAATCTGTATCCGTGACAACGGTATCGGAATTGACGAGGCTCGGATTGCCGACCTTTTGAAAAACAACCACTATTATACTACGCCCGGCACCAACGGCGAGAGCGGAACCGGTCTGGGATTGCTGCTTTGCGACTCGCAGCTGCGGCACAACGGCTCTGCCCTTGAATTTTCCAACCTCTCCTCAGGAGGTACAGAATTCGCTTTCAAACTTCCCAGCAAATAAAAATTATTTCTTCCAAAATCAATTGGGGGTGGCATTTTATGTTTTGAAAAAAATGTAATTTTGCCGCCCCATAAATTAATATGTATTATATATGAGTAAGAACCTGATTATTGTTGAGTCTCCGGCGAAGGCGAAAACCATCCAAAAATTTATAGGTAAGGACTATACGGTTATCTCCAGCAAGGGTCATGTGCGTGATTTGCCCATGAAAGACCTGGGCATTGATGTGAGCAAAAATTTTCTTCCGCAGTACGAAATTCTGTCAGACAAGAAGAAACTTATCACCGATATCAAGAAATTGGTGAACGATAGTGACGTGGTGTGGCTGGCAACCGATGATGACCGTGAGGGAGAGGCCATTTCGTGGCATCTGATGGAGGCGGCCAACATTCCTGAAGATAAGACAAAAAGAATTGTTTTTCACGAGATTACGAAGGCAGCCATTGACAATGCGTTGGCCGCCCCCCGCACGCTCGACATTGATTTGGTGAATGCCCAGCAAGCCCGCCGTATCCTCGACCGTCTGGTGGGCTTCGAGCTCTCGCCTATCTTATGGAGAAAGGTACGCCCGAAACTTTCCGCCGGCCGTGTGCAGTCGGTGGCGGTGAAGCTCATCGTGGAGCGCGAACGGGCCATCAACCAGTTCAAGACCACCTCCGCCTACCGCGTAGTGGCACAGTTTGTGGCCGACGGACAGACTTTCGACGCCGAACTGAACACCCGTTTCGATACGAAAGAAGCCGCTTACGATTTTTTGGAACATTGCAAAGATATCACTTTTGTGGTAGATGCGGTGGAGAAATCGCCGACCAAGAAGAGTCCGGCACCGCCGTTCACCACTTCCACCCTTCAGCAGGAGGCCGCCCGTAAGCTGGGGTTCTCCGTCAGTAAGACGATGATCATTGCCCAGCAACTGTACGAAGCCGGTTACATCACTTACATGCGTACCGACTCCGTGAACCTTTCGTCGTTCGCGTTGGCCGCAGCCAAGGAGGAAATCGTCAATTTGTACGGCGAGGAGTATTCAAAAACCCGCAAATACACCACCAAGAGCCTTGGGGCACAGGAGGCGCACGAAGCCATCCGCCCCACTTCCATGGCCAACCATACGGTGCCGGGCGACACCTTCGCCAAACGCCTGTACGAACTGATCTGGAAACGCACCCTCGCTTCCCAAATGAGTGACGCAAAAATCGAAAAAACCACTATCAAAGTTCCCGTTACGGGCCGCAGTGAAAAGTTCGTGGCTACGGGTGAAGTGGTCCTTTTCCAAGGATTTTTGAAAGTTTATACCGAATCCCATGACGAAGAGGACGAGGAGGTGAAAGGTTGGCTTCCGCCCGTCAAGGCGGGAAACGAGCTGACCGCCAAAGAAATTAAGGCAGTCCAGAAGTTTGCCCAACCCCCCGCGCGCTATACCGAGGCCAGCCTCGTCAAGAAGCTGGAAGAGTTGGGGATCGGACGTCCTTCCACCTACGCGCCCACCATCTCCACCATTCTCAAAAGGGAGTATGTGGAAAAAGTGAACCGTCAGGGCGAAGAACGAGAATATATCCAGCTGGTTCTGAGCAAGAACAACATCAAGGAAGAGGTCAAGAAGGAGAAGTTCGGTTATGAAAAGGACAAAATCGTTCCTACGGACATCGGTCTGGTGGTGAACGAGTACCTGCAGGACAACTTCGACTCAATTATGGACTACAGCTTCACCGCCAAGGTGGAGAAGGAGTTCGACGAGATTGCCGAAGGCCGTATCCAGTGGCAAGAGATGCTCCGTTCGTTCTATAACAATTTCCATGAATCCATCGAAAAAGCGATCACTTATTCCACGAAGGCCAATGGTGAGCGTATGCTAGGGCAGGATCCGAAGACCAACGAGAACGTGTATGCCAAATTGGGCAAGTGGGGCCCGATGGTGCAGATAGGGGAGAACTACGAGGACAAGAAACCCCGTTACGCCCGTCTGAAACCGGGGCAGTCGATTGAGAGCATCACCCTTGAGGAGGCGTTGGACCTGTTCAAACTTCCCCGCACGGTGGGACAGTATGAGGACAAGGACATTACGGTGGGCCTCGGACGTTTCGGTGCGTACATCAAATTTGACGGCAAGTATGTCTCCGTGCCCAAGACGGAGGAACCGACGGAAATATCCTACGAGCGCTGCGTGGAACTGATTGAGCAGAAACGCCGCCAGGATGTGGAGCGGGCACCGCGCGAACTGGGTGAGCTGGAAGGCAAGGTCATCACGGCCGCCGTCGGACGTTTCGGCCCCTACCTCAAATATGACGACAAGAACTATACCTTGGAGAAAGGCACGATGATTGCCGACATGACGCTGGAACAGGCCATTGAGATTATCCAGAACTCAAAGACGAAGAATGTGCTTGTCAGTTTCCCCGAAAATCCGGATTTGAAAGTGATGAACGGCCGTTACGGTGCCTATATCACCAACGGAACCGACAACTTCAAGATTCCGAAAGGGACGGTTGCGGAAAACCTCACTTTGGAGGATTGCTTGCAAATCGTGGCTAATACTGCTCCGACGGCCAAACGGAAAACCTATAAGAAAGCGGCCAAATAGTTTATTTTGAAAAATATATAAATATGAAAATCAAACAGATAGTAATTTCAATCTTCTTTTTTTGTCTTGTGGCAATGGCTTTTGCCCAAAAGCAAATCACCGTGGAGGACATTTGGAAAAAGTATATGTTTTATCCGAAGTCAGTGCCGGGTTTTGCGTCGATGCCAAACAGCGACTACTATTCTGTTATGAGCAAGACGGCCATCACCAAGCACAGTTTCGAGACGGGTGATGCGGTGGGCGACATTCTGACAGCGGAAGCTTTGCAAAATGCGTCTGGTGGAAAATTGAGCCTTGGCGAGCTTAGCGGCTACGAATTTGACGCTTCCTGCGCCAAACTGCTTTTGGCTTTTGATGAGGAGTCCATCTACCGCCGTTCTTCCAGTGCTTATTACTATGTGTATGATTTACAAAAAAATAGCGTTATTCCCGTAGCTGACAAGGAGAAAGGGAAACAGATCTTCGCCGACTTTTCCGCAGACGGCACCAAAGTGGCCTTCATCCGCGACCTGAATCTTTACTATATGGATTTGGCTACCCAAAAAGAGTACCAGATTACCACTGACGGGAAGGAAAACAATATCCGTAACGGTCTGGCCGACTGGGTGTATGAGGAAGAATTGAGTATGGCAAAATACTTCTGCTGGTCGCCGGACGGCAGCAAGATTGCCTACCTTCGTTTCGACGAAAGCCGCGTGAAAGAATTCACCATGACGATATGGGGCGAGCTCTATCCGGAGGAATACAAATACAAATATCCGAAGGCAGGGGAGGACAATTCCATCGTTGAAATTTATGTATATGATTTACAATCAGGAAAATCCAGCAAAATAGATTTTCCGCGCGAGGATTGTTACTTTCCGCGCATTTACTGGCTTGCCAATTCTGTGGATTTGATGGTGCTGAAACTCAACCGTTTGCAGAACAAATTGGAGTTTTACCGCTGCAACACCCAAACAGGTGCAAAGGATGTGGTGCTGACTGACGAAAACCAGTGGTGGCTGGAAATCACCGATGACTACTATTTCTTGGAAGACAACAATACGGTGATTTTCACCTCTGAAAGGGACGGTTTCAACCATATTTACAAGGCGGAATTTGGCAAAGAGCCGGTGCAGCTGACGAGCGGCGAGTTCGAGGTGAAGCAGATTGCGGCCATCGACTTTCCGAAAAAGACCATCTACTATCTTTCCAATGAGTCGGAAGTGCTGAATCAGGATTTGTACAGCATCAATTTTGATGGGAAAAAGAAGCGGATGCTGACTGACGGCACGGGCTGGAATACGCCCACTTTCAACAGCAACGCCCATTACTATTGCAACATGTACTCCAATTCCAATACGCCGCCGATTTATACATTGCACAACAACATCGGCAAGAAGTTGCGTACGATTGAAGACAATGCAAAATTCAAGGAGAGAATCTCCGAATATGGTTTTGCGAAAAAGGAACATTTTACGTTTACTACAGACGAGGGAATATCGTTGAACGGTTGGATGATCAAACCGGCGGATTTTAATATGAATTCGGGTAAAAAGTACCCTGTTCTGATGTACGTGTATGGCGGTCCCGGCTCGCAGGAGGTGACGAACTCCTATTTCCGCAGCAACGACCATGCGTGGTATCAGATGCTGGCGCAGAAGGGCTACATTGTGGTCTGTGTCGATGGTCGCGGAACGGCCAGTCGTGGCGATGCTTTCAAGAAGGTGATTTACAAGCAGATGGGTAAATACGAAGCGATTGACCAGATAGCCACGGCCAACTATTTGAAGACGCTGCCCTATGTGGACGGCGACCGTGTGGGCATTTGGGGTTGGAGCTTTGGCGGCTACCTTTCCAGCTTGGCGATGTTCAAGGGCAAGGGTGTGTTCAAGATGGCGATGTCGGTGGCCCCAGTGACCAACTGGCGCTATTACGACAACATCTATACCGAGCGTTTCTTGCAGAAACCTCAGGATAATCCGGAGGGTTACGACGACAATGCGCCCTGTTTCTCCGCAAAGGACTTGCAGGGGGCTTACTTGCTGGTTCACGGCACTGCCGACGACAACGTCCACTTCCAGAACGCAATGGACCTCGTGACGCAGCTGAACAAGGCGGAGAAGCAGTATGAACAGTTCTTCTATCCCAACAAGAACCATTTCATCTACGGCGGAAACACCCGCTACCAGCTTTACACCAAGCTCACCGACTTCCTGCTGAAGAATCTGTAATTTAAAAACAATAAAAACGCCATGCCGCAGATTTCTAATTTCTTTGGATAATCATTTTAATGAATTATTCTGACCATCAGCCGCCTCATTTTCATGCGTGGTATAATGAATACAAAATTATAGTCACGATTCAAAATGGCATTGTAAAAGGGGAAATGCCAGCAAGGGCTCTACGTATGATTTTGGAATGGCTTGAACTTCATCGTGAAGAACTGATGAAAAATTGGGAAAAGGCACAATCAAAGAAAACTCTTGATAAAATAGAACCATTAATTTAACAGTAATGAAAGATTCTCTATTTTTGGAAATCATAAAAGCCGAATATTTAGACGGTTACAGGATTAAATTGTGGTTCAATAATGGAAGGACCAAGGTTATTGATTTTTATGACTTATTGGATGGTGAGATTTACGAACCATTAAAAGATATTTCTAATTTCAAGGATTTTTCCATAAAATTCAATACGATAGAATGGAAAAACGGAGCGGATTTTGCTCCAGAATTTCTTTTTGAATATGAAAAAATGGAAAATAAGGTTGCCGAACCGCAGGCGGAATATCAGGCTACTACAAAAAGTGCAGAATCGGCTCCCGTATTGAATGCCCACAACAAAGAGGAGTTTCCTCCCGCGCACACCGCCGAGCATCTTTTAAATCAGACGATGGGCCGGATGTTCGGGTGCGAGCGCAGCCGCAACAGCCACATTGAACGGAAGAAGAGCAAGATAAACTTCCAGCTGGACCGTCCGCTGACCGCCGATGAGGTGGCGGAGGTGGAACGCCGCATCAACGAGCTGATTGCCGCCGACCTGCCCGTCACCTACGAGTTCGTCACCCGTGACCACATTCCGGAAGGGGTGAAACTGAACAAACTGCCCGAAAATGCCAGTGATACCATCCGTATCGTCCGCATTGGCGACTACGACATCTGCGCCTGTTTGGGCACGCACGTGGCCTCGACGGCAGAAATCGGAAACTTCCGCATCACCAGCACCAGCTTCAACGACGGCAGCTTCCGTATCGTGTATAAGGTGGCGGAATGATGTTCTTCCTCCCTTCCTAATACAGTTTTTGGATTCATTGTACCTCATTTTTCATCCGCAAGTTCTTGCGGATTTTTTTAACTTCATAAACTTGATGAACATTACAAACTATATCGTATCTTTGCGCCCTCATTCCGATATGTAAAACCAAAAATCTATAACTATGAGCAACGTAAAGTTAGAACCGGAACTGGTGTTCCACTATTTTGAAGAAATCTGCAAAGTTCCCCGTCCGTCAAAGAAGGAGGCGAAGATGACCGCATGGCTGATGAAAGTAGGGGAGGAGCTGGGACTTCCCACCAAACGCGACGAAATAGGCAATGTGCTGATCAGCAAGCCCGCCACCCCCGGCAAGGAGAACGTCACCCCTGTAATTTTCCAGAGCCATATTGACATGGTGTGCGAAAAGAACGCCGATGTCGATTTCGACTTCGAGAAAGACGCCATCCAGTCGTACGTTGATGGCGAATGGATGAAGGCGAAGGGCACCACTCTCGGTGCCGACGACGGTATCGGCATAGCCATGGAGCTGGCTCTGCTCGCCTCCAAGGATGTGGAGCACGGTCCCATTGAGTGCCTTTTCACCGTGGATGAAGAGACCGGACTCACTGGCGCTTTCGAACTGAAACCCGGCTTCATGAAGGGTAAGATGCTCCTCAACCTTGATTCAGAGGACTGGGGCGAGATCTTCATCGGGTGCGCCGGCGGCCAGGACACCCTCGCCACCATCGATTGTGAGTATGAGGATGTTGACAAGACCGATGTCGCCTACAAGGTGATGGTGAGCGGTCTTCTCGGCGGACACTCTGGCGATGACATCAACAAGGGCCGTGGTAATGCCGTCAAGGTGCTTGGCCGTATCCTCTGGAATGCCTATCGCGAGTACGACATCCGCATCGCCACGATGGATGCGGGCAACCTCCGCAACGCCATCGCCCGTGAGGGTTGGGCGGTCGTCACCGTGCCGGCGGCCGCGGTGAAGGAGTTCGAGGCTTACATTCATTCGATGACCCCGATTCTTCAGAATGAGTTCCACACCACCGACCCGGGCGTGAAGGTGACGTTGGAGAAGGCCGACCTGCCCAAGAAGGTTTGGGGCGAGTACACTGCCATTGATGTGCTCAACGCCATCTACGTGTGCCCTCACGGTGTTTTCGCCATGTCGCAGGACATTCCAGGCCTCGTCGAAACTTCGTCCAACCTCGCTTCCGTGAAGGTGAAGGAGGACAAGATCGTTTTCTGCACCAGCCAGCGCAGTTCCGTCGAATCGAAGAAGAAGGCCGCGGTTGACCGCGTTTCCGCCTGCTTCTATATGATTGGCGCTGAGGTGGAAAACACTGACGGCTATCCGGGCTGGGAGCCGAACACCAACTCAGAAGCTTTGAAAACGCTGGTGGATGCCTACCACAACATCTTCAACGGCGAGGAACCGAAGGTGAAAGCCATCCACGCCGGCCTTGAATGCGGCCTTTTCTCCCAGAAATACCCGGGTCTTGACATGGTCTCCTACGGCCCCACTCTCCGCGGCGTCCACTCTCCCGATGAGAAACTGGAGATCGCTACGGTGAAGAAGTGCTGGGATTTGACGGTGGAGTTCCTGAAAATTTTGAAATAATTAATTGAAATTCTGTAATTTATGCCTGTAGAGACGTTTCATGAAACGTCTCTACAATTGTTTTAAGGAATAGGCATTCTGGATTATGTCCCTGTAGAGACGTGCCATGGCGCGTCTCTACAATGTTTTATTCCCCCTGAAACCCCTGTGCCCGCAGGGAAATCTGGCGGTTGTCGTTGGTGATGAGGTTGCAGCCGGCGTTGGGTTCGGTCATGTAACCGATGACGGAGACGTTCTCGATGGTTTTCACTTTTTCGTAATCTTCCTGTTTCACGGTGAAGAGGAGTTCGTAGTCCTCGCCGCCGTTGAGGGCGACGGTGGTGGCGACGATTTTCAGTGAGCGGAGGGTTTGGAAGGTGAGCGTATCGACGGGGGTTTTGTTCTCGTAGATGGTGCAACCGAGGTGGTTGAGGTGGCAGATGTGGAGGAGGGAGGAGGCGAGGCCGTCGCTGACGACGGTCATGCAGGTGGGGAGGATGTCGTTTTTGCGGAGGGCTTCGATGATGTCGAGGCGCGGTTCCGGCTTCAGCTGGCGTTCCAGTAAATATTCGTAGCCCTCGAAGTCAGGCTGGTTGTTGCCGGTGGTTTCGAAGACCTGCTTTTCCCGTTGCAGGAGCAGGAGGCCGGTGTAGGCGGCGCCGAAGTCGCCCGAGACGCAGATGAGTTCGTTCTCGCGGGTGCCGGTGCGGCGGGTGAGGCGGTTGGGTTCGACGGAGCCGAGGGCGGTGAGGCCGAGGGCGAGGCCCGAAACGGAGGAGGTGATGTCGAGGCTGGCGATGTCGAGCTTGTAGAAGTGGCAGCAGGCGCGCAGGCCGGTGAGGAGTTCTTCGACGGCTTCAACGGAGAAGCGGTTGGAGACGGCGATATTGACCGTAAGTTGCGACGGTGTGGCGTTCATGGCGAGGAGGTCGGAAACGGCGATGCCGGCGCACTTGTACCCGAGGTGCTTGAGCGGGAAGTAGGAGAGGTCGAAGTGGACGTTTTCGAGGAACAGTTTCGAGGCGGCCACCGTGAGGCGGTTGTCGAAGCGGGCGGCGGCTGCGTCGTCACCGAGGGCCACTACGGTGGTGGGCTGCTCTATCTTGATGTTGTCCGTAAGCTTGCTGATGAGGTTGAATTTCCCAAGTTGGGCGATTTCGCTGCGGGGGGTGTCGTTGTCGGCCATATATATAATTATTGTATGATTTTCTGATTTGTAAATCGGCAGATTCAAGGTGCAAAGGTACAACAAAGTTCATCACGTTTGCAAAAAAATGTAATACATTTCAATGGAGAAAGACCCTCACCGTGCCAAAATTCGCTCCGAAAAAAATTTTTTATTATTTTTTTTCAACATAATGTCGGAATAGAAATAATTGTATATTTGCAAGCTTATTGGATAATAGGAGAAAGCGTGTCGGGAAGCAAAAATTTATGGTGTGCAACATATTGTTTTACAATAAGTTTGCAGATTAATCAACAATGTTGATGTTTATAAATGTTTGCGTGAAAATGGCAGAAAAAACTCCGAAAATTTCCAAAAAGAAAGTGACGAAGTAAAAGAAAAAAGTATATAACACCGAAAATTATCTCAGAAATGAAAAAGATAGTCAATTATTTTAAGGAGACGTACGACGAGCTGGTGAACAAGGTGACCTGGCCGTCGGCAAAGGATCTGCAAAGTAGTGTTGTGGTCGTGTCCATTGCTTCCCTTATCATCGCGTTAGTGGTGTGTTTGATGGACTGGATCTTCAACTTGGGAATGACCTCTATGTTCCCGATGCCGAAACTTTAGTAATTTTTGAGTAGTTCAGTTGTACATTAGTCAAAACCTAACGCAGTATGGCAGAGATTGAAAAGAAATGGTATGCGCTCAGGGTGGCGTCGAGCACCGAAAAGAAGGTGAAGCAGAACATCGAGAATGAGGTGGAAGCTTCCCATCTTGGCGAGTTTGTCACGCGCATCCTGATCCCGACCGAGAAGGTTTACCAGATCCGCAACGGAAAGAAAGTGAGCAAGGAGAACACCCTCTACCCTGGCTACCTCTTCGTGGAGGCCGCCGGCTTGGACAAGGTGATGCACCTGCTGCTGAGCATTCCGGGCGTGCTGGGGTTCGTTGGCTGCAAGCACAAGACCGACACGCCGCCTCCGCTCCATGCTGATGAGGTCCAACGCATGCTCGGTGACGAGGACACACGGCTCAGCCAAGACGAGTCGCTCGTGATCCCCTTCATCGTCGGCGAGGAAATCAAGGTGACTGACGGGCCTTTCAGCTCCTTCACCGGCGTGATCGAAGAGATCAACGCGGAGAAGAAGAAACTGAAGGTTACGGTGAAAATCTTCGGGCGTAAGACCCCGCTTGAGCTGGGTTTCATGCAGGTTGAAAAGGCATAGTGTGCAGCGCAAACAATTATCAATCAATTTATTAATTAACACAGAAAATGGCAAAAGAAGTAGCTGGACTTATTAAGTTACAAATTAAAGGAGGTGCCGCTAATCCATCGCCGCCGGTAGGCCCCGCACTGGGTTCGAAGGGCGTCAACATCATGGAGTTCTGTAAGCAGTTCAACGCCCGTACACAGGACAAGGCTGGCAAGGTTGTGCCCGTCATCATCACTGTTTACAAGGACAAGTCGTTCGACTTTATCATCAAGACTCCTCCGGTCGCCGTGCAGTTGCTGGAAGCGGCCAAAGTTCAAAAGGGTTCGAAGGAACCGAACCGCGACAAGGTTGCCACCGTCTCGTGGGACCAGGTGAAGGAAATCGCCGAAGTGAAGATGCCCGACCTGAACTGCTTCACCACCGAGTCCGCCATGTCCATGGTGGCCGGCACGGCACGCAGCATGGGTATCGTCGTCAAGGGCGGCACCAACCCGTTTGAGAACAATTAATCAATTAAAAAAACAAAACCATGGCTAAAATATCAAAGAAACGCAAAGAAGCGCTTGCCAAGTTTGATAAGAACCAGGCCTACCCGCTCGCTGAAGCCGTAAATATCGTAAAAGGCATCACCTACACCAAGTTCGATGCATCCTTCGATATTGACGTCCGTCTGGGTGTTGACCCCCGTAAGGCCAACCAGATGGTGAGAGGTATCGTTACCCTCCCGCACGGCACAGGTAAGGTAGTGCGCGTTCTGGTCCTCTGCACTCCCGACAAGGAGGAAGAGGCAAAGGCAGCTGGCGCTGACTATGTGGGCTTGGAGGAATACGTCGATAAGATCAAGAAAGGTTGGACCGACGTGGACGTCATCATCACCATGCCGAGCGTGATGCCGAAAATTGGTGCCCTGGGTAAGATCCTCGGTCCCCGCGGACTGATGCCGAACCCGAAAGCCGGCACCGTCACCATGGAGATCGGCAAGGCCGTCGCAGAAGTGAAGGCCGGTAAGATCGACTTCAAGGTGGACAAGTACGGTATCATCCACACCGGTATCGGCAAGATCAACTTCCCCGCCGAAAAGCTCGTGGAAAACGCCCGCGAAATGATGGCCACCATCATCAAGCTGAAACCGACCGCCGCCAAGGGAACCTACATCAAGAGCATCTACATCTCTTCGACGATGAGCCCCGGCGTGCAAGTCGATGTGAAATCGGTAACCATCTAATCTTAAAAGCTAAATTACAATGAAACAAGAACAAAAAAGTGTTATTATTGACGCGATTGCGAAGGATTTAGCTGATTACCCGAATGTGTATGTGACGGATATATCCGGATTCACGGTCGAGACTGTGAACCAGCTGAGAAGACAGTGCTTCAAGCGCGACATCAAGCTCAAGGTTGTGAAGAACACCCTGCTGAAACGCGCAATGGAGCAGTCCGAAGTTGACTATTCCGAGATTTATCCTGCCCTCAAAGGCGTCACCTCCATCATGCTGTCCACGACGGGCAACGCACCGGCAAAACTGATCAAGGATTTCCGTGCGAAGAACAAAAAGCCCATCATCAAGGCCGCATTCATTGAGAGTGCCACCTACTTCGGTGATGATCAATTAGATGCACTTTGCAACATCAAGTCCAGAGAGGAACTTATCGGCGACATCGTCGGTCTGTTGCAATCCCCGGCCAAGAACGTCATCTCCGCCCTTCAGTCTGGCGGCGGCAAGTTAGCCGGCATCGTAAAAACGCTCTCCGAAAGAGCATAAAAAAAACAAAAAACAATCAATCAATTTAGTAAAAACCATTTAAAAAAATAGAATCATGGCAGATCTGAAAGCTTTTGCAGAACAATTAGTGAATTTGACCGTTAAGGAAGTTAACGAACTGGCTCAAATTTTGAAGGAAGAGTACGGTATCGAACCCGCAGCCGCAGCAGTGGCAGTCGCCGCTGGCCCCGCCGCTGGTGGTGCCGCCGAAGCCGCCGAGGAGAAGACCTCCTTCGACGTCATCCTGAAATCCGCCGGCGCCAGCAAACTGGCCGTCGTGAAACTGGTGAAGGAACTCACCGGCCTCGGACTTAAGGAAGCTAAGGAACTCGTTGACTCCTGCCCGAAACCGGTCAAGGAAGGCGTTACCAAAGATGAGGCTGAGGGCCTGAAGAAATCCCTCGAAGAAGCCGGCGCCGAAATCGAAGTAAAATAATTCATTTTGCGTCACGCAATAAGCGCAAGGAGCCCCTACGGGACCCTTGTGCTTATTGCTGTTTTTTTCTCTAATCAACTCCTAAACTCCCATCACCACCCCTTTACTTATTTATATGCCTCCGGTGACAACCCGTTTACCGAAACGCTTTTTTAACAACCCTTAAAAAGTTAACGACATTGGCAACAAAAAGTAACCCAGTCCCCACCAGACATAGTTTTGCGACCACACGGCCGATCGAGTACCCCGACCTGCTGGACATCCAGCTGAAGTCGTTCCAGGAGTTCTTCCAGATCGACACCGATGCGGAGAAACGCCGCGACGAGGGCCTTTACCGGGTCTTCTCCGAGAACTTCCCCATCACCGACCAGCGGAACAGCTTCGTCCTTGAGTTCCTTGACTACTACATCGACGGACCCCGCTACACGATGGACGAGTGCATCGAGCGCGGCCTCACCTACAGCGTTCCGTTGAAGGCCAAGATGAAGCTCTCCTGCAATGACGTCGAGCACGAGGATTTCGAGACCGTGATCCAGGACGTTTATTTGGGCACCATCCCGTACATGACCCCCCGTGGCACCTTCATCATCAACGGCGCCGAACGTGTGGTGGTCTCGCAGCTGCACCGCTCGCCGGGCGTCTTCTTCGGAACCTCGTTCCACACCAACGGCACGCAGCTCTACTCCGCCCGCATCATCCCCCTCAAGGGCTCTTGGATGGAGTTCACCACCGACATCAACAACGTGATGTACGCCCTCATTGACCGTAAGAAGAAACTTCCGGTCACCACCCTGCTCCGCGCCATCGGCTACGAGTCGGATAAGGACATCCTCGACATCTTCGAGATTGCCGAAGAAGTGAAGGCCACCAAGGTGAATCTGAAAAAATGCGTGGGCCGCAAGCTCGCCGCCCGCGTCGTCCACAACTGGTATGAGGACTTTGTCGATCCCGCCACCGGTGAAGTGGTCAATATCGAAAGAACCGAGCTGATCGTCGAACGCGAAACCTGCCTCGAGGAACGTCATATCAATATGATTGCCGATGCCGGCATCAAGACCGTCCTTTTCCACAAGGAAGACGATACGCAGGACTATTCGATCATCACCAACACCCTGCAAAAGGACCCGACCAACACCGAAAAGCAGGCCATCGAATACATCTATCTCCAGCTGCGTTCCGCAGCTCCGCCGGATGAAGAGACCGCACGCTCCACGTTCGAGAAGCTCTTCTTCTCCGACAAACGGTACGACCTCGGCGAAGTGGGCCGCTACCGTATCAACAAGAAATTGAACCTCAACACCCCCATGGATGTCAGCGTGCTGACCAAGGAGGATATCATCGAAATCATCAAACACTTGATTGAGTTGATCAACTCCAAGACGGAAGTCGATGATATCGACCACCTCAGCAACCGCCGTATCCGTACTGTGGGTGAACAGTTATACAACCAGTTCGGCGTGGGCCTCGCCCGCATGTCCCGCACCATCCGCGACAAGATGAACGTGCGCGACAATGAGGTCTTCACTCCGATCGATCTTATCAACGCCAAAACGCTCTCTTCCGTCATCAACAGCTTCTTCGGCACGAACCAGCTGTCGCAGTTCATGGACCAGACCAACCCGCTGTCGGAGCTGACGCACAAGCGCCGTATCTCCGCCCTCGGCCCTGGCGGTCTGTCCCGTGAGCGTGCAGGTTTTGAGGTGCGTGACGTGCACTATACGCACTATGGCCGTCTCTGCACCATCGAGACCCCGGAAGGTCCGAACATCGGTCTGATCTCCTCCCTTTGTGTTTTTGCAAAGATCAACAACCTCGGTTTCATCGAGACCCCCTACCGTAAGGTGGTGAACGGTGTTGTCCAGTTCAACGAAGCACCCATCTACCTTAGCGCGGAAGAGGAAGAGAACAAGACCATCGCACAGGCCCGCACACCTATGGACGAAAAGGGTGAGCTGCAAGGGATGGTCAAGGCCCGTAACCTCGCCGACTTCCCGATTGTGCCGAAAGAGCAGATTGACCTGATCGACGTGGCTCCGAACCAGATCGCCTCTATCGCTGCCTCCCTGATTCCGTTCTTGGAGAACGACGATGCTAACCGTGCCCTGATGGGTTCGAACATGATGCGTCAGGCGGTGCCGCTGCTGAATCCGGAAGCCCCCATCGTGGGTACCGGCCTTGAGCGCCAGGTCGCCATCGACTCCCGCGCACTGCTCCGCGCCGAGAACAGCGGTGTCGTCCTCTACTCCGATGCCACCAAGATCGTCATCAAGTACGACCGCACCGAAGCCGAGAACCTCGTGCGCTTCGACTCCGCCGAAAAGACCTACAACCTCCAGAAGTTCAGAAGAACCAACCAGAACTCCTGCATCAACATCAAACCTATCGTCCGCAAGGGCGACAAGGTGGTGAAGGGGCAGGTGCTTACCGAGGGTTACGCCACTAAGGACGGAGAGCTGGCACTCGGTCGCAACATGAAGGTCGCCTTCATGCCGTGGAAGGGCTACAACTTCGAGGATGCTATCGTCATCTCTGAGAGAGTGGTCAAAGAAGATATTTTCACATCCATTCATATTGAAGAGTTCACTCTCGAAGTCCGCGACACCAAACGCGGCGTCGAGGAGCTGACCAACGATATTCCGAACGTCTCCACCGAGGCCACAAAGGACCTTGGCGAGGACGGTCTGATCCGTATCGGCGCTGAGGTGAACGAGGGCGACATCCTCATCGGTAAGACCACCCCGAAGGGCGAGTCTTATCCAACACCTGAGGAGAAGCTGCTCCGTGCCATCTTCGGCGACAAGGCCGGCGATGTGAAGGATGCTTCCCTGAAGGCACCGCCGTCAATGAAGGGTGTGGTCATCGATGCCAAGTCCCTCTCCCGCATGGTGAAGGACCGCAAGGGCAAGGCGAAAGACAAGGACGTTTTGAAGGAAATCGACGCTGCCTTCGAAAAGGATATGTCCGCACTGAAAGAGCGTATTGTTACCAAGCTGTACGAACTGCTCAACGGCAAGATTTCCCACAACATCTACGACAACGCCAAGAACGTGGTGGTGGCCAAGGGTGCCAAGTTCTCCAAGAAGCTCCTCGGCGAAATCAACTACTCCAACGTGGCCGTATCGAAGTGGACCAACGACTCCAAGCTTAACGGGCTGGTTACGGAAATCATCCGCAACTACCTGATTGAGGAGCGCGCCCTCTTCGCCAAGATGATGCGTGAGAAGTTCGACGCCACCATCGGTAACGAGCTGCCCAACGGTATCGTCCAGATGGCCAAGGTCTATGTCGCCAACAAGCGCAAACTGCGCGTGGGTGACAAGATGGCCGGTCGTCACGGTAACAAGGGTATCGTCGCCAAGATCGTCAAGGAGGAGGATATGCCGTTCCTCGCTGACGGTACACCGGTGGACATCGTCCTGAACCCGCTGGGCGTGCCTTCCCGTATGAACCTGGGACAGATTTATGAAACCGTCCTCGGCTGGGCCGGCAAGGAACTCGGAATGAGGTTCGCCACCCCGATCTTCGACGGTGCAAGTATTGATCAAATTAACGAACTGATGCGCAAGGCCGGTCTTCCCGAAAACGGAAGCGTGGACGTCTATGACGGCGGCACCGGCGAAAAGTTCCATCAGAAGGTTACGGTCGGCTACATCTATATGATTAAGTTGCACCACATGGTGGACGACAAGATGCACGCCCGTTCCATCGGACCCTACTCCATGATCACGCAGCAGCCCCTCGGCGGTAAAGCCCAATTTGGTGGCCAGCGTTTCGGTGAAATGGAGGTGTGGGCCATCGAGGCCTTCGGTGCAGCCAACGTGCTTCAGGAAATCCTCACGGTGAAGTCCGACGACGTGGTGGGCCGCTCCAAGGCCTACGAAGCCATCGTCAAGGGCGATGTGATGCCGGTACCCAACCTTCCTGAATCGTTCAACGTGTTAGTCAACGAGTTGCGCGGTCTCTCCTTGAACGTTAAATTTGATTAATAACATTTTTTGATATAGAACTATGGCTTTTAGAAAAGAAACGAATACGCGAAAAGAATTTTCGACCATTACCATCAGCCTGGCTTCTCCGGAGGACATCCTTGACCAGTCGCACGGCGAGGTCATCAAACCGGAAACCATCAACTACAGAACCTACAAGCCGGAGCGTGATGGTCTTTTCTGCGAAAGAATTTTCGGTCCCACCAAGGACTGGGAATGCCACTGCGGTAAGTATAAGAGAATCCGTTACAAAGGTATCGTCTGCGACCGTTGCGGTGTGGAAGTTACCGAACGTAAGGTGCGTCGTGAGCGCATGGGCCATATCCAGCTCGTCGTTCCCGTCGCCCACATCTGGTTCTTCAAGAAAATTGCGGCCCTGATCGGTATCCCCGCCAACGCCATCAACAAGATCGTCTATTACGAGAACTTCATCGTGGTCCAGCCCGGTGCCGCCGAAGGCATTAAGCTGGATGATAAGGACAAAGAAGGCGTACAGCGCCTGACCTTCCTCACGGAAGAGCAGTACTTTGAGATCTTGGATCAGATTCCGGCCGAGAACCGTCTGTTGGAAGACAGCGATCCCAACAAGTTCATCGCCAAGATGGGTGCCGAGGCACTTTACGATATGTTGGCGAAAATCGACCTTGACAAAGAGGCCGCCGAACTGCGTGAGAAGGCCGCTGTGGAACACTCCCAGCAGCGCAAACAGGACATCTTGAAACGCCTGCAGGTGTTCGAGTCGTTCCGCGACTCCCGCAAACGCGCCGAGAACAAGCCGGAGTGGATGATCGTGAAGACCATCCCCGTCACCCCGCCCGACCTGCGCCCGTTGGTGCCGCTCGACGGCGGACGTTTCGCCACCTCCGACCTCAACGACCTCTATCGCCGCGTCATCATCCGCAACAACCGTCTGAAAAGACTTATCGAAATCAAGGCTCCCGATGTCATCATGCGTAACGAAAAACGTATGCTTCAGGAAGCCGTCGATTCCCTCTTCGATAACTCCAAGAAGACCAACTCCGTGAAGACCGAGTCCAACCGCGCCCTCAAATCCCTTTCCGACAGCTTGAAAGGTAAGCAGGGTCGTTTCCGTCAGAACTTGCTCGGTAAACGTGTGGACTACTCCGGTCGTTCGGTTATCGTGGTCGGTCCCGACCTCCGCATGAACGAATGCGGTCTTCCGAAGGATATGGCAGCCGAGCTGTTCAAACCCTTCGTCATCCGCAAGATTCTTGAAAGAGGCATCGTCAAGACCGTGAAATCCGCAAAGAAGATTGTCGATAGAAAAGACCCCATCATTTGGGATATTCTCGAAAACATCCTGAAGGGTCATCCGATTCTGTTGAACCGTGCTCCTACTTTGCACCGTCTGGGTATTCAGGCGTTCCAGCCGCGCCTTGTCGAAGGTAAGGCCATCCGTCTGCACCCCCTCTGCTGTGCGGCTTTCAACGCTGACTTCGACGGTGACCAGATGGCTGTCCACGTACCGCTGGGCAACGCCGCCATCCTCGAGGCTCAGATGCTGATGCTCTCTTCCCACAATATCCTCTCACCCGCCAACGGCTCCCCGATTACCGTTCCGTCACAGGATATGGTGTTGGGTCTGTACTACATCACCAAACCGTTGAAGTCGGATGAGAACCAGAAAGTGATGGGTGAAGGGATGAAGTTCTACTCTCCCGAAGAGGTCATCATCGCCTACAATGAGGGCAAAGTTCACCTCAACGCCTGCATCTACTGCAAGGTGGATCTGGAAGGCGACGGCAAGATGGTGCTCACCGAAACCACCGTCGGCCGTGTCCTGTTCAACCAGGTGGTGCCGAAGGGTTACGGTTATGTGAACCAGCTGCTGACCAAGAAAGCGTTGCGTAACATCATTAGCGGCGTGCTGTACAAGTGCGGCAACGTCGCCACCGTCAACTTCTTGGATGACATCAAGAACATGGGTTACCGCATGGCTTTCGTCGGCGGTCTGTCCTTCAACTTGGGCGATGTGCTCATTCCTGAAGAGAAGAAGGACCTCATCGCCAAGTCCAATGCGGCCGTTGAAGAGATTCAGGGACAGTTTGAGATGGGTTTCATCACCAACACCGAACGTTCCAACCAGATCATTGACATCTGGACGAACACCAACGCCCAGTTGAGTAAGATATTGATCAAGAAGATTGCCGCTGACAAGAAAGGTTTCAACTCTGTCTATATGATGTTGGATTCCGGGGCTCGTGGTTCTGAGACGCAGATTCGTCAGCTCGCCGGTATGCGTGGTTTGATGGCCAAGCCCACCAAGTCAGGTTCCGCCGGTGCCAACACCATTGAAACGCCTATCTTGTCCAACTTCAAGGAAGGTCTGTCCGTGTTGGAGTACTTCATCTCCACGCACGGTGCCCGTAAGGGTTTGGCCGATACCGCTTTGAAGACCGCTGACGCTGGTTATCTGACCCGTCGTCTGGTGGACGTCGCCCATGACGTGATTATCACCGAAGCTGACTGCGGCACGCTCCGTGGCATTTCCGTCACTGACCTGAAGAAGAAAGGTAAGGTGGTCGAGAAACTGGCCAACCGTTTGCTCGGTCGTGTTACATTACATGATATTTATCATCCGGAAACCAACGAACTGCTTATCGCCGCTGGTGAAGAGCTTACCGAAAATCTTTGCAAGATGATTGAGGAAGCCGGCATCAAGGAGGTGGAAGTCCGTTCGGTGCTGACGTGCGAATCGAAGCACGGTGTCTGCCAGAAGTGCTACGGACGTAACCTCGCCACGGGCCGCCTGGTCCAGATTGGTGAGGCAGTCGGTGTCATTGCCGCCCAGTCCATCGGTGAGCCTGGTACACAGCTGACCCTCCGTACCTTCCACGTCGGTGGTGTGGCCGGTGGTATCAATGCTGAAAACAGTATCAGTGCCCCGCTCGACGGTACTTTCGTCATCGACGACCTCAAGTCCCTCGACAAGATCGACAATATGGGCAATCCCTACCAGTTGGTTATCGGCCGTATGGCAGAGATGAAGATCATGGACGAAAAGAGCGGCATCACCCTCTATTCCGAACCCGTCCGTTACGGTTCCGCCCTCTATTTCAAGACGGGCGACAAGGTGAAGGAGAACGACATCATCGCCACTTGGGACCAGTACAACTCCCCGACCATTTCCGAATTTGAAGGAACGGTCAAGTTCACGGACATTGTGGAAGGTGTGACCTGCTTCACCGAAACCAACGAACAGGCCGGTACGCAGGAGAAGGTGATCATCGAAAGCCGTCTGAAGAACAAGATTCCGACCATCACCATCGTCAATGAGAACGATGCCGTTCTGGAAACCTACGCGTTGCCGGTCGGTGCCCGTATCTCTGTGAACGAAGGTGACAAGATTGAGGCTGGTACGGTCTTCGCCAAGACTCCGCGTGCAGTGGGTAAGTCGGGCGATATCACCGGTGGTCTGCCGCGTGTTACGGAGCTGTTTGAGGCTCGTAACCCCTCCGATCCCGCCATCCTCGCCGAAATCGACGGTGTGGTCTCCATTGAGGAGAAGATGAAACGTGGTAACAAGGTGCTCATCATCACCCCGCGTTCGGGCGATTCCGGTGAGGCCAAGACCTACCTCATCCCCACTTCCAAGCAGATTCTGGTTGACCGTAACGACTTCGTCAAGGCTGGTACGATGCTGTCCGACGGTGCCGTCACGCCCGCCGACATCCTCAACATCAAGGGTGCCCGCGAGGTTCAGGAATACCTCATCAACGAGATTCAGGACGTTTACCGTCTGCAAGGTGTGGCCATCAACGACAAGCACTTTGAAGTCATCATCCGCCAGATGATGCGCAAGGTGGAGATCATCGAGCCCGGTGACACCAAGTTCCTGCCCGGTGACCTCATCAACAAGATTGATTTCCAGGAAGAGAACGACTATATCTGGGAAATGAAGTACGTGGAAGAAGCCGGTGGCTCCGAAACCTACGTGCCCGGCCAGATCATCACGATGAAGCAGCTGCGTGACGAGAACTCCCTGCTGAAACGCCGTGATATGCCGCTGATGCAGGTGCGCGACGCACGTCCCGCCACGGGTCGTCAGGTGCTGCAGGGTATCACCCGCGCCGCCCTCCAGATCCGCAGCTTTATCTCCGCCGCCTCCTTCCAGGAAACGACGAAAGTGCTCACCAACGCCGCCGTCAATGCACAGTCCGACAGCCTTCTCGGCTTGAAGGAGAATGTCATCGTCGGACACCTTATCCCCGCCGGTACCGGCTTGAAACGGTACCAGAATATGGAGGTAAGCTCGATGGAAGAGTACGAGAGCCTGATGGCATCCAAATACGAACAATAACAAATGAAGGGGATGCGAAAACATCCCCTTTTTTGTTCCCCTTCTATGTAGAAGGGGTGGCCGCAAGGCCGGGGTAGTAGAAAAGAACAATATTCACTAATAAAAACAAAAAAATGCCAGAACAGAAATTAGACCTCAATATGAGCGAAGAAGTGGCGCAGGGCATCTATTCCAACCTTGCTGTCATCACCCACTCCGATAATGAATTTATCCTTGATTTTGTGGCGATGCTGCCCGGCTTGCAGAAGAGCAACGTGCGCTCCCGCGTCATCATGACCCCGCAGAACACCAAGCGCCTGCTGGCCGCCTTGGCCGACAACGTCCGCAAGTTTGAGGAAACCCACGGTGTCATCGGTGAAACCAATGCTGCCCGCCTGCCTATCGGTGACGGCGGTTTGGCGTAAAATAGAAAAATGAACGACATCATCCATCTGTTACCCGATGCCGTCGCCAATCAGATAGCGGCGGGTGAGGTTGTGCAGCGTCCCGCTTCGGCAGTCAAGGAGTTGCTGGAGAACGCAGTGGATGCCGGTGCGCGCCATATCCAGCTGATCATCAAGGACGCCGGCCGTACGCTCGTCCAAGTGGTGGATGACGGGAAGGGGATGTCGTTCAATGACGCCCGCCTCTGCTTTGAACGGCACGCAACGTCCAAAATCTCCTGCGCCGACGACCTTTTCGCCATCCGGACGAAAGGTTTCCGGGGCGAAGCACTTGCGTCCATCGCCGCCATTGCGCAGGTGGAACTCAAGACGCGCCGCCCAGAGGACGAAACCGCCACCCGCGTGGTCATCGAAGGTTCGGAAATCAAGGAGCACGGCCTGACCGTCGCGCCGGTAGGAACGTCCATCGCGGTCAATAACCTCTTTTTCAATGTGCCCGCCCGCCGCAACTTCCTCAAGTCCGACGCCACCGAGTTCGCCAACATCGAAGAGGAGTTCAACCGCGTGGTACTTGTCCATCCCGACATCGCCTTCACGCTCTACTATAACGGAAAGATGGTGCTACAGTTGGCCGCAGGCAACCTGAAGCAGCGGATTACGGGCGTTTTCGGCACTGCCTTCAACGACCGGATCTTTCCGATTGAGCAGGAAACGGACTTTATGAAAATCGGTGGTTTTCTTGGCAAACCCGAACACGCCAAGAAAAAAAGGAGCGAACAATACCTGTTCATTAATCACCGCTTCGTGAAGAGCAGCTCACTCAATTTTGCCATTGAAAATGCTTACGCGCAGTTGGTCCCTGAAGGACATCATCCACCTTATTTCATCTATATCGAGGTGAATCCTGCCACGGTGGATGTCAATATCAGTCCGACCAAGGTGGAGGTGAAGTTGCAGGATGACCGCCTCGTTTTTGGCTTCCTGAATGCCGCCGTGAAGAAGGCCATCGGTGAATTCTCGCTGGTGCCGCAGTTGGACTTCGACTACGACAAGGACTTGGATCCGGGCAATGTGCCGACAGGGATGCCCATCAAGCCGCCGACGGTGACGTTGGATCCGTCGTATAATCCGTTCAGAAGTTCCGGAAGCACCCATAAGGTTTCGTTTGGAGGGGGTGGTGGCTATAGTGCCCCGCAGCGGCCTTCCGGGATGAGCCAGGACTGGGACAGCTTCCTCAGGGACATCAAGACGACGGAGGTGACAGCCGCACCCGCCCCGCAGCCCGCGCAGATGCAGATTGTGGACGAGGCGGCGTCCGACGACCCTATCGCTGCAGAAGCATTCCTCCCAATTTATAAGAAATATCTGATTGTCAAGATAAAAGGCCAGTTGATGGTCGTCAATCTTTACCGTGCTTACGAAAGAATCATTTACGAATCGTATATCACGGCGTTGAAGGACACGCCCGTCGTAGTGCAGCAGTCCCTGTTTCCGGAGACCGTCACACTGACGGCGGCGCAGGGGGAGTTGCTGAATGAACTGAAGGATGAATTCAAGCGGCTCGGGTACGAAATCGAGCCGATGTCCTCCACCAATTTCGCCATCAACGGCACGCCTGTTAATGAGGAGATTGGTGATATTCAGGAACTTATTGAAAGCATCATTGACGATTACCGTTCCAATCGGATGAACCGGATGATGGAGACGGAGAAAAATCTGGCCTTATGTATGGCACGGCAACGCCGTTCTTCCGTCAAGCCCATCGTCACAATGGAGGAGGCCAACAGCCTCTTGCAGCAGCTGTTCAGCTGCCTTATGCCGACCATCTCCCCGTCAGGGAAGAAAATCTATGAGACGGTAGGGGAGGAGTATTTGCAGAACTTGCTGAAATAGCGCTACACTTCCATAAAAATATCCTTGAACTCGTGGATACCCTTGTGTCCGATGAGCCACTTTGCCGCACGGACGGCACCTTGGGCGAAGATGGCGCGGTTGAAGGCCCGATGGGTGATTTCGATGAGGTCGTTTTCGGACTGGTACCGCACCACGTGGGTGCCCGGCTCATTGCCGATGCGGTGGGCCAATACGTTGATGTCGGCGGGGTTGGAGGCATCGTTGAGTTTCCAGCCCGTCTTCCGGTCAAGATGATTGATAATGAGGTTGGCTGTGGTGATGGCGGTACCGCTCGGGGCGTCCTTTTTGGCAGTGTGGTGGGTCTCCTCCACCATCACATCGTATTGGGCCTGACGATTCATCATTTGCGCCGTCAGTTCGTTAATCCTGAAAAAGAGGTTGGCTCCGATGGAGAAGTTGGAGCCATAGACGAGGGCGTTGGACGTGCGCCGGCACTGTTCCAGCACTTCCCCGCTTTGGTCGTACCAGCCGGTGGTGCCGCACACGACCGGCACGCTGGCATCGAAGCAGCGGCGCAGGTTGCCGATGACAGTGGCGGGTGTGGAGAACTCGATAGCCACGTCGCTGGCGCGGAACGCCTCCGCGTGTGCCTGCCACTCTTCTTCGTTATCAATGGTGGCGGCCAGTTCCAGTCCTACGGAGGGGAGCAATTTCTCTATTTCACGGCCCATTCGGCCATATCCGATAAGGGTTGCTTTCATGGATTTGAAAATTTACAGATAAATTTGGCTGAAGTTCCTAACTTTCCAAAAAGATGGTTATGTAGTCTTCTTCCGAAAAGTAGTCCAAAATTTCATAGTCAATGACATCAAGATCTTCAGCTGCATATTTTTCGACAAAGTCGTCGGCTTTCTTTTCAAGAAGGTCGTTTTTGCTTTGGGCGACTTTTTTCTTGCTTGTTGTCGGCGCAGTGGCGGTTTGTTCAGGAACAACGGCTTGAGCCAAAGCATTTTCCGGAAGAGTCAATTTTTCGGTGGCGGGAGGTGTGACGGGCTTTTCAACGACAGTGGCTGTCATGTTTTCCGTAGGAGTTCCATTGTTTTGGAAGTTGTACCACAGCAGGCCGATGCCGACGACCAGCACCAGTGAGGCAGCAACGGAAATGGCGGTGATGAGACGGCGGCGGAACAGGAACCGGCGTTTGTCGGCAGCTCCGATACGGGCCATCACTTGGTCGGGAAGTGCGGCGAAATAACCGTCAGGGACAGAAAAAGAATGCCCGTCACGGTATTTTTCAAGCACCTGCGCCACCTTTTCCTCTGCTTCAATACGCGCCATCACTTGGTCGGGCAATTCAGAAAAATAGCCGTCCGGCACCTGAAAGGAATCACTTTTTTTAACTTTGTCGATGAGGTCTTCCATTATTTTGGAAACAAAAACGTGGCTGTGACAGCCGCTATTTCGGAAAGTTTAATTCGCTGAAAAAATTTTCGGTTTCATTTTATTTCACAAACTCCACAATCTTCCGCTCGTTCACGCCGCGGTAGTCGAAAGCATCCACTACCTTGCCGTCCCTGACGAAAGCGAAAGTCGGAAAATTCCCGTAAACAAGATCAATGGCGAGGTAGGGCGAGATCTGGTGGAACTCGTATTTCCACGTTTTGGTCTCCTTCATAAAATGGGCGATGGATTCGTCGGTACCCCACACCAGCACCTTTAGTTTGTTACTGTCGAGGTTGTTCCGTTCAAAAATGTTGTTCACGAGGTCGCAGCTCTGCCGGCAGTATTTGCAACCGGAGGAAACGACCGCCAACACATAACTCCCGCTGTCCATGTTGAGGCGGGCGGTGTCGCTGCGGAAGACTACGGTGTCCTGGCCGGCACGGTACTCCACATCCGAAAGTTTCAGGTAGAACGACGAGTCGGCGTAGGCCTTGTCGTAAATGTTCGTCGCGACGAGGTCGTTGTCGGAATAGACCCAACTGTAAACGGCGTTGGGCGGAAACAGAATGAACAGAACCACAACGGCAATCCCCCCCGAAATTCCTAACAGCCACAATTTGAACTTCTTGCTGTAATCATCTGCTGTAAAAGAAGGCCGCTTGCCCGTTTCTTCATCCCTACAAAGGGAGAGCCGTTTTTGGGGTTGCCAATAGGCAAAAACCAGCGCCGCCAGAATGCCGATATTCTTGTAAATCGAGTGTAGCGGCTCAATCGGAATCAGGTCGCCGAAGCAGTGGCAGTTGGCGTCGTTGCGGAACAGCACCACATAGACGAGGAATAGCGTGAACCCCGCCGTCATCAGGGTGGCGACCCACCATGCCCACCGGTACTGCGCCTTCAGGAGGAGGAAGCAGCCCGTGACGAACTCCAGCGCGATAAGGCACCGCGCCGCCACTTCCGCCAGGGTGAAACTCATGAGGTGGAAGCTATAGACATAGGTCTCGAACGTGTCGATGGTGATGAGTTTCAGCACTGCCGACAGGATGAACATCGCACCCAACAGAATGCGGACGACCGTGCGGAATATATCGAGAACTCTCATAAATTGGGTTTAAATTTTCGGTATTGCATTGATTAACAGACGGGTATATTCGGTCTGCGGGTTTCGGTAGATGCTGTCGGCTTCACCGTATTCTACGATTTCACCGCGCTGCATCACCGCCATGCGGTCGCTCATGTACTTCACCACCGACAGGTCGTGCGAGATGAAGATGTAGGTAAGGTGGAACTCCTCCTTCAACTGGTTGAGGAGGTTCAGCACCTGCGCCTGCACCGACACGTCGAGGGCGGAGACGGACTCGTCGCAGATGATGAACCGCGGGTTGACGGCCAGGGCGCGGGCGATGGAGATACGCTGCCGCTGTCCGCCCGAGAACTCGTGCGGATAGCGGTAGAAGTGGCTCTCGTTCAGCCCCACCTTTTCCAAAATCTCAATGGCGTGCTGCCGGCGCTCCTTTTCGTTGGCGTAGATGCGGTGAAACTGCATCGGTTCCATTAGCGCATCACCAACGGTAAGACGCTGGTTGAGCGATGAATACGGGTCTTGCAGGATAATCTGGAGGTCTTTTCGCAGCGGACGCAGCTGCCGTTGCGAAAGGTGCGTGATGTCCTGCCCCTTGTAGATGATTCTGCCTTCGTCGGGTTCGATGAGGCGGAGGAGGGTGCGGCCGAGGGTGGTTTTTCCGCAGCCCGACTCGCCGACCAGCCCCAGCGTCTCGCCTTCGTAAATGTTGAGGTTGATGTCCTTGAGGCCATAGAGGTACTCACGGCGGGAGAAAAGGTGCTCCTTACGGAGGGCGTACTTCTTACTGAGGTGCTCGATTCGGATGAGCGGCTCCTGCGCATACAGCTGTTGGTGGCGTGCGGCGCGCTCTTCGTCCGTAATTTCCTGATAATCGGTCAGCGGATTTGACTCGCCACGTTCGTGTGCCTCCATAAAGCTGCTGACGGTGGGCAGGGTTTTCAGCCGCTTGTCCAAGCTGGGACGGCAGGCCAAAAGTCCCTGAGTATAGGGGTGTTGCGGATTCTTGAAGATTTCTTTCACGTCACCCTGTTCCACGATATTACCTTTGTAAAGCACAATGATGCGGTTGGCGATTTGGGCCACCACGCCGAGGTCGTGGGTGATGAACAGCACGCTCATGTTGTGCTTCTCCTGCAATCGTCGGATGAGCTCGAGGATGCCTTTTTGAACTGTAACATCCAGTGCTGTAGTAGGTTCATCGGCGATGAGGAGGTCGGGGTTGCAGCTCATGGCCATCGCAATCATCACGCGCTGTTTCTGGCCGCCCGACAGTTCGTGCGGGTAGGCGCTGAAGATTTTTTCGGGGCGGGGCAGCATCACCTCGTTGAACAGTTCGATGACGCGGGCGCGGGCGGCCTCCTTCGTAAGGTTGGTGTGGAGCTTCAGCGCCTCCATAATCTGGTCGCCGCAGCGGATGACGGGGTTGAGGGAGGTCATCGGTTCCTGAAAAATCATGGCGATTCGGGCACCCCGCACCTTCTGCAACTCCTTTTCCGTCAGTTTGTTGATGTTTACATCTCGGTCGTCGGGAAGGTGGAAGAGGATAGCCCCTCCGGTGATGCGTGACACTTTGGGGCTGATGAGCCGCATCACGGACAGGGCAGTCACCGACTTGCCGGAGCCGGACTCGCCCACCACGCCGATGGTCTGCCCTTTCGGCAAATCGAACGTCACGTGGTGCAGAATCTGCTTCCACGCCTCATCGTTGCGCAACTCTAATGAAAAGTCATTGATTCGTAATAAGTCCATAGTGGAGAATGAGGGCGCAAAGGTACGGCAATTTTGGGAATAAAACAGGAAATGGAGAGATTCGTCGGTGTAAATTCTTAAAAATTCTGATTACTTTGAAATTTTGTATATCTTTGCTGTGTTTTTTTTATTGATTTTTTATTGATTTTCAATTAATTATATAAGCATTTATGCTACCTTTTTATTGATTTTGTTCTTTTTTGGCTCGCTAAATGAGCCCGTGAGGTTTGAAAAATTGATTTTTTAGTCTGTAAAAATGAATATTTCGTCAAAATTTTACTACGCGTTACTTATCACCTTCTTTACGTATGCGACAATATTCGCACAAGAGAGCATTGAAATGCCCGTCCTTGTGTCGGGGTATGCAAATAATGGCGGCATTTCTGCCAGTGTCGGACAAGTTTTTGACGCAATGGCACCAGAGAATGCTTCCATCTCCCTCATTACAGAAGGCATCCAGCAGGGCGGCTACTCAGCCTGCAACGACATTACCGAAGTTGCCGATATAGACGGCAATCACTATCCGGTGGTGGACCTCGGTCTGTTCTGCTTTACGGCTAAGAACCTGAAAGCGGAGCATTATGCCGATCATTCTGTAGTTCCCGATGTGAGGACCTACAACGACGACCCAAGCCTGCTTGACATTTACGGCCATCTCTATACATGGGATGCGGCCACACAATACAATACCGCTGAAGGGCAGGGCATCTGTCCCACGGGGTGGCATGTGCCTACCGAAGCTGAAATGGAGTACGTGATGGCTGCCTACGATCCGGAGGAGCTGATGTCCATTCCCCACTGGATTCCCGCCATCGGTACGGATATTTCAAACTTCACCCTGCTGCCTGGTGGTTTGTACAATAGTGCCAGTGGCCGCTACGAGGATCTGCTCGTGCGCGCCTATCTCTGGACGGTCAAGGAGGATGGTTCCATGGCCATTGCCTGCCTTTTCGGGGCGGCGTGCAGCACTACGGAGTTCTTGCCGAGTGAAAAGGCAAATTGCTACAGTGTAAGATGTGTTTTGAACTATTAAAAACTGAAATATCATGAAAAAGCTCTTATTGTTTATCTCTATTGTATTTTTGTTCGTGGCCGGTGCTGTCGCGCAGACCACCACTTTGAGTTATCAGGCCGTTGTTCGCGACGGCTATAACCGTCTGGTGCCCGACACGGATATTCCCGTAATGGTCAGCGTCAGCATCGGGGGTACGGAAAAGTACTATGAGGAGCGGACCGTCCGTTCCAACCATAACGGTGTGGTGTCGTTCTCCATCGGGGGCGACGGGCGCACGTGGCCGGTGTCGGGACATCCCGGCGATGAGCTCTCAACCCTTTCGGGATGGAACAATGCCGCCATTGCCGTCACGTTCCGTCTGAGCGGTGGCGACGTCACCGTCAATTCACCCGTGTCGGCCGTGCCGTATGCTTTGGAGGCAGCAAATGTCCCCGCCGCACAAGTCAATGCCGACTGGAATGCCACGAGCGGCGTGGCGGAGATCTTGAACAAACCGAACCTTGCCACGGTAGCCACTACGGGTGACTACGGCGATTTGTCCAACACGCCGGACCTTACCGTCTATGCCACCAACGCCCGTCTGAACGACACGGCAGCGGCCATCCGCGCCGACTTCCCGACCCAATTGCAGGCCGACTGGACAGAAACGACGACCACCAGCGCCGCCTACATCCAGAACAAACCGAACCTTGCCACGGTAGCCACCACGGGCGACTACGGCGATTTGTCCAACACGCCGGACCTTACCGTCTATGCCACCAACGCCC
>CAMVOL010000002.1 GCA_947169105.1 uncultured Bacteroidales bacterium | reverse complement strand
TGAATAAGAATGACTTCTACGGAATAATACGCATCAGAAAAACCATCAACAATTCCGCACGTATCGAACTGTACAGCGACAACGGCACACGGATTGAAAATCCGAATGGCGCATTGAAGACAACAATGTATATGTCCGTTCTGTTCGCTATCTCACAAATCACCACCTTGAAACGTGAACAGGATTACCCGTTGATATTTGATGCCCCGACATCTTCATTCGGCGGGTTCAAAGAGGACACTTTCTATAATGTGATAGATACCATTGACAAGCAATGCGTCATCGTCACGAAAGATTTGCTCAATGTTGACAAAGGCACAGGACAAAAGACATTGGATTTTGATACCATCAACAAGCTTTCTTGCTCTGTATATCGGATTGAGAAAGTCGAACCTTTCAACGACAAAGATTTGTCAACCATTCAAACAGTTGTTAAACAAGTAAGATAACGAATCATGGCAGCAGAAAAGATATATGATATGTGGGCATCACGCAACCCGCAGTGGGAAAAAAGATACGAAGACAGTATCATCAAAAACTTCTGTGACTATGGCCGAGGGGCGACTTCGTTACGTGAAGACCGGGGAAAGGTCTTTGGCGGTGGTTATGAGATTTTTATAGTTGCATTTTTTATGGGGCTGTATTTCAATCAAAAAAGACCGCTCATCGAAGACACGCAAAAACGCAAGACTTTCGGACAGCCCATCCAATTTTGGGGTAATCTTGATTCCGTTAAAGGGCGAAAAGCATATCCGAAACTACGTGAGTACATATTCACCGCCCTTGTTGCCCGCACCGATATTGATTTCATCGCCCTTGAAAAGGGTGAAATGACTTCGCGCAAGGCTGTTGATATGTTGATGCAAACCATGGAAGAATACGCCAATTGGGGCTTCCATTTCATGGAAGACAAATTGACTGACGATCCTAACTATTTCTATCGCGAAACGGCTTTTCTCGAAATTTTTTTGGCGTTTGATGCAACTGTGCCAGAAAGCATTGAAGACGAACCTGAATCGTTGGACTAGTACATTATTCCCAAAGCGTTAAATAAAAATTCCAAAGCCATAGCGCTACCATTTTTTTATCCCCATATATGGTCATTCCGTAAATGTGGAAATGGAATTCGCACATAAATTCGCACATAAATTCGTGCGTAAATTCGCACATAAATTCGCACGTAAAAATCGCATATAATTGACAATCTTATAGATAGCTGAAAATTCGCGCGTAATTCGTGTGTAAAACGTGCGTAAATTCGCACGTAATTCGCACAAGTAGTGGTGTCGTTACTATCTCCTTTTCCGCGTCATCTCTCTCCCCGTCTTCCGTGCCTGCCGCCCGTGCCGCGGGTGAGCGCACGGAGCCTTCCCGCACACCGCACTGCGCTACGCTTGTACGGTGTTACTAAAATCTCACCCCTCCGGGGTGAACGATTTGTCCGCAACTTCCAGAAATGCGGCGCGGTGCCGAAGTCGCAAGCCGCCTTGCGATTTTTGCCGTTAAGAAATTGTGTCGCCTCGAGCGTGAAGAAACGCGAGCTGTCCGAAGCAACACGGAATGGAATGTAGTGTTGCAAGTTTTTCGCGTTTTAGCGAGAGACGGCCAATTTTAGGGAAAAATCGTGCAGCGGCAAAGCGCATTTCTTTTGGATAAGCTGCTCTCGCTCGAAAAAGCAAGCAAGCTTTCTTTTTGCTCGCTTACTCGCGGCTTTGGTTCGTTTTCTTTGTGCAATCGCAAAGAAAATGAACAAACATAACCAAAGGGTATAAATCCACGATTCAGGTACTGGCAAAATCAATAGTGTCTGGTTACCAGTCTCCCTCCTCTTTTCCGCGTCATCACCCGCCCCGTCCATCCGTAGCTGCCGCCCGTGCCGCGGGCTGGCACGCGGGGCCTTCCCGCACACCGCACTGCGCTACGCTTGTACGGTGTTACTAAAATCTCACCCCTCCGGGGTGAACGATTTGTCCGCAACTTCCAGAAATGCGGCGCGGTGCCGAAGTCGCAAGCCGCCTTGCGATTTTTGCCGTTAAGAAATTGTGTCGCCTCGAGCGTGAAGAAACGCGAGCTGTCCGAATTAGAATAGAGTTGTTATAATTTAATAAATATTTAGTATTTTTGCAGGCTGTTATTAGAATTCATTAATTCTAAAGGTTGAATTGCACATACAATATAACTGTTGTTTACACAATGGATTATACTACTATAGAGCTTCAACTGGAATATGGTTTTATTGAATATTTCAACCCTAAAATACTAAAATATTATGGAAAAGGAAATTGTAAAAAACAGCGGTGGGTTAACTCCGGATGTGACAACATCTCTTATACAGGATTTGCGCCAAATTATTGATCAGTCTCGTTGCCATGTGGCTGCCACTGCCAATTATGCACTAACTACGATGTATTGGCATATTGGTGAGCGTATCAATCGAGAGGTGCTTGGCAATGAACGTGCTGAATATGGAAAGCAAATTGTGTCAACAGTGTCGACACAATTGCAAACAGAGTATGGAAAGAAAGGATTTGAACTTCGGAATATTTGGAGGATGATGCAATTTGCCCAAACGTTTCCCGATTTTCAAATTGTGTCACCACTGGTGTCAAAATTGTCATGGACTCATTTTCTAATAGTTATGACTTTGAAAGACCAGCTGCAGCGCGAATTTTATTTGACTATGGCAGCTGTAGAAAGATGGAGTAAGAGGACATTGCAATCAAAAATAGACGGTATGTTATACGAACGTACAGCCATCAGTGGTAAGCCTGATGAGTTTATCAAGAAAGAACTTTCCACTTTGCGTGATGACAATGTAATAACTCCAGATCTCGTCTTTAAAAGTCCCTATTTCTTGGAGTTCACTGGATTGAAGAGTATGTATAACGAAAAGAACCTCGAAGACTGTCTGTTGGTTCATCTGGAACAGTTTATCATTGAGTTGGGAAGCGGTTTCTGCTTTGTGGCCCGACAAAAAAGAATGGTTATAGACGGTGAGGATTTTCACCTCGATTTGCTGTTCTATCACCGCCAACTGCACCGTTTGATTGCTATTGACCTTAAGAAGGGCCGGTTCAGAGCCGAGTACAAAGGACAGATGGAACTCTATTTGCGTTGGTTGGAGAAATATGAGATGGAACCGGGAGAGGAACCGCCGCTGGGTTTGTTGCTCTGTACTGAGGGTGGCGAAGAGCAAATCGAACTTCTACAGTTGGACAAATCAGGCATCAAGGTGGCGCAGTATCTGACAGAACTGCCGCCACGCCACATGCTGATGCAACAGATTCATAAGGCGTTAGAGTCTGCCAAAACCCGTTTTGACAATTCTATTGTAGATGACGATTCCGAGGATTAATGCTGTTTGGAAGTTCTGCCCTCCTTTCCACATCGACTTCCCACACCATTCCGCCGGCCGTCAGGCTGGCGGAATCTCCCCACTCCCTTCCGCGTCATCACCTGTGGTATTCTTCCGTCACCGCCGCCCGTGCCGCGGCAGCCTTTACACCTTCATTCCGTGCCACTTGCCCCACCGCAGGTATCCCCACGACACCGCCCCAAGCAGGATGGCGTAGAGGATTTCCGCCACCCAAATCACCTCGACGGGCATCGGGAATAATTTCGTAACAAACAGAATATAACCAATATATACGACCAGTATGGCCGATTCGAGGATGAAGGCCACCATCGTCTTGCCCGTGCCCGACACCGCCTCAAAGAGGATGCAGGCACCGCTCATCAGCAGGGCGCTTACGCACACCACCCGCAACGACGGCACCGAGGCCGCCGCCAACGCCGCGTCATCGGTGTAGATGGTGGCTATCGTGTCGGGGATGACGGCACACACCGCCACCAGCACCACCAAGAAACAGAGACAGATTTTCAGAATCCGGCGGAGCAGATGTCCCACTTCATCGCTGTGCCCCTCGCCGATAATACGGCTGGTGAGCGTGTTGGCGGCGGCGGCAAAGGCAAACACCGGCACCAAAATCACCATATAGGCACTGCGCACGATGCCCGACACCGCCACGGCCAGCTCCCCCGTACGCTCAATCATCACGAAAAACACGAACCACGCCCCGAAGGAGACCAGCCGCTGGCCCATCGTCGGCAGCGACAGCCCCACGATGGACTTGACCAACGGCATCCGCACCCTTTTGATGGGGAAGATGCCGTACTTTCTTGTGGGAAGACGGAACAGCGTATAGAAAATGAAGAAGATGAACGCCGATATTTCGGCCAGCACGGAGGCAATCGCCGCGCCCGAAACCCCTAACTCCGGCATTCCGCAATGACCAAAAATGAAACTATAGTCGAAAAAGATGTTCACCACCGCCATCAACAACGTGGTGTAAATGATGATTTTCGTGTCGGAAAGTCCCACATACAGCGAGCGGAACAAGAAGTTGAAGCAGACGAAGATGATGCCGTAGTGCCGGTAATGCATAAACTCTTCCGACACTTTCAGGATGTCGGGCGACGAGATGATACCTTTCAAGAAAATGTCGGTGCCATAGTGCAGCAGCAGGAACAGCATCGCCGACAGGGCCGCCACCACCAGCAGACCGTGTTTGAACACCGCGCCCACCTCCGGCAGGTTGTTCTCGCCGAAGCGCCGCGCCACAATAATCTGGATGCCCGTCGCGAAACCCCACGCCAGCGTGGAAAAGACGTAGTAGTAGAGTCCCGCCATCATCGCGGCACCCAGTTCCACCGTCCCCAAATGGCCTAGAAACGCCGTATCCACAAACGTGATGATCGTCTGCGCCAAATTCCCCGCCATAATCGGCAAGGCCAGGGCGATGATGCTGCGGGAAGAATAATTCGACGGTAACACTTTTTAAATTGAAAATTGAAAACGGAAAATGGAAAATGAGAGGGGATTTAGGAAATTTTAAATTTGACAGTCTTGATTGAGGTGATAAGGAGTGCAATGATTTCTGACAAATCTTGATTTAATGTATCAAAATAATCTATAGTAATTATATCGGACATTTTTAGAAGTTCAAGCCAGTATTGTGTTTCATCAGCTTCCTTTAGTGCAATATTCAATTTGTGTGCGAAATCTGCTTTTGATTGAGCGTTCCGGCTTTCACGAACATTGGCTCCTATACTTGTTCCACTTCGCAGTATCTGTTTACTCAACACATATTCTTTCTTTTCAGTACATAAAAACTGATAGAACTTCACTATCCTCACAGCAAACAACATACACTTTTCATCCAAAACATTCTTTTTCATAATGTAAACTTTAATGTTGCATTAGTTTTCAGTTTTCAGTTCTCAGTTCTCAATTTTCAGTTTTCAGTTTTCAGTTTTCCGTTTTCAATTTTCCATTTTCCATTCTCATTTCCCTCCGATGTTCTCCTTCACCATCTCAATGAGATACTGTACGATTTCCGGTTCCTGGATGGACATCCCGTCGAGGGCTTCGTTCACCTCGTCGGTGTCGAATACGTAGTCGGTTTGGTCGGAGTGGTAGTGGAAGATGAAGCGGATGTCGGGGTAGGCGGAGGCGGTGAGGACGACGGTGCCGGCGAGGTCGCCCATCGGCGGGCGGTCGAGGTGTGTGAGGCCGAAGACGGCGGTCACGGTGGTTCCTTTGCCCTTCTCCGACTGGATGTCGAGGCTCCCGCCGGTCTGCTCGGTGTTCTGCTTCAGCAGCGGCAGTCCGAGGCCCACCTTGCGGGTGGTGCGGGTGGTGAAAAACGGGTTGATAACCTTCTGGACGGTTTCGGCATCCATTCCGCAGCCGTTGTCGATGAATCGGATGGTGAGGGTGTCGGCAGCAGGATTCTCGATTACCTCCAATGTCACCTCGGTGGCACCGGCGCGGGTGGAGTTCTGCAAAATGTCCATAATGTGCATGGAGAGGTCTTTCATAGTTGCAAGTTTATCAGGTTACAGGTTTGTCATGTTATATTACAGGTTACATTATATGAAATGAGTCCAAAAGCACGATGGGGACTTTTGGACTCACTATATCTGTTATTGATCTGTGCTTACTGCAGGTCGAAGCGAATCGGAACGTTGTAGTAAACACGCACTTTACGGCCGTTGCTTTCGCCGGGTTTCCATTTCGGAAGGGAGCGGACCACACGGAGAGCCTCTTCATCGAGGGCGGGGAACTGGGAGACGACAACCTTGGCGTTACTCACACTACCATCCTTCTCAACAACGAATTCCACCAGAACGGTACCCATAGCACCTGCGTCACGGGCGGCGGCGGGGTATTGGAGGTGTTCGCGCAGATATTGGTTCAGGGCAGCCATACCGCCGGGGTATTCGGGCATCTGCTCCACAAAACGTACCGGGGGCTCTTCAGCGGCAACCTCTTCCACCACTTCAGGGGCTTCCCATTCGTCGATGGCCATCTCGTCAGTAACATCCTGACCGAAGTTGAAGTCGAAGTCGGCCTTGGCGGTGTTCTCAACGATGTTCAGGATGATTTCCTGGTTCTGCTGCTGGACCTCCTCCTGCTTCTGTTCCTGCGGTTTCTCGTCCGTTTCCGGCGGAGTGTATTCGTCAACAGTGGCAGCTTCCGGTTCGTCCTGAATGACAGCGGCCTCCTTTTCAGTGGTGGCCAACAGATCAAGACATACCCAAGACAATGACATAGCTACAATACAACCTATCGCGAAGAAAATGATTTTTCTCTTCTCGAGGTCGGCCTTGAATGATTTCTTATTTGCCATTTTACAATGATTTTAATTTCATAAAAACAGGGTGCAAAAGTACTAATTTTTTTAATATGGTGTGCGGGAGTGGAAAAATTTTAAACAAAGGGACACACAGCCGTGCGTCTTCACATTTTTCGTATTTTTGCCGCCCAAAATTGGAACAAATAATCCGTTATAAATCAATAAAATAAAAATGACAAATCACATTTCCAAACTCAGAAATATCGGTATTGCCGCCCATATTGATGCGGGGAAGACCACCGTTTCAGAACGCATCCTCTTTTTTACCGGCGTGAAGCGCAAAGTAGGTGAAACCCACGACGGACAGGCTACGATGGACTTTATGAAGCAGGAACAGGAGCGTGGTATCACCATCGCCTCCGCCGCGATCACCGCCAACTGGAACGACCATCAGATCAACCTGATCGACACTCCTGGCCACGTGGATTTCACCATTGAGGTGGAACGTTCACTGCGTGTCATCGACGGGATGGTGGCCGTGTTTTGCGCCGTCGGTGGCGTGGAGCCCCAGAGCGAAACCGTCTGGAACCAGGCCGACAAATACCGCGTGCCCCGCATCGCCTTCGTCAACAAGATGGACCGCACCGGCGCCAACTTCTCGGACGTGGTAGCCCAGATGAACAAGTACCTCGGAGCCAACGCTATGCCCATCCACCTGCCCATCGGTGCCGAAAACGACTTCCTCGGCATGGTTGACCTTGTCACTATGAAGGCCATCACCTTCGTGGAGAAAGAGCGTATCGTGAGCGACATCCCCGCCGAAATCCTGCCGCAGGCACAGGAAGCCCGCCGCGCCATGATTGAGAAACTCGCTGACTATGACGACGACATCGCCACCCTTTATCTCGATGATGCCGAAATCGAAGAACCGATGCTGAAGAAAGCCATCCGCGAGGCCACCATCAAACTGTTAGTGACCCCCGTGCTTTGCGGCGCCGCCTACAAGAACAAGGGCATCCAACTGCTCTTGGACGCTATCGTGGACTATCTCCCCTCGCCCAACGACCTCGGCGCCGTCATCGCCCACGACCCCGACGACGAAGAACGCACCATCAAACTGCATCCATCTGCTAATGAACCGGTTGCGGCACTCGCTTTCAAGCTCATCAACGACCCCTACGTCGGCCAACAGACCTTTATCCGCATTTTCAGCGGCAAGATTACCAGCGGTATGACCATCTATAATACCAACAAAGGTAAAACCGAGCGTATCGGCCGCATTTTCCGCATCAAGGCAAAGGAACGCGAAGAGATTTCGGAGGCCGCGGCCGGTGAAATTGTGGCTCTCGTCGGTATGAAATTCACCCGCACGGGCGACACACTGTGTGATGAGAATCAGGCTGTTTTGCTGGAGTCCATCACTGTTCCGCCTGCCGTCATCGAGATGAAGCTGGAGCTGGAGGACAAGAAGAGCCGTAACAAGCTGGGTGAGGCATTGGCCAAGCTCACGAACGAAGATCCGTCGTTCCATTCCCACTTCGACGAAGAGACGGAAGAGACCATCATCGCCGGTATGGGTGAGTTGCATTTGGAAATCTTGGTGGAGCGTATCCGCGACGAGTTCAAGGTGCCGATTTCCGTCGGTGCGCCGTCGGTGTCGTTCCGTGAGACCATCACCACGGAGAAGGAGTGCAACTACCGCCACGTGAAGCAGACGGGCGGCAAGGGACAGTTTGCCCATACCGTCATCCGTTTCGAACCGAATCCAGGAAAAGGCTTCGAGTTCGTCGATATCACCAAAGGTGGCGTCATTCCGAAGGAGTTTATGCCCTCCATCCAGAAGGGTCTTATCAAGGCGATGGAGAAGAGTCCGATTGCCGGCTACCCTGTGGTGGATGTGAAATGCGTGCTGGTGGACGGCAGCTTCCATCCCGTCGATTCGAGCGACATGGCGTTCCAGACCTGCGCCGCGATGTGTTTCAAGCAGGCGTTCCGTCAGGCCAACCCCATCGTGATGGAGCCGGTGATGAAGGTGGAGGTGAACACCCCCGATGATTTCATCGGCAACGTGACCCGCGACCTCAACAAGCGCCGCGGCCGCATCGAGAACATGCGCCGTTTCCGTAAGGGTTCGCAAAAGCTCGACGGTTTTATCCCGCTGATGGAGATGTTCGGCTACGCCACCGCGCTGCGTAACATCACCTCCGGCCGCGCCAACTACTCAATGGAATTCTACCAGTATATGCAGATGCCCGCCGACAAGCAGGCCGAAGTCATCAAGAAACGGCAGGAGGAAGCGAAATAATTCTATTTTCTGTAGGATGTATGAGGTAACAGGTAAGAGGTTGCTACGCACAATTCCTCTTCAAACCTTTTACCTCATACCTTATACCTTTTACCGTATCCTTTATAACGCCAATTTTACATTCCGCCCGCCCTCCTGGTGCAACGCTTTCCGGATTTCGTCGAAGCTGCGGGTTTCCATCTCGAACCAGCAGGGGGCAGTGGCGATGACGTCGGGCTGGTGGGCGTCGGAGGCGCGGGTGAAGGTTTTGTCCTTCAGGTAGGGATGTTGCTGTAGGATTTTTTCCTTGTCGCCCCGTTTCGACAGTTCCACAGCGTCGTAGGGAAGGTCGAACGGGATGAAGCCGAGTTGAGAGATGACGCTATTTTTCATCTTGTCGATGTGGGCGGGGATGAAGATGCCGTTGAGCTCCTTCACCTTGGCGGCGATGCCTTCGATAGGCACGTCAAGGCCGGAGGTGAGTAGCTTGGGCTCCTCATACACGATTTCGAACTCCTCATTGATCTGCACCTGATCGCCAAACACGTCCGGCACGTTGGGGATATCGGGCAGGTGCTCGTCCAGAAATTGTTGGAAGAGGTCGAGGGTTTCGTGGTTCTCGAAGAAGGCGAGGCAGTGCGCCTCCTCCTTCGTCGTCACCTCGGCGCCGCACAGCACGAAAATGTCGCGGTTGTGCGAGTAGTGCTCGGCGAGCCGACAGTGACGGGTGCAGTTGTGGTCGGTGATGCCGATCACGTCAATGCCCTTCCGCTTCGCCTCCTCGATGATGAAGTCGGGCGTCATTTCCAAGTCACCGCACGGCGACAGGAGCGTGTGGTTGTGCAGGTCGGCCTTGAAGATATTCACGGCGGGTTATTGGTTGATCAGTTGGTAAACGGTGCCGGTGGTCTCGAAGGTCTGCGCGTCGGTGCCGAGGACCGGAATGCCCTCGTCGATAGCCTGTTCCAGCATATCCTCTTCGGGTTTGTTGCCCTTCACGAGGAGGATGGCGGCGAGCTCCTTGAGGGAGGCGATGGCCAGCACGTTCTTATGGGTCTGGAGGGTGATCCACACCTGTCCTTCGCGGGCGAATCCCATCACGTCGCTCAGCAGGTCGGACGTGTAACCGCCCTTGATTTCACGATCCAAGTTGTCCTGTCCGCAGAAGACGGTCAGGTTCATTTTTTCCACTAACTCTTTAACTGTCATTTTTTATAAGATATTGATAATTAATAATTTCAAAAACTATCCGATTTTGGAAATTGCGGCGGCAAAGGTACAATAAAGTTGCAAGTTTATCAAGTTACAAGTTCATCAAGTTGCAAGTTTGTAAAGTTGCAAGTTTATCGGGTTTATCAAGTTTGTAAAATTTCACGATTGACCCTTTTAATTCATAAATTTGCCGTACCTTTGCACCCTCATTTTGCAACTATAAATTTTAGTAATGGATAAAAACTTTTATTGTGTCATTATGGCAGGCGGAGTAGGTGCCCGTTTCTGGCCTCTCAGCCGCTCGCACACCCCCAAACAGTTCATCGACATCCTCGGCGACGGCGAGTCGCTCATCCAGAAGACCTACCGCCGTTTTCAGGAAATCTGTCCGAAGGAGAACATCTACATCATCACCAACAAGAGCTATGCCCATCTTGTGAAGGAGCAGCTGGCCGGCATCGGCGACGAGCAGATTGTGCTGGAGCCCGCCCGCCGCAACACCGCCCCCTGCATCGCCTACGCCAACTTCAAAATCAAGGCCAAGAATCCCGATGCGGTCGTTGTGGTGGCTCCTTCTGACCATATCATCCTCAAAGAAGATGTTTTCAAAGAAGTGATTACCAATGGGTTGAACTTCGTCAAAGAAAACGACAAGCTCCTCACCATCGGTATAAGACCCTCCTACCCCAACACTGGCTACGGCTACATACAATATAATGAAGAACGTTCCTACGGATGGAACGCCTCCATTTACGACGTGAAGATTTTCACCGAGAAGCCGGAACTGGAGGTGGCCAAGCAGTTCGTGGAGAGCGGCGAGTTCCTTTGGAACGCCGGCATCTTCATGTGGTCGCTGAAGGAAATTGAAAAGGCGTTCAACCAGTACCTTCCGGAAGTGAACGACCTGTTCCGGCAAGGCGAGGGTTTGTACAACACCTCTGCCGAACAGCCGTTCATCAACGCCACCTATCAGGTGTGCCGCAACATCTCCATTGACTACGGCGTGATGGAGAAGGCCTCCAACGTGTGCGTCTATGCCGCCGACTTCGGCTGGTCCGACCTCGGGACATGGGGCTCCCTCTATGAGGTCAGCGAGAAGGACGAAAACCGCAATGTGGTGGCTGGGAACCGCGTAAAGACGTATGGCACAAATGGTTGTATCATCAACGTACCCGGCGAGAAAGCCGTCGTGCTGCAAGGTATGGAGGATTTCATCATTGTGGATAACGACAATGTGCTCCTCATCTGCAAGAAAGAGAACGAGCAGCAGATCCGCCAGTACGTGAACGACGTGGAACTCGACTACGGCGAAAAATACATTTAACACAGAACGATGGCGGGGCGATTCAAGGACTTTTTGCGGAAGATTCCCACCCTCTGGCAGAAGCTCAGGAAGAACTGGAGGAACCGTTTCCACTTGCTGATCCGTGAGGATACCACGCAGCGGGAGGTTTTTTCATTCAAGCTGAGCCCCCGCAACATTTTTGTGGTGGTGACACTTTCCGCCTTCGCCCTCATCATGCTCACGGGCCTGCTGATCGCCTTTACCCCGCTCGGCATCTATGTAACGGGAGGACGGCACCACGAAGAGTACCGGAAGTACCGCGCCATGGTCCGTCGGGTGGACTCCGTGGAGCTGTTGCTGGCGCAGAACCAGCAGTACATCGACAACTTCCGTCGCATTCTGAACGATGAAGTGATGCCTGACGAGATGGAGAAGGTGGAGGAGGACAGCAACCGTCCGACGGTCGGACAGGAGGAACTGGAAGCCCACACGGAGGCGGAGCTGGCCTTGCGCGAGGAGTCGGCGGACCTCATCCAGACCCTGATGGTGAAGCAGGCCACCGAGGAGGTGACGGTGAACCGGCGCGCCGACATCAGCAACCTCTTTATGCAGCCGCCCACCACCGGCACCATCATCGGGTACTACAGCGTGGCGCAGAACCAGTACGGGCTCGACATCGCCAACCGCCCCGGCACCCTCATCACCAGCGCCGGCGACGGCATGGTGGTCTTCGCCGGCTTCGACGCGATGGACGGCAACGTCCTCATCATCCAGCACCACGACAACGTCATCTCCATCTATAAGCACAACCGCGTGCTGCTGAAAACCGCCGGCGCCAAAGTTTCCGCCGGTGAACCCATCGCCGAAATGGGGCATTCCGGCACCACCGACAAGGGAACCCACCTCCACTTTGAATTGTGGCATAACGGATTTCCACTCAATCCTTTAGATTATCTCACATTGAAATAAACATCAAAAACATATATGGAAGAACACTCATCAATTTGCGAATTATTGATCCAAAAAGGGGAACTGAAGCAGCAGATTTATGCCAGCACCCTCGAAACCATGGAGCTTTTCAAATCCTGCGCCAAGGAGTTTGAAGATTTTTACGAAGAAAATTACGCCGAAGAACATCCCCGTGTGTCGGTCGATTTTAACGGAAAGAACCTGCACGAGTTCAAAATCCGCTTCGCCGGCGATGTGCTCATCTTCCTGATGCACACCAACATTTTCGAGTTTCCCCGCGACCACGAGGTGATGAAGACCCCTTACATCAAGGAGGATAAAAACCGTTCCTACTGTGGTATGATTCAGATTTTCAACTTCCTGAACGATTCCTTCCGCTACAATCGGATCAACGATTCGGGTTATATGATTGGGCGGATTTTTATCAACAAGGACAAGCATTTCTATGTGGAAGGCAAACGGGAGCTGGCGAGCGTGCTCAATAATTTCAACAGCAAGGAACTCGACCGCGATGCCGTGATGGACATCCTTCAATCGGCCATCAAATACACCATCAATTTTGACCTTTTGGTGCCGGAATATTCCCATTTATTGGAGATTTCTGTCAATGACATCCTACAGATTGAAGACCAAAATATGATTTTGAAGACTGGTAAACGTCTGGGTTTCAGGTTTGAACCCGATAAAGATTAAAAAAAATTAAATTTTCAATCTACTATCGGGGGCAACAGAAATTTTACTATTTTTGCACCCTCATTTTTGATGGGAAATGCTGGATTCGTCTAGTGGCCTAGGACATCAGGTTTTCATCCTGAAGATCGCGGGTTCGACTCCCGCATCCAGTACAAAAAATTGAAAAGATGGCTTAAAAGGTCATCTTTTTTTTGTATTTCGCTGAAAAATTTCTTACTTTTGCCCGTTTTTCTATTTAAACTTGAATTATTACAACTTGTTAAGTTGTAATGAGTTATATTTATTAATTAAAAAAACGCAAGTCTGTTGCGGCCTAATTTTTCAGTGAAACAGCGAAAACTACCTTTCATACTTCTGATTTTCTTGGCGGTTTCCTTCCAAATGTCATGTCTTTATGGGCAGGGAATCCGTGACCGGATTAACGAGATCAAGAATGCGGATCCGTTTGCCATCAGCGGCAACATAGGCGCGGGGATGGGGGTGTCCTACAACTCCAACCATCCGGGCAGCACGCCTTTCTCGGCCAACATTTTCGCCAGTATTAACCTGTCGTTCTATAGTTTCCAGCTGCCGTTCTCGTTTTATTTCGCCAACAATACCACTTCGTTCTCCTACCCGCAGTTGCCGACGTTCCACTTGGGCTTCATGCCGACGTGGCGCAACTGGAAGTTCCACATCGGGCACAGCAGCATGCACTTTTCCAACTACACCTATTCGGGACTCACATTCCTCGGGGTTGGGGCGGAATATCATGGTAAGAAGTTCCGTATGGGCGTGTTCGGCGGGCACCTCCAGCAGGCCTCCCGCATTAAAGGGTACGACGACCGCACGGCCTTCCAGCAGCTGGCGGACTCACTGTTGGGTCTGAACGTGCCGGAGGCCGACCTCCCGCAGTACCGTCGTGACGCCGTCGGCTTCAAAATCGGTGGCGGCAATGAGCGCAACTTCATCGACTTCAGCTTCCTGAAGGCCAAGGACGCCATCAAGTCGCTGCCGCAGGTGTGGCAGGACTCCATCGCTCCACGCGACAACATCACCATCGGCATCTCGGGACGTTTCGCCATCAAAAAGTGGTTCGCCTTCACCGCCAACCTCGGTGGAAGCCTCTATACAATGGATATCCGCGACACGCTCGCAGGCAGTCTGCGGGAGAACGAGAAAGTGGATAAAATCCTCCAAAAAACCGAATGGCTTTTAGCCGTCCGCAACAACTCCGTCTTCCGCTTCGCCGGTGACGCCGCCATGAACTTCATGGCCCACAACTTCTCCGCAAGCCTCACCTACCGCTTCATCCAGCCCGACTATGTGTCGTTGGGTGCTTCCAACTTCAACCAGAACTCCCACAGTGTCGGAGCGGTCATCAACACCTCCCTCTTCAAGGGGCGCTCCAACATCAGCGCAGTCGGCTACTTCCAGCGCGACAATCTCAACAAAAAGCAGATGTACACTAACCAAGTGATCACCTACGCCATCAACTGGAACAACAGCATCGGCAGCCACGTCAACTTCGGCATCAACTACAACGGCATCAAGCAGGACCAGTACGACGGCACCTACCTCGTGCCTGACAGTTTGCGTATCAACCAGATTGTCCACACCTTGTCCGCTTCCCCCAGTTTCACTTTTGAAAAAACATACGCTCATTCCATCAATCTGAATTTCAACTTCATACAGAACAAGAACCTCAATAAATTGGCGCTTAATACCATGAATGTGATGACCCTGACCGTTGGCATCGGCTACGGCATCGACTTTGACGCCATCCGTCTCGGCTTCGACTGCGGCTATGACTTCTCGATGTCCTCGTCGGAGTACGCCAAATACGACGGGCACACCATCAACGTGGGGCTTCGCTACAAGATTCTGAAAAAGGAGAAAACCAACTGGACCCTCTCCTACAACGGTTCTTTCGGCTACAACATCCAGAAGATGGAAGGAGCCACCAACAATTTCTCCATCAGTAACAGCATCGGCAGTAACTTCAGTTACAAAAGTGCACACACCGCCTCCCTCTACCTTTCGCTCAGCAACTTCAACGACCGCGAAATCATCGGTCAGCGCATCCAGTCCACTCTTGACTGCCGCTTCACCCTTGCCTACTCTTACGCCTTCGCCGCGCGCGTCATCAAGAAGATGACGAAGGAGGAGCGTGCCGAGCACCGTCTGGCCCGTCAGGCGCAGAAACTTCAGAAACAACAACTAAAGTCAACAAAATAAAACACCAACGATATGAAAAGAGCACTTACCCTCTCCCTCGTTTTTCTGGCTACACTGTTCCAACTGTTCAGCGTTTCCGCACAGAACGACATTGTGACCACTATCACGCCGAAAGTGCGGATGTTCCCCGCCACGGGCTTCAGCTACCTTGACGACCCCGGACGCTTTTTCAACATCCAGATGATCAACACCAACCCGCAGGAGGAGAAGCAGATCTACTTCACCATCTCCCTTTCCTGTGATTTTTCGGCTACCAACGAGAGTTTCTTCGTCTATACGAAGCCTGAGTTCCAGCCGAACACGCCGCTCACCATCGGATCGACCCCGCTGGTGCTGCACCGAAACCATTTCGACCAGATTATCGGCAACCTCAACTCCGCTGCATACGTGACAAACGTAGATCGCAACGAGCTGACCAGCACCATGTTCACACTGCCTGAAGGACAGTACCGGTTCTGCATCAAGCCGTACATCTGGACCGGGCACAACGACCTCAATCCCATTTCAGCAGGTGAGGAAGTATGCTACACGTTCACCGTCTGCTATTCGGGATCGGCACCGGAATTCACCTCGCCGGTCAACGGATACAGTGCGAACAACCTCAACAACAGCAACCCCGCCAACAACCTCCTCGGAGGTGTTGTTCCCCCCTCCTCCGACAACCGCAACAGCAGTCAATATACCGTGCTGCCATTATCCCGCAATGTGACTTTCACATGGACAGGTGTCATTTCCAACTGCTTGACTGTCAGCGATTTCAATTACACCCTCAAGATTGTTGAGGTTTACAAAAACCAGAACATTCATGAAGCCATCAACAATAATGCCACTATCGCCACCATTGAGAACCGGAACCGTACCTCATACCTGCACGACACGACGGCCAACCGGCACTTCCGGCTGGAACGGGGGCATGTGTATGCGGCACAGGTGATAGCCGTCTTACGGAACAGTCTGCTGACGGATGTCGCATTAGGCAACGAAGGCCGAAGCCAGGTGATTGCCTTTGTGTGGGGTGAGTCTGAGGTCATCCAAGACCAGCAGGGTAGCATCACTTCCTCCACTTCCGACAACCGCGACCAAGTAAAGAGGGACATCCGCGACCCCTACCTCGTCACCCCGGGCAAGGATAACAGCACCTATAACACCCTCATCACAAGGGTGCCGTCGGAAGCCTCGGCGGCCCCGTCCGACGACCACTACAGCACTTACGTCGGGGGTAATGAGCCCTACTATCAAGTGACGCCGTCTGATACCCTGAGAATCAAGTGGATGCCAGTGCGCGGCGACTCCGTCTTACGTGTCAAATACGCCGTCTCCCTCTACGAATATGTGGGTGGCGAAATCGCCAACTCCCTGAACGTGCAGCCCATCTGCAAAAAGGACATTGAGTGCAACCGTCCCGATGCGAGCTTCAACGTTGATCCCGTGCAGGTGATGGACTTTCCCCAACTGTGGAAAGACACGCTCCAGAAAGGGTACAAGTACGTGCTGCATCTTGATGCCGAAACCTTCTACTCCTACAACCAAAGAACCACTTACACCATCACGGAGTACATCCATAACATGCCCAGCCCCCGCGACAGCATCGCCGACCAAGTGATGTACGGCACAGACAACTACAGCTCCAATGTCGTCTTCGCGTGGGGTATTGACAGCGGCGCCCTCGACAAAGTCAATCCGCCGCAGTTCACCTATCCCGTGGACCTCACCCACAAGGCGTTGGACGACACCACGTGGGTGGAGGCTGAATTCCCTGAGGTGGTAAAACGAGAGAGCTTCTCCTTCCGTTGGAACAAGGCCACCGGCGTGGACTACGGCGACTCCGTCTATTACAAACTCAAGGTGGGCAAGCTGCCCAAAGGCAAGAAACCGAATGAGGTCAAGTCCTTCTTCTACATAAAAGACAGCATCGTGGCCACCGAATACATCGACTCCGTCCTCTTCGACACTTTGAAGACGAAAGAGCAGTATGTGGCGGTCCTCGAAATGAAAATCAAACAGATGGAGGACACCTCACAGCATTACAATATTATTAATAATGGAAGGTCGCACTATGCCACCTTCAAGCTGAAGGACCCGCCGGAATTTGTGGCCGACCTCAACGACAAGATCAAGTGCTTCCCGAAAGCGCTTGACAAACTGAGCAAGGAGTTCATCACACCGGCTCCCGACAGCTTGATAACCAACAAGGTACAGCTGAAGATCGGCGAATTCCCGTTGGTCGTGCAGACGGCGGTCTTCGATTCTACCAAGAAGGTCTATAACGGCGACGGCTATGTCATCTGGCATCCGCTCGGCATTGATGTGCGGTTGAAGGTGAAGATCGACTCCATCCAGATCAACAAGGACTTCCAAGTCATCAAGGGTACGGCTGTGAGCACCGTCACCGACTCCTCCACCTATCTGGACGCCTTGACCAACGACTTGGATATGGACCAGTGGACCAATGACGACATCAACGCAGTGGTTTCAAAACTCGGTGAGAATGAAACCATTAAAGGATATTATGACAAATTCCAAGAGTACGGGGAGAAATATGCCAAGAAGTATGGCGGTTTGTTAGGTCCTCTTATGGGTGAGAATATGGCCACGCCGGTGATGACCTTCCCGCTCAGTATTACCGATGAAGAGATCACCGGCTCCAAGAATGTGATCTTCGCCATCAACAACATGTACTTCTCTCCCGTGACGGCGCTGATGAATCTATGGGCGATTTTCGCCGCACAGAGCGACAACGCCTACATCCCCTTCCTCGCCAACAACATCTGTATGGACCAGCAGGGGTTCCTCGGCAACTCCAGCAAGCACATCGAGCTCTTTATGGGCCGTGACTATGAGATTGAGCTGAATGACGGCTACAAGATGCGTTTCAAGAAGTCCTCCAACTTCGCCGACCCGAAGGACGGTACGGTCATTGTGGTGGATACGGGCAAACTCTCCTTCATGATGGCGGAACTCCAGTTCGACATGAATCCCAATGATGTGATGGGTATCGAGAAGGACGGCACCCCGCGCAAGGGCAAGGTGGTGCAGGCAAGCCTTCTGGCCAAGATCAAGGATTGGGACGACTGGGTAGCCAAAATCACGATGGATCCGTTTGCCATCGCCGGTTGCGACCGCTTCACTTTCGTGCCGACCGGCCGAGGCATCTTCTACGACCACTCCTCCACAGAATCGCCGAAGGAGGTGGCCATTGACGGAGAATACCTCCTCGGGAATGATGCCAAGCCCAAACAAAACGAAACGGACGAACAGAAGAAGGAGCGTCAGAAAAAGATCGCCAAGGCCACGAAGGAGTGGCAGGGCTTCTATTGGGACGAACTCACCGTCTTCCTTTCCGACGAAATCAGCAACACCTTCTCCGACCAAGAGGGTCCCAAGGATTCCGTGGTCACCTATACCCACGGTATCAACGGGACTGTCACAGACTCCGCACATTACTGCTATCCGGGCAGCCGTATCAACTTCGGTGCCAAGGGGTTGATTATCGATAAAAACGGTTTCACGGCAGAGCTGTTCGCCCGCGATATCATCCGCGCCGACACGAAGTCGGGCGGTGGCTGGGCCTTCTCCCTTGATACCATCAGCGTGAAATTTGTGAAGAACCAATACAAGGCCGGTGTCATCAAGGGCGGCTTCGGCATCCCGCTGTTCAGCGGCGGCTTCGCCTACGACTGCTCCATCGGCTCCGACAGCCTCGAGTTCAGCATCAAGGCGGTGGAAGACACCCTCAAACTCGATATGTGGCTCGCCAGTGTGGACTTCGACCCCAAGTCCTCCTATTTCAGAATCAAGAAGATATACAAAGAATCCAATACCCGCATTGACCTGACGTTGAACGGCAAAATCAATGTGGCCTTCAACAAAATCGGCATCCCCATCAACTGCGCCTTGGCCAAGTTTGAACACATGGGCATGCGAAACTGGAACAGCGGCAAGGCCGGTGACGGCACGGCTGTCCTTGACAAGTTCGAGTTCGATATCGGCAACTGGTCGTTCGCCTCACCGCAGAAGAGCCTCGGTGGCGCGCCCTCCGACGGCAACGGCGAGCAAGTCGATGAAAATGGCGAGCCTCTCGCCTCCGTCTCTTTTGCCGGCTTCACTTTCAGCATTACCAAACTTGCCCCGATCATCACTTTCGAGAAGTCCGACTTGAAACTCGGTATCGATGTGACCGGACAGATGAAGTTCGACTGCGAGGCCGTTGACCTTGGTGTCACCACCGGTTTCGCGTTCTGGGGCATCATTGACCCGATGAACCACTTCCATGTGAAGAAGGTGGATGCCAAACTCAAGTCCATCAAGTTCGACCAGCTTGACTTCCAGGTGTTCAAATTGGACGGTTTGTTGGACTTCTTCAGCAGTACCGGTTCCGGTTCCAGCGGCAGCGGCTCTGGCAGCTCCGGCAATTCCGGTGGTGGTGGTGGTGGTGGAAACTCCAACAACAACGGCGGCGGAAATAGCGGCAGAAGTGGCGGTTCCGGTGGCGGCAGTGGTTCCGGCAGCGGTAGCAGTAGCGGAGTCAACTCACTCAGCGGCCTGTCCGTATCGGGCGGCGCGATGGGCGACGGCTTCGGCGGCTCGCTGACCGTCACAATCATGAGCAAAGTGACCTTGAGTATGAGCGCCGGTTTCGGTACGAAGAAGGATAGCAAAGGCACCTTCACTTGGTGGTATTTCGATGGCGCCTGCAAATTCCCGGGCGGCATCGCGCTCGGCGTGGTCAGCATCAACGGCTTCTCCGGCGGTTTCGCCTACAACATGAAGGCCTCGAAGAGCCTGACAGATCCCAGCTACAGCGCGGTGAACCTGCTGAAGACCGCCGAAAAGAACACCAATGCCGAAGCGACGGCAGCCTCCGGCATGGAGTTCACTCCTGAACGAGACAGCTGGGTGGCCAATGCCGGTATCAGCCTTGTGCTGACGGGTGCGGAAAACACGATGAACGCCGACGGTCTCATTTCGCTCCGTATCTCCAACAAGCACTTCTCCGGCATTTTCATCGACGCCAATGCCTACGTAATGAGCAAGATGGACAAGAGCAAAACCCCGGGTGACGGCAGCAACAATAATTCCCCATTAATCCGCGCCAAAGCCATTATGGGATTTGAGCGGACCAGCGTTTACGACTACTTCCGTCTCTCCATTGCAGTGAAAGCCGACATCAACCTCTCAAAACTCCTGGAAGGAGCAAGTTCCACCTTATTGGGCAGTTCATTGAGCGGTATCCACGGTGGACTTTCTATGGTTACCAGTTCAAATGTAACCAAGGAATTGAATAAGCTGACAGGGACATCCGGTATCGGCAGCCACGATGCCGGCCAACGCGAGAATGCAGCCGACGCTTCCACCAGCGGTTCCAGCGGAAAGCCCTCCTTCAGCCTCACGGCCAGTGTCCCGATTGATTTCGAATTGAAGCATTACAAGAAAAAAGACGGCAACCACAAGGCCGGTTCCACCGACTGGTATTTTGCCATCGGAAAACCGAAATATGAAGAGCGTGTGCAGTTGAAGAGCAAATTAAACCTGATTGTCTGTACTGCCGAAGCTGAATTCACCTTCTATATGCAGACAGGTAATGCCTTCGCATACCAGATGCCCCCGCTCAGCAAGGACTTGAAGAAATTCTTTGGTCTGGAAGATGACGATAAGAAGTTGGATACCGATTCCGAAGGTGTGAAGAACGCCCGTAAGCTGAAGAATACCGACTGGTTGGCTATTGACAATGGTGGCGGTTTCTGTATGGGTTCCACCTTCCATGCCTATCTCGCTTTGGACTTCTTCCTTTATGTGCATGTGACTGCCGACCTCGGTTTCGACGTGGCCTTGTTGGATGTGAGCGGTGTCGGCTGTCCCGGCCATTCCCAAATCGGTAAGAACAACTTCTACGCCCTCGGCCGTGTGTATGCCGCCTTACAGGGCGATGTGGGTTTGAAGATCAACCTCGGTTTCTGGAAGGGTGAGTTCTCCCTCTTCAAAGCCGGTATCGGTGCGCTGCTGCAAGGCGGCGGTCCGAACCCGTCGTATGCCTACGGTATGCTGCGTTTCAAAATTGACTTGTTGAACGGTCTGCTCAAGTTCAGCACCAGCGTTGATTTCAAGGTGGGTGACGTGTGCGTGCCGGGAGCCGGCGACCCGTTAGCCAACGTGAAGCTGTTCCAGAGTGTGACGCCAGGCTTTGAAACCGAAGCAGCAGCAAAGACCAACAGCAATCTGCAGTCACCGCTGCAGGTGGGTTCCATTGTTTCCAACATGCCTTGGGACAAGGAGGTCTATCTGGCCGATGAAGAAGGTAAAAATGCCCGCAAGTTCTACTTTACTCTGATAGAGAAAAACGTCAAATACCAGACCAGACAAAGTGCAAGCGGAAGCTACTACAACACATCGGGCAATCAAGTCCTGACTTTCACGGCCAGCCGCGATGATGCCAATGTCCTTTTCTTTGAAACCAAGGACGGCGGCTTGGTGCCGGATCGCTACAGCAAATTGGTGCTACAAGCCCGCGGTTTCGAATGGAGAACAAAGGTGCCTGATAAAGAGCTCTCCTATATCAGCAACGGCCAAAATAAGGACTATCCCTACTACGTCACGGGTACTAACAAAGGAACAATGAAGAGTTCGAACAGCGGATATGGCTGGTTCGATCCCACTTTCTATAATGACAATAGCAAGAAAAAAATCGTGAAGAAGTACCAGAAAGACAGCACCTTCTACTTCAAGACCAAAGATTTGGGGAACAAACTGGAAGATCAAGTGGTCTATTCGTGGCCCTACAATGGCGACAAAGTATTTCCGTTGAAAGAATATGCCCATTCGACGTCTTCTGTCAAGTATGGAAATGGCCGTACAGATGTCACGACTCCTTATGCCATGCTTTACCTCTATACACGCAGGGATGATATTTTTGACAAAACCACATTGAGCAACAACGGCAAGCAACTCAAGATCTTCCTTCTGACACAGGGTGGTGAAATGGGTACGCCCGCCGAATGTTCCTACTCGTATTTCCCGAATGCCACCGTGCCCTACGTGAAGGTGATTTTGCCAAAAAGTGAATGGGGCAAATCCGGTGTGGGTCCGCACAAGCTGCAATTCCTTATCGTGAATTCTAACGCATATCAGAGCGCACAGAAAGCAGCAGCCGCTGCGTTGACCGAAAAGAAAAAGGAATTCCAGAGCCGTATCGCCTCCTCCACCTACCAGCAGGCCCAAAGCGCACACAACAGCAATGCAAGTGGCGGAAAGAAAAAGATCAATCTCAAGAACCAGCAGTTGGATGAGATCTACCAGAACAAGAAAGGCTATGGTGTGGACTCTATGGTTTACTATCGTATCAAAGCCAAGGAGAACTACAAGATTGCCGCCTCCATCGGTGACTGCGTGTATGAATGGACTTGGTTCGCTGACGGCAATTATGACACCTACGGGGATTACATCGCCAGGAATATCTCCAACAGCGACCTCGCTAACGACCTCCGTAACTGTTCCGTTATATTAGGCGGAAGCTGTATCACTTTGAAATTCAAATCATCGAAACAATACTGGCCCTTCCTGCCTTACGATCCGCAAGACAAGGCCCGCTATAAGACGACCATGACCCTGCCCCCACGTGCCTATCTTGCCCTCAACGGCGGTGATAAAAATCTGGCTTATATGCACAAGACGTATTTCCAGCATTTCCTCGATATGGAGCGCGACTTTAAGCAAACTCCGTTGAAAGAATACCGTTACACCGATGACAAGGGAGATGTGGATTTCAGCACTTCACCGAAAGTCACAGTTTCTAACAACACGCTGAAGAACGAACTGAAGAACATCCTCGCCAAGGGCTTTATCGCCAATTACAGCTGCTCGTTCCCACACATCGATCGCCGTATCAAGGGTGGAACTTCCTTCACACAGTGTGCGGCCAACGGCTATCACCCCACCACCGTGGATGTGCCCTGCCTCATTGACTTCACCAGCAATCAGGAACTAGAACCGATGGATGAAAAATACTTCGGGCAGAGTTACAGCGGTAAGTTCTCTATCGGACAGGGTAACGGCACCTATAGTATCACCATCTATGACTATGCCACCCCGGCCATCGTGAACGACATCAAGATGTTCCACGACTTTATGCAGTTCAACCAACAGCACGCAAAGAGGTTCGACCAGCGCGGATGGAGCCACAAGGTGGACTACTTTAAGGATTACTACTCCTCCAAGTACAAGAACGCCAAATTCTCCCATCCCAACTTCCCGTTCGACATCCCCGAAATCTACATCGTCACCCACTATATGACAGTCCTTGACAATGTTTGGTTAGCGGGAAGAAGTTCCTATTACACTCCGCAAGGCGATTACCTCCATTTCTACAGCAGAGATGAGGACTTCGCCTATTACTCTGACTTGCAGCTCAAAGACCGGCTCTTGACCAAATATTGGTGGAGTGCCGCCGGACAATGCCTTGACATCTCTGTAAACGGCTTTGATAGAGATTTTTACTACTGGAAAAATTCTACCAGATACTATTACGTCCGCAGCAATCAGGCAGACAAAGGAAAACATAAAATCTATACGACAAAATCGAATGTGCTCGGTTTCTGGTACACCAACACGATGTACAATGATATTGGTAACACATTGAAAAACAGCATGGTTATCTACTATCTCACCTCACAATCCGACAATTTCGAGACCTGTCTTATGAATAATGCCCGTGCAGTGAAATTGAGCAACAATCAGACTTCCAAGATTTTCTATCCGAATGCGAAAATCACACCCAACAACTGCTACTACAACGTCAATATCAAGGGTTCCGCCTTGGATGTCAAATTGAAGAGCAGTGGTACGCTTGAAGTCAAGGATTCGGGCAATGCAGATTTCGGCCGCTAATGTTCCATCACGCTAAAAAACATTGAAGATGAAAAAGTCAACAACTATTATTCTGATGATAATGCTTATGGTCTGCACGATGACAGGCCTCCGTCTGTCGGCACAGGAAGATGCGACGGACACCCTTTCCGCCTCCAACGGCGAGTATGAGCAGCCCTTGTACGACTTTACTGTGGTTGCACGCAGCTATGGCGACAGCGTAGTGCTGCGTTGGGCGCCCCAGAACGCCGGTGTGTGGATCTCTGCTAACTACTACGGTTGGAACATCATCCGCGACAAGTCGGCATCCGAAATCAAGGAGGACGATACTGTCCATACGAAAGTGCTGAATGCCAAGCCTATCAAGCCGCTGACGTTGGACGAGATGATGCAGCGCTACGACTCCACCAACCTTTATGTGGGTGCCGCCGCTCAAGCCCTGTACGGACCCTCCCACTTCAATCCGAAAGAGGAGGATGGTTTCGAGAATTACGTCTTCCGCCGCGAACAGGAGCAGACCCAGCGTCAGGCGATGGCCTACCTTGCCGCTGAAATGAGCAGGGATGCCGCCGACGCCATCGGTCTCCGCTATGTCGATAAGGACGTGAAAAAAGGCGAAACCTACACTTACCGCATCGAGTGCCTTGTGCCGCAGGATATGGCCAACACGCCCATCAATGTGATTGATGTGCTGTGCGTGCCTTTCGTCCGCTCCACCGAAGAACTGATTCCGGCCATTGAATTCTACCAGAACGGCCCGTTCACCGCCTTCATCTACTGGCCTAAAAACAGACTCTCCGGCTACTATCTCGAGCGCAGCAGCGACAACGGGCGGCACTGGGAAGTCCTCAACACTTCCCCCATCTTCGGCTACACGCCCGATGAAGGCACCTACGAAGGTCTGGGACAGGATGTCGCTATGCTATTGGAAGATAACGTCGGTTACATCGACTCGTTGAAACTTGGTGTAAAATACGTCTATCGCGTGAAAGCTTTCGATGCCTTCGGCGATTTCGCGCCGGAACGCAAATCGGATCCCTTCGAAATGGAAGACCTCATCCCGCCCACCGTACCCATCTTGGACGCCATCGTGCCGGAAAACAACAAGGTCTGCACCCTCGACTGGTATATGGATCAGCAGGACAATGACCTGAAGGGATTCGTCATCGCCTTCGCCGACAATCCGGAAGGCCCGTGGGACAACGTTTCCGACCTGTTGCCCCCGAAGACCCGCCAATGGGTCGATAAGAAGGCCCACGACCGCGGCCGCGGCTACTACCGCGTGTTTGCCGTCGATAACAACAGCAACATCTCCTTCTCGTTGTCGCAAATCAACAACATAGAAGATGACGTTCCCCCGTCACCGCCCACCGGATTGGCCGCTGTAGTGGACACCACCGGCCGCGTCTATATGGAGTGGAACCGCAATCCCGAGAGGGACATCTTGGGCTACCGTGTCTATTTCGCCAACCAGCTCGACCATGACTTCATCCAGAAGACCGGCCGCCGCGAAGAGGATACCGTCTTTATGGATTCCATCTCCCGCAACACGCTCACCAAGAACATATACTACTATGTGGTGGCCGAAGACAACAGCCACAACTTCTCGAAGCCTTCCGATACGTTGGCCGTGCCCGTGCCCGACATCTTCCCGCCAGGCATCGCCGTCCTGAAAGACTATACCCAAGACGGAGAGTCCGTCACCTTCAAGTGGATGCAGAGCGTTTCCGAAGACGTGGCCTTCTACTACATCTACCGTAAGCTCGCCAACGAAGCCCAGTGGAAGTGCGTCCGCATCGTCACTCCCGACGAACTGAAACCCGACGATCTCATCGTCTTTGTGGACTATCCCGAACCCTCCGCCAAAAACTACAACTATTGCATCGAAGTGCTGGATGACGGCAAGCTCTCGTCCGGCAAGACCGGCCAGACGACGATACGTTTCCGTGGCGCCTCCATCATTGAAATCCCTCTGACACTGAAAGCCTCGATGAACAAGAGCAAGAGCTGCGTCAATCTTGAGTTCTCTTACGAGTACAAATCGAAAAACGATTATTACGGAGTCATCTACAAATCGGTGGACGGCGAGCCGGCGTACGCTCTGGCCAGCTTCCAGCGCGGCGCAACCACCTACACCGACTGCCACGTGCAACAAGGACAGAAAGTGACCTATTCCATCCAGATGTTCCTTGGTACCGGCAAACGGTCACAGAAGTCAAAAGAGGTGACGGTGAATGTGAAGTAACTTCAGGGGACAGGGTTCAGGGTACAGATTATGCGGGGAAAGAAGGAAGAGATGAGCCCTTTTAACTTTAAACTTTAGACTTTTAACTTTAAACCTTAAATAATATGAAAAAAACAATCGCACTATTTTCAGCATTATGCTTCATAACCATTGTGACTGTGCAGGCGCAGTCGGCCATCGTACCGGCGGGCGGCACCGCATCGGGAAACGGCGGCACCGTTACTTATACTGCCGGACAGGTTGCCGTGCAAACCAACAGCGACGGCACCACCTCCATCTCCGAAGGTGTACAGCAACCCTTTGAAATCTCCGTGGTGGGCGTGGACAACTATCCCAACATCATCCTCAATGCGGTGCTCTATCCGAACCCGACACAAGGCAATTTGCAATTAGAAATCAAGGATTTGCAGTTTGCAGGTGAGGTGAAAGTGTATGATTCTAACGGCAAATATCTGTTTGTAAAAAAGATAGAAGGCGAAAACACCCTGTTCGACCTTTCACCATACGCACCCGGCACATATTACTTTAATGTGCATAAAGACCAAAAGGTGCTGAAAACATTCAAAGTGGTGAAGATGGGGATGTAATGAAGGGATGAAAGGATAACTACTCCTTTCATCTTTTAATCGAATAATCAAAAAATCAAATAAAAAAAATATGAAAAGACTACTATTCCTTTTCGCAATCCTGATGATTGCCATCACGGCGACCTTTGCACAAGCTCCGCAAAAGATGAGCTATCAAGCCGTGGTACGCAACGCCAATAATGCGTTAGTGACCGATCAGGCCGTTTCTGTACAAGTCTCCATTTTGGTCGGTTCCCCACAGGGCGCGACGGTTTATGTGGAAACCCATCAGGTGACGACCAACGCCAACGGTCTGATGACCTTGGAGGTGGGTGACGGTACCGTGGTTTCTGGTGATTTCGCCTCCATTCCGTGGGGTATGGGACCCTATTTCCTGAAAACCGAAGTGGATCCCGAAGGCGGCAGCAACTACACCATCGAAGGTGTGCAGCAGCTGATGAGCGTGCCCTACGCCCTCTATGCCGAACATACGGGCGATTTGATACGGCTGGATTCCATCATCCAGAATACCGAAATTCCGGTAAGCACCTTTGACAATGATGCCGGCTACATCACCCAGAATGAAGCCTATCAGGTGCTGAGTATGAGCGGTGATACCATTTTCCTGACCAACGGCGGTTATGTGGTGATTCCGCAAGGTGAGCAAGGTCCTGCTGGTCCTGCTGGTCCTGCCGGTCCCGCTGGTCCTACCGGCCCTGCCGGACAGGATGGTGCTTCCGCCCAGGAAGTCGCCCAACTGCTGACTTCCGACACAACGTATGTTAATGCCCTCCGTGGTCCACAAGGTCCTGCCGGTCCTCAGGGTGAACGCGGTGAGCGTGGCGAGCAGGGTGAACCCGGTGCCTCCGCACTCGACATCCTCGGTGAACAGTACCCCAACCTTACGCCCGAACAGCTGATGGACTCCCTCCGTGGCCCGCAAGGTCCCCAAGGCCCTGCCGGACGGGATGGACAGGATGGGGCTTCCGCTCAGGAAGTCGCCCAACTGCTGACCTCCGACACAACGTATGTCCATGCACTGCAAGGTCCGCAAGGTCCTGCCGGTCCCCAAGGTGAACCCGGTGAGCAGGGTGAACCCGGTGCCTCCGCACTCGACATCCTCGGTGAACAGTACCCCAACCTTACGCCCGAACAGCTGATGGACTCCCTCCGTGGCCCGCAAGGTCCCCAAGGCCCTGCCGGACGGGATGGACAGGATGGGGCTTCCGCTCAGGAAGTCGCCCAACTGCTGACCTCCGACACGACGTATGTCCATGCACTGCAAGGGCCTGCCGGTCCCCGTGGTGAGCGCGGCGAGCAGGGTGAGCGCGGTGCACAAGGTCCGCAAGGCCGTGGCATCATTGGCATCACCGGCCCTGAAACCAGTGGTCTGGTAGATACTTACACCATCCATTATAGTGACACCACCACCAGCACCTTCACTGTGACCAACGGCGCAGACGGTACGGGTACGGGAACCGGTACAGGTCCTGGCTCCGAAACTTCCTGCCGTAGCATCGTCTCCATCACCGGACCCGTGACCAACGAGCAGAACGAACTGGAAGACATCTACACTATCCATTATAGCGACAACACCACCAGTACTTTCATTGTGACCAACGGCCGCGACGGTCAGAATGGTCAGGACGGTGCCTCCGCAATGGAGATTCTGGAGCAACTCTATCCGAACCTTACCTCTGAGCAGCTAATGGACTCCCTCCGTGGCCCGCAAGGTCCTGCCGGTCCGCAAGGTGAACCCGGCGAGCGTGGCGAAGCGGGTGCACAAGGTCCGCAAGGCCGTGGCATCACTGGCATCACTGGTCCCGTGACCAACGATCAGAATCCACAGGAACAGGTTTACACCATCCATTATAGTGACACCACCACTACCACCTTCACCGTGACCAACGGTCGCGACGGTGCAAACGGTCAGGACGGTGCCTCCGCTCTCGATATCCTCGGTGAACGGTATCCCAACCTTACACCCGAACAGCTGATGGACTCCCTCCGTGGTCCGCAAGGTCCTGCCGGTCCACAAGGTCCGCAGGGTGAGCAAGGTCCACAAGGTCCGCAAGGTGAACAAGGTCCGCAAGGCCTGCAAGGTGAACCCGGTGTGGGTGTACCGCAGACCCTTACTATCAATGGCACAGCCCTTACCATTTCCGACGGTAACACAGTGACGCTGCCGACCATCGGCGGCACCAACGGCCTCTCCGCTTACGAAGTGTGGCTCAACAACGGCAACCAAGGTACGGAGGCCGACTTCCTCGAATCTTTGAAGGGTGAACGCGGCGACCAAGGTTTGCAGGGCGAACAAGGCCCTCAAGGTGATCAAGGTGAGCGCGGCGCTGCTGGTCAGGACGGTGCTTCCGCCTACCAAGTGTGGCTCAACAACGGCAACCAGGGCACAGAGGCCGACTTCCTCGAATCTTTGAAGGGTGAACGCGGCGACCAAGGTTTGCAGGGCGAACAAGGCCCTCAAGGTGATCAAGGTGAGCGCGGCGCTGCCGGTCAGGACGGTGCTTCCGCCTATGATATTTGGATTGCCCAAGGGAACCAAGGCTCTGAAGCCGACTTCCTCGAATCTCTGAAAGGGGAACGCGGCGAACAGGGCGAACAGGGTGTCCAAGGCGAACAAGGTCAGCAAGGCCCTCAAGGTGATCAAGGTGAACGCGGCACCGCTGGACAAGACGGCCGTTCTGCCTATGACATTTGGTTGAGCCTTGGCAATACCGGCACCGAAGCTGACTTCATCGCCTCTTTGCATGGTCCACAGGGTGAAACCGGACAACAGGGCCCGCAGGGTGAGCAGGGTGAGCAGGGCGCACAGGGTGAACCCGGCTTCACTCCGACCATCGCCACCCGCCCCGTGGAAAACGGCACCGAAGTCATCATCATCAATCAGGAAGATACTATCAGATTCACCATCCACAACGGACAGGATGCACAGCCGCAGGACTACCTCATTTCGCCGATTGTAGCCACCCGCAGCATTATGCTGGGCCAAACCGCCGACCAGATCCGTTTCACTGGCTATCTGATGTCCGTCGGCAACGACGACACCCTGAAAATCGGTTTTGAATGGGGCGCCGACTCTTCCAACCTCAACAATGATTGGCACACCATCTATAACACCAACGCCATCCCGTCGCAAGTTTTTGAATATTCGATAGCGGATTATCCCGCCTCCACCCTCTGCTATGTGCGCGCCTACGCCGAAAATGGTGCCGGCCGCAACAATGGTGAACTGCTCGTGCTGATTACGCCGGAGCGTGTGCAGGGAAATTCGCCCTGTCCGGATGCCCCGACAGTTACCGACTACGACGGCAATGTTTACAATACCATCCAAATTGGCAACCAGTGCTGGATGCGCGAAGACCTCCGCACCACCCACTACGCCAATGGCGCTCCCCTAACCCACCACATGGCTCCTTTCATGGCAAATTACCAAACAGGACAGCCCAGGGATGTGCACACTCCTCACCTTTTCCATTTTTCTGTCGATTCCAATATCTATGCCATGTACTCCATCGCCGCCGCATTGAACGGATCTTATGATCACGGTACGACGGCTTTGCGCGGTATCTGTCCTCAAGGTTGGCATCTGCCCTCCTTGGAAGAATGGCAGACGCTGACCTCTTCCTACTCGATGGACGAGCTGCGTGCTTCCGGTTCCAATACTACCGGCTTCTCCGGCAATACAGTTTCGTTTGACAACTGGAACAGTACTACCCTCCGTTATCTTACCGCTTCCTATGAGCGTAATAATACGGGAATCCGTTTGTCAAACGGAGAGCTTTATGGTGAATATACCTATTCTTACGATAGCGAAACAGGAATTACGACGGAAAATTACAACATCGATTTCCATCTGGTAAGATGTATCAAGGGTGAAGGTGCTCTCACCACACCTACCGTGGAACTCCTTAAGGAATGCGACACCTGCTTCGAAATTCACCCCTATGTGGATACGGCGGCCATCGTCAATTGGAAGTCTTACACTGACGGTGGTAGCATGATTATCAACCAAGGTGTCTGCGTGTATGCTGTAGATCTCAACGACCCGAACTATAGTCAGTGGGATGAGAATTCCATCACAATAGAAAACAGTATGGTGTTCTCCAGCTACAGTACACGTCTGGGCGCGATGGAGATTGAAGTCACCGGCCTTGCCCCCAACACCACCTACTATGTGCGCGCCTTCGCCACCAACGCCAAAGGCACAGCCTATAGTGAAAATATCTTCCCGATGATCACACCGGAGCGTATGGGACAGCCCTGTCCGGATGCTGCTACCGTAACCGACTACGACGGCAATACCTACGCCACCGTCCAGATCGGCACACAGTGCTGGATGAAGGAGGATCTCCGCACCACCCACTATGCCAACGGTACGCTGATCCAGCGCCTTACCAACTATGCGAATATGCAGGACGGCTACGCCTATTACTATAGTACAGCTCCTTTGAGAGCCACGGTCGCTTACGTTCCCGGCAACACCAACTATGCGGGTCCTAATCTGCCGATGGCTCAGCAGCCCACCCAGATTTTCTACTTCGCGGATGCAGTGGTCAACGGTTCGCATGACCCCCAATCACCAATGATTCAGGGTGTGTGTCCGCAAGGATGGCATGTGCCGACTTTGGATGAATGGGGAGAACTTTACGCGTATCTTGGCAATGATTATCTTTCCAAACTTTCGGTTAATGGCTCCAATGTCACAGGTTTTGATGGAAGCGGTGGTTGTGGTAGGTCTGAATACAATGGGGAGCTTATCACCAGTGTAGCCAACGATCCTTTTTACTTTTGTTACTTTTCTTCTGATGTAAGATCTTTTGGAGGAGATCTTTATTTGATGACGAACAATTCTGAAGTAACTCTTTTCAATCATTATGCTGAGTTGGTACGCTGCATCAAGGGCGATGGTATGACTACGAAACCGCAGCCCAAGACTGTGGCCGCCAACGACGTGACCTCCACCACGGCCAACCTGTGGGGTGAGAACTGCACCGACGGCGGTGCCAGCATCACCTCCTATGGCGTATGCTGGAGCAGCACCAACCAAGAACCCACTGTTGAGGCGGACAGCAGCCACACCTTCAACGTTGATTACGTTGGACGCTACTACGCCCAAGCAAGGAATCTGTTGGCCAACACAACTTACTACTTCCGTGCTTTCGCCACCAACGAAAACGGCACGGTCTATGCCGACTCAGTCATCAGCTTCACCACGCCGACTATGATGGGCCTGCCCTGTCAGGATGCCGCTATCGTGGTTGACTATGACGGCAACGTCTATAACACCATACAGATCGGTAACCAATGCTGGATGAAGGAGAACCTCCGCACCACGCACTATGCCAACGGAAACACCATCTACACGTCCTATTCTGCCAACTATCTGCCGCGCTATTTCGAGCTTCGCGGCTCAGCCGACGGTTATCTGTACCCGCTCCACACCGTTATGAATGGTTACAACTGGGGAAACGGTGATATGCAGGGCGTGTGTCCCGACGGATGGCACGTTCCTTCATACGCTGAATATGGAACTCTGTTCAATACCTTGGGCGGCATTGAGGCGGCACTACCGTTGTTGAAAGCCACCCACAGCTGGAATACGCCCGGAACGGATGCCAGCGGCTTCAGCCTGCTGGCAGTCGGTGAGAATTGCTTCAACTCCTTTATACCTGGTTTAACTATGCTCCAGACATCAACCCGTACCTACAAATGGTATGTGAAAGATGATCAGATTTTAAGCATCGGCGAATCCGGGGCAAATGATGATTTCGGTACGGTGCGTTGTATCAAAGGCGCAGGCCAGCCCATTGCACCGACTCCCAGAATTGTGTTTGTGGACAGTGTGAACCATAATAGTGCCGACGTGAGCGGCGAGCTGATTTTCGACGGCGGTGCCACAGTCACACGATGGGGTGTTGCCCTCAGCAATCAGGAATCACTCCCGACAGACGAGTACATCTATACCAACGACACCACCATCGGCGAACACCTCTTCCATCTGGAGAACCTCGAACCGAACACGCACTACTACGTACGCATCTTCGCCACCAATGCAGCCGGCACGTTCTATAGCGAACAAAGGGATTTCACTACCCAAGAGGAGCCCACAGAACCCCAAGTGCCCGCCGTCACCTCCTGCCCTGATGCGCCGATTGTGACCGACATGGACGGCAATGTTTACAATACGGTGCTCATCGGCAGCCAGTGCTGGATGAAGGAGAACCTCCGCACCACCCTCTTCCCCACCGGAAGAGAAATTGACCCGATTAACGGAAACAATTCCGGTAGATACATGGAAGCCACTGAACGTTACGGCTACACGGCCCAACGGTATGGACTTTATTACACCTACGATGCCGCCTCAAATTATAGCCCGTGGATTCACACTGGAGCAGTCCAAGGCATCTGCCCCGACGGCTGGCATTTGCCGAGCATGAGCGAATGGGAAACGTTGATTGCCACCGCCGGAAATCTTTCCAATAACAATGCCTTCGCCGCTTTGACCGAAAACAGCGCGTTCTGGACCGACGGACTTACACACAACAACCTCACCGGTTTTGCCGCACGTCCCGGCAGCTATGCAGTGGCTTACGACACTGTAGGAAACGCTAACTTCGGAAAAGCCTTCTGCTTTGCTTCCTCCGACTATGATGAATACAGGCCCGACTATTATAACGCTATCACAGGTTCCAATGGACAAATCGAAACGGTCTTGATGCCCGTTACGAATTATGTACAAGTTCGCTGCATCAAGGGTGCAGGACAGTCCGCTACTTCCTTTGCCCCGTCTGTCAGATTGGATGTGGATGCGGTTGGGATTACCAGGGTGGAAGAACTGGGCTGTATATACTCCAGCGCCAATCACGAGATTGATTATATAGATCTTTTAATAAGTACGGATCCCAACAATCTTGAAATAAGACAAGATTTAAGGAAGGAAGAGCAGTGGGAAAGAGACGGTGAAACATGGTTCTATGTTGAGAACCTTACACCCAACACCACCTATTATGTAAAAGCGTGCATGGTTTACGACAATGCCCAATCGGCAGCCTGTAGCGAAATCGTTTCCTTCAAAACGAGATCTATTGATTTCCAACCCTGCCCGCAAATGCCGACCGTAACCGATGTGGACGGAAATGTGTATAATACGATAGATATTAATGGTTATTGCTGGATGAAAGAGAACCTGCGTGTCACCCATTATGCGGATGGTGTGGGGTCTATCAACTTTAGTGACGAAAGCAGCACAACGGATGGATATTATACATACCCTACCAACGCCACTACAAGCGGATATTCTCTCGTCAGTACCTACGGCTATCTCTATAACTGGCAGGCTGCTACCCGTGGGGATGACGGAGGTTCAAACTCCCCCGCTATGCATAATGTGCAGGGTCTTTGCCCCTCTGGATGGCATATCCCGACACAAGAAGACTGGGAAAATATACTGGAAGAAGTTCTATACACATCAGAGTATCAATACTACTGCGGTCAGAACAGACAGAACTTAGCCAAAGCTTTTGCCTCTACTGAAGGTTGGGCTTATTCTAATCCCAACGCCCCTTGTTCACCCGGTTATGATCAATCTTCCAACAACGCCACAGGATTTAACGCATTGCCTGCCAGCAATAATGGAATAAGGGCTGAATTCTGGACTCCTGCAGCAAACGATGGTAGCGCTACAGCAAATTTCTACTACCTAAACTATTCCAGTTCAACCGTTTCCGAAGGTTCTGAAAGTTTGAGTACCTTCAAGTCAATACGTTGCATAGCCGACTAACCGGTAATCTTTTATGAATCAAAAACGGGTGCTATGGTTAGCATCCGTTTTTTTTATAATAAGGAAGCTAAATATTAATGTTCCTTAATTCTGAAAAATATTTACTTTTGCAGGTTCAAATTACGTAAAGTGTATTTTTTGCATATAATTATAAATCAAAATATTAAGGTATGAAGAAAAAATTATTCCTGGCAGCAATGATGCTCTGCCCGTTCCTTTTGCACGCCAGTGAGGCCGACCTCACCCTGCCGAACTTTTCGCAGGTGAACTTTTTCAACGGCGCCCTCACCGGCAAAGCACTCCTTCTCTGGGGTGCCATCATCGTGATTATCGGACTGATTTTCGGACTTTTCCAAGCCCTGCGCATCCGGAAAAAACCTGTCCACGACTCCATGAAAAAAGTTTCCGAAACCATCTATGAAACTTGCAAGACCTACCTGCTCCAACAGGGCAAGTTCCTGCTGATTTTGTTCGCCATCATCGGCACGGCCATCTGCTTCTATTTCGGTTTCCTCAATGGGAAGTCGCTGCCGCAGGTGCTCACCATCCTGTTGTGGACGGTGCTCGGTATCGGCGGTTCCTACGTCGTGGCGTGGTTCGGCATCCGCATCAACACCTTCGCCAACAGCCGTACCTCTTTCGCCTCCTTGCAGGGCAAGCCGTGGCCGGTGGTCGCCCTTCCGCTGCAGTCAGGTATGAGCGTCGGTCTGCTGCTCATCACCATCGAGCTGCTGCTGATGTTGGTGATTCTGCTGTTCATCCCCGCCGAAAGTGCCGGTGCTTGCCTCATCGGCTTCGCCATCGGTGAATCTCTGGGTGCCAGTGCCTTGCGTATCGCTGGCGGTATCTTCACCAAGATTGCCGACATCGGTTCCGACCTGATGAAGGTCATTTTCAAGATTGGGGAGGATGATCCGCGTAACCCCGGTGTCATCGCTGACTGCACGGGCGACAATGCCGGTGACAGTGTCGGACCCACCGCCGACGGTTTCGAGACCTACGGCGTGACTGGTGTCGCTCTTATCTCCTTCATCATCCTTGCCGTCCCCTCCGTGGAACTGCAGGCTCTGCTCATCGTCTGGATCTTCGCCATGCGTATCCTGATGGTTTTCACCTCTTTGATTTCTTACGGTATCAACGATGTCGTTTCCAAAATGAAATACAAGGAAGCCAGCAATTTCAACTTTGAAAGCCCTCTGACCTCCCTCGTGTGGATCACTTCCATTGTTTCCATCGTTGTCACGTTTGCTATCAGCTACCTGCTGCTCAACAACTATAGTTTTGCTGCGGAAGGTTCTGTTTCCGCCAGCATCTCCGGCGATATGTGGTGGCGCTTGGCCTCCATCATCAGCTTGGGAACGTTGGCTGCCGCTATCATTCCGGAACTCACCAAAGCTTTCACGAGCTCCAACTCCCGTCACGTGCAGGAGGTGGTAACGGCTTCCCGCGAGGGCGGCGCCTCTCTTACCATCCTGTCGGGTATGGTGGCCGGTAACTTCAGCGCCTTCTGGAAAGGCATCGTGATGGTCGGCCTGATGCTCGCCGCCTTCTTCTTCTCCGCCAGCGGCCTCGATATCTTCGGCACCTATTACGCCATCTTCGCCTTCGGCCTCGTCGCCTTCGGTTTCCTCGGCATGGGTCCTGTCACCATCGCGGTGGACAGCTACGGACCGGTAACGGACAACGCCCAGTCCGTATTCGAACTCTCGCAGATTGAGCGTATCCCCGCCATCAAGTCCGATATTGAGAAAGAGTACGGCTTCGTGCCGGATTTCGAGAAGGGCAAGTACTTCCTCGAAGCCAACGACGGTGCCGGCAACACCTTCAAGGCCACGGCCAAGCCAGTGCTGATCGGTACGGCTGTCGTGGGTGCCACCACAATGATTTTCGCTATCATCCTGTTGCTCAACAGCCTCGGACTCCTCCAGCTGAGCCTCACCGATGCGCCCGTCATCCTCGGTCTCATCACTGGTGGCGCTGTCATCTTCTGGTTCAGTGGTGCTTCGATGCAAGCGGTCACTACAGGTGCTTATCGTGCCGTGGAGTTCATCAAGAAGAACCTCAACCTTGACAAGACCGAAGCCGACATCGACGATTCGAAGACCGTGGTGAAGATCTGCACCCGCTACGCACAGCAGGGTATGTGGAACATTTTCGCCGTTATCTTCTGTTTGACGCTCGCTTTTGCCTTCTTCAACCCCAACTTCTTTGTGGCCTACCTGATTTCCATCGCCATCTTCGGTCTGTTCCAAGCCATCTATATGGCCAACGCCGGTGGCGCGTGGGACAACGCCAAGAAGGTGGTTGAAGTGGACCTCCAGGAGAAGAATACCGACCTGCACGCCGCCACCGTTATCGGCGACACCGTCGGCGACCCCTACAAGGACACCTCCTCCGTGGCCATGAACCCCATCATCAAGTTCTCCACACTGTTCGGAATGCTGGCCGTTGAAATCGCCGTCGCCATCAAGATGTCCGACAACGACTACACTCCGTACATCGGCCTCTTCTTCCTCATCATCGGCCTGATCTTCGTTTACCGTTCTTTCTATGGAATGAGAATTAAGAAGTAGTCATGGACAATAATATCAAAATCAAGATTGACGAAATCCTTCAGGAGATTTCGCAAATCAACGACCTGAACCAGCGGGTGGACATCCTCACCTATATGCAGCAGCAGTCCGGCTTTATGCTGTGGCAGTTGGAGGAAGACATCCACGTGGACCAAAACATGAGGAACATATAATTCTAAAATCCCGGTGATTTTCATCGGGATTTTTTTTGCAGACGATTGCAATTTTAGCACCACTTCGCCGTTATACCCTCATTCAATCACCCCTAAAATTTAATGTTATGTCAGACAAAACAAAAATCATCATCAGTATCATTGTGGGCATCAGCTTTGTACTGGGTGCCGTCGCCCTCGGCTGCTACTTCAACAAGGCCAAAGGCCCCGTCAAGACCGTCTCCGTGGTCGGCCTCGCCGAACGCGACTTCGTCTCCGACCTCATCGTCTGGGACTTCAACTACAAGACCAAGGACATGAACCAGAAGGCCGCTTACGACCAGATCAAGAAGATGAACGAAACGGTAAGGGCCTATCTTATCTCCAAGGGCATTCCGGAAAGCGAAATCCAGTTCCAGCGCACCCAATGCGAAGAGTCATACCGTTACGAATATGACGCCAACGCCAAACGTAGCTTCGACGTATTCCAAGGTTATGAGATGACCCAAAACGTCCGTATTGAATCCAAGGATGTAGAAAAGGTGGAAAACCTCTATAAGGACATCGCCGAATTGCTTGATGAAGGCATCAACGTGAACACGTGGGGTCCGAACTACTACTACACCAAGCTGGCTGACCTGAAGATTGAGATGCTGGCCGAAGCCACCAAGGACGCCCGCAACCGCGCCGAGACCATCACCAAGAACGCCGGTACCCAAATTGCCGGTCTGAAAGTGGCCAACATGGGTGTCTTCCAAATCACCGCACCCAACTCCAGCGACGAGGACTACTCATGGGGCGGCGCCTTCAATACCTCCTCCAAGAACAAACGCGCCAGCATCAATATGCGGCTCACCTATTTTGTGAAATAAATACACGAACCATTTGTTCAAAAAAGCGGCTTTTCTGAAGGCCGCTTTTTTTGTTGTGTATAAAAACAATTTCCTATTATCATCGCACAAAATTCCCGCAAAAAAGTAGTACCTTTGCCAACTTGTTAGATAAGATTATTTTTGTTTTTTCAATAATTATAAATATTTTATTTTGAAAGAGTTAGAGGAATATTTCAAGAAAATATCCCTAAACAGGGAGCCTGCAAATCTGTATAATCCCATCTATTATACTTTGTCGCAGGGGGGAAAGCGCTTGCGTCCCCGTTTGGTGATGATGTCCACGAAATTTTTCGGCGGAGACGAGGCTGCTGCCATCCATCCGGCCGCGGCCTTCGAGATGCTGCACAACTTCACGCTCATCCATGATGACATTATGGACAACGCGCCCATTCGCCGCGGGCAGCCGACGGTGTACAAGCATTGGAACAGCAACATCGCCATCCTTTCCGGCGACGCCCTCGCCACGCTCGCACTCAAGGAGATGCTATACACGCCCACCCGTCCCGAAACCGTCATCGCCCTCACCGATCTGCTCGCCCGCACCTCCATCGAAATCTGCGAAGGCCAGCAGAAGGACCTTGACTTTGAAACCGCCGACCACGTCACCATCGACGACTTCATCCAGATGATCAGGTACAAGACGGCCGTTATGCTGGCCGGTTGCCTGAAGGCCGGCGCCCTCCTTTCGCACGCCTCCGAAAGCGACTGCGAGGCCATCTACCAATACGGCATCTACCTTGGCCTCGCCTTCCAGCTGAAGGACGACCTCCTCGATGTCTATGGCGACACCGCCGTTTTCGGCAAACCCATCGGCGGCGACATCCGCGAAAACAAGAAAACCTACCTCTACCTCCGCGCCCTCCAAGATGCCGGTGCTGATGACAAAAAACAGCTTCTTCACTATTTTTCTTCCACCAATTTTGATGATAAAGAAAAATTTGAAGCCGTTACAAAAATCTACCAAAATCTTGATATTCAAAAGAAAACAGAAGAAAAGATTGAGGAGTATGCCCAGCTTGCCTTGGCAGAACTCGGTAAAATTTCGGCAGGGTCGGAAGAGGGACGGCAGGCGTTCGTCAACCTTGCCAACGAACTGAGCAAACGGATAAAATAATCCCATCGCACGCCATGAACCCGCTGAAAGAACAACGCCGTATCATCATCATCGCCCTGATGGTTGCCCTGATGGGCATCTATCTGATACGGTTGTTCTCCATGCAGGTGATTGACCGCAAGTACAAAGATTTGGCCCGTAACAACGCCATCCGCGAAGTGGTGCAGCAACCGCCGCGCGGCCTCATCTATGACCGCAACGACTCCCTGTTGGTCTATAACGAGGCCGCCTACGACCTGATGGTAATTCCCAAAAAAGTAAAGGAATTCGACACCACAGATCTTTGTAATATATTGGAAATCACAAAGGAAGAATTAATCCAACGGTTGGAGAAAGCACGGAAGTACTCCCCTCTCCTCCCCTATATCTTTGCCCAACAGATTGGAAAAGAAGACTATGGTTATTTGCAGGAGAAGCTGTACAAGTTTCCTGGTTTTTACGTGCAGCCCCGCACGCTCCGGGCCTACCCGGAACCCATCGCCGCCCATATCCTCGGTTATATCGGCGAAGTGAGCGAGAACCAACTAAAGGAGGACAGTTACTACCAAATGGGCGATTACATCGGCATCAGCGGCATTGAAAAAGCCTACGAGGAGGAGCTCCGCGGGGTGAAGGGCAAGAAGATGGTGCTGGTGGATGTCCACAACCGCGAACACGGCTCCTACCGTAACGGTGAATTCGACGTGCCCGCCGAGCCCGGCAGCAACCTCTGGTGCACTATCGACATGCAGCTGCAGCGTTACGGCGAGAAGCTGATGGCCAACAAGAAGGGCAGCATCGTCGCTATCGAACCTTCTACGGGAGAAATCCTGTGCATCGTCTCCTCTCCTTCTTACGACCCCAACCTGCTGGTGGGGAAAAACCGCAGTCGCAACTACGCCAAACTCTTGAGGGACACCGTGAACGTGCCGCTCTACAACCGCGCCCTGAAGGCCATCTACCCGCCTGGCTCCACCTTCAAACTAGCCAACGGTCTGATTGCCCAGCAGGAGGGCGTTATTAACCGCTACACTTACTATAGTTGCGGCGGCGGTTACAACCTCGGGAACCATATCGTGAAGTGCCACTCCCACGCCGGCTCCGACCTTGTGGATGCCGTCCGCTGCTCCTGCAACGCCTACTTCTGCCGTGCCTTCTACAATACCGTCTCCAATCCGAAGTACAAGTCGGTGCGCGACGGCTATCAGGCGTGGAAGGACCATATCAACCAGCTCGGCATCGGCCAGAAGTTCAACACCGACCTGCCATACGAGTCGAAGGGAGTGATTCCTACGGTGGAGGACCTCGACCGCGAGTACCGTGGCCACTGGCACGGAAATTCCATTGTTTCAATGGGTATCGGCCAAGGGCAGGTGGCTTGCACTCCCATCCAGATGGCCAACCTCATCGCCGTCATCGCCAACCGAGGTTACTACTACAAACCCCACGTTGTCAAGGCGATAGGATCGAAGGACAACCCGAACACCCGCTACAACCAGCGGATGAACAGCGGCATCGAGCCCCAGTATTTCGAACCGATTATTGACGGGATGAAATTAGTGATGACGTCAGGTACAGGACGTTTCGCCAAGATTGACGACATTGAGATGGCCGGCAAGACCGGCACGGCCCAGAACCCGCACGGCCGCGACCATTCCGTCTTTGCCTGCTTCGGGCCAGTGGACCAGCCACAAATCGCTGTGTTCGTGCTCGTTGAAAACGGCGGGTGGGGCGCGTCCGTGGCCGCTCCTATCGCTACTCTGATTGCCGAATATTATATCAACCGAGAGGTCAAACGCACCGACCTCGAAAAACGGATGATGGAACTTAACACCCGATGAATCATGAGTAACAGCCAGCCAACAAAATTCAAGGGTGTTGATACACAACTAATTGTCTATTACATTGCGTTAGTAGTCATCGGATGGCTCACCATCTATTCGTCGGCGTACGACTCCAGCCAGCCGTTCCACCTTTTCGACCTCGCCCAACCGTACGGCCGCCAGTTGATCTGGATTATCGCCGCCGCCGTCCTCGCCTTTGTCGTCCTCGCCATCGACACCAAACTGATACAGACATACGCCTACTTTGTCTATGCGGCCTTTATGCTACTGATACTGTCCGTTGTATTCATCGGCACCGACATCAACGGTGCCAAGGCGTGGATCAAAATCGGCAGTTTCAGCATCCAACCCATTGAGTTTGCGAAATTTGCGACCGCATTGGCCATTGCCAAATTCTTTAGTAGCGCCAAGACTGAAAAGGAACGCAAAACGCAGTGGATCACTGCTTTCATTTTGATTGGGATTCCAGCCGTCATCGCATTGTTGCAAAAAGACACGGGATCCGCCCTCGTTTTCGCCTCCTTCATCATCCTTTTTTTCCGCGAAGGGTTCAACGGATGGATTCTCCTTGCGGGTATTTTTGCTGTTATCCTTTTCGTCCTCACTATTGTCACCAACGAACTATATGCAGTGGCGTTACTTACTATTATGCTGATAGTTGCGTGGTATTTCACGAAAGGGGACAAGATGAAAATCATACGGAACATTGCCATCTATGCAGGATTTGTCCTTTTCGTTTTTGCCGTCAATTTCGCCTATAACGAGGTGCTACAATCGCACCAGAGGCAGCGTATCGACACCATTTTAGGGAAGAGCGTCGATCCCAAAGGGGCCGACTTCAACCTGAACCAGTCGAAGATTGCCATCGGTTCCGGCGGCTTTTTCGGGAAAGGCTATCTGCACGGCACACAGACCAAGCTGAATTTTGTGCCGGAGCAGAGCACTGATTTCATCTTCTGCGGCATCGGCGAAGAGTGGGGCTTTGTTGGCTGCACGGCACTGATTGCCTTGTACCTGGCACTGATCATACGACTCATCATTTTGTCGGAGAAGCAGCGAAATCCCTTCTCGCGGATTTACGGCTACTGTGTGGCCTCCATCATCTTCTTCCACTTGGCCGTCAATATCGGCATGACCATCGGGTTAGTGCCAATTATTGGCATACCCTTGCCCTTCATCAGCTATGGCGGCTCCTCGCTGTGGGGCTTCACCACACTGCTGTTCATCTTTATCAAGTTGGATGACAACTAAAAAAGGGAGTAATTCCCCTTCTATGTAGAAGGGGTGGCCGAAGGCCGGGGTAGTAGGAAAACAACACGAGAAAACCTTTCCGTTTCCAGTTTTCCATTTTCAATTAAAAATGCCGGTTTATGAAGACGCGATGAATTGCGTCTCTATCGTTTAGTCATTCCAATCAAAAAAATCATTATTATTGCACCGCTTTGCCTTTTCAACGGCAGGGCGGTTTTTTCTTAATGCAAACAATTATCAATAAATAAAATAGGACCAAAAAGAACTCAATAAATAGCATAACAAAAACACATAAATAGGCGTTTTCGCTTTTCTTGGTGAGTCGGAATCTGGAAAATTCAATTTACCACACAAGGAAGGAGAAACGCTCGCGGGTTGTAACCGTGGGCTTTCTTGTTTGTGGTAATAGGTTTTCCAGAGCCTCGACTCAGAACATGAAGTCCGCGGTTATTTTTTTTACCCTGCCGCAACCCCGCAAAAGCCGCTGTGAAAAGAACTAAAAAGAACCTAACAAGCTGAGAACGAAGGTTGTAATTTTGCAAAAAAGTATTTGAAATAGGACAAAACATATAAAAATGAAAAGATCAGTTGTATTTATTTTCGCATTATGGGTTCTAACAATGCATACCATAAATGCCCAATCCGACATTGTGCCGACGGGTGGAACTGCCACGGGCAATGGAGGAACGGTGACATACACCATCGGACAAATCGCCATGCAGTCGTATGGCGAAGGCAGCACCAGCATATCCGAAGGTGTGCAGCAACCCTACGAAATCCAAACCATTGGGATTGACAACTACCCCAGCATCACGCTGAACGCGATGGTCTATCCGAACCCGACGACCTCCAATTTGCAATTAGCAATTAGTAATGAGGAATTTGAAGGCGAAGTGAAAGTGTTTGACACGAATGGAAAATATCTGTATTCAAAGAAGATAGAAGGGAATAAAACCGAAATTCCTATGTCTGACCTTGCCACAGGGACTTACTTTGTGAACGTGCTGAATGGCACGCAGATACTGAAATCCTTCAAAGTGGTAAAGATGGCACGATGAAAATTCCCCTTCTATGTAGAAGGGGTGGCCGAAGGCCGGGGTAGTAGAAATAATTCTAAAATTCAATAAATCAAAATACAATGAGAAAACTTTTATCCTTTTTTGTTCTGGTTCTTATAGGACTGACAATGTTTGCCCAAGCCCCGCAAAGATTCACCTATCAGGCGGTGGTTCGCAACGAGAGCAACACGCTCGTTCGCGGGACTGTTGGCGTGCGAATCTCCATCTTGCAAGGAGGTGCGAATGGCACGATGGTTTATCAAGAAACACACACTGCTGTCACCAATGTCAACGGATTGATGACGCTGGAGATTGGCGGTGGCACAGTGGTAAACGGCGACTTTGCATCCATCGACTGGGCAAACGGTCCGTTCTTCCTCAAGACTGAAATCGACCCAACGGGTGGAACTTACTATGTTTTGGAAAATGTACAACAGTTGTTGAGCGTACCGTATGCACTGTATGCAGGCAGTGCAGCCAACAGTTTCAGCGGCAATTACAATGATCTCACCAACACGCCGGATATTCCGCAAATCCCTGAAAATGTAAGTGCTTTCAATAATGATGCTGGATATATCACAATGGACTCCATTCCAGATATTCCGACTGTGCCGACCAACGTTTCCGCTTTCGTGAACGATGCTGGCTATGTAACCCAAAGCACATTGACTACCGAAAACTACATCACCCAGAACGACTTAATTACCAATAACTATGTAACTGAGGCCGACATTCCCACCAACGTGAGTGCGTTCACCAATGACGCTGGCTACATTACAATGGATTCTATTCCGGAGATTCCGACTGTACCAACAAACGTTTCCGCTTTCGTGAACGATGCCGGCTATGTAACCCAAAGCACATTAACCACCGAGAACTATATCACGCAAAATGATTTAGTTACCAACAACTATGTTACTGAGGACGATATTCCCACCAATGTTTCTGCTTTCAACAACGATGCCGGTTACATTACAATGGATTCCATCCCCGCCATCCCGACTGTACCGACGAATGTGAGTGCTTTTGTAAACGATGCCGGCTACCTCACGACGGCTACCGTTCAAGAAGCAGCCAATATCCCGACCAATGTATCTGCTTTCAATAACGATGCGAACTACATTACCGCAGCGGATGTGCCTGCAATCCCGACCAACGTCTCCGCATTTGAAAATGATGCAAACTACATTACCTCAGCGGATGTTCCGGCTATTCCTGCCAATGTGTCCGCTTTTACGAATGATGCAGGCTACCTTACCTCCTTCACGGAACAACAGGTTTTGACCATCAGCAACGACACCTTGTTCCTTACGGGCGGCAGCTTCGTAAAACTGCCCGCTGGTTTCGACGGCAACTACAACAGTTTGACGAACCTTCCCGAACTTTTCAGCGGCAGTTACAACGACTTGACCGACAAACCGACAATTCCTACTGTCCCCGCAAATGTCTCTGCTTTTGAAAATGATGCCAACTACATCACAGCGGCCGATGTTCCCGCAATCCCCACTAACGTGTCTGCCTTTGCAAACGACGCCAACTACATTACCTCCGAGGATATTCCTGCTTACCAGGTGTTGAGCATTAGCAACGACACTATCTATTTGAGCAATGGAGGTTATGCCGTGCTGCCTGCTGGTTTCGACGGCAACTATAACAGTCTGTCCAACAAACCTGACCTGTTCAGCGGCAGTTACAACGACCTGACCGACAAACCGACGATTCCCACGGTACCGACCAATGTGTCCGCTTTTACCAATGATGCCAACTACATTACCAGTGCCGATGTTCCTGCCATTCCTACCAACGTGTCCTCTTTCACGAATGATGCAAACTACATTACGCTGGCGCAGGTTCCCGCACAGGTGAATGCCGACTGGAACGCAACAAGCGGTGCCGCGCAGATTATGAACAAACCCACCATCCCGACCGTACCGACGAATGTTTCAGCCTTCACCAATGATGCCAACTACATTACCAGTGCAGATGTTCCGGCTATTCCTACCAACGTGTCCGCTTTCACGAACGATGCCCACTACCTCACCGAATACACGGAACAGCAGGTGTTGAGTATCAGCAATGACACCATATATCTCACAGGCGGCAGTTTCGCCAAACTGCCTGCGGGATTCAGTGGCAGTTACAATGATTTGACAGATAGACCTGACATCCCGACCATTCCCACAGAGGTTTCCACCTTCAACAATGATGCTGGGTACTTGACACGGGATTCTTTGAGCAACTACAATTTGAATCCCAGTGATATTCAAGCATTATTGGATAGGATTGAGGAATTGGAACAAGCAAATGATTCAATTATTATTAATACAGCCGCTGTTTCGTATTATGACAACGGTTTGAGCAGTGGTGGCAATGTGATTTCTTCTGGTTCTTCAACCATTCTCGAGAAAGGAGTTTGTTGGAGCACGCACGAGAATCCGACGATAGATGATAATCGCACAACAGATGGAAGTGGTTTAGGAGATTATATATCACATTTTGGAAACATTGTTCCCAGTACCACATACTACGTGAGAGCATACGCCACAAATGAAAATGGAACAACATACGGACAACAACAAAGTATAACCACTTCTGATTGTCCTCCGTCATTGACTGATATTGACGGAAATGTTTATGCTACAGTCTTAATAGGCACCCAATGCTGGATGAGAGAGAACCTGCGCACCACAAGGTATGCTGACGGAAGTAATCTTTCGTCTAATGCTCAACCATCAACCACAACAGCATCCTGGTACTACCCTAACGGCTCTTCGAACAAAAAGGCTATCTATGGATTACTGTACAACGGCAAAGCGATAATGCGCGATGCACAATCCTCCACTCTTATTCCAAGTGGTGTTCAAGGTATTTGTCCCGATGGTTGGCACATCCCGAGCAATGAGGAATGGAAACAAATGGAGATGGCTGTTGGAATGAGTCAAAGTGATGCTGACCTTATCGGTGTTGCTAGAGGTGAAATAGCCGTCAAACTCTCTTTAAATTGCGGCTGGACTGCATCGGGCAATGCTAATGTACCGGGAAATACCACCAGTGAACACAACTCTTCTGGTTTCAGCGCAGTGCCAGCAGGAATTATGAGTAATTCCAGTTCTGTCGGATTTACAGATTTCTTCGGCGCTGCAAATTTTTGGACATCTACTTATACTACAACTAACAATTCGCAGATAGCATTATTTATAGCTCCCCATTGGGTTTATTCTCAAACAAGTGTAACCCACGTAAGCAGGGATAGTCGATTTGCCATATCCGTAAGGTGTTTGCGGGACAATCTGCCAACGGTCCGCACCGCTTCTGTGAGTGACATCACCTCCAATACAGCTGTATGCGGTGGAGAGGTGACTTCGGAAGGAAGCGCCAGTGTTACTGCTCGTGGAGTATGTTGGAGTACTTCGCACAATCCAACAATTGCCGACAGTCACACTAACGATGGAAATGGTGCGGGCAGTTTCACCAGCAATATTAATGGATTGTCATCCTATACTACTTATTATGTGCGTGCATACGCGACCAACAGGGAAGGTACTGGATACGGAGAGGAAGTTGCTCTAACTCAGTACAACTCAAATGATGGTCAATCCTGTCCCAGTGTAGCCACTCTTACCGATATTGACGGTAACACATACAATACTGTTCAAATCGGTTCACAATGCTGGATGAGAGAAAATCTGAAAACGACAAAATATGCTGATGGAACATCTATAACTAATGGCAATACGACTGCATCCTTTAGTATACCATATTGGTACTATCCAAACAACAACTCAGGAAACAAATCAACTTATGGATTGCTCTATAACTGGTCGGCCGTAATGAGAAACGCGAGTTCAAGCAGTAATAACCCGAGTGAGGTGCAGGGCATCTGCCCTGACGGGTGGCACGTACCGAGTGATGCTGAGTGGACACAACTTGCTGACTATGTGAGTAGCCAAAGCCAATACATTTGCGGTAACGACAATACCAATATCGGTAAAGCACTGTCTTACAATTCCAATTGGTATACTACCACGAACTATGGAGAATGTAGTATTAGCCAAAACCAGAGTGCAAATAATGCCACTGGCTTTGGGGCAATGCCAGCAGGTTTTTTTCACGGTACAAGTGCGGTATATAGTTCACACACATCGCACGCATATTTATGGAGTAGTACGGAAAATACCAGAAATGATGTGTTGTATCGACTGTTGGACCACTCCAATGCCACTTTAATTTGCAATCACAATTTGCCTTGCTTTGGTTACTCTGTACGTTGTGTAAAGGATTAGAAGCAATCAAAATTATAATACAGTACACTATTTATTAACCAATAAAAAAGATTATGGAAAAAATTATTTTTGATTTCATTAATGAAATTTTGAAGAATAACAGTACTCAACTTATGGTTCCGTTTCAACAGAGAGCGAAGTTTGAAGGGTGGTTGAAAATTGAATTAGCCGCCAAACTTTATGGAAAATTTAGCGATACCATATTGGAACCCAGCTATTCCCATAATAAATTATCACACGCAGACATATTTTCAAATGATTATTACATTGAACTGAAGACTTCGGATACCGATTGTGCCTATAACAATTGTGTCCCTGGGAGAAAGCGGTTTAGCAACAATGTGAGTGCAATTTTAGATGACATAAATAAGCTGTGTACACACAGATATAAAGGAATTGTTGCCTTTGTATTGTTTCCATGGAATAAAAATTGCCAACCCAATATTCGCAGAATCCGCATCCGAGTTTCTAAAATTCCTAAAATCGCTATAAAAGAAGGTGACAGCAGTACGCCAGGATACTATATCTTCGTGGCGAAAGTGTAAAAACACAACAATATTATTATTCACAACGCCACTAATGGAATAGTTAGCAGTAGTTTTTTGATAGTATGAATAGATCAGCTACTGAGCGCACACTTTGGGAAATGCTGTTGTTCCCCTCAACCTATAATCAAACAGAAATAAAGGCAAGTAAAACATTAGTTAAAACACATTGAAATAAAAAGAATTATGGCAAAGAAAACAACAAATCTGTGCAGTCAGATTTTAGGCACTACACATCCTTTTAAAATGCATAACATTATTTCTGTAACCCATTTGAGGCAATTAATGAATTCAAGACCTTTTGTACTTGTGGATTCAAGTCCTGGCGTATATCGGTGGTGGTTCCCCAAAAAGGAAAAGGATAGAATTCTGGGATTAATTGGAGGTAAGGCAATTGCAAGTCAGCTTAATTTGCTAGAACGAAAAATTGGGAATAAGAAATATTATGCTTTGTATTTTGGGGAAAGTGGAAATCTTAACCAACGCATACAAGATCATGTTAAAGGACCATTTTCAAACTCTACTTTTCGCAGAACACTGCGTGCTATACTTGCGCAGGGATCAAGCGCGTGTTGTGATTCCGAGATTGTCGATAGTTGCATAGATACCTGCTATTGGGAATGGGATTATACGTCATGTCATAAGGAGGTGGAGGCGGCAGAATTATGTCAGAAAGACATTGCATACCCCTTGAATATCGAAGACAACCAGATGGTTCCTCAAGAATGGATCGATAATCTTAAACGACTAAAAGAAATGATGAAATGATTTTAGCTGAATTATTATCTCAATCGAAGAAGTGAACACAAAGAGTTCCCTTGTCATATTTTCAGCCGTTTGTTTAATGGCCTTCGCAAGAGACTGAAAGTATAGCAAATAATTAGTAGCACAGAAGGCCTCAATAAATTTGTTATGGCACTCTTTTCAAAAAAGAACTTAGAAAAATCGAACAAAAAATTCCGGTACTTAGAATTATGTTTAGATACCTGTGATAACTTCCTGATAATGGGAGATCCTAAGGATGAACTCAAGGCTTTGGCCGAGTCTATGGGATACCAAGTGATCACTGTACAATTACATAGTATCAATCCTGATTTGCGAGGCACTCCCGTAATTGGAAATGTATCAGGAATACCCTGCTTCAACTATCATGTTCCTTGGGCGGATCCTATTTTCGAGCACCCAGATAAAAAGTTCTTAGTGGTTTTCTATATAGAAGAGGCAGATCCACGGGCTATCAATGCCTTGAAATCCATCATTGAAGCACACGACATTCAGGGACATCGCGCGGACAATTTCTTTGTCGGGGTAGTCTGCCGCGATTCCAGCAAAGAGATTCAATCCACGATTCTCCCGTTGCTAACGCGGATTGATTGGGTTGATTAGTCACGCTACTCCTCGGGAATCTCTTCCAGGGCACGAAAAAGGCATGTTATCCTACCTTATGCGAAAGACATTTGTTCTTTTCCGTTTCGCCTTTGACATTCTCGTTTTTGCAATTGCCGTCTGCATTCCGCTGCTGGCGGGGGCTGTCACCCGATAATTGTTTTGCCGTAAATATCCATATCCTCTAAGGGCCGTCCCAACGTGGCGGCCCTGTTTTTGTTGTCTGGGGGGATGGTGGTTAGACGTGGTCGGATGTAGAGACGGGGCGCGCCCCGTCTCTACGGTTTGCCGGGGATGGTTCGTAACGTTCGGTTGTAGAGACGTTTCATGAAACGTCTCTACAGGCGGTTACATAATGCCGGTTCCTGGAGACGCGATGAATCGCGTCTCTACGGGCACGCCATTTTCGCTGCGGGACGCAACGAACTCCGGAATCATTCTTTCGGAGTTCCTGATTTTGTTGATACCACGGCAATCTCAATAATGGGTTCGCCCAAAGACACCTGAATCATCGCAATGGTCTTGCATGTGAAATTGTGTCCAAACGAAAACCATCGCGACACTTCCGATTCTTTTTTGCCCGTCAGTTTTGCCAAATCCCGTTTGGACATACCCTTTTCCTGCAGGATTTGGTATATCCTTTCTGAAATGCCGTAATTCAACTCAAAAGCGGCACGCTCCTGAGGCGTGATGGAATCGTGTGCTTCCTGTAAAATGGGAGAATCCAACATGCCTTTCGTTTGAAACCGCTGCAAAAATACAACATTTTATCTTTATATTTAACATATATGTGAAATTTTTCATCGGGAAAATTTCCCCACGTCCGTCCCACCGTGGCGGCCCTTTTTTTGTGTGAGGGGATGGTGTTAGACGTGGTCGGATGTAGAGACGGGGCGCGCCCCGTCTCTACGTTTTTCTGGGCAGGGGTGTGATGTCCGATTTGTAGAGACGTTTCATGAAACGTCTCTACAGGCGGTTACATAATGCCGGTTCCTGGAGACGCGATGAATCGCGTCTCTACAGGCACGCCACGGTGCCGTCACCATTCCTTCGCCTTTTTCGCTGCGGGACGCAGCGAACTACAAGGAAAAATTCGCGTGCATTCGCGTAATTCGCGGTCAATAGCAAATATTCTATTGGGTGTCTGCCTGCCGTCAGATCGGCGATTTACATATTCAGTGCATCCGGCTTCAGCAGAAAATCCATCAACGATAGCACAAGGATGCCGTCCTCGTTGTACCACGGTTCGGTGTTGTCCTGCTGTATGATGATTTTCTTGAAAGAATCGCTGATGTGCTTGAGCGAAGCGGTCTCCTGCGCCATCTTTTCGCGGGTGTCCAGCACCGCCGCCGACTGGATGTAATATCTGCGGTTCCCCTGGTTCACCACAAAATCCACCTCAAGGTGCTTCCGCACACAATCGCCATTCTCATTTTTCACAACAACCTCCACATCGCCGACATCCACCGACAATCCCCTACGGCAGAGCTCGTTATAGATGATATTTTCCATCAAGTGCCCCGACTCCAGCTGGCGAAAGTTCAATCGTGCATTACGCAACCCAATATCGGTGAAATAGTACTTGTACGGCGTGTTGATGTACTGCTTGCCCCTAATGTCATAACGCATCGCCTTGCGGATGAGAAACGCCTCTTCCATATATTGCAAGTAAGCGCCGATGGTATTAGGATTCGTCACCTTTCTCTGCTTCATGCTGTTGAAAGCGTTGGCTATGCGCAACGGATTGGTGAGAGAACCCACTGTGGATGCCACCACCTCTGTCAGTTCCCCAATTTCCATATTGCCCCTTAAGTTGTATCGGTTGATGATGTCGGACATATACACCTGGCTGAAAAGGTTTTCCAAATAAGTTTTCTTCTCCTCCCTGTCAGCAATATTTACCAGCATGGGCATACCGCCATATATCCGATACTCGTTCCAAGCCTCATCCAGAGTTCCCTTATACACCGAAGAGAACTCAGCGAATGAAAGGGGGTAAAGCCGGATTTCATCACCCCGTCCCCTGAATTCGGTAATGATATCCGACGACAGAAAACGTGAATTACTGCCCGTAACGTAAACATCCACATTGCCAAGATGAAGCAGGCCGTTCAAGACATCCTCGAAGCCAGAAACCAACTGAATTTCATCAAGCAAAACATAGTATTGCTCGCCATCAACAATTTGTGATTTGATATACTGGTATAGTGCCAGCGGATTGCGAAATTCAACATTCGCGATGTCATCCAAACGCAATGCGATAATATTCTTCTCGTTAACACCTGAGTCCATAAGACTTTTTCGGAATATATTAAAGAGAAGATACGTTTTACCGCATCGCCGCACCCCCGTCACAATTTTCACCAAACCATTGTGCTGCTTGTGTTTAAGTCGTTCCAAATAAAAGTCTCTGGCGATTTCCATATTCTGTATAAAATTTTCGCAAAAATATGCATTTTTTTTAAATAGCGTAAATTTTTACAAAATTGTATCTGTGGAGACGCGATTCATCGCATCTCGAAAGTTTTTACTACCTTTGCCGCCCAATCGCATTTTCAAATTCCATCACTATGGTTGTCTTCTATCATCCCGACCTTTCCGATTCCGTCATCAAACTCAGCGCGGAGGAGTCGCGCCATTGCGTGAAAGCCCTGCGCCACCGCGAGGGCGACATCGTGGAAATCACCGACGGCACGGGTAGGATGGCAAAAGGGGAAATCGCCATTGCGTCGCCGTCCGACTGTCTGGTGAATATCTTGGAGGTAAAGGAGACGGAACCGCGCCGGCTGAAACTGCACATCGCCGTCGCCCCGACCAAAAACAGCGACCGCATCGAATGGTTCGTCGAGAAGTCGGTGGAAATCGGCATTGAGCGCATCTCCTTCATCATCTGCGAACATTCCGAACGCCCCAAAATTGACATGGAACGGCTGCACCGCATCGCCGTCGCCGCCCTCAAACAGTCGCAAACCACCCTCATCCCCGAAATGGAACTGCTTTCTTTTCCAGAATTTATTGAAAAACAAAAAGATAGTCCCGCCACAAAATATATTGCGTGGTGCGATGACGAAAACACGGCGCAATTTGTCAACGAGCCCGTCCGCGAGGGCGAAATCCTCCTGCTGATCGGTCCGGAGGGTGACTTCAGCGAGAAGGAAATTTCCGTTTGCAAATCTTTAAATTTCAAGGAAATAAAATTGGGAAAACGCCGTTTAAGAACGGAAACCGCCGCTTTGTACGGCTGTGTGGCCGTCGCTGCAATGAGTGAGATGTAACATATCGAAAAAAACACTACCTTTGTCCCCGTTTGGCGCAAATCGCAACATTTACATTTTCAACGAATTATAATAACTAAAAACCATATATTGTGAAAAAGACTCCCATTGATCCGGAACTTGTCAACAAAGTTTTAGCCGACAACGGCATCAAGGAGGTAGGCAAGGCCTCCATCAGAGAAATCAAGAGACTCATCAACGACATCGAAAACGCATCGGGCATCAAGTTCGTCCGTATGGAGATGGGCATCCCCGGCATTCCCGCCTGCAAAGTGGGCGTGGAAGCGCAAATCAAAGCCCTTCAGGACGGCATCGCCACCATCTATCCCGACCTCGACGGCACTCCGGAACTGAAAAAGGAGTCCTCCCGCTTCATCAAGAATTTCATTGACCTCGACATCTCGCCCGAGTCCTGCTTCCCGACCGTCGGTTCCATGATGGCCGGCTTGATCAGCTTCATGACCCTCGCCCGCCGCGAGAAACAGAAGGACACCACCCTCTTCATCGATCCGGGCTTCCCCGTCCAGAAAAACCAGCATAAAATCCTCGGACTCAAGTACGAAACCTTCGACGTTTACGATTTCCGCGGTGACAAACTGCGTGCCAAACTCGAGAGCTACCTCTCTAAGGGCAACATTCACTCCATCATTTATTCGAACCCGAACAACCCGTCATGGATTTGCTTCACCGACGAGGAGCTGCGCACCATTGGCGAACTGGCCACAAAATACGACGTTTGCGTGATTGAAGACCTCGCCTACTTCGGCATGGACTTCCGTCGCGACATCTCCAAACCCGGCGTGCCGCCATTCCAGCCCACGGTAGGTAAATACACCGACAATTACGCATTGATGATTTCCGGCTCCAAGGCGTTCAGCTACGCCGGTGAGCGTATTGCCGTGCTGGCCATCTCCGACAAGTTCGGTGCCCGCGAGTTTCCGGACCTCATCCCTTACTTCGGCAATCCGTGCCTGCGCCGCGCGATGATCAACGGCGCCGTCTATGCCGTCAGCTCCGGAACGTCCCACTCGGCACAATTCGCCCTCGCCGCCATCTTCAAAGCTTGCAACGATGGCACTTACAACTACTTGGACGACGTGCGCGAGTATGCCGAAAAGGCCCATATCATGAAGAAAATCTTCACCGACAATGGATTCAAGATCGTCTATGACCACGACGGTGCAGAAGAACTTGCCGACGGTTTCTACTTCACCCTCTCCTACCCCGGACTCAGCGGCGAACAGCTCCTGCATGAACTGTTGAACTACGGTATCAGCGCTATTTCGTTGGCTTCCTGCAACAGCACCCGCACCGAGGGTCTCCGCGCCTGCGTCTCCCTCGTCAACCGCAACCAGTTCCCCGCCCTTGAGGAACGCGCCAAATGTTTCTACGAAAATCATAAGTAGTTGCAGGTTCATAAAGTAGGAAGGTTTATAAAGTAGGGATGCAAAGCCTGCGTCCGATAAATTCAAAATATTGCCAATGAGGAAATTATGGTTTGCAATCATCCTTATTTTCGGCTGCTCCATCTTTGTCAGTTGCGGAAAAAATAAGGCACGCAACTTCGAAAAACCGCCTCATTGGTTCGCCTCCTACAAGGATTTCGACCAAAAAGATTATTACAACTACCTACAGGACAAAATCACGGCGTTGAACAGCAGCGACGTGATTTTCTATAATGCTGTTTCACAGTTTTATAAAGAATCAAAAACGCCTATTTGGACGGCCAATGGCTGGCAGGAAGGGCTGATAGACTCCGTGATGGACATCTTTTCCAAATCGGCTGAACAGGGCATCCAACCCTCTTTCTTCTCTTACGAGATTCTTTCAGACAAAATACAGAATATCAAATCGTTGGAGATTAAAGGCGCAGAGGCACTCTACGACTCCCTAAGTCGGTTGGAACTGCTGCTCACCCACTCGTATCTGACCTACGCCAAATCAATGGCCTTCGGTGCCACCGACCCCGTGGTGGTCAACGGAGGCAAGTGGCTCTTCAAACCCGATTCCATCCCTGACGATTTTGCCATAAAAGCACTTGAATCCTGCGGTGATGCCAACGCATTTCTCAGAGAATTAATACCTTGCGATTCCGACTATGTGGCGTTGCAGCGGGAACTCTGCAAATATCTGGCATTGAAGGACACCGTTTTCCCGACCATCCCCGTCATTGAAGCTGACTCGGGGCGGGTGGCGCGCAACGTCCATCTTATCGGTGAGCGCCTGCGGATGACAGGCGAACTTCCGGAAAGCTACGTCGCTTCCGACACGCTGGGGAAGGAACTGATGCCGGCGATCAACCTGTTCCGTGAGAACCACGCCATTCCCCGCAGCAAGCATCTGGACGAGGAGACCATCAAGGAGCTGAACCGGCAACCAAGCTACTATATCAATAAGTTGTCGGCGAACCTCGAACGGTACCGCTGGCGGGCCACGCAGAACAAAGGAGAATCCTTCATTGCCGTCAATACAGCGGACTTCACCTTGCAGGTTCACCACGGTGACTCCATCGTGCGGATGCGCGTCTGCTGCGGGAAGTCGCTGCCGCCGAAGGACACGACGAGGGTACGGGGCGTGCTGCAGAGCCAGAAGACCGAGTCGCCGATGCTGCGCAGTGAGATCAACTATATCGTCCTCAACCCGATATGGAGCATTCCCGCCGGCATCGTCAAAGACGAATACTACTACAAGTTCGTAAAGAGCAACACAGCCATCGTAAAGAAGGAAAAACTGCACATCATTGACTTGCGGACGAAGAAGGAGGTGGCACCCGAAAGCATTAATTGGAAGAAGGTTCGTCGGAACAATATCCCCTATCAGGTGTTTCAGGAATCGGGAAGTTTCAATGCACTTGGCCTTGTGAAGTTCAATTTCCCGAACACCGAGTCGGTCTATCTGCACGACACGAACAACAAAAGCGCCTTCAAGCGGCGGGTACGTACATTAAGTCACGGTTGCGTACGTGTAGAAAAACCGATAGAACTTGCTACACAACTACTTACCATCAACGGGTACGACACCACGCGCCTTGAGCAGGTGATGATCACACTCGGCTTCGAGCCCACCACGGAGGAAGGAGAAGAATACCTCGAAAAGATGCAAGAAAAGGAGGAGGAATATTTCAGCAAGTTGAAGCCCGAAGACACCGTTTTCTACCGTCCGCTGCGTCCGACCACGCTGGCCTTAAAGCAAAAAATGCCCGTTTACATCGAATATTACACCTGTTTCTTGGGCGAAAACGGTCACGTGCAATACCGCCCCGACTGCTACCGGAAAGAGAATAATATTCTTTTTAATGTAAGATAAATCAAGAAGTTATGTTGAAAGGAAAGAAAATCTGTGTGGTTTTGCCCGCCTACAAGGCGGCGGAAACGCTGGAGGCAACCTACCAAGAGATTCCTTTCGACATTGTGGATGAGGTGGTCTTGGTGGATGACTACTCCCCCGATGCTACAATAGAAGTGGCGAAAAATCTTGGCATACAGCATATTATCCAGCACGAACGGAACCGCGGTTATGGCGGAAACCAGAAAAGTTGCTACGACAAAGCGCTGTCGTTGGGTGCCGACATTGTGGTGATGCTGCACCCCGACTACCAGTACGACCCACGCCTCATTGAATCCATGTGCTACCTGATTGCCAACGGCGTTTATCCCGTGGTACTTGGCTCCCGAATCCTCGGAAAAGGCGCATTAAAAGGGGGAATGCCAAAATACAAATACTTCTTTAACAGATGTTTGACTGCTTTCCAAAATTGGGTAATGAACCAAAAATTGGCAGAGTACCATACGGGGTATCGAGCCTTTTCTCGGGAGGTTTTGGAGATAATCAACTATCACGCCAATTCGGATGACTTTGTTTTCGACAACCAAATGCTGGCGCAGATTTTCTATGCCGGCTTTGAGGTGGCCGAAATCACCTGCCCCACAAAGTATTTTCCAGAGGCCTCTTCCATCAACTTCCGCCGCAGCACCCAATACGGCTTAGGGGTGATTTTCACCTCCCTGTGCTATCGGTTGCAGAAGTGGCATTTGGGCAACTTTTTGATTTTCAAATAATAGATACAAATAATCGCATTACTATAGTAAAACTATGTACGAAGAAAAGTTCATGCAGGAAGCCATCGAGCTGTCGAAGAAGTGCTTGGCTACGGGAACGGGCGGGCCGTTCGGCGCGGTGGTGGTGAAGGACGGGGAGGTGATAGGCCGCGGCAGCAACCGTGTTACGCTTGACAACGACTGCACCGCCCACGCCGAGGTGACGGCCATCCGCGAGGCCTGCCGCAACCTCCGCACGTTCCAACTTGACGGTTGCGACATCTATACCAGCTGCGAACCCTGTCCGATGTGCCTCGGCGCCATCTACTGGGCCCACCTCGAAACCGTCTATTTTGCCGCCGACCGCTCGGACGCTTCCGCTGCCGGCTTCGACGACTCCTTCATTTATAATGAATTAGACCTCAACTGGTCGGAAAGAAGGGTTTCCGCCTACCAGAAGATGCGGAATGAGGCCGTGGGAGTCCTCCAGCGGTGGAAGCACTGCACCTACAAGATTGACTATTGATGGGGGGAGGAGGATGCGATAATCATTGTCAAGTTTATCGTGTTATAAACTTGACAAACTTTATAAACCTGCCGAACTTGACGAACTTTGTTGTATCTTTGCCACCCCAAAAAAAAGACGCAAATGAAGCTACTGCGTAATTTTGACATTCTTGACAATCTCAAAGAAAACTATGGAAACAAGGTGGTTTTAGCCCGTCGCGATGCCACTGGAAAATGGCGGGAATACACCGTTAGCGAATATTGCGAACACGCCAACGCCATCGCCGCCGCCCTCCTTGAATTGGGCGTGCAGAAAGGTGACAAGGTGGCCACCATCATGCAGAATCGCCCTGCCTGGAACTTCCTCGATATGGGCATTACGATGGCCGGCTGCGTGCATGTGCCCGTCTATCCCACCCTAAGCCCCACCGAATACAAGTACATCCTGAACCACTCCGACGCCAAATTCATCTTCATCGGGGTGGAACAAATCTACCGCCGCGTGGAACCCGCCATCCCTGAGCTGGTGATGAACCCGCAGATTTTCACCATCGACCCCATTGAGGGTCACCGTCCCTTCGCCGAATTTCTCGAAATAGGACGTGCCAACTACGAAAAATGGGCTCCCACCATCCAGAAAATCAAGGACGAAACGTCACCTGAGGATATTTCAACCCTTATCTATACCTCTGGCACCACTGGAAACCCGAAGGGCGTGCTGCTCCGCCACAAGAGCATGGTCATCAACGCCGCTATGGTGGCTTCCCTCCACACCCACACCTCCAAGGATGTCATCCTCAGCTTCTTGCCCCTCAGCCACGTCTATGAGCGCGTGTGCAACTATATGTACCAGATTCTGGGTTCCAGTATCTACTACGCCACCAGCCTGGCCTCCATCGCTAAGGATTTAAAGGACATCCACTCCACCGGTTTCTGCGCCGTGCCCCGCGTGTTGGAGACGATGTTCAACAAGTTGCAAGCCGCCGGCAAAGACCTCAAAGGTATCAAGAAAAGCATCTACAAGTGGGCGTTCCGTATTGCACAAGTGTATGATAATGAGAATCAAGGCTGGTTCTACAAGAAAAAATACGACCTTGCCGACAAATTGGTCTATTCCAAATGGCGCGAAAACCTCGGCGGTATGCCGATGATTATCGTTTCGGGCGGCAGCTCCATCCAAGAGAAAATCATCCGCACCTTTACCGCTGCAAAGCTGCAAATATATGAGGGATACGGACTTACGGAAACATCTCCCGTGATTTCTGTGAACAACCCGCGCAAACGGGAGCTGCACCCTGGCACCGTTGGCCCCATCCTGCCCTGTATCGAGTTCAAGCTGGCCGACGACGGCGAAATCCTCACCAAGGGCGACTGCCTAATGGTGGGCTACTACAAGGACGATGCCGCCACTAAGGCAGTGGTGGACGAGGAAGGTTGGTTCCATACCGGCGACATCGGGATGCTGGTGGACGGCTACCTGAAAATCACCGACCGCAAAAAGGAGATTTTCAAACTCTCCACAGGAAAGTATATCGCGCCGCAGGTGCTGGAGAACAAACTGAAGGAGTCCTCCTTCATCGAGCAGGCGATGGTGATCGGCGAAAATGAGAAGATTGCGGCAGCCCTCATCGTCCCCGACTTCGACACGCTGCACTTCTGGTGCGCCAAGCACAAAGTTCACTATATTGACAATGAGGAACTTGTTCATAACAAAGGCGTTATCAAACGCATCCAGCGGGAAGTTTCCCATCTGAACGAAACGCTCCCCGAACACGAGCAGATACGGCAGTTCCGTCTTGTGGCCGATGCATGGACCACCCAGACCGGTGAGCTATCACAAACGTTAAAGCTCCGTCGCCGCGTGCTTTACAAAAAGTACGACGCCATCTGCCGCGAGATTTACCAGTACGACAAAAAAGAAAACGAAGAAAAGTAATACCTAATCAAACAACCTATTTATTCATTTAAAATTCTTTTTATTTTATGGAAGAAAAAGACCTTCTCCGCACGGAAAATGATGAAAATCAGAATCTTGATGCGACTCCCTGTGCATCCGAAGTAACACAGGAAACTGTAACGGAAGAAATTCCGCAGACTCCCGCCGAACCTGCCGCCGAAGAAGAGGCACAGCCGCAGGCCGTAGAAGAAACCGCCTCTGAAGAACCCGCCGCTCCCGCTATGGAGCCCGCCCCGGAAGCTACGGAACCGGTCGCCGAACCCGCCCCTGCTGAAGAGCCGCAGCCGCAAGTTGCGGAAGAACCTGTAGCCGCCGAGGAACCGCAGCAAGCCGTTGAAGCCCCCGCTACGGAGGAACCCACTGCAGAACCAGCTGCCGAAACCGCCGCCGAAATGATGAGCGAAATCGAAAGCAACGAGGCCGCTACAGAACCCGTGGAGGCCGAGCCCGCTCCGGAAGAACCGGTGGAAACCCTCGAACAGATCGAGGCAGAGTACAAAGACCTTCCGTTGGACAAGGCCGTTGAGGAAATCAGCCGCGTGGTCACCGAACCCGACTACAACAAAATCAAAACCCGCGTGGGCGTGCTGAAAGCCAACATCTTGGCTATCCTCAAAGAAAACCGTCAGGCCCAGAAAGAGGCCTTCCTCGCTGACGAAAACAACAAGGAAGAGGATTTCAAACCCGAAGTCACCGACATCGAGCTGAAATTCAATGAGGCCCTGCACACTTTCAAGGACAACAAGGAGAAATTCTTGGAGAATCTTGAAAAGGAAAAACAGCAGAACCTGGAGACCAAACGCGGCATCATTGAAGAACTGCGCGTGCTCGTGGAAAACGAGACCAACCTCAAGGTGCTGAACGACAAGTTCAAAGACCTTCAGGAAAAGTGGAAATCCGTCGGTCCCGTGCCGCAGAACGAGTCTAACAACCTCTGGCAGAACTATCATTTCTTTGTGGAGAAATTCTTCGATATTCTCCGTATTAACAAGGAACTCAAATATTTGGATCTCAAGAAGAACCTTGAGCAAAAGATAAAATTGTGCGAACAGGCCGAAGCTCTGATGCTGATGGAATCCATCAACCAGGCTTTCTCCGCCCTTCAGGACCTCCACGACCAGTGGAAGGAAATCGGACCCGTTCCGGACGACAAGAAGGAGGAACTTTGGGAACGTTTCAAAGCCGCTTCCGACCAGATCAACCAACGCCGCCGCGAACATTACGACGAGCTTTTCGCCGAACAGCAGAACAACTACAACGCCAAGCTCGTGCTGTGCGAAAAGGCTGAGGAGTTTACGGCACAGCCCGCCGAAAATGCCAACGATTACAACAAGATCAGCGACCAACTTACGGAATTGCTGAAAGTTTGGAAGACCCTCGGCGCCGCACCGCCGAAAGTGAACGAGGAAATCTGGACCCGCTTCAAAGGCAACTTGGACAAGTTCTTTGAAAAGAAGAAGGAGTTCTTCTCCAAAGTGAAAGAGGAACAGCAGAACAACTACAACCAGAAGCTGAACCTCATCATCCAGGCCGAAGGCATTGCCGAACGCACCGACTGGCGCGCCGCCACCGATGCCATCATCGCCCTGCAACAGGAGTGGAAGAAGGTCGGCACCACCTCGCGCAAACATTCCGAAGCCCTTTGGAAACGTTTCCGCGCCGCCTGCGACAAGTTCTTCGAAGCCAAAGCCAAGTATTTCGGCAATGTGGAAGAGAACGAGACAGAGAACCTCCGCAAGAAAGAGGACCTCATCCAACGTATTCTAGATTACGAATTTAGCGATGACAAAAACGCCAATCTGGAGGCACTGAGCGCCTTCCAGCGCGAATGGACGGAAATCGGCTATGTTCCCAGAAAAGAGAAAGACCGTATCCATGCCGCGTACCGCGAAGCCCTCAACAAACGTTTCGCCGACCTGAAAGTCAGCTCTTTTGAAGTCCGCCACAGCGGAAACCGCAACTCCAGCCGCGTGCTCGGCGATCCCGGCTCCGACCGTATCCTCGACAAGGAACGCCGTTTCCTCGCCAACAAGATCGCCCAGCTGAAAGACGAAATCGCCATCTGGGAGAACAACCTCGGTTTCTTTGAGAATTCCAAGAACGCCGACCTCCTCAAGGCCGAGTTCGCCAAGAAGATCGAAGCCGCGAAGGAACAGGTCAAAGAGCTGGAATACAAGTTCAAGGCGATGGGTTCCGACAATCAGGAATAACCATGGAAGAGGCCGACATCATCCGCCAGCATCTGAACGACGACATCTATGCGTTGTCGGCCAAGGACGGGTGGTACGGCAATTCCGACAAAAAGTGGCTGTTGCAGCAGATACAGTCACGTCAGAAAGCCAAATCGAAGCTGCCGTCGTGGTACGGCAACTTCGATTTGCTTTTTCCGCCGCCGCTGTCGGTAGAGCAGGCCTCCTCGGAGCTGACGGCTTCGTACAAGGCCTCCCTCGTGGCGGGCGGCACATTGGTGGACGCCACCGGCGGGATGGGCGTGGACAGCAGCTTCTTCGCCCGCCGTTTCCAGAAGGTGGTTTACATGGAGATGCAGCCGAATCTTGTGGAGCTGGTCCGTCACAACTTCGGGACGCTGGGGATTCCCAACGTGGAGGCGCGGCTCAATCCCGACGGGAGTATCGGCAACCTGCCCGACGCAGACTACGTGTTCTTAGACCCGTCGCGACGGGAGGCGGGCCGGCGCGTCTTCCTTTTGGAGGAGTGCACCCCCGACCTGCTCAGCTGGTGGCCGCAGCTCACGGCACGTTACGAAACCGTCCTCGTGAAGCTGTCACCGATGTACGACATCACCTCGGCCGTGCAGGCGTTGGACGGCATTGCCGAAATCCACGTGGTGGCCGTCGCGGGCGAGGTGAAGGAGCTGCTGCTGTTGGCGAACCGAGAAAAGGCCGGCCTTACCGTCACTTGCGCCGACATCGCCCGCGACGGCACGGTACGGAAAGCCACCTTCCCATACGACGACCGTAACCGCAGTATCGGCTACGCCCGTGAGGTAGGACGGTATCTGTACGAGCCCGCCGCCCCGTTGATGAAGGCGGAGGTGATGAACGCCGAAGCCGCCCGCTGCGGCCTCGAAAAACTGCACCCGCACAGCCACCTGTACACCACGTCCGTCCTCGTCCCCGACTTCTTCGGCCGCACCTTCGAAGTGGAGGCCACCTTCGGAATGGGCAAAGCCGACCTGAAAGTGGGGCTACAAGGAGTGGCCAAAGCGGACATCACCGTGCGGAATTTCCCGATGGGTGAGGCGGAGCTCCGTAAACGCCTCAAGTTGGGTGCGGGCGGGGAAATCACCCTTTTCGCCACCACCTTCGGGAAAAAGCACATCCTCATACGGGCACATAAAGTAACGACAAAAACAACGGAAAAATGAAGAAGATACTAGTCACCGGCGGGGCCGGATTCCTCGGCTCCCATCTTTGCGAACGTCTCCTGAACGAAGGCAATGAAGTTATCTGTATTGATAACTATTTCACTGGAAACAAGCGCAATATCGTCCATTTGATGGATAATCCCTACTTCGAGGTCATCCGGCACGACATCACTTCGCCCTTCTATATCGAGGTGGACGAAATCTACAATCTGGCCTGTCCCGCCTCCCCCATCCATTACCAGTACAACCCCATCAAGACGGTGAAAACTTCGGTGATGGGCTCCATCAATATGCTGGGATTGGCGAAGCGCATCCACGCAAAAGTCTTGCAGGCCTCGACCAGCGAGGTGTATGGCGATCCCGTCGTCCACCCGCAGCCGGAGGAGTACTGGGGCAACGTTAACCCCATTGGTGTCCGTTCCTGTTACGATGAAGGAAAGCGGTGCGCTGAAACGCTCTTTTTCGACTATCATCGTCAGAACAACGTGAGAATCAAGGTAGTACGGATTTTCAACACCTATGGGCCGCGGATGCACCCCAACGACGGGAGAGTCGTTTCCAACTTCATCATGCAGGCCCTGCGTGGCGAGGACATCACCCTCTACGGCGACGGCAGCCAGACCCGCAGCTTCTGCTACTGCGACGACCTCATTGACGGGCTGATCCGGATGATGAACACCGATGATTCGGTGATTGGGCCCATCAATATTGGTAATCCTAAAGAATTCACCATCAAACAGTTAGCTGAATTAGTGATAGAACTTACAGGTTCAAAGTCCAAGCTGGTGTTCCTCCCCGCCCCTGCCGACGACCCGCAGCAGCGCCAGCCCGTGATTGACCAAGCCAAAGAGATCCTGCATTGGGAGCCGACCATTCCGTTGCGGGAAGGGCTTATGAAAACGATTGAGTATTTCAAACAGCTGTAACCCACTATGGATTTTGAACAGGATTTTCTGAAAGTGAAGCCGACGGGCATCCCGTTGAAGGACGGGGTGATGCTGGTGGCGGTGCCGTTTTTCAACGATGCCTACTTCAACCGTTCGGTGGTGCTGCTCACCGACTACGATTCGTCGGGGGCGGCGGGGGTGATTGTGAACCGCCGCACCAACGTACCGATTCGGGAGGCCAAGAGCGACTGGCGCATCGACGGTAAGTTTTTCTTCGGCGGCCCCGTCCGTGTGGAGGGGATCATCGCCCTGCATACCTTCAGCGGAAGCGGCAAGTACAATCCTGTGACAGAAGGCGTCTATTCCGGCATTGACGACACCCTGATATCGATGATCGAGTACAACGCCATCCCCACGATGAAGTACCGTTTCTACCTCGGCTACTCGGGTTGGGGCGAGGGGCAGTTGGACGATGAGCTGGAACGTGGGATGTGGGTCGTGACGGAGTACCGTCGGGAACTGCTCTTTTGCGATTCCCCGTCCACCGTATGGGAGACGGCCGTACGCCACTTGGGACCGAATTACCGGCACTGGTTAGACGTGCCGAAGAATGTCTCGGAAAATTGATGATTCCCCCCTAAAAAAAATTGGCTACTCTGCATATTTTTAACAGAGTAGCCAATTTTTTCGGATTTTTTTTGGTTTAGCAGGTTCTTCCCGGATAGACCTTGAGGGCGGCTTCGAGGCACTTCATGGCCTTTTCGAGGTCAGAGACCTTCAGGCAGTAGCTGATACGCACCTCGTTGGTACCCTTGCCTTTGGTGGAGTAGAAACCGGTGGCGGGAGCCAGCATCACGGTCTCGCCGTTGAGGTTGAAGTCTTCCAGCAGCCAGCGGCAGAACTTGTCGGAGTTGTCGATGGGCAGGCGGGCGACGGCGTAGAACGCACCTTTCGGCATCGGGCACATACAGCCGGGCATGGCATTGATGGCGTTTACAACGGTGTTGCGGCGTGCCACATAATCGTTGATGACGGCATCAAAGTAAGCCTGCGGGGTATCGACGGCGGCTTCGGTGAGCACCTGACCATAGGTCGGCGGGCTGAGGCGGGCCTGGGCGAACTTCATTGCGGTGGCATACACATCCTTGTTGTGGGTGATGAAAGCACCGATACGGACACCACAAGCGCTGTAACGTTTTGACACAGAGTCAAGTAAAACAACATTCTGGGCGATTTCCGGAACCTCCATCACGGAGAAGTGCTGTACACCGTCATAGCAGAATTCACGGTAAACCTCGTCAGCGAACAGGAAAAGGTCGTGCTTCTTCACGATTTCAGCCAGCTTCAGGATTTCCTCTTTGGAGTAGAGGTAGCCCGTCGGGTTGTTGGGGTTGCAGATCATGATGGCCTTCGTCTTCGGGGTGATGATCTTTTCGAACTCTTCGATGGACGGAAGGGCGAAGCCGTTCTCAATAGTGGACATGATGGGCTTCACGGTTACGCCGCAGGTGATGGCGAAGCCGTTGTAGTTGGCGTAGAAAGGTTCGGGGATGATGACTTCGTCGCCCGGGTCGAGGCAGCTGTTGAAAGCAAACAGGATGGCCTCCGAACCGCCCGTGGTCATGATGATTTCGTCGGGGGTGAGGTTGATGTTGACACTCTTGTAGTACTCGACCAGCTTTTCGCGGCAGCTGAGGATACCGGCGGAGTGACTGTAGGCAATCACCTTCTGGTCAAACTCCTTCACGGCCTTGCGGGCGCCTTCGGGCGTCTCAATGTCGGGTTGCCCGATGTTGAGGTGATAAACGTGGACACCTCTTTTCTTGGCTTCGTCAGAAAATGGGACGAGCTTACGGATGGGAGAGGAGGGCATAGACTGCCCCTTGTTGGAAATTTGTGGCATAATTCGTTGTTATTTAATTGTTTAGATTAAAAATCAAGTGTTTCAAAAAACGCGGCAAATATACTTAAAAAAACAAAGTAGGAGAAACAAATTCTTACAGGCTTTCCTGTATCTCCAACAGCCGCTCCTTCAGTTTCTTCAAGCGTTTCACCACCTCTTTGTTCGTGCTTTCCTCCTTCTTTTCCTGCTTCAAGACATCTTTTGCTCCCTGCAAAGTGTAACCTTTTTCCTTCGTCAGGGTGTAAATGGTACGGATGGTTTCGATGTCCTGACGGGTGAAACGGCGGTCGCCCTTCTTGTTCTTGTATGGTTTGATTTGGGTAAATTCTTTCTCCCAATAGCGTAATAATGAGGCGTTTACATTGAACATTTCCGCCACCTCATTAATCGTGTAATACGTTTTTTCAGTTTCCATACTTCCTATTTTTTGGTGATAAACGCTTCCTTCCCGTCAAAATTAATCCAATAGTTTCCTTTTTTCAAGTCACTGATATTCACCTTTTGTGCGGTGCCGCGCTTGATGAAAAAACCGTTGGCATCATAGAGTTCATAGTGGGTAACAGCGGTAAACTCAATGAAATCCTTCACCTTGTCCGCCACTAAATATACCTTCCTATTAGGACTTTTTAACTTCACTACCGGTGAAAAAAGCTCCTTATTGGAGGCATCCACCTGCTTGATGCGGAACAGGTTCATCCCCGTCAGCAGAACAGGCAGGTAGGTATCGGCAATCATATCATCAGGTGTCCCCAAATCCTTGACAGTTATCCATTTACCATACAAAAACTGTTCCAGCCGGTAGCTGCACGCTTTGTCCATCTCCTTGATATTCCAAGCAATGAGCTTCGTCTTCTTATTATATATAAATGAAGGGAGCGCAAATTCCGACTCCTTGACGAGGCTTTCCGCATTGACCACTTTCGGCTCGGTGCCTTTGAGGTAAGCGATCTGCACGATGACATAATCGTTGGGGGTGTAGTCGGCGAGGCTGATTTCGAAGGCGTTGGAGTTGTGCGTGAACGGATACTCCTTGCCGTTGAGCGTGACACCTTGCACGCTGAAGCCGTCACCCGCAGAGGGGTTGAGCACATATAAGTTTCCGCCGACATACCGGCCATCCACCAACAATTCCTCCTGGTCATTATTGTCCGTTTCCTGCGCAAAAAGGCCAGGAAATAGCAGGAATGAAAACAGGAAAATCAAAGTTCGGTTTCTCATATCAGTTTTTGATTCGCAGGTTCAAAGATTTTATAAAGTCAGCAATATCAGGATTTTGTTCGCGAAGAGCGTTCAGTTTGTCATTGTCGTCCAAGATAAACTTCTTGGTTTCCATACTGATGTCGAGCTTCACCTCAATATCGTCCAAAGTCCCGTCCCAGTTGTCGCGCAAATACCTCAGCACCTGATGTTTGAGGGGCGCGAAGGCATTCTCCTGAATATCGTTTTTCACAGGGATGATGAGGATATTTCCCTTTCTTACAGGATGATAGTGCTTGATTGGTTCGTGAAGGGTCGGAACATCGGCGAAAACGGCATCCGCCATGGTTTCCCAGAACGTCTGGAAAGCCTCCGGGTTTTCGTCGGGGTCGGCGGGCGGCCGTGCAACCGTCGGCTCGGACGGTACTGCGGTCACTTCTGCCTCGGTGATTTCGTCGCGACTGCCAAGACTGGCACTGTCGGTTTCATCGGCAACCGTGTTGTTCACAAGAGGTTCCGTCGAGGGTGACGGCTCGGTGACAACCGCTTCGGACGAAGCCACTGGTGCCGGTTCGGAAGATGCCGTCGGCGTGACCGGCTCCTGCGGCGGGACAGTATTTTCCGTCGCTGCCGGGGCGGGCACGGGGTCATGAATGAGGTTTCGGATGGAGGGTCCCGACTTCACCGTTGCGGTGGGGGTCACGAAGCTTTGCATTGAGGGTGTCGGAGTAGTCGGCCTTGCCGTTTCCAGCACCACGTTTTCCGGATTTTTAGCACTCCCGTGATTGCCTAGCCACAGCTTGCGGGGCACCACTCCGCTGTTTCACATACAAGTAGTTGGCGTTGATCTGCATCAGGCAGATTTCCACCGCCAGCCGCTTGTTGCTGGAATTTTTGTAATTGAAATCACAATTATTAGCCAAATCCAAAGACCTCAACATCAAAGTCTTATCGACCGAATGTGCCTGACGGCTGTATTTCTCCTTGATACTGTCGGAAGTTTCCAGAAGCATCACCGTAGCTTGGTTCTGCGCCATCAGCAGGTTGCGGAAATGGCTGGCCAATCCAGATATAAAGTTCTGTCCGTCAAATCCTTTCGATAGAATTTCATCGAAAAGGAGAACCGGCTTGGTCGGGTCGTCGCCAAACAAGTAGTCGGTCATCTTGAAATAGTTGTCCACATCCAGCACGTTCAAGTTCTCAATGGCCGACTGGTAGGTGATGTTCTTACCGGAGAAACTCACCAACTGGTCGAAGATGGAGAGGGCGTCGCGGAGGGCGCCATCGGCCTTGTTAGCCACAATACGGAGGGCCTCCTCTTCAGCCACAACACCTTCATTTTTAGCTACATATTGAAGATGCTTGACAATATCATTTTCCTTGATGCGCTTGAAATCGTAAACCTGACACCGCGACAGAATCGTCGGAATGATCTTGTGCTTTTCGGTGGTGGCGAGGATGAACTTCGCATACGCCGGCGGCTCTTCCAAAGTCTTGAGGAAGGCGTTGAAGGCCGACGAAGAAAGCATGTGTACCTCATCGATGATATAGACCTTGAACTTGGCGCCGACGGGGGCGATGCGCACCTGCTCAACGAGGGCACGGATGTCCTCGACCGAATTGTTGGAGGCGGCATCCAATTCATACACGTTGAAGGAGGCGTTGTTATTGAAAGCCTTGCAGGATTCGCACTCGTTGCAGGGCTCGAAATCCTCCGTCGGGTGGTCGCAGTTGAGGGCCTTGGCGAAGATACGGGCGCAGGTGGTCTTGCCCACGCCGCGCGGCCCACAGAACAGGAAAGCCTGCGCCACCTGTCCGCTCCGAATGGCGTTCTTCAGGGTGGAGGTGATATGCTCCTGCCCCACCACCGAACGGAACGTTGACGGCCGGTATTTTCGTGCTGATACTATAAAATTGTCCATAAAATTGGGATATAAAGTTACAAGTTTATCATGTTAGAGACGATGTGCACATCGTCTGTACAATGTTGTTTTCGTTTTCCGTTTTCAATTTTCAATTTTCAATTTTCCGTTCCCACCGTGGCTTCCAGTTCGGCGACGGTCTTCGGGATGGCCTTGCCGAGCACCTTGTGTCCCGTCGGAGTGACGGCCACGCAGTCCTCCACACGGATGCCGCCGAAGTCGAGGTAGCTGTCGAGTTTGTCAAAGTTGATGAAGTCGGCGAGGTGGTTCTCTTTGCGCCACAGTTCTATCAGTTTGGGGATGAAGTAGATACCGGGTTCCACGGTGATGACCATACCGGGTTCAAGGCGGCGGGCCATACGCAGGTTGCGGGTGCCGAAGATGTCGCTACGATGGAATTCGTCGTTGTAGCCAACATAGTCCTCGCCGAGGCCTTCCATGTCGTGCACATCAAGGCCGATCATGTGGCCGAGGCCGTGGGGGAAGAAGAGGGCGTGGGCGCCGAGGCGAACGGCTTCCTTCACGTCTCCCTTCATCAGGCCGAGGTCCTTCAGACCCTGCGCCACGATTTCGGCGGCGGCAAAATGGACGTCGCGGTAAGGCGTGCCGGCCTTCACCAGCTCAATGCCGTTGAGGTTGGCCTTCACCACGATTTCATAAATGTCTTTCTGTTTCTGCGTGAACTTGCCGTTCGTCGGGTAGGTGCGCGTGTAGTCGGAGCAGTAGTGCATCATCCCTTCGATGCCGGCGTCCATCAGCAGGAGCTTGCCGTCGGCGAGGGCCACGTTGTGATCGGTGTTGTGAAAGATTTCACCGTGCTGGGTGAGGATGATGGGGAAGGAGACGCCCATGCCGTAGCCGTTGGCCACACCTTCCGCCATGCCTACCAGTTCGTGTTCGGTGGCGCCCACCTTGCAGTGTTTCATCACGGTAGTGTGCATGATGTAGGCCATATCAGCGGCCTTCTCCATCTCTTCGATTTCGCGGTCTTCTTTGATGGAACGCATCGAAATGATGGCTTTGTGCAGCTCGACCGAAGCCAGCGAGTTAATCTCGTTGACGTTCTTTTTCAGCAGGTTGGCCATAATGATCTGGTTGTCAAAACGGTACTGCTTGGTAAAATGGATTTTGCGGTTGGCGTTGGTCGTGAGGTAGTCCTCCAATTTGGCCATCGGCATGGATTCGGCAATGCCGACCTGTGCGGCGAGGGTGCGGATGGCGGGCTGATCGCCGACCCAGATGATGTCGTCGATGGTGAAGTCGTCGCCGAAGAGGATGGTGCGGTTCTCGTCAATGTCGATAACGGCGGCGAGCGACGGGGCGGTCAGGCCGAAATAGTAGATAAAGTTGCTGTCCTGCCGGAAGTTGTAGCAGTTGGCGGGATAGTTCATCGGGGAGTCGTTGTTGCCCAAAAAAACTAAAATGCCGGAACCCATCTTTTTGGCCAAGGTTTCGCGGCGGTTCACATAAACGGATTTTTCAAACAAAGGATTCATAAGTATTGCGTTTTTAATTATTTAAATGCTGTTTTTGAAGATGCAAAAGGCAGGCGCAAAAGTACGCAAAATTTCACAAAATCGAAGGCGCGAATCTGGTTTTTCCTACAATTTATTTTATGGAAAAATGATGAAAATTATCGGGGTGAGTTCTAAAAAAATGTTGTACTTTTGCGAACTTTGTAAAATTGTACAAAAATGAAAGTATATATTGCGTCAGACCATGCCGGTTTTGAGACGAAAGAGGCGATAAAACGCCATTTTTCCGATAAATTCGAGTGGGAAGATTTGGGGACACATTCTTCCGAAAGTGTTGATTATCCGGACTATGCCCATCCGTTGGCGGAGGCCGTGGCGAAGTCGCCCGAAGCCCGCGCCGTGCTGCTCTGCGGCACCGGCAACGGCGTGGCAATGACCGCCAACAAGCACGCCGATGTCCGCGCCGCCCTCTGCTGGAATACGGAAATCGCCGCCCTCGCCCGCCAGCACAATAACGCCAACGTGGTCGTCCTGCCCGCCCGCTTCATCACCGTCGAGGAAGCCTTCGCCATCGTGGACACCTTCTTCAACACCCCCTTCGAAGGCGGCCGCCACGCACGCAGAGTCGAAAAAATCAATATCCCGTAGCCATGGAAGTGTCAACAAATTTCGGCATCGACTACATCAAGACCTGCGCCTTCGCCGCACGCCACAGCTATATCGAGGATATGGAGTCCCAACTCATCTCCTTCGAGAAACGCCTGCAGGCCAAGAACTTCAAGGTCTATTGGGCCTCCTCTGAGGACGACCTCGTGGAGATGGTCCACGACCTCCTTCCTGGAAAGTACCGCACCAAAGTCTGTTTCGACCTACCCACCATCCCCGAAGGTTTCAACAGCAGCCGCATCAGCAAAGTCTCCATCGCCGATGTGGAGAACGGACGGCAGTCCCCAAATGTCCTGTTCACCCAAGCCGACTTCGGCATCGTGGAGACCGGCACCCTCGCCTTCTACGACCGGAAAAGCAAGAACTGCTTCAACACCGTTTCCAACATCTACGTCCTCCTCGACATCAGCAAGCTCGTCATCAAGGCATCGGACCTCGAGCTGATCCTCTACCTCCGCTCGTTCTATCAAAGCCAGAAGTTCCTGCCCCAAGACCTGAAGTTGCTGAACGCACCGTTCCTGAAAGTCAGCGAGAACATCAATCAGGATGGGGAGAAGATCACCCAGACCCCCGTCGAAATCACGGTGTTTCTGTACGACAACGGCGTCACCCAGATTTTGCAGGACCACCAGCTTCGGAATGCACTCTACTGCATCGACTGCGGCCAGTGCAAGACCGTGTGCCCCGCCTACGAGTACGACAAGGAGTACACCCCCATCGGACTCGTCCGTGCTAACTGCTTCGAGCACCACCGCACCAGCGGCAATCTATTCTCCCGCGCCCTCCTGTGCGGCAACTGTGATCAGGTATGCCCCGTCCAGATTCCTTTTACTGATTTGATTATAAAAGAGATACAACTTTCAGCACCGCCCAAAAAAGGTCTTCTTGCCTTGTCCAAAACCTTTGAACGGAGGAAAAAACTGAACAAAATGAGCGGCTCTTTCTTCCGCCATTTCTTTGTGAGAAGGATGTACGGCAAAAACAAAATGCTTTTGAACTATTTCAGGAAACAGAAAGAACCCTTCTATAACGTCACCCGAATGCAGGAGAACCCGCAAAATGAACAATAACCAGGAATTTATCAGGCAGAAAATCAAGGAGTTCGTCCGCAAATACTATCTCAATAAGTTGCTGCGGGGTGCTATCTTCTTTGTGTTCATCACCCTGCTCGTCTTCATCATCTACTCCGTACTCGAATACTTCTCCTACTTCAGCACCACCGTCCGAAGCGTCCTCTTCTACTCGTACATTGCCCTGTTCCTGCTGACTTTCGTCTTTTACATCCTCATTCCCGTTGCCAAAATCCTTGGCCTCGGCAAGCAGCTGACCAAAGAACAGATTGCCGCCATCATCGGCAAGCATTTTCCCGAAATTGACGATAAACTCCTCAATATCTTCCAGTTGGAGATGATGGCCGAAGAGGGCGACTACAAGAGTTTCGACCTTATTTCCGCCGCCATCGACACCAAAATCGACGACATCAAGCCGTTCAAGTTCACCGCTGCCATCCCGTTCCGCAGCACCGCCAAATACCTCAAGTGGGGACTGATTCCCGTGTTTTTGTTCATTCTCATCTTTATCGTTAGAAATGAGGTATTTACAGAATCGCCCAAGCGAATTGTGAACCACGATGTGGTATATGAAAAACCGGCTCCCTATCATTTTGAAATTCAAAATCCTGATTTGCAAACATTTCAGAATGAAGAATTTACATTAAATGTGAAAGTGGATGGTGACGAACTCCCCAGCACAGTTTATATTGCGTACGGGAACAAGAATTTCCAGCTTTCCAAAACGGAAAAGTCGGAATTTTCCTACACCTTCAAGAATTTGCAGGCCGACACGAAATTTTCGGTCTATACCGAGGAGGTCACGTCACCGGAGTTTGTGCTGAAGGTGCTTCCGAAACCGGTGATTCTCAGCTTCTCTATGACGTTGCACTATCCGGCATACCTCAACAAGAACGATGAGGTCATTGATAACAACGGTGACGCCACCGTACCCGACGGCACCACGGTGACTTGGGCGTTCTACACCCGCAACACTGACCACCTGTCGTTCATCCTGCCCGACAAGACCAACGAAATCACCGCAGAAAAGGATGTCTATAAGGTTTCCTACGTGGCCCGCACCTCCTTCCCGTATGCCATCGTGAACCGCAACCAGTACTGCTCCAGCCGCGACACGCTGAAACACAACCTGAACATCATCCCCGACCAGTATCCTGAAATCGTGGTCGAAAGCCAGGCCGACTCGGTGCTGCCCGACCGCATCTACTTCAAAGGCAACATCAAGGATGACTACGGGTTCAGCAAAGCCCGCTTCGTCTATTCCAAGTTCGATGACGAAAACCACGCCTTGGAGACGGCCAAAACGGTGGACATCCCCATCAACCACCAGCAGACCGTGCAGGATTTCTACTACTACTTCGATGCCGGCATCCTGCAACTCGACCCCGGCTATCGGGTGGATTATTATTTTGAAGTATTTGATAATGACGGTGTTAATGGCGCAAAATCGGCACGCACCACCGCCCAGACTTTCCGCGTACGCACCCAGAAAGAGATTGACGAAGAGCTGAAAACCAGCAGCGAACAGGCCAAGTCGGAAATGCAGGACCTCATCCAAGAGTCGGCACAGCTGATGAAGGACATCGCCAAGTTGCAGGAACAGATGCTTCAGAATAAGGAAATGACGTGGCAGGACAAGAAGAAACTGGAGGATCTGCTCGAAAAATATCAGGAACTGAAGCAGCAAATTGACGAGCTCAAGAAGAATCAGGAGCAGCAGAATATGCTGGAGGACCAGTTCAAGGAGACGCCCGAAAACATCCTGAAAAAACAGCAGGAGCTGCAAAAGCGTATGGATGAGGTGCTTTCGGACGAAATCAAGGAACTGATGGAAAAACTCCAGCAGATGATGAACGACGCCACCAAGAAGGAGGACGTCCAGAAGGCGATGAAGCAGATGAAGAACAACACGCAGGATCTGAACAAAGCCCTCGACCAGCAACTCGAACTCTATAAACAGTTGGAATTCGAGAAAAAATACAGCGACATCATTGATAAGACGAAAAAACTCGCCGATGAACAGAAAGCGCTTTCAAAACAGAGCGAGCAAAAGAATATCGACAAGAACGAACTTCTGCAAAAACAGCAAAACATTGAAAACAAATACAATGAGCTGAAAAAAGATTTGCAAGATCTGCAAAAAATAAACAAGGAATTAGAAGACCCCAACAAGTTGGTGAACACCGAAAAGTTGCAAAAGCAGATTGAGCAGGACATGCGCGACAGCAAGGATGCCCTCAACAAGGGCAACCGAAGCAAAGCTTCTGACAGCCAGAAGGATGCCGGTGAAAAGATGGAAGAGATGGCCGACCAGATGGAGATGAACATGCTTGACAACGAGGAGGAGAACCTCAGCGAGGACATTGAAACCCTGCGCCAAATTTTGGACAACCTTGTGCAAATTTCCTTCAATCAGGAAAGCAATATGCAGTTTATGAAAAAGCTGACTCCCGGTTCGTCGCGGCTCACGGATGTGCAACGCACCCAGCATACACTGAAGGACAATATGCAGATGATTTCCGACTCCCTCGCCGCCCTCGCCCGGCGCCAAACTTCCGTCAAACCGTTCATACAGACGGAAATAACGAAAATTGACAATTACATGTCGTCAGCCATCAGCAACATTTCCGACCGCCGCGAGAAACAGGCGCTCAGTGACCAGCAGTTTGCGATGACCAGCATCAACAACCTGTCGCTGATGCTGGCGGAATCGATGACGGAGATGCAGCAGAAAAAGAGCGAATGCAAGAACTGCAAGAACAAAAAGAGCGGCAACGGTTCGTGCAACAAACCAGGCGGGAAGGGAAAGGCCAAAACCGCGCGGGAACTCCAGCAGCAACTGAACCGCCAGATGGAGGCCCTGAAACGCTCGATGGAACAGGGACAACAGCAGGGCCAGAAGCCCGGCGGACAGTCCATCAGCGAGCAGCTGGCCCGTATGGCGGCACAGCAGGAGGCCATCCGCAAGATGATGCAGGACTACCAGAACGAACTGAAGTCACAGAACGGAGTCGGCGACAAGTCCATCGAACAGATGCTCAAGGAGATGGAACAGACAGAGAAGGATTTAGTCAACCGCATCATCAACGCCCAGACCATCAACCGGCAAAAGAAGATCGAAACCCGTATGCTGGAGAGTGAACGGGCACAGCAGCAGCGGGAACAAGAGGAGAAACGCGAGAGCACCGAAGGCCGCGACATCCGCAACCCCAACCCGCCCAAAGAGTGGAATATGGACCGCCGTACGCAGCAGCAGACCGAAATGTTGCAGTCGGTGCCGGCGAACCTCAACTATTATTACAAAGAAAAAGTGAACCAGTATTTTTACAATATTGAAGAATAGTTTTTAACGATAAATCTGATTGCCATGTATAATATTGAATTGAAAAACATCACCCTTGAAACAGCACAAACATCTGTTTTGCAGACTGTTGAAAATATTTGCGACCAATTCAGGATGGAGAACCATTTCGGCACGATTTCCACAGCCCTTCATGAAATGCTCTCTTTGATAGAACGTTTCAGCGACGATGCCGAAGCTCCATTCAACGTCAACTTTTTCGTGGAAGCGGAAAAGGTTTCCGTCCAAGTTTTAAACTATCGGCAGTGGGAGGAAGTCCAACGCGCCCTTGAAACTTGTTCCGTAAACGATGCTGATGCCACCGCTTTCACTGCAAAAACACTTTTGGACAATGTCGAGTTCCGCGACAAGGGAATTTGGATGGAAATCGCGGCCAGCGCAACTGAAGATCAGCCCGACCGTGCACAAATCCTCCACACTGAAACAGTGAAAACTATTGTGGAACAGGAAATGAGAAAAAACAGCTAACCCAGTTAGAATCAACTACAAAATTCCATGAATATGAAAAAATTATTGCTTTCCGTTACCATGACGCTGGCCATCGTCGCTGGCGCGTTTGCACAGAACGACTTGGATGCGTTCCGTTTTTCACAGACTAATTGGGAAGGCACCGCCCGCTTTATGGGAGCAGGCGGCGCTTTTAGTGCTATCGGAGGCGACTTCTCCTGCCTCAACACCAATCCCGCCGGCATCGGCGTTTTCAAGAAAGCCGAAATATCTTTCACTCCTTTGGTCATCACGGCCTACAAAACCAACTCCGACTATTCGGGTGAGAGTTCTCCCGCCAGCCGCGTGCGCTACAGCGTGACCAACTTCGGCACAGTGTTCGCACTCCCGCTGAACAAGGGTCTGGAGAATCCCGTTTCCAAATGGCGGATGGTGCAGTTCGGCTTCGGCTACAACCGCATTATGGATTTCAACAACCAGACGTATGCAACAGGTATGAGTAACGGCAACTCCATCGCCAGCGCTTTTGTGAACTCGGCCAACGGCACCAGCTTCGGCAGCATCGAAGGCGATGCCCTCTGTGCGTGGAATACGTGGCTCATTGACACCATCCCCGGTGAAACCAGCCAGTACCGTGAATTTTTATCTGGAAAAAGCCTCCGCCAGAGCAACTACGTGAGAACCAAAGGCGGCATTGACGAGCTCGCCTTCTCCTTTGGCGGCAACTACGATGACAAGCTCTTTCTCGGGCTTACCATTGGCGTACCGATTCTTGACTATACTTACGAAGCCGAATACATAGAAGAAGATGAGAATAATGTGGCCGGAAGTTTCGACAAATTGAATATTTATGACAAGTTGCACACTTCGGGAGCCGGTGTTAACGCCAAATTCGGTGTCATTTACCAGCCCATCTCGTTCCTGCGTATCGGTGTCGCTTTCCACACTCCCACCTACTACGGCAACTTGAAGGAAACTTTCGAGCGGGAAGTGTCAAGCCGTTTCGTGGATGAAGGAAATGTGGATCAATATGAGCACTCTTACGACAACCTCTCAAGATATAAATTGAGCACCCCGCTCCGTGCCATCGGAAGTATAGGTTTTGTCATTGCCAAGCGCGCTTTCGTCAGTGCAGAATATGAGTTCACCGACTATGGAATGGCCACCCTCTATTCTTCCGACAACCTCCGCTATCGTTACAACTTTACCGAAGAAAATCTGGAAATCTCTAAGAAATATCGTTCCTGCCACTCCGTCCGTGTGGGCGGTGAGTTCGCTCTCACCAACTTCTTCCTCATTCGCATGGGATACGGCTACAGCACCTCCCCATACAAAGATGGTGCCAACGACGGTTCCGCACATACCGCTTCCGGCGGTATCGGATTCCGCGGCAAAATCTTCTTCTGCGACTTCACCTACCAGTACCGTCACTACAGCCAGAACTACTGGTTCTATCCGTCCGAAACGCTCGAACCCGTCTCCACGACCAACAATTCACACCGTTTCGTCGCCACGCTGGGTGTGAAGTTCTAACATTTAGTTATGACCACTATGCAAGAGCTTCAACACTATGTTGAAGAACACATTATCCCGTTGTACGACCATTTTGACAAGGCGCACCAACGGGATCATGTGTTTATGGTGATCCAGCAAAGTATGGACTTGGCCGCACAGATGGAGGTGGACAGAAATATGGTGTATGTCATTGCGGCCTACCACGACATCGGTTTATGCGAAGGACGGGAACATCATCACGAAGTGTCGGCACGGATGCTACTGGCCGATACAGAATTGCGCAAATGGTTTTCGGAAAGCCAGTTACGGACAATGGTCGAAGCGGTGGAGGATCATCGGGCTTCGTCCGGCCACGCACCGCGCTCACTTTATGGCCGTATTGTAGCGGAAGCAGACCGCTTCATAGACCCCGACACCATCATCCGCCGCACGGTACAATACGGTCTGGAACACTATCCGGAATTGGATAAGGAGGGACATTACCAACGGACACTCCAGCATCTGCACGAAAAATACGGACGCAATGGTTATCTGCACCTTTGGTTTGAAAACTCACCTAATACAGAACGTCTTGAAAAACTACGATTTATCATGGAAGATGAAGCTCTGTTACAGCAGAAATTCGAGGAGTGTTTTCCCGTAGAACTCGCTAACTTGCACTGAAAAGGACTGCGGAAGGTTTATGCAAACAGCTCCATCGCCACGGCATCGGCAAACAATCGCCCCGTATAGGTGAGCTGAACCCGATTCTTTTCCATCAAGTAATAATCGGTCTTGATTTTTTTCAACTGTTTGACAAACAGATTTTTATAATCACAACCAAACAATCGGGCGAGTTCGTCAAGGTCAAGGCCAGCGTTCGTCCGGAGCCGCAGGAGCACATATTCGTTATATTGGTCGTCGGACGAGAGGGTCTCGCTCTCCCTCACCGGCTCGCCCCGAAGCATGCCGTCGATATATTGGCGCAGGTTGGCCACGTTCCAGCGGCGGATATTCCCGCTGTAGGAGTGTGCTGAAGCCCCCAGTCCGAGATAGGGCGTGCGGTTCCAGTAGGCTGAGTTGTGCCTCGAAACCATGCCGCCTTTGGCAAAGTTCGAGATCTCGTACTGGACAAAGCCCGCTTTTTCCGTCTGTTCGATAAGGAGGGCATAATCGCGCTCTGTGTCACATTCGTTGGGGATGAATTCCTTGCCGTTGGCAATCTGCCGCGCCAGTATCGTGTTTTCCTCCACAGTCAGGGAATATGCCGATAAATGGCAGAGTGGTAACGAAAGTGCCATGCGTAAGTCTCTTTCCCACATTGCTTTCGTCCGATAGGCAATGTCGTAGATAAGGTCAATGGAAAGGTTTGTGAAGCCGGCGTTGGCTGCATTCTCCACCGCCCGGACAGCCTCTGCCGCCGTATGACGCCGGTTGAGCAAGCGCAGGATTTCATCATCGAATGATTGTACCCCGATGCTCAGACGGTTTATCCCCAAATCGTGAAGACTTCGGAGGTACTCGGGTGTCAGCTGCTCCGGATTAGCCTCCATCGTAAACTCAAAACCCTCGTTAAAATGATAGAAATTTTGAATCGCTTTGACGATCCTTTCTAATTCAAATGGGGTGCAAAGCGAAGGCGTTCCACCGCCAAAATACAGAGTGTCAATATGGTTTGTAGGAAGAAAATCGGTTGTATCGGCAATTTCTTGGCAGAGTGCATCCCAATAAGCCGCTTTCTCTTTTTGCGAAGCCACAGAGTAAAAGTTGCAGTAGATGCACTTTTGCTTGCAAAAAGGGAAATGGACGTAAATACCGGCCACGGTCGTTACTGTATGGTGCTGCCGGCGTTAATCTCTTTCGAGGGCTGCATCAGGTTGAGACTTCCGTCGGCGTTGGCAGCCATCAGCACCATCCCATGCGATTTCACCCCTTTTATCTCCTTGGGTGCGAGGTTGATGAGCATCAGCACCTGCTTCCCGACGAGTGTCTCCGGTTCGTAAAATTCAGCGATTCCCGACACGATTTCGCGGGTGTCCACACCCGTGTTCACTTTGAGTTTCAGCAATTTCTTGGTTTTCGGCACTCTTTCGGCCTCTAAGACGGTAACGACACGGAGGTCCATCTTCTGGAAATCGTCGTAGGTGATGTCTTCCTTGGCAGGAGTAGCCGGTGCATTAGCTAACTGGTTGGCTTTCTTGGCATCTTCCAGCTTCTTCACCTGCGCGGCGATGGCATCATCCTCAACCTTCACGAAAAGCAGTTCCGCCTCGTTGACTTTGTCTCCGGCTTTGAGCAGGTCGGTGCGACCGCCGTCGTTCCAATTCTTGTTGTGGATGTTGAGCATCCTCTGCAATTTTTCAGCAGAGAAAGGAAGGAACGGCTCGCAAAGCACGGACAAACAGGCGCAGATTTGCAACGAAAGATGCAGGATGGTCTTCACGTATTCTGGATCTTCCTTCTGCTTTTTCCACGGCTCGGTTTCGGTGAGGTATTTGTTGCCGAGGCGGGCAAGGTTCATCAGTTCGGCCTGCGCCTCGCGGAAACGGTATTTCTCGATGCTTTCACCGATGCGCTGCGGGAATTCCGCCACCTTCGCCATCACCTCTTTCTCAAGGTCGGTAACCGGTCCCATTTCGGGAATGATGCCACCGTAGTACTTGTGTGTCAGTACAATCGTGCGGTTGACGAGGTTGCCGAAGATGGCCAGAAGTTCGTTGTTGTTCTTAGCTTGGAAGTCGCTCCACGTGAAGTCGGAATCCTTGGTTTCCGGCGCGATGGAGGTGAGCATGTAGCGGAGGGAATCCTGCTTACCGGGGAAATCCTGAAGGTACTCATGCAACCAGACGGCCCAGTTGCGGGAGGTGGAAATCTTGTCGCCCTCGAGATTCAGGAACTCGTTGGCGGGCACGTTTTCGGGGAGAATGTAACTGCCTTCCGCCTTCAGCATGCAGGGGAAGATGATGCAGTGGAAGACGATATTGTCTTTTCCGATAAAATGAACCAACTGGGTATCAGGATCTTTCCACCATTTTTCCCAATCGGTGCGGCCCTGTGCAGCGGTCCACTCCTTGGTGGCAGAGATATAACCGATGGGGGCATCGAACCAGACGTAGAGCACCTTGCCTTCGGCTTCGGGGAGCGGCACTTTCACGCCCCACGAGAGGTCGCGGGTGACGGCGCGGGGGTGCAATCCCGCCTCAATCCACGACTTGCACTGTCCGTAAACATTCACTTTCCAGTCCTCTTTGTGACCTTCCAAAATCCACTCTTTCAGCCACGGTTCATACTCATTCAGAGGAAGATACCAGTGCTTCGTCTCTTTCATCACCGGCGGGTTGCCGCTGAGGGTTGATTTCGGGTTGATGAGGTCGGTGGCGTTCAAAGTGGCACCGCAGGCCTCGCACTGGTCCCCGTAGGCACGTTCATTGTGGCAATGGGGGCATTCGCCCACGATGTAGCGGTCGGCGAGGAACTGCTTGGCCTCTTCATCGTAATACTGCTGGGAGGTCTGTTCCACCAGTTTTCCTTCGTTATAAAGCTTGGTGAAAAAGGCAGCGGCCGTTTCGTGATGTACGGGGTTGGAGGTACGGGAGTAGATGTCGAACGAAATCCCCAACTCCTTGAACGACTGCTTGATAATATTGTGATAACGGTCCACAATGTCCTGCGGGGTCACGCCTTCCTTGCGGGCTTTGAGGGTGATGGGCACGCCGTGTTCGTCGGAGCCGCCGAGGAAGAACACCTCTTTTCCGTTGTTACGGAGGTAGCGGGCGTAGATGTCGGCAGGGATGTAAACGCCGGCGAGGTGGCCGATATGGACGGGGCCGTTGGCATACGGCAGCGCGGTGGTAATGGTGTAACGGGCAGGATTTTTCATGTTTGTTTTATTTTAAAAGAGACGCACAAAATGCGCGTCTCGATATGGTTTCATTTGTTTTTGATGCGTAATGGTTACGTTATTATGTTTGTAGAGACGCAAGGCCTTGCGTCTCTACGGATGATCCTAATACAAGAAGCTCAGGAGGACACCGGCGGCGACGGCACTACCGATGACACCGGCCACATTCGGACCCATAGCGTGCATCAGGAGGTAGTTGGTCTTGTCGTATTTCAGTCCTTCCACGTTGGATACACGGGCGCTGTCGGGCACGGCGGAAACGCCGGAGTTACCGATGAGCGGGTTGATCTTGTTGCCCTCTTTGAGGAAGAGGTTGAACAACTTGACGAACAAGACACCGGTGGCCGTAGCGATGACGAAGGAGACGGCACCGAGGAAGAAAATCAGCACGGACTTGTAGTTCAGGAAGGTGGACGCCTGCGTGGAGCAACCGACGGTCAGACCGATGAGGATGGTGACGATGTCGATGAGGGCGTTGGAGGCGGTGTTAGCCAGACGCTTGGTCACGCCGCTTTCTTTCAGCAAGTTACCGAAGAACAGCATACCGAGGAGGGGCAGACCGGTCGGAACGATGAAAGCGGTGAGCAGGATACAGAGGATGGGGAAGAGCACCTTTTCTCTGTGGGTGACGACGCGGGGCGGACGCATACGGATGCGGCGTTCCTTGTCGTTGGTGAGCCAGCGCATGATGGGAGGCTGGATCACCGGCACGAGAGCCATATAGGAGTAAGCCGAGATGGCAATGGCACCCATCAAACTCGGGGCGAGTTTCGAGGAGATGAAGATGGCCGTGGGGCCGTCGGCACCACCGATGATGCCAATAGCACCAGCCTCCATCGGGGTGAAACCGAGGTGCAGAGCGATGATGTAGGCACCGAAGATACCGAACTGCGCCGCCGCACCGATGAGGATCAGCTTCGGGTTGGAAATCAGGGCGGAGAAGTCGGTCATAGCACCGATACCCAGGAAGATGAGCGGGGGATAGAACCCCTTCAACACACCGAAATACAGGTAGTTGAGAACGGCGCCGTTCTCATAGACACCCACCTGCAAACCGTCGGTGAACGGGATGTTACCGACGATGATACCGAAGCCGATGGGGATCAACAGCATCGGTTCGTACTCTTTCAGAATGGCCAGGGCGATGAAGAACGCGCCGATGGCAATCATGATGATGTTGCCCAATTCGGCGTTGGCGAAACCCGTATAGCTCCAGAACTGCTGGATGCCGCCGACAAGGCTGTGCATAAATCCGCTACCTGCCTCCAATTGCAGCAAGCCGGACAAGATAAGACTCTTCATAAAGTATCTGAAAATTTGTAATTATTAATCCTATTTGTTGGGGTTTTCGCAGAACTCAGTCAGCACGCCGCCGGTGCTCTTCGGGTGAAGGAAGCCGATCATAAGGCCTTCGGCGCCCGGACGGGGCGTCTTGTCGATGAGGCGCACGCCCTTCTCTTCCACTTCCTTCAGTGCGTTGGCGGCATTGTCCACGCAGAAAGCCACGTGGTGGATGCCCTCACCGCGCTTCTCGATGAAGGAGGCGATGGTGCTTTCGGGGCAGGTGGGCTCCAAAAGCTCGATTTTGGTCTGTCCCACCATGAAGAAGGCGGTCTTCACCTTCTGGTCGGCGACCTCTTCAGTAGCGTAGCACTTCACGCCAAGGATGTTTTCGTAATAGGGAATTGCATCCGCCAAACTCTTAACGGCGATGCCAAGGTGTTCAATATGTGATATTTGCATAGTAAAAAGATTTGTCCATTTTAGGCGTGCAAAAGTAAGAAAATTATTGATATGCCCTGCACGAAAGAAGGAGTTTGTTTTATAAAAAAACATTACGGTGATACGACACCATTTGCTTTGTCTGGCTCCGATTGGATTTTTGAACCTCATGGTTATGTTTGTCTATTTTCTTTGCTTGCGCCCAAAGAAAATAGACGAAAAGAAATGCGCTTTGCCGCTGCACGATTTTTCCCTAAAATTGTCCGTTTCTCGCTAAAACGCGAAAACTTGCACCGCTCACTCCGTTCGCGTTGCTTCGGACAGCTCGCGTTTCTTCACGCTCAAAACGACACAATTTCTTAACGGCAAAAATCGCAAGGCGGCTTGCGACATCGAACTTGTGCCGTATTTCTGGAAGTATTGATTTACTTGCACTCACCCCGGAGGGGTGATAGTTTATTAACCCCATACGTAGGCGGAACGAAGTGACACCGAAGTGTGGGGCGCGCAGTGGCCCTGTGCGTCAGCCCGCGGCACGGGCGACAAGTACGGAAGAATACCACAGGTGCTGCCGCGGAAAAAGAGAAGGGAACAGCATTATGTCTTTTATAGATCCTCACCGTTCGCCGTGTTATTATAATTATCATAGTACATTGCTATGGAATATAACCCATATCTTTCAATGATTGTGAACCAGACTACTTTCTTTGATAATTGTTCGATTTCTTCTTCTGATTTATTGTAATAAGAGATAACACCATCAGTACCAAGTTGATAAAAACCAGCTTGGTATTCTTTTGCATGCACTGACATTTCGTATGATATGTCTTCTGTTTCACCAATTTCTTGGTAATCTTTCATTGGAAGATATTTTTTATTGTTTTCAAATTGATGGCATAACTTATTGAACCGGATCCTGATTTGTGATTCGGATATTTCATTTTTGTCAAATAAGCAGATACGATAAACCTTATTGTTTTCTGTTGCAACGGACACTAATACTTGTTGTCCATTGAACTCACCCTCCAAAACATCCTTTGCTGCATCGTATGTAAATCCTTTCGCTTTTAGTTTCTGAATCATTGCGGACTTTGTGCCATCAATGGGAATGCCAAGAAATTGTGTAACATTGTTTTGCGCAAAACACACTGCTGAAAAAAACAAAAGAAAGGCAAATGTCAATAATCTCTTCATTTTCAATGAATATTTCTGCTCTCCAGCACCATAAGAGCAACTATATAAAAAGAAGCGTGGCACTGTACACCACTTCTTTGAATGGAGGTCGTAGGAAAACCTAATGATGCAGATGTGGAAACACCCCACGCTATCCGCGCAAGCCGACACACTCTCTTGCATCATTGTCTTGGAAATTTCCTACGTTTCCATTCACAAGACGAGCATAACGCTTCGTATTCAATATATTACAATATAAAGAGCATCTTTGTATTGAGGTGCAAAAATACAATTTTTGCTTAATACACTAAGCAGTTTTTGAAGAAATTTGCTTATTTGGTTAAGCAATTTAAGACACTCCATTACACGTGGTGGTACGGTTCCCCTTTCATGATGGTCATCGCGCGGTAGAGCTGCTCGCTGAAGATGAGGCGGGTGAGAATGTGGGGGAAGGTCATTTGCGACAGCGATATTTTGTAATTTCCACGTTCATAGATGCTTTCGGAAAACCCGTACGCTCCGCCAATCAGGAAAACCAGCCGCTTCGTGCCCCGCACCATCTGCTGCTGCAAAAACTGCGAGAACGCCACCGACGTCATCTCCTTGCCATGCTCGTCCAACAAAACAACAAAGTCGCTGCTTTCGATTTTCTTCAGAAAAAGCAGTCCCTCCTGCTTCTTCTGTTCCTCCACGGCCAACTTGGTGTTTTTCAGATACGGAATCGCCTCCACCTCGAACGGGACGTAGAACTTGATCTTGTTCATGTAGTTCTGCACAGCGGGGCTTAGTTCCGCCGAATCCTCCTTCCCGATATAGATGAGCTTGATTTTCACAGCGTTACTTTTCTTAAGGGTCTCTTACATCATTGCCAAGGCAGCGGCGGCGGCATCCGTCAGCGTGTCACGGACACTCATCGGGCGTTTGGCCGAACCTGCCACAAAAATGCCCTCCACTGCGGTGAGGTTGTCGTTGGTGTGAGGACCTTGGGTGGCAATGAAACGGTAGTCACCGGCAATGCCGCACTTTTCGGCCAACGTGCGCGTGCCCTGCGACGGCTCCATACCCGCCATCAGCACCAAAAGATCGGTCGTCATCTTCAGCGGCTGGCCGATGAGCGTGTCTTCCGACTTGATTTGCACCCGCCCGTCAAACGTGGCGGAAGCTTCGGAAATGCGGCCACGCACAAATCGGATGTCGTACTTCTCCTGCGCCGTGCGGTACATCTCCTCGAAGCCCTGTCCCCACATACGGAGATCCATATAATATATGTATATTTCGGCATCGGGCAGCATCTTGCGGACTTCAATCGCCTGCTTCACCGCCGTGACACAGCAAACTTTTGAGCAATAGTGATTTCCGGACTTTTCATCGCGCGAACCCACACATTGCAAGAACACCACCCGCTTCGGCAGCTCGCCGATGAAGGTGGATATCTGCTGGTGGCGGATCATCCGTTCCAGATCCAGCGAAGTAATCACGCCTTTGTAGATTCCGTAACCCAGTTCCTCCTTCCGATGCGCGTCAAACAGCGTATAGCCCGTTGTAATCAGCACGGAATCAGCAATGTACGTTTTTCCATCCTTATCCACGAGCTTGAACTCCTCGCCCTCCTTTTTCACATCCACAATTTCCGTGTCGCATGTCAGTCGGATTTTGTCGTTCAACAACTTGGCATTCAGCTTGTCGGCCAAATCCTGCGCTGATGAAAAATCTGGAAACAAGTAGGCCTTGTCCAGAATGTTGGAAAGGGTGTTGGAGGATTTTTCAAAAAGCTGGACCTCGTTGTCGCTTTTGGCAAGAATGGAGGCGGCTTCGATGCCCGCCGGACCTGCGCCGATGATTGCTATTTTTTTCATAGTATGTAAATTATTGATTATTCAAATTTTATGGCTGTAATAGGCGTTACTTTTTTGGAAACGAAGTTTGCCGGAATCAACAGAACAAGCATACAGAGGAGGAGAATGCCAAGGTTGATCAGCAGGATAACGGGAATATCGAATTGTATGGGGACGTAAGGGACATAGTAGGAAGAGGCATCCAACTTGACGATGTGCAAGTATTTTTGGAGAAGGCACAGCCCCACGCCCACCACATTGCCGATAATCATTCCCTTCACGATTACGCGCAAACCAATGAACAGGAACACGTTCCGTACCCGCTGGGTGGTCATCCCCATCGCCTTAAGGATGCCGATGGTGGAGGTTTGTTCCAAAATGATGATGAAGAAGGTGGAAATCAGCGTGATGATGCAGATGAAGATGGTGATGCACAGCAGCACCACCACATTGGTGTTGAAGAGGTCGGTCCACTGGAAGATGGCGGGATAAAGCTCGCGGATGGTTTCGGCCTTGAGCAGGTAGCCTATGCGGTCATTGACGAATGCGCCCACCTCATCAATTTTGTCGTAGTCACGGATGAGGATTTCAATACCTCCCACATAGTTGCTATCCCAGCCGTTAAGTTTCTGCACGTGGCGCAGGTCGGCAAGGATGAACTTGCTGTCATACTCCGGCATTCCCGTTTCGTACAATCCGTCGAGGCGGAAGCGGCGCTGCATCGGCGGGTCCTGCACGAAGTAGGCGAAGACCTTGTCCCCGATTTGCAGCTGCAGTTTCTGGGCCATTGCCGCCGACATCACCACACCGCTCGTGAGCGTGTCGGAGGCGACGTCAATCGGCGTACCCGCCACCATGTTCCCCTGAAAATGGCTCCACGAAAAAGTGGAGTCAATGCCCTTCAGCACCACGCCCTCCACTTGGTCGGCCGTCTTGATGATGGCCACCTTGGTGGAAAAATACTGGAAGTTGGTGATGTCGGGGTTCTTCTTTAGCTCCTCCAAAAAAGGCTGGTTTTTGTCGAATGGTCGCGGATCATACGAATAGTTAAGGTCGTAGTTGGAGATGCGGATGTGAGAGCCCATATCAATCACTTTCTTTTCGATAGCCTGCCGATAGCCAGAGGTGATGGAAAGGGCTAAAATCACGATAATCAAGCAGATGGAAATACCGATAACCGACAGCCGAACAATCGGACGGGTAGATGTGTTGTCGCCCGACCGGAGCAGGCGGCGTGAAAGCCGGTATTCAATCCTTGCCATACAAAGCTAAAACTTGAAATTGACACCCACGCGGATGTCGATGATGCCGCGAACATTCTGCGGATCATATACTGAAAAGAGGAAGACCGTATAGATAGACAGGTTACTGCCAATGTCCTGCTTATAACCAGGTCCCAGCAAGACGCCATGAGCGGCGGGACGTTCGTGTTTCCCGATGAAAAGCGGGTCAGTGGCGAAGGGATAACTGGCTGGAAAACTGAGTACTTCGTACTCCGCATGAAGAATCAGTCGCTGCCAGATGTAACCTTCCACGAACACGTTACCGCCGAAAATATGCTGGAAGCCTTTGTAGCCGAGGGGGTCTTTGTAGTAAGTGAGCTGGTAGGTGCCGCCGATGCCGAAGCACAAGAAGTCGATACCTGGCAGGATGCCCAAATGGGGCGACACCTGCATATCCAGCACATTGTTGGAAATTTGGAAGCCGATCAAGCCGCCCGCAATAAAATGCACCCTGCGGTTGGAGGTGTCGCGGGCAGTTTGCGATGCACTGCTGCCGGTGCGCAAACTCTTCGGCAGTGGCACGTTGTCCTGCGCCGTCAAACTGAAACTGATGAGGGATAGCAGTAAGATAGTTGCAATTTTCTTCATAATCAGCAATTTGCGTATAGGAAAAGACTACAGAAATTTTCTTCTGACCAAGTCGCACAGAGTAAGATAGGCGGGTGCGGAGGTGTCCCAGAAATAGAATTTCTTCATAATGTCAATTTCGTTGAAGGCCTCCTCAATGCTCTCGCAGCGGTTCAGTTTCTGGATGGCCATACCGAATTCTTCCCCTTTTCCACGGAACAATTCTTTGATAAACAAGAATTTGTCATTGATGTTGATAGATTTGGCAAGGTCGTGTACCCGACTGTTCTGGAAGCTGCTGGCGATGGAGTGGTCCTCTTTCTGTTCCATCAGCACGTCGTTGAGCGAGCGGCGCGGTTCCGGCTTGGCGGGAGTGGACGGCTCTTCGGGGAAGAGGGAGGGTTCCGGAACGGGGATGACCGGTGTGGGATGGGCTTCCTTACGGGGCGCGGGTGTCTCCACCGGCTTCGATAGGAAATCAAGGATGTCATCGGCAGGCTCCGGCTCTGGCGCAACGATTGGTTCGGGCTCGATAACGGGTTCGGGCTCAACGAACGGTTCGGGCGCGGCAATCGGTTCGGGTTCTACGACCGGTTCGGGTTCGGGCTCAACGAATGGTTCGGGCTCCGTAATCGGTTCCGTCTCCGGGCCGAAAGCGGTGTCGAAAACTGGCTCCGGCTTGAGCATCGGCTCTGGTTCCGGTTCGATGACCTGTTCGGGTTCAACAATCGGCTCCGGTTTGGCGATAGGCTTCGGCTCGGCGACTATCACAGGTTCTACGACTGGTTCGGGCATTTTGACGGGTTCGGGTGCAACGACGGGCGCGGGTTCGATAATGCTTTCCGTACGGAGTTTCAGCACCGCAAGGTAGGCGTCGCGCAGGTGCTGGAGAATGATGTCCCGTTCTATCGGAGAGATATTTTTGGTGGTTTCAAGAATAAAATTCAGATTTTCAACAATTTGTTGAAGTTCGTCACGCAAGGGCGCATCTTGTTCAAAATTATTCATTTGACAGGGTGTTTTGCAATTAAAGTTTTTCTAAATTTGCCTTCCGCAAAAAGCGGTCAAAAGTACAACATTTTTTTCTATTAATAAACCTAAAAATGTTCTTAGAAAATAAAGCGAACCGGAATCTAAAAAGAGGATGGATAGAAGTGGTTTGCGGCTCCATGTTTTCGGGGAAAACGGAAGAATTATTGCGACGCATCAAGCGCGCCACCTTCGCCAACCAGCAGGTGGAGCTGTTCAAACCCGCCATTGACGTCCGCTACGATGAGGAGGAGGTGGTGTCGCACGACGCGAACTCGATGCAGTCCACGCCGGTGCACAACTCGGCGGAAATCCTCCTGTATGTAAATATGGACACTGTTGAGGTGGTTGGCATCGATGAGGTGCAGTTTTTCGACGATGGAATTATTGATGTGTGCAACCAGCTGGCAAACAACGGAATACGTGTGATTGTGGCAGGTTTGGACATGGACTATTTGGGCAAACCGTTCGGTTGTATGCCGAAATTGTTGGCCGTGGCCGAATATGTCACCAAAACGCACGCCATCTGCGTGAAGTGCGGTGATCTGGCACAATTCTCCCACCGTCTCGTGCCCAGCGACCGGCAGGTACTTTTGGGCGAAAAGGACAGCTACGAACCCCTCTGCCGCCATTGCTACAACGAAGCGGTGGCAAGTTCGTCAGAAACCAAGTAGTTTTCAATTTTCCGTTTTCAATTCTCAATTTATTTGTATTTTTGCCGCCTTGTTTTATAAGAAAGAAACCATTATGAAAAAGTATTTGATTTCCGCAGTTGGTTTGTTTTTGTTCGCCTGTTGCTTTACTTCCTGCATGAAGAAGGAGTGTATCTGCACAGTCACCCGTACCACCCCCACCACGATTGACACCAAAGCCTACGAAATGGGCAAGATGGATGAAAAAGACTGTCAAGAATATACCGGCAATGTGGTGGACGGCGACGGAGTGAGCCGCACCCTGAACTGCCAGCTTGAAAAATAACCGATTGGTGGTAACTGCCGGAACACGGCTTCCTCAAAAAAACGCAATGATGATGATTTATACGAAAATCCGCATCCTTTTTGCGCTATTGCTGGTTTCCTGTATCTCCATAGCCTGCCTCCGCGCACAGGATCCCGCCGACAAAATCATCGGCATCTACTACGTGAAGGACGACCAGTCACCGGAGGAGGCCAAAATCAAGATATACAAGACCACTGCCGGCACTTACGCCGGACGCATGGTGTGGGTGAAAAATCCGACATTCAAGGACGGCACCCCCAAACGCGACATCATGAATCCCGACCCCGAAAAGCGCAACACGCCCGCCGACCAGATCCAAATGTTGTCGCATTTTCGCTACGACGCGGCCAAAAAAGAATGGGTGGACGGCACCATTTACGACCCCGTCCACGGGAAAACCTACAAATGCAAAATGTGGTTTAATGGCGATAAAATACTGAAAATAAGGGGCTATGTCGGCATTCCAGCCTTCGGACGCACCATGACTTGGACCAAAGAATAGGTGGTGGCCGTTTCTGTAATTGAAAAATATTCTTTATGATTTTTTTGCAAAAATTGTGTGGTTTGTAACGAAATAAGTGGTACTTTTGCCGCCGATTTTTGTAAACTATCGTTGCGTATGCAACTTTCATTCGTATAATCAATTAAAATTTATAAACATGAAAAAAGTTATTTGTCTTTGCCTTTCGCTCGCATTCGTTGCAGTTATGATGATTTCCTGCAACAAGGAGTGCGTCTGCACCCGTAGCGTCACCACCTACACCACTACGGTTGACACCACCGCCACTTCCGACACCACAGGAACGGTCACTCCGTCCTCAACGGCCTCTTCCACCACCGAAGAGTACTATCATGGCGGCAATATCTATGACAAGCAGGAGTGCGAGGACCTCAACGGTTCCGACACCACCTCCACCCAAGTGACCTCTTTCACCTGCTCTTGGGAAAAGAAAGAGAAAAAATCAAAGAAATAAGCATTTTACCCACTTACCATTACAAAAAGGCTGTCTTTCCAGATGGCCTTTTTTGGTAGATATACCTTTTGAAAATGGAAAAATTCGAGACCATCCAATCAAAACCCGTGATGGAGATGCTGGCGGTAGCGATGGAGTACTGCCGGTTCATCAACGAGATACAGAACTATGAGCTGCCGGAGGCGTTCGACTTCCTCCAGAAAATCCTGCCGGCGCTCTACCTCAAGGGAAGCCTGTTTCCGACGGTGGAGGCGGAGGACGATTCCGCCAACGAGCGCTTCGTGACGGAGGAGGAGTACGAAACCGTGCGGGTGCGCATCGCCGCCATCCTCGGCGACCGCGACTACTTCTCCACGGTTGACCTCGCCAACGACGACCTCACCGCCGTGCCCGTCGCCCTGTCGGAGCTGCTGGCCGACATATACACCGACCTCAAGGACTTCATCCTGCTGTACGCCAAGGAGAGCACGGCGGCGAAGGAGAATGCGGTGGCCAACTGCCGCTACTACTTCCAGACGGGCTGGGGCGCGCGGCTCACCCTCGCCCTCCCCTATATCCACTTCGTGCTGTCGGCACCGACGGAAGAGGGGAAAGAGTATTTCACTTATAAATAAAATTTTTGTATCTTTGCCGCCGAAATTAAAATGACATAATAATATGAGCGAGGCGGAATTGATTTTAGTGAACGAAACAAAGAATTGCACATTATATACCATTCAGTTTCTTTCGAATGATGAAAGTGAATTTGTACGGTTTTATAACAAATTCAAAGATGATGTCAGCTTTAATCCTGATTTGATGCGCATTGTGGGCTTCATCAATAGGATTGCTGACTTTGGTGCATTAGAGAGATATTTCAGGCCTGAAGGAAAAATGAACGATCATGTCGTTGCATTACCTGTTGTCAAATCAAAATTACGTTTGTATTGTTTGCGGCTTTCCGATAAAATATTGATTTTGGGAAATGGCGGCGTGAAGGACACAAAAACATATCAAGAAAATAGTGAATTAAATGGATTTGTTTTAACCTTACAAAATTTTGACAAGCTAATTAAGGAAGGGATTGAAAAAGGCGTAATATCCATTACAGAGAATAAAATTGAAATAGACAACACTTTTGATATATGAAAACAATCGAAGATTCTTTCAAAAAGATGGCCGAAGCAGTGCCCCCCTGCATTCAAATAGAGGTGGATCTGGAAATCGCTATCTCCAATCGCATCTATGATTTAATGATACAGCGGGGTCTTTCTAAGGTTGAATTCGCACAAGCACTTGGAAAACAGCCAAGTGAAGTTACAAAATGGCTCAGTGGACAACACAATTTCACTATAAGAACACTTTCACAACTTTCAACCTTTTTTGGAGAATCATTAATCCATGTTTGAGACCGAAAATTCCGTACTTTTGCTCTCCTTTTTTAAACAAATTATTTTATAGTAAATTATTGAATATTAAATCTTTAAATAAAAATACCATGAAAATCCCCGCCTCAGAACTTCCATTGCAGCCCGGAGGGCAGATATACCACCTCGGCCTTCATCCCGAAGAAATTGCTGACCATATCATCGTGGTGGGCGATCCCGGACGTGTGGAGAACATCTCCCGCCGCTTCGACACCGTCGAAATCCGCCGGCAGAACCGCGAACTCGTGACCCACACCGGCACCCTGCGCGGAAAACGCATCAGCGCCCTCTCCACCGGCATGGGCACCGACAATATTGACATCGTGATGAACGAGCTGGATGCTCTCGCCAATATCGACCTCAAGACAATGGAGGTGAAGCCGGAACACCGCACCCTCAACATCGTGCGTATCGGCACCTGCGGCGCCCTGCAGCCCGACATTCCCGTCCTGTCGCCCATCGCCTCCGAATACGGCTTTGGATTCGACGGACTGATGCACTTCTACCAGCACGGCCCTGGCTTCGACGAGGCCATCGTGGAGGCGTTCGTGAAACACACCGGTTGGGGCGAGAAACTCCCCTACCCCTACTGCGCCGCCGGAAGCAAGGAGCTGCTCGACCGCATCGGCTTCGACATGGTGCACGGCATCACCGCCAGCGCCCCCGGCTTCTTCGGTCCCCAAGGCCGCAATGTCCGCGCCCAGCTCCAGTTCCCCGACCTCAACAGCCGCATCGACAGCTTCAACTATAACGGACACCGCATCACCAACCTCGAGATGGAGACCTCCGCACTCTACGGCTTCGGCCAGATCTTCGGCCACAATCTCTTCACCGTCTGCCTCGCCATCGCCAACCGCGTCACCCACGACTTCGCCAGCGACTACCACAAAGAAATGGACAACCTCATCCAAACCGTCCTCGACCGCATCTTCTAAATTGAAAATTGAAAATTGAAAGTTGAAAATTGAAAGTTGAAAATTGAAAGTTGAAAGTATATAGAATCTTTTGAATCTTTCAAATCTATCGAATCTTCAAATCTATCAAATTACATACGCATAACCAAAATGATATTCCGTAAATTTCTCATCATCACCGCTGTTGTTTTGACCGCCCTCTTCTGTGCCTGCCGCCCGAAGACGGAAGCTCCGGCAAAACTCCTCTCTTTCGATCCCGCCGACTCCGTCCTTGTGGACCAGCTGATGCGGTTCTACCTCGACAGCAACATCATCCCCCTCGAGGCCATTGTCTGCGAACACAGCAACGACGGGCTCTACACCTTTGACTGCCTTTCCGAGGACTGCTTCATCAGTCAGGACTACCTGCAGGATTCGACATCGGGCGTATTTTTCACGGAGGTGTCGTTCGAGACCGGCTCGTCCGGCAACAACAACATCTTCATCTGTACCCGCGATGCCGACGGCTTCCGCATCCTCTTCACTACGGAAGGGCAAACCGACAGCTATCTTGGCCCCGACACTCTTGTCAACGGATACAAAGTGTTGTATATTAGACGTGAGGAACAAACATTGCGGCTTTTCCACAACGGCACAGAATTTGTAACCGAAGAATTTACCCCCACTTCCAATCCCGACGAGGAGGACCTGCTCACTTCAAATTAGTCTGCTATGCATTTCAACCAACCGCTGCTTCTTATCGGCCTCGTGGCCATCTTGGTGCCCATCCTCATCCACCTTTTCAATTTCAGAAGGTACAAGACTTACTATTTCTCTAATGTGAAGATGCTGCAGGACATCGCCGAAAAGACGAAACGGGAGTCGCAATTGAAGCATCTGATTGTCCTCGGCCTCCGTATTTTAGCGATTGCCTCCCTCGTCTTTGCCTTCGCCCAGCCCTACATTCCCACCCACTCACAGAACAGCAAAAGCGGCAACTTGGTCACTATCTATGTCGATAACTCCTTCTCGATGGACGGCAACACGCCGGAAGGCACCCTCTTTTACGACGGCGTCGGTAATGCCCGCAAAATCATCAATAATTTCCAATATACCGACGAATTCATCCTTTACAATAACGACTTCACCGCCCAGCAGGCGCGACGGCTGAACAAGGAGGAGGCTCTCAAAGTTTTGGACAATTGGACCACTTCCCCCAACAGCAGGTCATGGTCCGACCTTCTCACCTTTGAGAAAAATGCCGGTGACGAATCGGACAAACGGAATCTTTTCCATTATTATATATCTGATTTCCAGAAGAATAATTTTGATTTTACCCAATATAAAAGGGAAGACAAAGGTTCCACGTTCCTCATCAATATGCCTGCAAAAGAGACGAGCAATGTGTCCATCGACAGTTGCTGGTTCCTGTCGCCCGTTTTCCGTGAAGGACAGCAGGTTACGCTCACTGTGCGGGTACGTAACTGCGGTGACGGCGACGTGGTGAAGCTGCCGATGAAGCTTTATGTCAACGGCGAGCAGAAGGCAATGGCCGCCATTGACATCGCCGCCGACAGCTACGCCGACCACCAGCTCAACTATACGCTAACGAGTTCGGGCATCCAGTGCGCCTACCTTGAGGTGGAAGATGTGCCCATTACGTTTGATAACCGCCTCTTTTTTACCTACAATGTTTCTGACGCCACCAACGTCACCATCATCTATCAGGACAAGCCAAACCACTACTTGACAGCACTTTACGCCAAGGATTCTGTCTTTTCTTGCAAAATGATGCCCGCCGGCAAAATCGACTATGACGGTTTCAAGAAAAATTCCCTCATTGTGATGAGCGAAGTGGAGAGCATCTCTTCCGGCCTTGCCGACGAGCTGAACAAGTATGTGAACAATGGCGGAACACTTTTGATATTTCCTTCTGCCAAAATGGATTACGGTTCTTGGAATAGCTTTTTGGGCAATCTCAACTGCTCCCAATTTGGCAATTTGGTGACGCAGGAACTGAAAATCGGAAGTATCAACACCGAAAGTGCCTACTTCAAAGGGAGTTTGCAAGGTAGCGGCGAGCGGTTGGACTTCCCGACGGCCAAACAGTACTTTACGTTTGCCAATCCGCATGTGGATGAGGCGGTGATGACGTTCGAGAATTCGCAACCGGCTCTGTTCGTGAACAATGCAGGCAACGGCCGCGTCATTCTTTCGGCGGTGGCGGCCAACGACGATTTTGGCAACATCCACAAGCACGCCTTGTTCTTCATCCCGATGCACAATATCGGCATCCGTAGCGTGATGCAGCAACAGCTGTACAACATCATCGGAAAGAACCACTCGCAGGCGGTGTCCAAGAGCATGGAAGGCAAGGAGGATGTGCTCCGTCTGAAACTGCAAGGTGGTGAAAGTGAGTATATTCCGGAGCAACGCAACCTTGGTAACGAGACGATGCTCTATTTCAATGACCAGTTGGACGAAGCCGGCATCTATGACGTGCTGTTGGACAATGTGCCGCAAACCGCTGTGGCTTTCAACTACGACCGCCGTGAATCGCAACTCAAGTACTATACCGAAGAGGAAATCGAGGAGTTCATCAAAGCGCAGGGTGATTCTTCCCATATCGAACTGATTGACGCAGCCGCGAAGGATATCACCCAGAACGTGGCGGAAACGCTGCACGGGCACGCGCTCTGGCGCTGGTTCGTCCTGATGGCGCTGCTCTGCCTCGCCGCCGAAATCGCCATCCTACGGTTTTGGAAATGAAAACGGAAAATTGAGAACGATAACAACATTGTACAGACGATGTGCACATCGTCTCTAACTTTTAACTCTTAACTTGACAAACTTTATGAACTTGTAACTTGATAAACTGGTATAGGATGAAAAAAGCACTGTTTTTTATTGTTTTTGCCTGTTTCTCTGTTTGTTATGCTCAAATCGTAACTTCGGGTACGGGTATGCGGTTTACTTTCAATGACTTTGTGAACGATACCACTGGTGCCGTCACCTCGCCTGAAGCTGGCGTTTTCAGCCTCACGCAGAACCTGACCATATCGGCCAACGACACGCTTTGGCTGGATGCCGCCACGCAGACGGTGCACATTGCGGATACCGTCACTATCACCATTTTGGGCTGCGTTCAATGCGAGGAACGCGACAATCTACTTGAAATCAACGGAATGCAAAGTAACAACAGCACTTTCTTTGAATGGCGTTTTGAAGAAGCCGCTTCTTCTGTACTAAAAAAAGTAAAAATAGTGGCAAGTGAAAGCATCACTCTCATCCAAAGCAGTGTCAATATCAGTTTTTGCGAATTCAGTCATTTCAACAGTCAGGTGATCAAGTATTTGAACTGTAACCCCATCATCCTGCACTGCGATTTTCATGACAACCGGCAGGCGGCTATCAATTCGGCAGTGAATGTGACGGGATCTCCCATCATCTGCTACAACCGATTCTATCATAACGTGTTGGACAATACCAACCAACCACAAATCAACCTCGGGCCGGGTACTGCTGGCCGCGACATCATCATCGAGGGCAACACTATTGAAGGCTGCTCCCCGATGTCGGGCGGCATCGCCATTGCCAACCTGATGAACGTCGGCCCGACGCAGGCCGTCATCCGCGACAACATCGTGGAGAACAACCGCTACGGCTATACCCAGCAGGGCACCGACATCTTCGCCCTTATCGAGGACAACCAGTTCATTAACAACAATTTGGAAGAGAATCCAATGAATGGCGGCAGCGGTATCAGCATTTACGGCAGCGACACCACCTGTGCCGCCAAGTTGCGCCGCAATGTCATCAGCGGCAACCTGTGGGGCATCACCGCCATCAATTACCACAGTATCGACATGGGCACTGCCGACGATTTCGGACGTAACCGTCTGTACGACAACGGGAATGGCGGCCAGACCTACGCCCTCTACAACAATGCCAACAGTTCCATGACCGCCATCGGCAACTATTGGGGCGGCAATACCGAAGAGTTCGCCGAAAGCGTCATCTACCACCGCCCCGACCTCGGCGACAGCTACGGTTTGGTGCTTTACACGCCCATTCTCACCGAAGATACAACAGAAATTGCTGATAACGAAGAAATTACCTTCGCCGTTTACCCCAATCCCACCAATGGCATCGTCACTATGGAACTAAACTCTGAAAACTATCCGACCGCTGAAATCCAAATCTTTGACATCTATGGCCGGCAGTTACAAGTGATGCCTGTCACGGGCGAAAGAACCGAAACCGACCTGTCGCAATACTCCACCGGCGTTTACATTTTAAAAATAGTGGACAGCGGAAAAGTGGTGGCGGTGAAAAAGGTGGTACGAAAATAATAAATCGTACCTTTGCCGCCTCGTTTGGTTATGAAAGAATCTTTTTACAACAACCTGAAAAACCTCGTCGGTACGCCCGAGAAGTGCTCTTTCCTGCTGGCTGTGAGCGGCGGCGGCGACTCCGTCGTGATGACCCACCTTTTCCATGCGTGCGGCCTTCCTTTCGCCATCGCCCACTGCAACTTCCACCTCCGCGACAATGACTCTGACGAGGATATGCGGTTTGTCCAGCAACTTGCGGTCAATTATGGGGTTCAACTGTTTGTAAAAGAGTTTGATACATTGTCCATCCAGAAAAATTCCGGCAAATCGGTGGAGATGGTGGCCCGCGACCTCCGCTACCAGTGGTTTGAGGAGGTGGGACAGCCTTTCGACTTCATCGTCACGGCGCACCACGCCAACGACAACGCCGAGACGCTGCTGCTGAACCTGTGCCGCGGCACCGGCCTCAAAGGACTGGCCGGCATCCCCGCCCGCAACGGAAAGTACCTCCGTCCGCTCCTCCCCTTCCCCGCCGACGAACTCCGCCGCTACGCCACCCGTCACCACCTCAGCTTCCGCACCGACCGGACCAACTTTTCCGAACAGTACCAGCGTAACAAAATCCGCCTCGCCGTCCTGCCGAAACTCACGGAAATCAACCCCGACCTCATCCGAACCCTCACCCGCAATTCCAACCATTTCCGCCAGCAATACGACTTCTACCAACGACAAATCGCTGCTTTTAAGCAGGAAATGGTATCCCTCCGTGGCGACGAAATACGGATTTCTATCCGAAAGCTGTCGGAAAACCCCGACAAGGAACTGCTTCTTTACGAATTCCTGAAAAAGTACAACTTCACCGCTGCCACCGCCTGCGACATCGCCCGCCGGCTCGACGGCAACGCGGGCAAACTCTTCTTTTCGGACACACACTGCCTTTTGAAAGACCGTGACAGCCTCATTATCAAGAAGAAAGAAGAAACAGCAGCTATCGAAATTACCATTTCTTCGTGGGAAGAGTTGGAGAAACTCGGCTTTTCCGTCGAGAACCACGAAGTGAACGGCTCCGTTCCGTTCGAGCGCGACCCGAACGTCCTCTATGTGGATGCCGCCAAAATCGCCTTTCCCCTCACCCTGCGGCACTGGCGCGAAGGCGATGCCTTCCAGCCGTTCGGAATGTACGGTACAAAAAAGCTCAGCGACCTCTTTAAGGATGCAAAAAGCAGCCGTTTCGATAAACAAAAAACGTGGATTCTTTGTTGTAAGGGAGAAATCGTATGGGTGGTGGAACTCCGCTCTGACCACCGTTTCAGCCTCGATTTCGACACAAAACAATTTTATAAAATCAAGTATCATGGAAGAATTTGAAATGGAAGAAATGGAACAGTCCAAGTTCCCGGAAATTGAAGAGAAAGAGCCCAAACGCTCCACTTTATTACTGATACTCTGCATCTTAACTTTCATCGGATCGGGATATAGCTTCCTCTATTACCTGCTGCTTCCTATAGCAAAAGACCAGCTTCCCGAAATGATGTCAATGTATGGCTCTCTTTTCAGCCAGCTGGATGCAACAACACAAGCACGGATGACCGAGCTGCTGAATTTTATGGCAACGGTGCCGTCGTGGAAGTATCTGTTGGTGGCATTGGCCTATGCAGGAAGCGTGCTGGGTGCCGTCCTACTGCTGAAACTTCGGAAAGAGGGACTCCACGTCTATATCATTTCCCAAATCCTGATTTTCGCCCTGCTCAGTTTTCTCATTGGCGGGGCGATGAAGCCCTCTATTGACAGCATTTTATGGACAGTAACCTTTATCTTGCTGTATTACTTGCAGTTGAAACGTTCCAATGTCAAATTCTGAACGGATTCACCAGATTCTGAAGCAGTATTGGGGCTACGACGAGTTCCGGCCTTTGCAGGAGGATATTATCCTGTCGGTTTTGGACGGCCGCGACACGATGGCGCTGCTGCCCACCGGCGGCGGCAAGTCCATCTGCTTCCAAGTGCCCGCCCTCGCCTTGGGCGGACTCTGCATCGTCGTCTCCCCGCTCATCGCTCTGATGAAGGATCAGGTGGAGAACCTGCGGAAACGGCACATCAAAGCCTGCGCCATCTTTTCGGGAATGACCCACGAGCAAATCAGCGACACCATCGACAACTGTCTGTTCGATAAGGAGATGCGGTTCTTGTACGTGTCGCCGGAACGACTCAAGACCGACCTGTTCCGCATCAACCTGCAGCGGATGCCCGTGAAGATGCTGGCCGTGGACGAGGCCCACTGCATCTCCCAGTGGGGCTACGACTTCCGTCCGCCCTATCTCGAAATTGCCGAAATACGGAAGTTCTTTCCGAAGGTGCCCGTCCTCGCCCTCACCGCCACCGCCACGCCCGAAGTGGTCAGCGACATCCAGCAAAAACTCCTTTTTCCGAAAGAGAACGTCTTCCAAAAGAGTTTCAAACGCGACAACCTCACTTACTATGTCATTGAGGAACAGGACAAACAGGGGCGGATGCTGCGGATCATCCAGCGCTATCCGGGCACGGGCATCGTGTATGTGCGCAACCGCCGGAAGACCCGCGAAACCGCTGAGTTCCTCCAGCGCCACGGCATCAGCGCCGACTACTACCACGCCGGCTTGGACAGCAAAACCCGCGACCGCAAACAGCAGGAGTGGATGGACGGGAAGACTCGTATCATCGTATCCACCAACGCTTTCGGAATGGGCATCGACAAGCCCGATGTCCGCTTCGTCATCCATATTGACATTCCCGACACCCTCGAGGGTTACTTTCAGGAGGCGGGTCGCGGCGGCCGCGACCTCAAGCCCTCCATCGCCGTGATGCTGTACGACGACAGCGACGTCCGTGAACTGTACCGCAACTTCCGGACAGCTTTCCCTCCTTTGGAATTTATCCAACAGATTTACAAGGATTTGTGCAATCAATTCCGTATCGCTATGGGGAGCGGTCACGACGAAAGCTATCCGCTTGACATTGCCGAATTTGCCCTCCAGCACAAATACAATCCGTTGGAGGTCTATAACGCCGTGAGGCTCATCGAAAAAACGGGGGCCATCAGCTACGACGAGGGCAGCTACACGCCCGCAAAGCTGCTGTTCACCGCCACCCGCAAGGAGCTGGAGGCGTACGAGGCGGAACCGCGCTACGCCCGCGCCGTGCCGTTCATCCACCTGCTGCTCCGCTCCTACAGCGGCCTCTTCAGCGACTACGTCATCATTGACGAGAGGGAGATTGCTTGGCGCGCCGAATGCACGCCGCAGGTGGCAGTGGAGCGGCTCAACTACCTCACCCGCATCGGACTGGTGGACTACCAGCCGGCCACATCCCTCCCGAAGCTCCTTTTCGTCACCGACCGCGTGGACGAAAAGCACCTGTTTTACGACCCTTCCGTCTATTTCAAACGGAAGGAGGTGGCGGAAAAGCGGCTGCAGTCGGTAGTGAAGTTCGTCAAGGACGACCGTGTCTGCCGGAGCCAGCTGCTGTTGGCGTACTTCGGGGAAACCGAGAGCGAGGCGTGCGGAAAGTGCGACAACTGTCTGAAAAAGGAGAATGCGACGGTACGCAGGACGGAGTTTCAAGAGATTGCCAAAGCCATCCGGAGGGTGCGGCGCGAGTGCGGCGACATCCGGGACATCGTAAGCCAGCTGCCGCAATTCAACGAAGAAAAGGTGGTGCGAGTGGCGCGGGAACTGATCGACAGAGGAGAAATAACGCTGTGACGAAGTCTTTCCCCGCTCCCTTCTTTACCCTCTCAAAAACTCCCTTATGTCCCCGATAATCTTGGTCGCCATATTGTCGGCGAGGGTTTCCGTTTCGGCTTCGGCGTAGATGCGGATGATCGGCTCCGTGTTCGACGGACGCAGGTGTACCCAGCCGTTGTCGAAGTCGATTTTCACCCCGTCGATAGTGTTGACCTGCTTGTCGGCATACTTTTCGGCCATGTGTGCCAGGATTGCTTTCACGTCCATGCCTGGACGAAGCTCAATCTTGTTCTTGGAGATGACATAAACGGGATATTGGCGGCGGATTTCGGTACAGCTTTTGCCGGAAGTGGCCATATAACTGAGGAACAGCGCGATACCGACCAGCGCGTCGCGGCCGTAGTGCAGAACGGGGTAGATGACGCCGCCATTGCCTTCGCCACCAATGATGGCATTCGTCGCCTTCATCTTCTCCACCACATTCACCTCGCCCACGGCGGAAGCGTTGTACTCCACCCCGTAACGCGCACTCACGTCGCGGAGGGCGCGGGTGGACGACAGGTTGGAAACCGTGTTCCCCTTGGTATGTTGCAGGATGTAGTCGGCGACGGCCACAAGGGTGTATTCCTCCACAAACATCTGTCCGTCCTCACGGACGATGGCGAGCCGGTCCACATCGGGATCGACCACGAAGCCCACGTCGAAACGGCCGCGGGCGATGAGGTTCGACAGGTCGTGCAGGTGCTGCGGAAGTGGCTCTGGGTTATGGGCGAAGACGCCCGTCGGTTCGCCGTTCAGCACGGTGACATTCGTGACGCCGAGTGCCTCCAACAGCTTCGGAAGGGCGATGCCGCCAGTGGAGTTGACACAGTCGAGGGCGACGGAAAAGTGCGCCCGTTTGATGGCATCTACGTTCACTAAGTCGAGTTTCAGGATGGCGTCGATATGATCCTCGATGGCGCGGTCGTAAGTGCTGTAGGTGCCGAGCTTGCCGATTTCTGCAAACTGATAGTCTTGCTGCTCAATGATTTCCAGCACTTTCGCCCCATCGGCGGCGGAGATGAACTCGCCGTTGGCGTTGAGCAGCTTCAGGGCATTCCACTGCATCGGGTTGTGCGAGGCGGTGAGGATGATGCCGCCGTCGGCCTTGTGCTGGATGACGGCCATCTCGACGGTAGGGGTGGTGGAAAGACCGAGGTCAATCACATTCACTCCAAGAGATTGCAACGTACTGCAAGCCAGTTTATTGATAATTTCACCTGAAACACGGGCATCGCGTCCGATGATGATGGTAAGCGGTTTTTCTTCGCCGTTTTTCAGCAAAGTGATGAAGGCGGAAACAAATTGCACCACATCGAGTGGGGTGAGGTTGTCGCCTGCTTTTCCACCGATGGTTCCGCGAATGCCGGAGATAGATTTGATTAATGCCATAGTTAGTTATCGTTATTTAGTTTGATTTCCAATCCTATATGCAGTTGAAAGTCGAAAATGCCCTTGTTGAAACAAGGTTCTTTGTCGGGGACGCTCACTTTTTGGGCGAGCGGGATGAGGTAGGTGGGGGTTATGCCGACCCCGATACGGAACAGCCGCCCCAACTGTGCCTGTACCTGCACAATGGCTCCGATGCCGAGCAAATGGGCGCGGTAGGTGGTGCTGATAATGCCGCTTCTAGAGATATGCAGCGTGTCATTGTGGTCGGAAACCACTTTTTTGAGGTTGTTATAAGACACGTCGCCGCCCACACGGATGTGGAAATACTTTCCCAGTGGATGCGTATAAAGAGCTGAAACGCCCGCTTTCACCTTGTTCATCCGTTGTGAAATGCCACGATAATCGACCTCGCCACGGTGTCCCACATAGTCCACGTTGATTTGGAAGTCGAGGTTGGGGTGCCATCCGTCGATGATGAGGGAAGCGCCGCCGCCCATCGTCTTGTTCAGGAGTGAGTCGGTGGAGAAGTCCTTGTCGAAGCGGGCCTCAATGCGCTGGGCAGCCGCTGTCAGACACATCAGTATCGTCAAAATCAGAAGAGTCGTCTTTTTCATTGTCGTTATCGTTTTTTCCTGCCCAATGGGCAATAAAAGAGGTGGATTTTTCCACGTATGGATAAAAGATGGAGGTCTCGGTCAGTTTGGGTGTCAGGATTTTCTGCTTTACATCAATGGCTTTCAGCATCAGAAGAAGGATGCTACAGATAAACAGCCACTTGGCCACACCGAAGCAGATGCCTAGCAGCCGGTTGATGAATCCGGGAATCACCAGTTTGATGGCCTTTTCCACAAGCACGCCGGTGAAGTGGACACCTATGAGGACTGCGAAGAAAGTGATGACAAACGCGATGTAACGGGCGGCGAACATCCCGTCCAGCTTTTCTTCTACAAAATAGGAGAACTTGTAGGTAATGAAGATGCCCAGAATGAGGGCAAGCAATGAGAAAACCTCCTTGATGAAGCCGTTTTTGAAACCTTTGAAGACGGCCCAAAGGAGGGGAACCAGCAGTAATATGTCCAAACTTGTCAGCATCATTAACTCAAATCACGGATTCGTTGGGTGAGGGGTTGGGCAAAGATGAAGTCGTTGAGCCGTTCGTTGTCGGAGGTAAGCACATTGTCCTTGTTGCCGCGCCATTCGAGGGTGCCTTGGTAGATGAAGGAGATGGTCTCACCGATAGTGATGACGGAGTTGATGTCGTGGGTGTTGACCACGGTGGTGATGTTGAATTCGTGAGTGATTTCGAAAATCAGCTCGTCGATGAGGAGGGAAGTTTTGGGGTCGAGGCCGGAGTTGGGTTCGTCGCAGAAGAGGTACTTGGGGTTGCAGGCGATGGCGCGGGCGATGGCGGCGCGTTTCTTCATACCGCCGCTCAGTTCGGCCGGGAACAGGTTGTTGGAGCCTTCGAGGTCCACCCGTTTCAGGCAGAAGTTCACGCGGTCGATTTTTTCGCTCCAGCTCTGGGAGGTGAGCATCGTGAGCGGGAACATCACGTTCTCCTCGATGGTCATCGAGTCGAACAGCGCGGAGCCTTGGAACACCATCCCCATTTCGGAGCGGATAGACTCTTTCTCCTTGTCGGTGAAATGGTTGAAATTCCGTCCGTTATAGAGAATTTCGCCCTCTTCCGGAGCCAGCAGGCCGATAAGGTTCTTCATCATCACGGTCTTGCCTGAGCCGGAGCGCCCGATGATGAGGTTCACCTTGCCGTCCTCGAAGCAGGTGTTGATGCTTTTCAGCACCTGCCGATCCCCGAAATATTTCGATACATTGATTAGTTCTATCATGGCTTACAGCATTATTGACGTGATGACCAAATTCAATACGAGAATGATGAACGACGAGACGACGATGCCGTTCACGTTGGCTTTACCGAGCTCCAAGGCACCGCCCTCAATCCGATATCCGTAAAAGGATGATACAGAAGATAGTATGAAGGCAAAGATGGTGGTCTTCGTAAGCACATACACCAAGTCGTACATTCGGAAGAAGGAGGTGAGACCGTCCACAAACTCGTACGGAGACGACACATGGGTAATCAAGACGGTGATGTAGCCGCCGATGAGGGCAAAGAAGATGGCAATAATGATGAGCATCGGAATGACAAAGAGCGCCGAAATGATTTTCGGGAGGATGAGGTAGGAGGCGGAATTGATACCCATAACTTCCAAGGCATCAATTTGTTCCGTTACTCGCATACTGCCGATTTCAGAGGTGATGCGCGAACCGAGGTTGCCGACTAAAAGCAGGGTGATGATGGTCGGGCACAGTTCCATCACCACGGAGGTGCGGACGGTGAAGCCGAGGGTCCATTTCGGAATCCACGGGCTCTCAATCTGCAGAGCCGTCTGCGTGGTGATGACGCTGCCCATACAGACCGCCACGATGCAGACAATCAGCAAGGAGCCGACCCCCATCGCGTTCATCTCGTCCACCAGCTTTCGGAAGAACTCCGAGGCTTTCGCTGGTTTGGTGAACACCTTCTTCAGGAAGAGGAAATATTCACCGATGATTTCTAATACATTCTTTATCATATTGTTATGATTTCATTGTAAAGGTAGGACAGGTCAGAAAAGTTCTGTCTGTCCGTTGATGATGAAGCGGCTTTTTCCGAGGTGCTCGTAGGCGAGGTCGGTGACTTCGCGACCGCGCGGGGTGCGCATCAGGTAGCCCTCCTGGATGAGGAACGGCTCATAGACCTCCTCCACGGTGCCGGCATCTTCGCCCACCGCCGTGGCAATGGTGGTGAGGCCGACGGGGCCGCCCTTGAATTTGTCGATGATGGTGCCGAGGATGCGGTTGTCCATCTCGTCAAGGCCGTCCTTATCGACGTTGAGGGCGGCGAGGGCGATCTGGGTGATGGCGTAGTCGATGGTGCCGTTGCCCTTGATCTGGGCGAAGTCGCGGACGCGGCGCAGCAGCAGGTTGGCGATACGCGGGGTTCCGCGGCTGCGTCGGGCAATCTCGTAGGCCGCATCGTCGGTGATTTCAATCTTGATGATGCCTGCCGACCGTTTCAGGATTTTGGCCAGTGTTTCGGCATTGTAGTACTGGAGGCGCAGGTTGATGCCGAAGCGGGAGCGGAGCGGAGCCGTAAGCAGACCGCTGCGGGTGGTGGCCCCCACGAGCGTGAACGGGTTGAGGGCGATCTGCACGCTTCGGGCGTTCGGGCCCGTCTCGATCATGATGTCGATTTTGTAGTCCTCCATAGCGGAGTAGAGGTACTCTTCCACCACGGGGGAGAGGCGGTGGATCTCGTCGATGAAGAGCACGTCGTTGGGTTCGAGGTTGGTGAGCAGGCCCGCCAACTCGCCCGGCTTGTCGATGACGGGGCCGGAGGTGACACGCACGTTCACGCCCATCTCGTTGGCGATGATGTGCGAGAGGGTGGTCTTGCCGAGGCCTGGAGGCCCGTGCAGCAGCACATGGTCGAGGGCCTCTTTCCGCGCCTTCGCCGCCTGCACGAACACGATGATGTTCTCAATCACCTGCTCCTGCCCGTAGAAGTTGTGGAAGTCGGCCGGCCGGATGGCGCGCTCAAACTCTTTTTCCGCAGCAGAAAGCCGCTGTTTCGATGGGTTGAGGTTATCGTTCATATTGTTGCGGTTATTTCTTTTTCCCCTCTTCCTCTTTCTCATTGAGGAAGATGTCGTTGAGCATGGTTTCGAGCACCACGGGGGAGATGTTGTGGGTGATTTCGCCACCTTGGCACAGCGAGATGCTGCCGGTCTGTTCCGAAACCACCACGGCAATAGCGTCGCAGAGGACGGTGACGCCGATGGCGGAGCGGTGGCGCAGGCCGAGGTCGGGCGAGATGTCCTCACGGTCGGAGACGGGCAGGATGCACCGCGCCGCCATCAGACGGTGGTTGCGGATGATCAGGGCGCCGTCGTGCAACGGACTGTTTTTGAAAAAGATGTTCTCAATCAGCTCGCGGGAGATGGCCGCGTCAATCTTGTCGCCCGTGGCGATAATCTCGTCCAACGGGGTGTCTTTTTCAAAAACGATGAGGGCGCCAGTCTTCGAGTCCGACATGCGGCGGCACGCACGCACCACCGTGTTGATCTCGTTCTTGAAGGCAGTGGTCGTCATATTCTTCCTGAAACGGCCGCTGAAAAGCCGCACAATGTGCGTGTTGCCGATCATCAGGAGGAACTTGCGGATTTCCGGCTGGAACACCACAATCAGCGCGATGACACCCACACTGATGACCTGCCCCATAATCGCCGTGATGAGCCGCAGGTGAGCCGCACCCGCCAGCTTCCACAACAGGAACACGATGAAGATGGTCCAGACGATACGGAGGGCCGCCGTCCCCTTCAGCAGCTTGTATAGCTGGTACAGAATTATCGCAAACAACAGTATGTCAACGATATCCGCAATCCCGAAATGTATAAAGTCAACCATGGCTATGATAGAAAACGTTTTTTCTTACAATTACCGCAAACGGTCGGCAGCACGCACCTTCTTCTCGTCCTTCTTGATGAACATATTGGCCAAATAAAGGCATACAGCCGGAACTAACGAAATGAGAACCAGACGGTTGAACTCCAACACAGAAGTGGTGGTGACAATTTGACGTTTCTCAAAAACAAGGTTCGGATAGATGTACAACATCGTGACCAACGCCGCCAGCATGACCAGCATATTGATGCCGTTCATCATCACCTGCCGCGGACGGTTCTTGAACATAAAAATAGTAACTAATGACAAAATGGCGGAAACACCCCACAATAGGGCGATATACAGCGTGCTCAATACTCCGACCCCCTCCTTTTTTAATGAAAAAGCATCATATTGGTACAGACAGAATCCTGTCGAATCAATGACATTTCCGATAGGGATAAACAAAACTGCGATTGCCGCCACCGCGGCCACTAACAAAAACAACGATTGAACTCTTTGAATCATACCTTAAAATTGATAATTGAAATTTGAAAAATTAAAACTTTATTTTATTCCCCTACGCTTACGCGTAGGGCTATTATCTCTTGCCCTTTCAGGGCTTCTCATTGTATTACATTTTCTTCATAACTTTACAAACTTGATGAACTTGATAAACTTGATGAACTTGATGAACTCCTAATTTTTTGCGTCGTATTGTAACATTTGTTTTATATAATCCGTTGGGTACGAAATCTTTATATCTTTAATGGTTTCCCCTTCTTTTTCGATGATGAAGTCGGGGTTGAGGAAGCCGCCATAGGGTGCCACGTCAAGTTTTTCATAGCGGCTTTTGACCTCCTTGTGGAGTTTCTTGTCGATTTTCACCCCGTACTGTTCCACCAGCACCTTCGCCGCTTCGTAGCTGCCTGTGGATTTAATCTTCTGCACTTCCGCCAGCAGCTTGCCGAATAGTTTCCGCAGTTTCTCGTAGTCCTTGATGTGGATATAGGTCTTGCCGTCCCTCGTCTCCACCTCAAAGATTTCCCCGTCGTAGTCATTGTCGATACACCAGTTGGTGATGAGGGCGCGGTTCTGCATGTGCGCCTCCGTGAAGTTGTCGCCGAGCTTTATCCGGTTGGTCTGTAGCATCTTCCCGTTGACGATGTACTTGTAATAACAGGCTTTGTACGCGGCGGTGTCGGGGAGTAGCCCTAATTCCACCATCTTGGGGTCGCCGATGTAGTAGAGCGAAAAGAGGTCGGCGCGGGCCTCCTCGATGACGGAATGGTAGTTTTTCAGCGCACCTTCCTCAATGCCGTACAGCATCTGGCCGGAACCGTGTCCGAGGCACTCGTGAAGGTCCACCTGCAGCTTGTCGGTCTGGTAGCCGTACCGTTCGGCACGTTTGATCTCCTCATCAGAATAGTAGAACTCCTGCATCACCCCGTTCTTCATCCCCGCCTTGTGGTAAGCGTACATCAGGTTTTCGATGGTGACGGACTTGGAGCCGTGCTCTTTCCGTATCCAGTTGGAGTTGGGCAGGTTGATGCCGATGGGGGTAGCGGGGTAGCAGTCGCCGCCGAGCTGCGCCACCACGATGGCCTTCGCCTCCACGCCCTTCACCGACTTCTTTTTGAACATATCGTCGATGGGGGAATTATCCTCAAACCACTGGGCGTTCTGACTGATGATAGCGGAGCGTTCGGAGCTGACCTTGTCCTTGAAGTTGGCCAATCCCTCCCACGTCGCCTTCTGTCCGAGCGGGTCGGTATAGACCTCAATGAAGCCGTTGACGTAGTCCACCTCCGACTTTGTGTCCTCGGCCCAGAGGATGTTGTAGTCGTCCCATGTTTTGAGGTCGCTGGTACGGTAGAACTCGATGAGTTTCTGGATGTGTGCCTTTTGGGCGTCATTTTCCGCCACCTCGGAGGCTTTCTGCAACCAATAGGTAATTTTTTGTATCTGTTTGGCATACAGCACGGTGAAAGGCACTTCGGTGACTTTCCCGTCCTCTTTTACCACCTTGCTGGCCAGTCCGTAGGCGACTGGCCGTTCCGGATCCGCGCCGGTATCCGCGGCCTTCAGGTCGGCATAGTACCGTTCCACCTCCTTCTGGGTGACCCCTTCGTAGAAGTTGACGGCGGAGTTGGTCACAAGGTCCTTGCCGGTGTCTTGCGAGAGGCGTTTGGGCGCCACCTTCGGATTGTAAATGATGTCCAAAAGCTGGGTGCGGGCGGCTTTGTCAAGGTGCATCGTGCTGTCCATCAGCTTGCCGAAATACTCCTTCGGACATTCGGGAAAAAACTTGTCGTTGGAGTAGTGGTGGTGCATCCCGTTCGAGAACCAGAAGCGTTTGGCATAGACAATAAACTTTTGCCAGTTCTCGCAGGTTTTGTCGCCGCCATACTGGGAGACGATAGTGTCTAACGCACTACGTATCTGTAAGTTGTATTTGCAATTCTGGTCAAAGATGATGTCCCGTCCGGCGCGGGCGGCCTCGGAGAGGTAATAGACCAGTTCCTTCTGCGGAAGGGAGAGGTCGTCCCAGCCGTCCACGCGGTAGCGCATGATCTCGATGTCGGCGAAGCGGTCGGCCACGAACTCGAAGGTGTCGTTGGCGAAATCCTCAGGCCGCTCGCCCTGCTTTTTGGAGCAGGCGGCAACAAGCAGGAAGGCACTCATAAACAGGATGGTTTTTTTTATTAGCGACACTATATTCATATATAAAAATGGGTGGCAAAGGTACACCAAATTATTTTTTTCGTGGGTCTGATAAAACAAATTTTACAAACAAAACCTATTAAGTTTTTTTGTATGTTTGCACCCTTGTTTTTTCATTCACCCATCTTATTATTTATGAAAAAAACACTTACCCTTTTAATAGCCCTGTTTCTTTGTTTCTCCATCACGGCCCAGACCACCAAAACGATGACGTGGGGGGGCAAGCAACGCCAGTACTTGGAGTACATTCCAGACAGTTATGATCCCAGCATACCTACTCCAGTGATTTTCGGTTTTCACGGGGTGGGCAAGACGATGAATTATTTTTTTGAAGTCAGTAAATTTTACAATATTGCTGACGAACACGGATGGATTCTGATATGCCCGCAAGCGTTGGATTACAGAGTCCTCAATCTATACAATATGGGCAGCACGTGGAATGCGGGGGTCAGTGCCTCTGTGGGAGCTCTTCATGATGTACTCCAAGAGAACGTGGACGACCCCGGGTTGGTGTTTGCCATACTTGACGATCTTATCGCGCATTACAACATTGATGAGGGCGCTATTTTCTGCACCGGTGTCTCAATGGGCGGCTTTATGTCGAACCGGATGGCCATTGAGCATGGGGACCGCATCAAGGCCATCGCCTCCGTAAATGGCACCATCGGCAATGAACTCACCAGTACCACCCCTGTCCGACATATCAGTACCATGCATATCCACGGCACTGCCGACGATACCATTACGTACAACAATGCCGGATTCCCGCTGCTTGGAAACCACATAAGTCTCGGTCTCGGTGCAGAAGCCACCGTCGAATGGTGGCGCAGTTTCAACCAGTGCTCCGAGACTCCCGTTTATACCTCCTATCCCGACCTGATGGCCGACGGCAAGACCTTCGAGAAGTTCCTCTATGAGGACGGCATTGACGGCACCAAGACCGCTTTCATCAAGACAACTAACGGGCATCACGAGTGGTACAGCACCCCCGCCAACGACATTGACTATGCCACTGAAATCTACAACTTTTTCGCTTCCTGCCTTGAAACGCCCACCGTTGCGGCGGACTCCCTCCCGACCGTCACTACGGACACCATTACGAACCTTCTGTCCACTTCCGCTACCTGCGGTGGCGAAGTGACCTCGGACGGCGGCTCGCCCGTGACCGCACGCGGCGTATGCTGGAGAACCCTGCACAACCCGACCCTTGCCTATTCGCACTACACCACCGACGGTAACGGCACAGGTGCTTTCACCAGCAGCCTCACCGGACTGACCCCTAACACCACCTACTACGTGCGGGCATACGCCACCAACAGTATGGGGACTGCCTACGGGCAAGAGGTGAGCTTCACCACCCCCTGCGACACCATGACCGTCACCATCACCATTAGCGGCGCCACCACCTTCTGTGAGGGGGATAGCACCACCCTTACAGCTTCAGGGGCAACTACTTACGCATGGAACACTACCGATAATGTTGCCGAAATCATTGTTACAGAAACAGGTACCTACATCGTGACAGGGATGAACCAGTATGGGTGTTCCGCAACGGACAGCGTCACCGTCACCGTCGTTGAGCGTCCGTCCGTCACCATCAGTGGCGACACCGATGTGGAACAAGGCGAAAGCACCACCCTTTCGGTAGAAGAAAACCCCGACTGGACGTACCTGTGGAACACAGGCGATACGACCCCCTCCATTACCGTAACACCCGAAGAAACAACTACTTATAATATTATTGTCGCGAATGGATTGTGCGATTCCGAAGCCCTCGCCACCGTCACAGTTACAGACACAGTTCCGACGGACACGACTTCAACCGACACGATTCCGACGGACACTATCGGCATCATCCATTACGAAACGGCCCATCTCCAAATCTATCCGAATCCCACCAACGGCATCGTCACCCTCCAACTGACACCTGAAACCTGTCCCCTGTCCCCTGAAATCCAAATCTTTGACATCTATGGCCAGCGGTTACAGGTTATATCCGTCACGGGCGAAAGAACCCAAATCGACCTGTCGCATTACGCCGCCGGCGTTTATGTTGTGAAAGTGGTGAAGGATGGGAAGTCCGTCGCCATCGGAAAAGTAATAAAGGAATAATGAACCGACCAGTTTTACAAGAATTATATTTATTCACAAAAATCACCATTATGAAAAAACTTTTAACCCTTTTGATGACAGTTTGCTTCTGTCTTTCTGTTTTTGCCCAAAGCGGACAAACCACCAAAACGATCACATGGGGGGACAACGAACGCCAGTACATTGAGTATGTGCCGGCCAATGTCAGCAATCCGGCTCCCGTTCTGTTTGTCTTCCACGGACTTGGCGACAATATGAGCAGTATATTCAACTACACCGGCTTCAAGCAAATTGCCGATGCGCACGGCTGGATTGTGATTACCCCGCAAGCAATGGATGCCACCCTTATGGGTCAGTCTGCATCCGCATGGAATTCAGGGGTGAGTATCGGAAGCATGTCTGTAAATAGCAACATCGATGACTCGGGTCTGATGATGGCCATTCTTGACGAACTCATCAATAGCTACAGCATTGACCAGAACAATGTGTTCTGCACGGGCTTTTCTATGGGCGGCTTTATGGCAAACCGTATGGCGATGGAGCACGGTGATCGTATCAAAGCCATCGCCTCCGTAAGTGGCACCATCGGCAACGCCATCGCCGATGCCACTCCTGTCGGACACGTAAGTGCAATGCATATCCATGGTACTGCCGATCAGACTGTAACGTACGAGAGCGCCAGTTATATGGGATATGTCAGTGTCGGTCTTGGCGCGGAAGCCACTGTCGAATACTGGCGCAACTACAACCAGTGTTCCGCAACCTCGGTTCATACTGACTATCCTGACAATGTCAGCGACGGCCTTACTTTTGAGAAGGATCTCTATGAAGGTGGAACCGATGGCACAAAGACCGCCCTTATCAAGGTGACGGGCGGCGACCACGACTGGTATTACACCCCCAACAATGACATCGACTACGCCACCGAAATTTACAACTTCTTCGCCTCCTGCATGGGACCGACCTCCGTGGACGAAATCGCCTTTCCGACGGTGAACGTTTACCCCAATCCTACCAAGGACATGCTTCATGTGGAAGCTGAAAACATCACCAACATTCAGGTGTACAATGCACTGGGACAGATGATGGTTTCCACCACAAGTACTGATATTCCGGTCAGCAGCTACAGCGAAGGTCTTTATACCGTCAGCGTCACTTTTGCCAACGGCCGCGTCCTCACCCGCAAAGTGATGGTGAAATAGTCTTCTGTCTGCGATTTTTATACAAAAATTCTTCTTATAAATCACAAAAGTCTCTGTCTGGAAATGGCAGGGACTTTTTGTTTTTCAGAAAATTAATTTTGCAACAAATTAAATTTCAATATGTTATAATTCATTGAAATAATTTTTCGCAAATTGCAGTAAGAATAAAGAAAAGTTGTACTTTTGCAGCCTCAATGGAGTCCCAGTAGCTCAGCAGGTAGAGCACATCCCTTTTAAGGATGGGGTCCTGGGTTCGAATCCCAGCTGAGACACGAAAAAGCAGGTAACTATCAAGTAGTTACCTGTTTTTTTATTGCCTAATCAAAAAATCCCAACCCGCTGATGGCGCTCAGCATGCGATCAACATAGTCCCATGTGGTGGGTGACCATTTGAACCCCAAACGGTAGAGTACTTGCGTGGTGTACGGATTTTTAACCGCCACCACTTTGGCTTTCATGCCGTGGGCCATATCTTGGTAAGCAAGTAGGCTGGAAAGCGTCTTGGCTTTCTGCGGGTCGTTGCCCGCACTCTCCATAGTGGCATTGTACTCTTCGTCCTCCACGAGACGGATGTTTGTCCCCAAATTGTTGAAGCCGTTGAGGACGTCGCCGAGGAACTGCGTATGGCTGTTGTAGGCATGGAACAGACAGCACTCCTTGGGTGTGGAACTGAGCAGGAGGATGCTGTGCGCCGTTTCATCGATGGGCGAGAACTCCACCCTGCTTTCGTACAGGGAATAGGGGAAACACCCCAGCATGTTAAAGACTTTGATGCGCCCCATAAAGGAGTTCGTGGAGAAGTTGATTTGGAACTCACCATCGCTGGTACGCGCCGCCAAGTTACCAACACGGATTACCTTGGCCGACAATCCGTCCTCAACTATGGATTGCAGCACAATGCGTTCTGCCATAAATTTGGAATGAACATACTGGTTGCCAAGATATTGGCCGTCATAGAGCTTTTGCTCGGTGAAGACGTAGTCGGGTGACATGGTGTCATTGACGTTGAGGCCGCTGGTGCTGTACGTGGAAATGTGTACCAGGCGCGCGCCGGTCTTCAGACAGAGATCAACACAACGCTGTGCGCCACCCACATTCACGTCTTCGATTTCCGTGCCTTCGCTGAAATGCTTCACCACCGCGGCACAGTTGAACACCGTGTCGATCTTTGTCTGCACAAGAGCAGTCAGGTCATTGGTGACATCGCCAAGGAGAATGTGGAGACGCTTGCCGAACAGTTCGTCGTAGGTGGATTCGAAATAGTAGAACAGGAGGGTTTTCAATCGGTGCTCGGCGGAATCCATGTTCTTGTCGCGCACCAGACAGTAGATGTTCTGGGCATCCGATTGTATCAACTCTTGCAGCACGTGAATGCCAAGGTAACCCGTGGCGCCAGTGAGCAGCACATTGCCCAAGGTTTGACGTTCGCCATTGCGGAAGCTATCCAATGTATTGTTGTTCAACAAATTGTTGATACCGGAATAGTCAAAATTGGTCACCTCTTCATCATCGGTATCGACCGCCGTGCCGCCTGTGACGAGCGCGGCGAGCTTTCTCGGGGTGGCGTTGGCGAAGACGTCGCCGTAGGCCACATGCACTCCCTGCTTGTCGGCCTCAATGATGACGCGGGTCACCATCAGCGAGGTGCCGCCGAGGTCGAAGAAGTTGTCGGTGGCCCCGACTTTGTCGAGTGCGAGGACCTCGCCGAAGATACGGCAGAACAGCTCCTCCGCCGAATTGGCCGGTGCCACGTATTCGCGGTCCGAAGCCTGCATCACGGGCGTGGGCAGTGCCTTGCGGTTCACCTTCTGGTTCTGGTTCAGCGGGATGCTGTCAATCTGCATCGTGGAGGCCGGAATCATATACGGAGGTTTCCTCTCGCCAATGAAGGCGTTGAGCTGTTTGATGTCAACTTTCTCATCACTGACAATATAGGCGGCAATGTACTTCCCGCCGTTCTCATAATCAAAAGCCTGCACGGTGGCGTCCTTGATGCCCGGATACTGGCGGATGACGGCCTCCACCTCCTTCAGCTCGATGCGGAAGCCGCGGATTTTCACCTGACCGTCCTTGCGCCCCACAAACTGGATGTTGCCGTCGGGAAGGTAGCGCACAATGTCGCCGGTGCGATAGACACGACTGTGCTTCGGGTCGTCGCTGAAAGGATTCTTGATGTAGGTCTCGGCCGTCTTCTCCGGACGGTTCAGGTAGCCGCGGCTCACCTGCGGCCCCGTGACCCACAATTCACCTGCGGCCCCAAGGGGCAACCGGTTGAACTGTTTGTCAACGATATAGAGTTTCAGATTATCCAGCGGCTTGCCGATAGGAATATCCAGCTCGTAGTCCTTCACCCAGTAGTTTGTCGTGAAGATGGTGCACTCCGTCGGACCGTAGCCGTTGTACATCTTGTAGTTGGTCGGCGGGTTGAGGGCGGACAGCTTCTCGCCGCCCACAGCGAAGCAGCGCAGAGAGTGGTTATCCACATTCGTGGCAAACTGGTAGCCCACCTGCGTGGTGATGAACGAATGGGTGATGCCCTGTTGGTTAAAGTAGTCGTTCAAATCCGGCAGATTCAGGCGGATGTCGTCACCGATGATATAGACGCAGGCGCCGCAAGTCAAGGCGGGGTAGAGATCCATCATGCAGGCATCGAAGCCGTAACTGGCGTAGGCGGCCACCTTGTCGTTGGCCGTCAGGCCATAGTGCCTCTGGTACCAATGGCAGAAAGCCACCAAGTTGCCGTGTTCCAGCTGGCAACCCTTGGGTGTTCCTGTGGAACCGGAGGTGTAGAGCATGATGAAAAGGGAGGATGGGGTAATTTCTGCCTTTACGGAATCCACACCAGGCAGGGTGGCAATATCTTTTGTCAACAAAACTTTGCCTTGATACTCATCCACGATGGGACGCAATTCCTCATCGGCAATGAGCAGTTTTGCATCGGCGTCTTTCATCATGAAGTTCAGACGTTCGGCAGGATAGCTCGGGTCAAGTGGCTGGTAGGCGCATCCGGCTTTCAATACGCCTATCGAAACGATGGCCATCCATTCGCAGCGGGGAATCAGCACGGAAACGACATCTTCGTTCCCGAGTCCTTGTGCTGCAACATAACCCGCGATGCGTTCCGAAATCTCATCCACCTCACGATATGTGTATTGATGGTCATGATAAACCACCGCCATGTTGTCGGGCGTTAGCTGCACCTGTTTGCGGAAGAGCGAAACGATGGTCTGGGTGTCGTCGTAGGGCACATCCGTCTGGTTGAAACTGTCAAGCAAGGCAGTTTGTTCGGCATCCAACAGAGAGACCTGCTGCAACGACCTCTCGGGCTGGCGGATGAAAGCCTTGACTGCATTACTTACCGACTGCGCCAGACTTTGCATCAAACCTTGACTGTAACGGCCATTGTCGTATTCGACCATCACACCCGGCACACCTTCTTTTTCTTGAATGTAGAAAGCTATACGGAATTTCGGTGTGTTCAGTTCAAGTGATTCTATATCAAGTTTTTGCCCATTGATGATATATTGGTTCAATACGCCCATCTGATAGGCAAACATGATTTCGGCAGTGAGGTCGTAATCAGCAGCTATCTGAGCGAACGGATAGTTCTCGTGCCGCAAAGTCTCATCGAAGTGGACGCTGGTCTCGTTCAAGAAATCCATCACGCTTTGCTCGCCAATCTGGGCACTCAGGGCTAGCGTGTTGACAAACATGCCCACTGTATTGCGGATGCGCAGGTCGGAACGGCCGTTGCTGATGGTGGTGATGCAGATCTGCTCGTTGTTGGTGAAACGGGAGAGTGCATAGAACACCGCCGCCAAGGTAAGATGCGCGGGCGAGAGATTGTTCTTTTTGCAGAAAGCCTCCATCTCGTTGGTATCCAGCGGGCAGAAGACTTCACTGACCGTCCCTTGCTCCACGGGATTGGTCAGATCGGCGGGCACTTCGGTGACGCCCTCCACCTTGCCCAAACGCTCGTTGAAGAAGTTCTTGGCCTCCATGTAGCTTGGACTGTTTTCGGCCGCTTTCTCATCAGCGACGAACGCCGCATAGCTGATGGCCTCGGCCTCAATTTCCTTGCCGTTCATCAGGTCGCACAACTGATTCAGGAACAGGTCGAAGGAACCGCCGTCGAAAACCAGGTGGTGCACATCTGCCAAAAGATAGACATCCTGCTCGGTGGTGACGATTTCCATGCGGTAGAGCGGTCCCTGTCTCAAGTTGAACGGCCGCACAAACTCTACTTTGTATTTTTCCAATTCCGCTTCGCTCAACTGGCTCTTTGCGACATCCACCGGCTGGTTCGTGTCCACAATTTGGATGATTTCGCCACCTTCGCTATCAAAATGCACAAAGAATTGCGGGTGTGCCTTGATGAGAGTTTCGATGGACTGGGCCAGCAGCTGCACGTCGGTTCCTTTTGGGAAACGGGTGAGCGAAGGAATGTTATAGATGGTGGATGTGGGCTGTTTCATGCAGTCCACATAGACACCGATTTGTGCGTAGGACAGGGGAGCGTTCTTTAATTGAGAATTGAGATTTGAAATTTGAGAACTATTTATTTCCTCACTATTTTCCACAGCCGGTTGGTCATGAAGCATGTGGTTCAGAATCTCGTTCTCAATGCTCTGCAAGGTGCCTGTCTTGGCCAGTGATTTCGAGTCGAGGGTGACACCATAACGTTTGTTGATTTGGATGGCCAACTTGATGGCCATAATGGAGGTCAGCCCGACGTAGCCCAGCACGGTGGTTACACCAAAATCTTCGGTATTGATGATACTTGCAATGATGCTGTGGATTTCCTGCTCCAGCACATTCATCGGCACGTTGCTTTCCACCACCGCCTCAGATGCTTTCTTTTCGGGCTTCGGCAGGGCTTTCTTGTTCACCTTTTGGTTCTGATTGAGCGGGATGCGGTCGATTTGCATTGTCACGGCCGGCACCATGTAAGGCGGTTTTTCATCCAAGATGAAATTGTTCAACGCCTGGATATCAACGGTTTCGTCGGAAACGATATAGGCCGCGATGAACTTGCCGCCGCCCTCCTCATCAAAGGCCTGCACGGTGGCATCCTTAATGCCCGGGAACTGAAGAATGACACCTTCCACCTCCTTGAGTTCGATACGGAAGCCACGGATTTTCACCTGTCCGTCCTTGCGCCCCACGAACTGGATGTTGCCGTCGGGAAGGTAGCGCACGATGTCGCCGGTACGGTAGATATGTGCGTATTTCTTGTCAGCATCGAAGGGATTGTCAATATACACCTCAGCAGTTTTTTCGGGACGGTTGAGGTAACCGCGGGTCACTTGCGGCCCAGCGACCCAGAGCTCACCCGCCACGCCTACAGGCAGCCGGTGCCCTGCTTTATCAACGATATAAAGCTTGGTGTTGTCTAACGCTGTGCCAATCGGGATGTCCTTCATCGGTTTCGTCACATCGAAGGAGGTGATGCAGACGGTGCTTTCGGTCGGACCGTAGAGGTTCACTAACGTGTAGTTGGTGGGCGGAGTCAGCGGGGCCAGCTTCTCGCCGCCCGTCAGCAGGTAGCGCAGGCTGTGGTTTTCGATGCTCGTGGCAAACTGATAAGCCACCTGCGTGGTCATGAATCCATGGGTAATCTTCTCTTTTTCAAAATATTCGTTCAACGCTATCATATCCAGGCGCAGCTCCTCAGGGATAATGTGGAGCGTGGCACCAGCGGTGAGGCAAGGATAGGTTTCCATCATATTGGCATCGAAACCAAAGCTGGCATAAGCCGTAACTTTGCAGTCGGACGTGAGGTTGAACCGGCGGTGATACCACTCGCAAAATGCGACGAGGTTACGATGCACAATCTGACAGCCTTTGGGCGTTCCAGTCGTGCCGGAAGTGTAGAGCATGATGAATAAGTCCTCCGGATTTATAGTGGGCAGGGAACAGGGGACAGGGGACAGTTTCTCGATGTCTTTTGTCAAAAGCACGTCGCCTTGATATTCGTTCACGATGTCGCGCAGCGATTCGTCAGCAATCAGCAGCTTCACGGAGGCGTCTTGCATCATGAAGTTGAGGCGCTCTGACGGATAGGTGGGGTCGAGAGGCTGGTAGGCACAGCCGGCCTTCACCACGCCCAAGGAGACGATGGGCATCCACTCGCAACGGGGAATCAGCACGGATACAACATCCTCCTCCTTAAGTCCTTTTCCATGAATATACGCAGCGATGCGGTCGGAAATTTCATCCAATTCTTTGTAGGTGAAACGTTTGTCCTGATAGACTACCGCAATATGGTCGGGCGTTTTCGCCACCTGCTCACGGAACATGGAAACGACGGTCTGGTTCGTATCCAACTCCTTGTCGGTCTGGTTGAAACTGTCGAGCAAGGCGCGTTGGCTCTCGGTGCAGATGTCGATGTCACGAAGGAGGGTCTGGCTTAGGAAGCCCTCCAAGACCGCCTCGTAACTCTCCAAAAACTGGTCAATCAGCGTTTCGGAGTATTCGTTGGCATTGTATTCCGCCTTGATATGATATTTTTTGCCGACATAGAACGCCATCAGATAGAACGACACTCCTTCGTTGTGCTTGCGGAGCTGGATGGCCTTCATGGGTTTGCCCATCAGCTCGGTGAAATCCAGAATGAGCCCGTGCCATGCAAAGATGGAGTTGGTTTGCAGGTTGAGGTCGTTCATGATGTCGGTATAGGAATAGATGTCGTGCTTGCGGCAGCCGATCATCTGTTCCTCACCGGCCTTCATGAAATCGAGCACAGTGGTGTCGTCTGTGAACTTGGCATAGACGGGCAGCGTTTTCACCGTCATACCCACGGAATGTTGGAACTTCGGCTCGGTGCGACCGTTGAAAACCGTGGTGTACAGCGATTCCTGCTCGTTGTTGTACTTGGCCAGCAGGAAGGAATATGCCGAGGTGAAAAAAGTGCTTTTTTTGATGCCGTTGGTCTTGCAAAAGGCATCCACCCGATCCATGTCGGTGCTGAGCTCGCGGAATTTATAGCCGTCCGTTTGTTCGGGGATTTCCAAATCGGGCATAAGTTGGGTGAAGGTGTCGCCGCAATCGAAGTTCTGGGCATACCAGTGTTTGGCTTCCCCGAAAGCGGGCGTTTTGCGCATCTCCGCCTCAGCAAGGGCAAATTCCTGCATCGACATCTCCTCGGGCGCCAATGTTCCGCCGTTGTAAGCCGTCTCCACATCGCAAACGATAATATGATACGAGGAGCCATCGCTGATGATATGATGCATGTCGAAGAACCAATAGACATGCTCTGCATCGCGCATCACTTTGGTATGAAACAGCCGACCTCCGTAGAGTTGGAAAGGCTGGATAAATTCTCTCTTCTCTGTCTCAAGGTCCGTAAAATCTGAAACCTGAAACCTGAAACCTGAAACCTCATCCGTATCAATGGTCTGCAAAGGCTCTCCTTCCTCACTCAGCTCGATGCGGGTGAAAAAGACGGGATGGGCCTGTACCGTCGCCTCGATGGCGCGGCACAAACGGTCGGCATCAATACTGCCGTCAAAAATATAAAGGAAAGGAAGGTTATAAAAAACCTCATTTTCATGCTGTACACATTCGGCATAAATACCCAACTGTGATTTAGAAAGAGGAGCAATACTTTTCATAAAATCCTATATATCTGAATGTTAAACTATTAAATTATTAAACTATTAATTTATTAATCATTAACCATTAATCATTAACCATTAACTCTTAGCTCTCTTCTTCTTATCCTTCCATGTGGTGGTGAAGATGGTGGGGTTGATGTTCAACATGATCCAGCCCCAGTGCAACCGGCGTTGATTGGAAACGCGTTGAAGGGCAAGCATAGTCTCGGTTCCCTTCATAAAGGTGTATCCCGCTGCGACGGTGACAAATTTTGCAAACGTGTATGAAAGAGAGGTTTCCACTTCGTGTCCAAGCGGTTTCTTAAGTTTGTCGAGATTGGTGGCGATGGCAAAGAAGTGGTACGCCGCATTGATGCTTAAACCTGCCACTGGATACACTGAGATTCCGGCATAAGCGTTCTGCAGGCCGGGGGTAAAACCGCTTACGTAACTATCCATATAAAAGAAATCCATAGCACCGTAGAAATCGTGGTGCGAGCCGAAAAGGGAGCTGAAACCTCGAATCGTGTCCCGGCGAATCGCTCCCAACATGCCTATGGGCGGTACGGCAAAATACCTGTCACCGCTCAGATAGTCATAGCCAGCGCAAACGGAAACTATATCGTGGGGCTTGACTTTGAGTTTCACACTGCCCATATAGGCTCTTACGGGAATACCATGCTCCTCCTTGCCCATTTGATAGTAGAAGGCGCCGGACAGGGTCGTGTATTTCGGCCTCAATTCCATATAGGTGCCAAAGACTTGCTGGTAATAGTTTTTTGGTTTCTGCGGGTTGGTATTCTGCATGCCGATATTCATTCCCAAAAGCGAAAATCCAAAGAATGACTTTGGGGTATCATAATGATACCAAAGCGTTTGCATCGTCTTGTAGGGCTGGATACCGCCAGAATAATAGGTTCCACCGACGGATATGTTTTCAGGATCCTGATTGTATGCTAAAATGATATGGATTTTGTGTCCATAGCCCTCAAAGCCCATTTTCAATGCATCATGGGTGGGTGCGGTCATCGACCAGTCATCGTAACCCAGAATACGCTCGTCGTCGTACTCCAGTGTCTGCCGTCCGATTTTGATGAAAAGGGAGTGCTTTGTCTTCAGAAGCGCCCACGCTTCAGCGAGACTCAGCAGCCCCGACTTCTGCCCCCAGACCCCCGCCATTTGCGGCGTGAGTTTCAACTCCAGCCAGGAACCGCGCTTATAGTTCAGACTGAACCTGTATTGCCCCATCAGAAAATGCGCCATCGCCTGATTGTCGTTATCATCGGGATTAAAACCTCCATAACGGATTTCCCCGCGGGTGGTCAGCTTGGCATCGATGGAAAATTCGTTGAGGGTCTTTTCATCTTCCTGCGTCTCTTGAACCACCGACGTGTCTTTGAACACTGATGTGTCTTTAACTTCCTGCGCCTGTATCTGGAGAGTCACGAAAAAGACCGCAGCCATCATCCACCATCGGGCTAATCTAATAGGATTAATATGCATAATTTAAAAATTTAATCCATTGGTAATAAGCTATTTATATTGCACAATGGAGTAGATATAATTTTCTGTTTGAACGGTTTCCATTTGGTATTTTTCCGCTTCGGCCAGCACCATCCGCAGATTGTTGCGGATGCCTTCGCCTGTGAGTTTGAGCAGGGCCTCCTTTCGTGTCCAAAAGTGAAGGAATTGCATCGTGGGGTTTTCCGAAGCGTTGATGATGGCCACCTCGCTTTCATTCATGGTGTAGCTGACCAACGAAGGGGTGATTTTGCGGGTGGTTTCCACGTCTGCGCCGACGGGCCGGTCGCTGAGGGCACACAGGGCCACGGTGCCGGAGTGGCTGAAGTTGAAGTGAATGCCGGGATGCTGGGGAAGAAAAGGCTTGCCCTCCGGGGTGTAGTCGAAGAGGGGCGGTTCCAAGATGCCGTACTCCTTTTCCAAACCCTCCATCAGGAGCAGATAGACCGCAAGAGAGAGACGCTGGCCGCTTTCGTAGCGGTACCGCAGCGCCTGCTCGCGGCGTTGCGCCGACACTTTTGCCAATGCCGCCGCAATATCAATCCGGTCCGTATGTCCGTTGAGATAGACCATACTTAGCCGATGGTCTCGAACAGGTCGTCCAACTTGGTCATCTTAAAGACCTGCTGAACATCGGGACAGACATCCTTTAAATACATCTTCCCTCCTTTTGCAGCTACTTCCTTTCTGATTTTCAAAAAGATACGAAGACCCGAACTACTGATGAACGGCATTTTCCCGCAGTCAAGGATGATGTTGCAGTCTGCATGTTGCATCAGCGGCTCGATGGTTTCGCTGATCTGTTGTGCGGCAACGGTATCCAACCGCCCGTCAAATGCGGCGGTGATGGTGTTGCCCTCTTCGGTAATGTTGATAGTCATAAAATCAGTATTAAATATTGTTAATTTCTGTAGTGAGGACCAACTTCAGCAAATTCTTTCCCTCACGGTATTCGTACGCCACCGAGTCCATAATCTCCTTGATGAGATGGATGCCCAAACCGCCTATTTTCCGTTTCTCCAGCGGAACATCAAGGTCGGCCTCCTGCTGTTGCAGCGGGTTGAACGGCACACCCCCATCGCTGATTTCCATACAGATAGCGTTGTTTTCTACCCGCATGGACAGCGTGACATCGCCTGCCGTTCCTTCGGGGTAGGCGTACATGATGACGTTGGCCAAGGCCTCCTCCAAGGCGAGGTCGATTTTGGAAAGAGACTCCATCGCAAGGCCGTTCTGTTGGAAGAACTCCTCCAAGAACGGTTCCAACCGATCCAACTCGTTGATGTTGTTGTTCAGGGTCAGGGTGGCATTGGTGTCGGTTTCTGTGCGGCGGACGACGAGCAGAGTGAGGTCGTCGCTTTGCTCGGCCTTTTCCACAAAAAGCTGCATCGCCTCCCGCATCTGCTTCACCTGCTCTTCGGCCGTGAGCTTGCAGAAACCGGCGGCAACGTTCAAAGCCCGTTCCTCCCCAAAAAGTTCCTTCCGCACATTTTCCGCCTCCGTCAAACCGTCAGTGTAAAGGAACAGCGAATCGCCCGGGGCGAGGTCCAACGTGTGGGAGGTGTAGGTCGCATTGGGTTCGACCCCCAACAGCAGTGACGGCTTTGTGGCAATGAATTCGGGCTGCCCGTTCCGGATGATGATTGGCGGATTGTGGCCGGCATTGCAGTACTTTACGGTGCCCGTCTCCATATTGAGGATGCCGAGGAACATCGTGATGAACATCATGTCGGAGTTGTTGTCGCTGATGGTGGCGTTGAACGACTGCATGATGCTTTCGGGATTCTCATCGTGGGCCGACAAGGTGCGGAACAGACTGTGCGAGATGGCCATCAGCAGGGCGGCGGGCACCCCCTTGCCGGAAACATCTCCAATACAGAAAAACAGCTTGTTGTCCCGCACGTAGTAGTCGTAAAGGTCGCCGCCCACGTACTTGGCAGGAATCTGCAGCCCGCACACATCCACTTTCTTGGTGGGGGATACGGATGCGCCCGTCGGCAGCAGCGATTGTTGGATGTCGCGAGCGATGGACAGCTCGTCCTCGATATGCTGCTCCTTGATGCGCACCTCGTTCAGCTTCCAGAGGTTCTGTAAGGAACGGTAGGCAATGAAAAATACCGACAAAATACCCGTCAGGGCCACGAAAACAAAAAAGATGGTGGAACGCCACAGCCGTCCGTACATGTCGGAATAGGGCACAGTGATGGTCAATGTCAGATTCCTGCCTTCAATAATCTCCGTAAACACTTTGTATCTTCCTTTGGGCAATGCAGTCGGTGCCACCAAGACGGTGCCGTCGCCGGCGGTCAGCGTGCAAAAACTGTGGGGGTAGGGCTTGATGCTCCGGACAATGCTGGCGAGGGTGTCGACAGTGATGTCCGCGCCGATGGCGCCCACCACCTCGCCGTTATCGTCATGGATGGGGACGGCGTAAGTCATCATGTAGGACATCCCGCCGACGTTGTCATAGTAGGGGTTGCTCCACACACCCTTTTCCGCCGCAAGCCCCGACTGATACCACTCCATCTGGAAGTAGTCGTGTTCCGGACCTCCCACTTCTCTGGCAACCAGCGTATCACAACCTGCCTGATGGCCGACATAGATTTCGTACCAATGTCCCTTTTGGGGGTAATAGTCCTCCTTGAAAGCAATGCCCGAACCCATAATGCTGGAGCTGGACTCTATGGTGTGACGGGCGATATCGAACATGTCATCAGGGTCTTCAAGGGCGTATTCCACTAATGGCTGCAAGGAGTTCACCACGGTTTGAATCTTCCCCAAGCGAGCGAGAATCATGTTTTCGGCATTTTCCAGGGCGACTTCCGACCTTATTTCGGCTCCACGGAGCGTATTGTGCCGCATATAAAGATAGTAGGACAAGCTGACAACAAACAGGATAACGATGGGGATGGCAATTTTGCCGAGCTCTTTCTTTGCGAAATGGTATTTGCTGATATTGTCCTTCATAAATCGGTGCTGTTGACAGAAAACGCAGCTGCGGGCACAACCCGAATAAGCCCGCAAAGATACAAAATTTTGCCAAGCGAACAAACACCGCTTTTCCTTGAAAATACTGCCCTCTTCATACCTATTCCTTATCCTCTAAAAAATCGTACCTTTGCCGCCCAAAATCCACATTATGAAAAAGATGCCCAAAGAAACCGCCTACTTCCTCGATATGGAGGAAGAGTTCGCACAGGAGGAAACAGCGAAATACGTCCTGATTCCCGTCCCCTACGACGGCACAAGCACCTTCGTGAAGGGCGCGGACAAGGGGCCGCAGGCTATCATCGAAGCGTCCGACAGTCTGGAACTTTACGATACAATATACGAAATGGAGGCTTACACCGCCGGCATCTTCACCGACACACCGGTTCTGGACCTCGCCACGCCCGAAGCGATGGTGAATTCTGTTTACGCCCGCACCCTCCAGTTTATGGACAAAGGGAAAACGGTGGGGCTGCTGGGCGGCGAACACTCCGTGAGTGTCGGAGCCATCCGCGCCGCCAAGGAACGTTATCCGAACCTGTCGGTGCTACAGATTGATGCCCACGCCGACCTCCGTGACGAGTACCACCATTCGCCGTACAACCACGCCTGCGTGATGCGGCGGGCGCAGGAAATGGGAACCAATGTGGTGCAGGTGGGCATCCGCAACGTCTGCATCGAGGAAAAACCTAACATCGTGAAAGACAATATCTTCTATGCCCACCATATCGTAGGTGCCGACCCCGAATGGATGGATCGTGTCTGCGCCCGCCTTACCGATGAGGTCTATCTCACCATTGACCTCGATGGCTTGGACCCGTCGGTGCTGCCGGCCACCGGCACTCCCCTACCCGGCGGCCTCAGTTGGTACGAGCTGCTGCGACTGCTCGACAAGGTGGCGAAGAACCGGCACATCGTCGGCTTCGACGTGGTGGAACTGTGCCCGCAGCCCGACAATGTAGTGTCGGATGTGCTCGCCGCCACCCTCGTCTATCGCATTATCACAATGTTGGAACATTACCATTAGGATTTTCAATTTTTTATCGTATTTTTGCGGCTCGTTTTGCAAAACAAATCTTATGAAAAAAATTAGTGTAATCCTTTGTCTTTCATTGATTCTGCTGGTCTCCTTCTCCTGCAAAAGAGAGTGCGTGTGTACAGGTTACCATCCCTCCACCGATGCAGCGGAAGAGTCGCACAGCTACGGCAAGATGACCACCGACGAATGTCTGGACAAGCAGTATCGTATGAACAAAGATACGATGTTCACCACCAACAAATTGTGGATTTGCAAAAACTAATCTGCTGAAATGCAGGATTTTGCAGCCATTGATTTTGAACTTGCCAACAAGGAAAAGACCAGCATCTGCTCCATCGGTCTGGTGGTGGTGCGGGGCGGTCAGATTGTGGACTCCTTTTATAGTCTCGTAAAACCTTTCCCAAATATTTACCCGTGGTTCTATACGCGGGTGCACGGCATCAACCGCAAGATGACGGAAAAGTCGCCGCTGTTTCCGGAAGTCTGGAAACAGATTGCCCCGAAAATCGAAGGGCTTCCGTTGGTGGCGCACGACAAAACCATTGAGGAGACCTGTCTGAAACAGACTTTCGTCCACTACAAGATGAAATATCCCAAATACCTGTTTTACTGCACGTTGATTGCCTCACAGCAGCAGCTGACGGACGAGATGGTGGAGAATCACCGACTTCCGACGATTGCAAAATACTGCGGTTATGACCTCACCAACCGTCACAACGCCCTCGCAGACGCTGAGGCCTGCGCCGCCATCGCAATGAAATTGTTGTAAAGGTACTGTTGCCAAAAATAGTTGGTAACAAGGTACTATGTCTTTGTCAGCTGCTAATAATGAATAATACCTGTGGTCTTATTTGTTCATTTTCTTTTCGATTGCAAAAAGAAAACGAACCAAAAGAAATGCGCTTTGCCGCTGCACGATTTTTACCTAAAATTGGCCATTTCTCGCTAAAACGCGAAAACTTGCACCGCTCTCTCCGTTCGCGTTGCTTCAGACAGTTCGCGTTTCTTCACGCTCGAACCGACACAATTTCTTAACGGCAAAAATCGCAAGGCGGCGTGCGACTTCGGAAACGCGTTGTATTTCTGTGAGTATTGATTTATTTGCTCTCACCTCGGAGAGGTGATATTTTATTAACCCCAGATAAGGCCGCGCGAAGCGCGCCGCAATCTGGGGTACGGGAAGGCGCGTGCGCTCCCCGCGGCACAGGCGGTAGGTACGGAAGAAGGCCACGGGTGATGCCGCGGAAAAGAGAAAGATAGGATGAATTCATTCCTCCCAAATGTTTTCCCATTTGTCTTCACATGTTTCTTTGATGGGATTGCCAAAATCTGTTTGAACCCTTGGAGAAAACATCGGATTACCTTCCAACCACGAAATAGACAAACCTGAAGGGGCAGACTTTACTTCTTGCCCATTATGTAATTGATCATAAAAGACATGTGCTCGATACTACAATTCAATGAATTGATTTCTTGAGAGAATGAAAAAGCGGAAATCGTACCCTACCGTCTTTTGCTTGGCAGAAATAAAAATATAGGGTCCTTTTACCATCTTCTCCAAATACTCCTTGTCAAGACTTTCTTCGATTGAAAAACCTGCTGGAATATTCGTTTGTACACTTGTTTTGACTTGAATAAGTGACGTTTTGGGTTTCCACCATAGTTCATCGCTTTCCTTTAAGTCGGAGTTGAGGCAAACAATATCAATAGACTTGTAATTCTTAATCGTACAATTGGCATTAAAAGCATCCCATCCTTGTTGCATTAACATGGCAACGGCTAAATTTTCTCCAATGGAACCAAGCCTAGCTTTACCAGGATGATTATTTTTCTTTTTCATTTTTCCCATAAACCTAAATTGTCGTTACCCTAAATGAAAATGAAATTGTTATAAAAAATGTGAGGGTGTGTCAACATGCGACTTTTGACACACCCTCTACAATCCCTATTCCTTCACCACCTTACCCACGGCGATGACCTTGCCGTTGTCAACGACCTTCAGCAGATAGATGCCGTTGGCGTAACGGGACAGGTCGATTTCCATGGTTTGTAGAGACGTTTCATGAAACGTCTCTACAACAGACAATTTCCTGCCGTACATATCAAACATTTGGATTTCAGGGTTCAGGTTACAGGTTTCAGGGGACAGTTGGACGGTGACAATGCCCGTGGTCGGATTCGGGTAGAGCGTGATGTCCGTGGTGCTGTTTTCGGAAATACCTACTCCGGCTGACACATACTCACATTCGGTGGTGTCAATGCATTCACCTAATGTGATGACACAAGCGTAACTTCCTGAAACTTCAGGAGTGAATTGCTGTTGTGTCTCGCCTTCAATCGGTTCATTTGTTTCGCAATCAATCCATTGATATTCAGCGTTCTCCTGTGAAACAAATAGATAATTTTCAACATCTGTAACTTGTGTGTGCAACTCAATATGGGTGTCAATCGTGATTACCGTGAGGTGCAGCGTGTCGGCGCTGGGGCAGTCGGTTTCATTGATGTACTCAAAAACGTAGGTGCCCGACTCGGTGTAGGTGCTGTCGTGCCATTCGTAACTGTCACAAACCGTAGTGTCTGTGGAGTTGTGGGTGCCGTGGTTAATCGTGAGGTGTAAAATCACAGTGCTGTCGCAACCGGCAGCGTTGCCGTTCACAAACAGATGCGGGTAATCACCGCTTTGGGTGAGGTCTTCACCGTACCAGTTGAAACTTTCACACGCGATAGCGTTGGTATCACCTTCTGTCGGCTGGTTGATAGTGAGGTGCAATGTCACGGTGCTGTCAGCGCCGGCAGCATTGCCGTTCACAAACAGATGCGGATAATCGCCGCTTGTGGTAAGGTTCTGACCGTACCAGTTGAAACTTTCACACGCGATGGCGTTGGTATCACCAAAAGTGGGGGCACTAACGGTACGGAAAGACACCGAAGACCATTCACCAAAGAGGTCGGCGTCGCACACACACCGCACATATACGTCGTAGTTGGTGCCGGGCGTCAAACCCGTCAATAAATGACTGCTATTGCCGACAGTAACCG
>CAMVOL010000001.1 GCA_947169105.1 uncultured Bacteroidales bacterium | reverse complement strand
AAAAGCTCTACGAAGGCGCCCGCCTTGTCCGTGAGAACAATGTGGACCTGATTCTGGCCGTGGGCGGCGGCTCCACCATCGACTATGCCAAAGGTGTGAGCGCGTCGGCGTGGTGCGAAGAGGACCCGTGGGAGAAATACTACAAAAACGGAGGCAACCCGACCTGCCGCATTGTGCCCGTCGGCTCCGTGCTCACGATGGTAGGTACCGGCAGCGAGATGAACGGCGGCAGCGTCATCAGCAACCACAAGGAAGGCCTGAAAATCGGCAAGGTGTTCGGCCCCGCCGTATTCCCGAAGTTTACCATCCTCAACCCGAAATTCACCTTCACCGTGCCGCAGTACCAGATGGTGGCCGGCATCTTCGACATCATGTCGCACCTCTTTGAGCAGTACTTCAGCGACTTCGACGACAACACCACCGACTACATTGCGGAGGGTCTGATGCGCTCGCTGATCCACAGCAGCCGTATCGCCGCAAAGAACCCGCAGGACTACGAGGCACGCTCCAACATCATGTGGACGGCCACGTGGGCGCTCAACACCCTGCTGAAATGCGGCAAGTCCACCGACTGGGAAGTCCACATGATCGGGCATGCCATCGGCGTTTACACGGACGCCACCCACGGTATGACCCTTGCCGCGGTGACACTCCCGTACTTCCGCCACATCTTGGATGCCGGTCTGCCGAAGTTCGTCCGCTTCGCCCGCAACGTTATGGACGTGTGCGGCAAGGACAAGTCCGACCGTGCCGTGGCCGAGGAGGGACTGAAGGCTCTGGAAGCATGGATGCGCGAAATCGGCCTCGTGATGAACATCACGGAGCTCGGCGCCACCGAAGCGATGCTCCCGCAAATCGCCGACAGCACCTTCCTGCTTACCGGCGGCTACAAAACGCTCACCCGTGAGGAAGTGATTGAGATTCTGAAAGAGAGTTTGTAACGGGGATTTCTAAAAAGACGGAAATTTTTCTTCCAAAAAATTAGCGGAATAAACAAAAAGTTGTACTTTTGCCGCCGGTTTTATGGTGAGAAATCCTTTGTGGATTTCGAGAGGGAAGCAGGTGAAAATCCTGCACAGTACCCGCTGCTGTAAGTCTCTGAAAAACCTGTTGTTACAAGCCACTGTCCCTGCAAGGATGGGAAGGCAACCACGGTGAGACAAGTCAGAAAACCTGCCATTCAACCTGATGTAAAGAGCTTCGGGAGGTAGGCTTTTTCAGCAATCTGCACTGCACTTTGCCCTTTTTATGTCCTCCCGTTAAATTTTGGAGGAAATGAAAAGAATTGTTTCGCAAACTATCATCCTGTTGTTGTCGCTTGTTGCGGCGTGCTTTGTTTCGTGCGAAAAGCCGGAACCCCAAGAGGAGCCGCAAAACACGCCTGTAACGCCCGTCGTCCATGGCGTTTACGTCCTCAGCGAAGGAATCATGAACTACAACAACAGCACCCTCTCTTTTTACAATTTTTCCACAGGAACCGTCTCCCCCGATGTGTTCCTCGCGGCCAACAACCGTGGCCTCGGTGACACGGGTAACGACCTGAAGGTCTATGGCTCGAAGCTGTACTGCGTGGTCAATATCTCCGAAACAGTGGAGATTATGGACTTGCATACAGCCAAGTCGCTGAAGCAGATTACGATGCCAGGCAAGCAGCCCCGCCGGATCACCTTTGACGGGGGGTATGCGTATGTGTGCTGCTTCGACGGCGGCGTGGTGAAAATCGACACTGCCACGATGGAGGTGACGGCCACGGCACAGGCCGGCAGCAATCCCGACGGCATCTGCGTGGCCAACGGCAAGCTGTACGTCGCCAATTCTGGTGGCCTCAACTACCCCAACTATGGCACCACCGTTTCCGTGTTCGACCTCGCCTCCTTCTCTCACGTGAAAGAGATCCCCGTGGTCATCAACCCCACCCGCATCGACAGCGACAGCCAAGGCGACGTGTATGTGGTGTCGAACGGCAACTATCAGGATGTGCCGATGACCTTCCAGCGCATTGATTCTCAGACGGATGAAGTGGTGCAGACGTTCGATTTCCCCGTCACCAACTTCGCCATTTCAGGCAACCTTTGCTATCTGTATAGTTTCAACTGGAGCAACTATACGTATGCAGTGAAAGTGTTGGATATTACAACGGAACAGATTGTAAAAGAACAATTTATCACCGATGGAACGACCTTTACGACACCTTATGGCATTGCCGTCGATCCGTCCAACGGGGATGTTTATCTTACGGATGCGTTCTATAATACCACCAACGGCGATGTCCTCTGCTTTGGCAGTGACGGACGTCTGCGGTTCAAATTTGAGGCGGGCATTTCGCCTTCTTGCATTGTTTTCAAATAAACCATTTTATATTAATAACTTAAATCAAAAATCTATGAAAAAAGTTTTACTGTTTTTAGTCGCCTTCTGCACGATTTTCGGTGCGGTGAAGGCACAAAATGTGGATCCTGTCCTTTCTGCCGACGAAGTCCAGTATTGGGTGGGAGAAGGTCAGAATCAGGTGGTGATTAACATCACATGGTGTTCCTACACTGAAAAAGCGCTGGCTTGGGGTTATCGTTTCGACAGCGACAGCGTGATGCTGCTTGACGCACTCACCGCCATCGCCAATGCCGACAGCCGCCTCACGGTGGTAGGTGCTGCCCCCTCTAACATCCTATATATCGAAGGTTCTGACACTCTGACGATGTGTCCGAATCCGGATGCGGAATGGGGCGATGACGATTACGATGTTCCGATGCATAGCATTAATGGACTGTGGGGCCAAAATGGGATGGCCAGTGAGCCTATTGGTAACGGCGATACTGTCAAAATCGGCGGTTATGCTTGCGCTGTGACGGATGCCACATGGACCTACCTTTCATGGACTACGCCCGTGCAGCCGGCTTTGGTGCCCGGTGCGGACGTCACCTTCTCGCCCAACCTCGTGCAATACTGGATTGGCGAAGGACTCTATGAAGCTACGATGATTGTGGACTGGTGCAATGACGGTACGGCTCTGGCTTGGGGCTACCGCTTCAACGAGGATTCCGTGACGGTAGCCGAAATGGTGCAGGCTGTTGCTGACGCGGACGAACACTTCGGCTATGAGGGCTCCCTCTCATGGCTCAACAACATTTACTATCTGAATGGGACGGACACTGCTCATCAGATTTCTCCCGACTACATTGCCTATAACCATAATGGCGGCTATGCCGACGTGACCACCGCCGAGTATATCTTTCACGGCGATTATGTCAAGTTCGGCGGGTGGATGTGCTCCGACTATGACACAACCACATGGGTTTCTACTTGGCACGATTTGATTTCTCCTGCCCCTGCTCCCGCCGAAGTGGGTCCGAGCGACGAAGTGTTTGACGGCATTGTCGGCACGGAAGGTTGCCAAGCTATCCACTACAGCGATACCGCCATTATTGGTTGGGCTACTGCCTGTACCGTCACCCGCGGACCGCAGAACATCAATGACCCCACTGTTTTTGCCTCTTTTGGCAATGAAGAGAATGCCGTTGGTGCCATTGACACCTTCAACAATATGGATATTGTGAGCCTCGGTGACTATGGTGTCGCTATCCTCACATTCGAAACCCCGATCCAAAACGGTGATGGTTACGACTTCGCCGTTTTCGAAAACGCTTTCAACGACAGCTTCCTCGAACTTGCTTTCGTGGAGGTCAGCTCCGACGGTGTAAACTACTTCCGCTTCCCCGCCATATCCAACACACCGACCGATACCCAAGTAGATGGTTTCGGCTCCCTTGATGCTACCAAGCTGCACAACCTCGCCGGCAAGTACAAAGGCGGCTGGGGTACCCCGTTTGATCTGGCCGACCTTCCGGAAGACACCCTGCTCGACATCAACAACATCACCCATGTGAAGATTGTCGATGTGGTGGGCTGCATCAACCCGCGTTATGCCACCCGCGACAGCCGTGGCCATATCATCAATGACCCCTATCCGAACAATGTTCAGGGTGGTGGCACCAAGAGCGGTTTTGATCTCGCTGGTGTTTGCGTGATGAACGGCTGGAGACCCAGCGTGGACACAACTTCTGTTGCCGAGTATGCTGACAACCATGTCCGCGTCTATCCGAACCCCTGCAACACGCAGGTTACGGTGGAAGCCAACATCGGCGAACCCATCATGCTCTTCAACTCCGTCGGCACGCTCGTTTATCGCACCACGGCTGATGATACCAACATGATTCTCAACGTCAGCAACTATCCGGCGGGCTTCTACATCTTGAGATGTGGTAACCGTACCGCTCGTATCGTGAAGATGTAACCAAATTTTTCATAACAATTGCAACGCGGTGTGAGAGTACGGCTGCTCTTTTTTACGGTTTGTTTGTTCTTTGTTGTCAATTCTGCCAGAGGTCAGATTGACAGCGTCCCCCATCGGCTCGAAACCGTGGGGGTTTCCGCAGACCGTACCCACTCACCCGTGACTGCTACTTCGTCACTACAAATGCTCAAAAGCCGGGAGATTTCATCGCTCCCGGCTTTGAACGTTTCTGACGTGCTCAAGACGTTCGCCGGCCTCGTCATCCGCGACTACGGCGGGGTAGGGGGGATGAAAACCGTGGCGATGCGCGGCTTTGGCAGCCAGCACACTGCCGTCAGCTACGACGGCATCGCCGCCTCCGACTGCCAGACGGGCCAGATTGATCTCTCGAAGTTCCCGCTCGGCAATGTGGAGCAGATCTCCCTCAACAGCGGCACCCCCGACGATATCTTCCTCCCGGCACGGCTGATGGCCTCCGCCAGCCTCATCCGCATCCAGACGATCCGTCCCACCTTCCGTGAGAAGAAGCCCGTCAACCTCAACTTCCATTTCACCGGCGGCTCCTTCGGCCTCTGGAATCCTATGCTCCTTATTGAAAACAAGATTTACCAGAAGGAGGGTGGCTATCCATTCGTCTATTCCTCCATCAATGTCAGTTACTTGCAGTCGGACGGACACTATCCATTCATCATCCGTTACGGAGGTGCCGGCGACAGCACCTCCGTGGAGAAGCGCACCAACTCGGATGTCCGGACGGCTTCGGTCGAAGGTAACGTCTTCACCGATTTCAACAGCCATTCCAAGCTCAACGTGAAGCTCTACTATTACTGGTCGGAACGAGGTCTCCCGGGGGCCATCATCTTCTACAACACCCGTTCCAAAGAGCGCCTCGCCGACGAGGCCGCCTTCGGACAAGTTCATTATGAAAACCATTTCAACCACAAGTTCGCCTATCAGGTGAACGCGAAGTTCAACTTTGCCAAACAACGGTACCTTAACCCCGAATACCTGAACGCGGCGGGCTTTATCGACAATGTGTATGTGCAACGGGAGTACTACCTGTCGAACACGTTCCTGTATGCGCCGCACCGCGTCATCTCGCTCTCCCTTTCCAACGACCTGATTTACGGGAATATGACCTCCAACCTCTACGGTTTCGTCTATCCGTCGCGGTTGCAGGTACTCACGATGCTCAACGCTTACGTATCCGTTCGTCACGTCGATATACGGGCGGGGCTGCTGCACACGGGCGTGGCCAACTGGTCCAAAGTAGGGGAGGCCGGCAAGAACCTCAGCCGCTTCTCGCCGTCGTTGGGCATTTCCGTGAAGCCGCTGCTGTCGGAGGAATTCCACATCCGCGCCTTTTACAAGAACATTTTCCGTCTGCCCACCTTCAACGACCTGTATTACACGGAAGTGGGCAACCGGAACTTGCGTCCGGAGGACACGCACCAGTTCGACCTCGGTGCCGCCTACACCAAATCCTTCCTGAAAAACACCATTCGCATCACCGTTAATGCTGACGGCTACTACAATCTTGTGAAGGACAAAATTGTGGCCATCCCGAGCAAAAACCTTTTCGTCTGGACGATGCTCAATTTCGGCAAGGTGGAAATTGACGGTGTGGATGCCCATCTTAATTTCAAATACCAGATAATCAAAGATTTGTCGGTATCTGTCAGCGGCAGTTACACGTTACAGCGGGCCGTAGATAAAACCGACCCCAAAAGCAAGACCTATTTGCACCAGATTCCCTATACGCCGTTACATTCGGGCTCGGTCGGAGTGATCATTTCCACTACTTGGTTTGAAATCGGTTATACGATGGTGGCGGCGGGAAAACGGTATGCCTTGCAACAGAATGTGGCGGCCAACGAGCTGCCTCCTTATACCGACCACAGCCTCACCCTCGGGCACGATTTCGACATCAAGGGGAAGGTCCTCCTTGGTGTGAAGGGGGAGCTGCTGAACCTCGCCGACCTCCATTACGAAATCATCCGCAACTACCCGATGCAGGGCCGCAGCTTCCGGGTGAGCGTGAGTGTGAAATGGTAAGGAATAATTTGTTGTTTTTTGCTACATCCACGAAAAGAATTGTACTTTTCAGCTATTTCGTTTTTTTCATCACCACAATATATTCGTTGCTCATCGTACACCCTTTGGCACCTGTCACATTAGTGGGGCTATTTTTGGATGGCATCCTTTTGTTCGGAATTTCCCTGACAATGGTTTTGAGGTGTGAAAATCCCTGTTTTTCAAACATTTCAGCAGTGAAAAAATCAAGAGGAATCTGTATTCCCTTAACTGTCCGATTACCAACAACATAACAGATAATCCCTCCTTTTCGAATTTTTGTGGCGATATTCTTTATAGAGCAAGAATAATCATTCAAAAAAGAAACCACTTCTTGAAATCTCGTATTATCAATGGATTGAATTTCCTTTAATTCCTTAGCAATACTTTCAGTTTCATAAATTGGTTCCGCCTTTTTCTTTCCGCCCATCAATAAATTATCCAAATTCTTGGCATTGGGGAAATTGAACCATTCATTCGCCCAACGGGAGAACTGACCGTAGGCCACAGTCGTGTGGCTGTCTCCGTATGGAGGTGAGGTGACAATCATATCCACGGATTCATTAGGAAGAACCACGTCAGGGATTTCGTATACTGTATTAAAATCGCAAATTTGAACTTTGGGAGATAAATTACTTGCATTATATTGTTTCAATCCTTCCAAATTTCGGAAAATCTTGCTCTCGAAAATTCCAAACACATCCGGATTAAATTGCTTAATCTGCTTTTCAGTCATACGGAATCGCTTAAATTCCCCATTTCGGGTATAGGAAACTTCCCTGACTGTTTCAGAAAGAGCTATTTGAAAAAACAATTTTATTTCATCTTCAAGAGAATCAATATATTGCGAAAGAAAAGACAATTTCAACAGGATATCTTGTGCGTACCAAAAGTCGGGATTGGAAACGCGAGTGAAATCAGTATTTTTAACCTTATCCTCAGAATAAGAAAAGGGGAAGAGCTGTATTTCAGCAATTTCCTCCGTAATTTTCTGAATATCAAAATGCGTAGTTTTTGCCTGCGAAATCAGGCGGGCAAGTGGGTTAATGTCTGTTCCAATGCTGTTTATGCCTTTTAAAGATGCCTCCACCAAAGAAGTTCCACTTCCCATATAGGGGTCAAAAATGAGATTGCATTGGTCTTGTGGCGCATACAATTCAATCAATGTACGGGCCACCTGCGGAATCATCATTGCCGGATAAGTATGATAGCAATGTGTAAACTCCTTTGTATTAGCAGTTTTAAAATTCCAAGAAGGGTCAACTATTCGGTCGTACATTTCTATAATTATTCGGCCGCAAAGATACGATAAATTTTACTCACAAATTGAGAGTATTAAAAATTTTCATACTTTCTATTTTTGCGCTTTAATTTTTGCTCCATGAAGTCAAAGAAAACAGAAATTGAAGAGAATATTATTTTAAAAATCAAAAAGTTAAGAACGGACCGAAATATCAGTCAAGCAGCATTGGGTTCTATCTTGGGGATTTCTAATGGATTAGTGGGAAATATTGAAAGTCCGCGATACCAGCATAAATATACATTGAAGCAGCTCCATACATTTTGTACACATATAGATTATCCTTTTGAAAAATTATTTTTGACTGAAGAAGAATTGGTATCTGATGATAATATTAAAATATTAATTGAAAAAATTATAAGTTATGACGAATAAGCAGTTAATTATCAAAGAATTCAGAAGAATTAAAAAACTTGGCTTCGTAAAAAGCAGACGAAGAAGCAACACAGGAATTGGAAAAACGTTTGAAGACTATATCGGAGTGGAGGAAAACAACATTGACAAGCCCGATTTTGCTGGTTATGAAATCAAGGCTCATCGAGATATTTCTTCTTCTTATGTAACATTATTTACAAAAGCCCCCTCTTTCCCGAAGGGAGCAAACGCTTACTTAAAAGATACATACGGAACCCCATACGAAAACAATCCAAAACTCAAGAGAATCCATACGAGTCTTTTCGCAACACAAGCAAATTCATACGGGAATAAGTATGCTTTCAAACTAATAAATGACCGACAAGAAAAAAAGCTATACATTGGTGTATATTCGCTGAAATCCAAAAAATTAATTGATATTTCCTGCGGTTATACATACGAAGATCTGAAGAAAGTGCTAAATAGAAAATTAAAGAGTTTGTTTTATGTAGTTGCGAACACAAAAACGGACTCAAAAGGAAAAGAATCTTTTCATTTTACAAAGGCCTATATATACGAAACCCCTTCCTTTACAAAATTTCTAAATATGATTGATAAAGGTTTCATTATGTACGATATACGCATCGGCTCATATAAATCAGGAAAGAATATTGGAAAGTCCCACGATCATGGAAGCGGCTTCAGAATTTTGGAGAAGAATTTGAAAAAACTATACTCCGTAAGCGAGTCTATAGAATAAATCCCCAACTCCTACTACCCAAACTTTTTTTCGTACTTTTGCAGCCCAATTTTTGAATAGTAAAGAAGATGAAAATCGAAGAAATTACTTCCTTGATTTCAGGCGCGGTCGTGGAAGGTTCCGACACTCCCCAGCTGGAGGTCGATTGCGCCTTCGCTTCAGACTTGATGAGTGACGTGCTGACACTGCGCACCGACAAGCAGGTGATGCTAATCACCGGACTTTGCAACACGCAGACCATCCGTACTTGTGAAATGTCTGACATTAAAGTTATTATGTTTGCCAGAGGGAAGAAAGTCACCGAGGAGATGAAGGAATTGGCGGAAGATGACGATATGTTGCTCATCGAAACCCCGCTTTCGCTCTACAAAGTTGCAGGCATCCTGTACGGTGCAGGACTTCCCGGAGTTTATTAAAAGACAATTATGCACTTTGAATATAATGTAGAAGGCGGTGACTTCACCAACGCCGGCACGACCTCCAGCGTCGTGAAAAAAATGATGAAACAGTTGGGTGTCGATATGGGCATCGTGAAGCGCACCGTCGTCGCGCTGTACGAAGCCGAAGTCAACATCGTGGCCCACGCCTACCGCGGCGTGATTTACGTCGATTTGGAGGAAGACCACGTCTGCATCAAGCTCGTGGACGAAGGTCCCGGCATCCCCGACATTGCCAAAGCTATGCAGAAAGGCTACTCCACCGCTTCGCCGCAAGTGCGCGAAATGGGCTTCGGCGCAGGTATGGGACTCCCCAATATGCAAAGCAACGCCGACAAACTGAACGTCACCTCCGTTGTGGGCAAAGGCACCACTGTCGAAATCATCAACTATTTTTAAGCTATGGAATACATCCACCACGCACTGAAGTTCAAGCACGACCTTTGCATCGGCTGCTCGCACTGCACCAGCGTCTGCCCTGTTTGCGCCATCCACGTGGAGGACGGACACCCCATCCTCGATCCCAACCGGTGCATCGACTGCGGCATGTGCTACCTGACATGCCCGATGAATGCCATCTATATCGAACAGGACGACTTCGAGACCATCTACAATTTCAAGTGTCCCGTCATCCTGATTCCCTCCATTTTCAGCGCACAATTTCCGGAAAAGGTAAGCCAACGCGCCATCCTCTCCGCCATCTATCATCTTGGTTTCAAATACGTTTACGAAGTTGAAAAGAGCGTGGACGTGCTGAAGGAGGTCATCAACGAGCGCATTCAGGAACCCCACGACGGCCCCATCATCTCCACGTTCTGCCCCGCCATCGTGCGCCTTATCCAGGTAAAATTTCCGTCGCTCGTGCCGAACCTGCTGCTCACCAAGCCGCCGTTGGACATGACGGCTACTTATATCCGCAAGGTTTTGGTGGAACGCGGCAACGCACCCGAGGATATCGGCATCTTCTATGTCGCCCCCTGCGCCGCCAAAATCGCCGCCGTGAAAAGTCCCGTCGGTGAAGATAAGTCCATCGTGGATGGCGTTATCAATATGAACTACCTGTATAACAAGGTGTTCCGTGTTATCAAACAGGGGCTTTACACGTTGCGTGAGGATGAGTTCGACTTCCACCCAATTTCCCAGAACAGCCTCTACTGGTCGCTGACGGGCGGCGAAGTCCGTGACGTGCCCGTCGGACGCAACCTCGCCATCGATGAGGTACACAACGTTTCTGACTTCCTCGAGAAATTGGAAAACGAGGATATTGACGACATCGACTTCCTCGAACTCCGCGCCTGCGACGAGAGCTGCGCCGGTGGCATCCTATGTGCCGGCAACCGCTTCCTTATTGCGGAACGGCAGAAGAAACGCGCTGAACAGCACACCAACGATATCACTCCCGATGAAAATAACCTATTGAATTTCAAGGAGTATCTTCGTGAAAATATGACGGTGGGCGAGGTGCAGCCGCGCTCAATGGACAAGCTGGACGACAATGTCGCCATTGCCATGCGAAAGATGAAGAAGGTGTTTGAAATCACCAATGACCTCCCGAAGGTGGATTGCCGTATCTGCGGCTACCAGACCTGCAAGGCGCTGGCCGAAGCCGTGGTCAACGACAAGGCCGATATCCGCCAGTGTGTCTTTGTGCAGCGTATCCTCGAACAGACCGACAAACTCACTCCCCAAGAGGCACTTAAGATCACCAAACAGATTTGGGGTGAGATCAAACTCGACAAGAATTCCATTAAGCATCTGGATCTGGAATGAGCCCCAAAGAGATTCGAATAGAGGACTTTAACTACGATTTGCCCAACGAGCGTATCGCCTTCTTCCCGAAAGATGTCCGCGATTCCTCCAAATTGCTGGTATATAAAAAAAGTACCGATACCATTACCGACAGCACATTTGACCGGCTTCCCGAATTTTTGGATTCGGATATGATGCTGGTTTTCAATGATTCCCGAGTGATTCACGCCCGTTTGTTAGTGCAGAATCCGACGGGGGCCTCCATTGAGATTTTCTGCTTGGAACCGGTTTTGCCCACTTCCGAGCTGACGCAGGCGTTGGCCGAAACAGGTACTGTCACGTGGAAGTGCTTTATCGGGAATGCCAAGCGGTTCAAGCACCCGATTACCTTTTCTGTTCCTGTCGGGGAGACGGAAGTGACGGTTACGGCGGAAAAGGGCGAGCCGGTGGAAAATGCCTTTTTGGTGCATTTCTCTTGGAATGAGCCAGTTTCCTTCGCCGAATGGGTAGAAGCGTACGGCAAAATGCCGCTGCCGCCCTACATCAAACGTACGGCCGAAAAGGCGGATGAGGTTCGCTATCAGACCGTCTATGCCCATTACGACGGTTCCGTCGCCGCGCCGACGGCAGGACTCCATTTTTCCAAACCGTTGATGCAACGCATTAAGGAGCAGGGTATTGCGTGCGAGTATGTCACCCTGCACGTTGGGGCGGGTACGTTCAAGCCCGTGACGGCCGACAGTATCGGCGAGCATTTTATGCATGATGAGCAGATTGTCATCCACAAGGAGCTGATCCATCATCTTTTACAGAATATTGACAAGAAAATCATCTGTGTCGGCACCACGGTGACCCGCAGTTTGGAGTCTATCTTCATCATTGGGGCCAAGTTGAAACTGGGGCTGTCTAATCCCTTCCACGTGCAGCAGTGGGAATACTACGAAGATGCCCGCATTGCCGGAATGGCGGCGGAGGAGTCGTTACAGTCGATTTATAACTATCTTGAGAACAATGATTTGGAATACATCACTGCTTCCACGCAGCTGATGATTGCGCCGTCGTACCGTTTCAAGATGATGAAGGGTATCATCACCAATTTCCACCAGCCGAAAAGCACGTTGCTGCTGTTAGTATCCGCCTATCTGGGGAATGAATGGCACAAATTGTACCGCCATGCTTTGGACGAAAATTACCGGTTTCTCAGCTATGGCGATGCAAATTTGTACTTACCGTAAATTACTGTAATACTACTTCTTATTTATCCGCCTTATATTCAAAATGCGGAATCGGCTTCAATTTGAAGAGATTCTTTGCGTGCTTGTCATCAATGAGGGCTTTCACCTTGGGGTCGGGGCATTCGCCAGTGCGGATGTAGTGGTCGAGGACGGCGTAGGTGAAGCCGAGGTTGTCTTCATCGCTTTTGCCAGTAAGACCGTCGGATGGGGTTTTCTCCACCAGACTGGTGGGCAGTCCCAGTTCCTTGCCGATGGCGATGACCTCGCGCACCGTAAGGCCGCCCAGGGGCGAAAAGTCACCAGCGGCATCGCCGTAGCGGGTGCTGTAGCCGACCCAGTCCTCTGAAAGGTTGCAGGTGTTGGCCACGCGGCCGTTCATCGACTGTGAGATGGCGTAGAGGGTGGTCATACGCAGGCGCGGCGGCATATTGATGACGGTCTGCCGGCTGACCTCCGCATCCAGAGTGGCGAGCTGCTCCTCCACGACGGCCATCAGCGCGTTGTAGGTGCTGTGGATATTGACGTTGCAGTGGCGGATGCCGAGGTGGTAGATAAGTTGCTGGCTGTCAGCAATGTCTGGCTGCACCCCGTTGGGCATGGTCACGCCGATGACACGGTCGGTGCCGAGGGCTTCCGCACACAGCGCGGCCACCACACTGCTGTCCTTGCCGCCCGAAATGCCGATGACAGCGTTGCAGCCTTTTCCGTTTTCTTCAAACCAGTCGCGGATCCACTGAACCACCTGGTCCTTCACTTGTTTTGCATTGAAATTACTCATAATGAAATTATTTTGTTTTTACTTTTTGTTTAGCCAATAAAATAGGAAGTAGTCGTAAATATGATACTGTCCGTTGCTGCTTGTGACAATGTCCTTCTCCTGTAGTGCGGACAAACCATTTCGGTTGCAAAAATAATAAAAGCTTCAATTATACAAATCTGCGTAACGCATTTTTGTATAATCTTCCCAAAGGAGGCTGATGCTGAAATTTTCCCTATCTTTGCGCCCTTGAAAATCCACAGCCTTATGCCGAAAGAGAAAATCAATAAGACCAACGCCTGCCGCATCCTCGACCAGAAGAAGGTGCCCTACGAATTGATTCCGTACGAGGTGGATGAAAATGACCTCGGCGCACAGCATATCGCCGACCAGCTTGGTGAAGACATCAATCAGGTTTTCAAGACGTTGGTACTGAAAGGCGACAAAACGGGATATTTTGTCTGTGTGATTCCGGGCAACGATGAGGTGGATTTGAAGAAGACCGCCAAGGTGACTGGTAACAAGAGCTGCGACCTCATCCCAATGAAGGAGCTGCTCCCACTCACGGGTTATGTCCGCGGCGGCTGCTCACCCGTGGGAATGAAAAAGCCCTTCCCCACCTTCATCCACGAGACGTGCCAGCTGTTCGACTACATCTATGTCAGTGCCGGCGTCCGCGGGCTGCAGTTTAAGCTCAACCCGCAGCACCTTATCGACCTCGTCGGCATGACCGTCGCCGACCTGATGGTGTAAAGGATTAGTTACCAGGTTTTTCCGTCCACCACATCCCGTATCACCACTGAGGCGCAGATGCAGCCGAACACCGCCGGCATATACGAGATGGTGCCGACCGTCGATAATTTGTTGATTTCCGGATCCGCGTCGATGCGGACGCTGCCCTCGCGCACGGGCTCCGGAGAGAACACCGCCGTGAAGCCGCTACGGATCTCCATCTTGTGCAGCCGCTTGCGGATGGTGTGCGCGAGGCGGCACTGGTACGTCTTCTCGATGGGCGCCACCCGCACCTGCGTCGGGTCCATCTTGCCACCCGCACCCATTGCCGACACCACCTTCAGATTGCGTTGTAAAGCGTGGTACAGCAGGAACACTTTCGGGGAGATGGAGTCAATGGCATCGACCACATAACCGTAGGGCGCCTGCTGCAACAGCTCCACCGTCCGCTCGTCGCGGATGAACTCGTGTACGCAGTGCAATTTGATTTCTGGATTGATTTGCAGCAGGCGCTCCGCCATCACTTCCGCCTTGGGCCGTCCAATCGTTGTGGTCAGCGCCAGCAGCTGCCGGTTGAGGTTCGTCTCCTCCACACAATCCGCATCCACGATGGTCATTTCACCGACTCCCGCCCGGCACAGCATCTCCGCCGCATACGCCCCCACACCGCCTAATCCCACCACCAACACATGCAACGTCCGAAGCCGGTTTAGTGCTTCTGTACCTATCAGTAAATCAGTTCGTTGTAACCACATTTTAGGTTTTAGGTTTCAGGGGACAGGGGATAGTTTTCAGTTTTCAATTTTCAGTTTTCAGTTCTCAACTTCTTAACTTTTAATTTTTAACTTTCCTCACGGATGTTGCGGAGATGCCGAGCTGGTCGCGGTACTTGGCGACGGTGCGGCGCGAGATATGGAATCCTTGGTTGGTAAGCATTTCCACGATTTTTTCGTCCGTGAGGGGGTGGCGTTTGTCCTCTCTGTCAATGATTTCACGGATATGTTCCCGAAGAGCCGTGGCGGCCACGCCGTCTTCCTTGTTGGTGGCTTCGGAAAAGAGGTCTTTTAGCAGGAATATCCCGTACGGGGTTTGGACGTAACGGTGTGAGGTGCAACGCGATACAGTGGATTCATCCAAGTTGAGGCGGTCGGCGATGTCCTTCAGAATCATTGGTTGCAGCAGCTTGGAGTCGCCCGTCATGAAGAATTTTTCCTGAATGACGAGGATGACGGCCATTACGTTGTATAATGTCTGATGGATTTCCGGAAGTATTTCAATGAAGTTGTTCGCTTTGTCTATTAGCTCCTTATACTGGTTGGCGGCGGCGGTCTGCTTGGCGTTCTTATAGTGGTTGTAGAGGTCGTTGTACTCCTTGCTCACGCGCAGCTTCGGACGGTACTCGTTGACAAGCGACAGCTTCAGCTTGCCGTCTTCAATCTCCACCAAAAAGTCGGGATTGATGTATTGGGTGCCTTCGCCGGGGCCGGGGTGGGGAGTGAGCCGCCGGATGATTTCCAACACCTCGGTAAACTCGCTTTTCGTCAGACCTTCCTTGCGCATCAGCTGGTCAAACTGTTTTTTGGAAAAATCCTCAAAGTTGTTTTCTATGATATGCAAGGCTTTGGAAATCAAAGTGTTGTTGTCTTGTGAAAGCTGTAGTTTCAGTTGGATGGCGAGACATTCCGCCAGATTGCGGGCTCCCACGCCGGCGGGTTCTAGCTGCTGTACCACCGTGAGCAGCACCCGCTCCATTTCCTCTTTGCTTACCCGTTCCCCGTAGGTGATGAGCAGGTCGTCGGCCAAATCACGCAGCGACCGTTGCAAATACCCCGTAGTTTCCAGATTGCCAATGATATAAATGGCAATTTTCTTGTCCTTTTCCGACAAACTCATTTCATCCAGCTGACGAAGTAGGTCGCTGTAAAAGGAGTGGGAAGAGGTGCTTTTACGCTCGTACGAGGTGTTTTCGGCAGGCGAGGTGCGCTCGTCGTAGCGACGGGGTTCCCAGTTGTCGTTCTCCTCCAAAGTATTGGCTAATAATTCGTTGTCTTCCTTTGGACGAAGGTCGTCAAGGGAAATGTTGTTCTGGACTTCTGTCGGGTCGTTCTCTTCCAGCTCCAAGGCGGGATTCTCTTCCGTTTCCCTTGATACGATTTCCCGGAGGTCCATATCCGACCCCAGAATGCGGGCGACCATCGTCTGCCGCTGGCTGGCGGTCATCCGCTGCTGTTGCTGCTGGCTCTGGACCTGTTTCTGGGAGATCTTCATGAAATCGGTTTTAGACGTTGAAGCGGATGTGGAGGATGTCACCGTCTTGTACGACGTAGTTTTTGCCTTCCACCGACAGCTTGCCGGCCTCCTTGCACTTGAGTTCGGAGCCGAGGGTCTTGAGGTCTTCGTATTTGATGACTTCAGCGCGGATGAAGCCGCGTTCCAAGTCGCTGTGGATAACGCCGGCGGCTTGCGGGGCGGTCATGCCCTCACGGATGGTCCAAGCTCGGTTCTCTTTTCCACCAACGGTGAAGAACGAAATGAGATTCAGTAACTTATAGGCGGCGCGGATCACTTTGTTGACACCAGGTTCGGTAAGACCTACATCCTCCAAGAACGCCATACGGTCGGCTTCGTCCTCCAGTTCGGCGATTTCCGACTCGAGCTTTCCGGCGATGACGAGAATTTCGCAATCTTGTCCCTTCAGTGCCTCACGGACGGCATCGACGTAGTGGTTGTTCTCCAGAGCGTTGTCGTTGACGTTGCAGACAAACAGGACGGGCTTGTCGGTCAGCAGCATCATGTCGGCTACGACGGCTTTTTCGTCTTCGGTGGCTTCGAGCGTGCGGACGTTCTGGAAGTTTTCGAGATGGGCCTTGTACTTCAGCAGGACCTCCAAGTCACGTTTGGCGTTCTTGTCGCCCACCTTGGCCGCTTTCTCCACCTTCTGAATTTTGCGGTTGATCTGTTCCAAGTCCTTGACCTGCAGTTCAAACTCCACGATTTCGATGTCGCGTACGGGATCAACGGAACCTTCCACGTGGGGGAGGTTCGGGTTGTCGAAGCAGCGCAGCACATGGATGAGTGCGTCGCACTGGCGGATGTCGGCCAAGAAAGCATTGCCGATACCTTCGCCCTCGCTCGCACCTTTGGCCAAGCCGGGCACGTCCACCACATCGACGGTGGCGTATATCAGCTTGTCAGCTTGGATGAAGGTGTTGATGTTGGCCAAACGTTCATCGGGCACATTGCACACGCCGATGTTGGATTTGTTGGTGCTGTAGGCGAAGTCTGTGATGGCCGCCTTGGTGTTCGATATGCAATTGAACATCGTCGTCTTACCGCAGTTGGTAAGACCGATAATACCACATTTTAAACCCATAATATTGTTTTTAGAAACCTAAATTGACATCCTGAACGCCCTGAATTTCGGGAAGATGTTCTCTGATGACGGACTCAACGCCCTGTTTCAGCGTCATTTTGGCGTGGGGGCAGGAGCCGCACGCACCCTGAAGGCGCACCAGCACGATATTGTTGGCGGTAAGTTCCACGAACTCAATGTCGCCGCCGTCGGCCTGAAGGTAGGGGCGGAGCTGGTCGATAATTGCTTTCACTTTCTCTTCTAAAGTCGGATTTTCCATTGTTTTCAGTTTTAAAAATAAGGCTGCAAAGGTACGAAATTTTCACACAAAAAAAGGCACGGTTGACCGTGCCTTTTTTGTATCGGAAATATTGGTTATCTGACGAGGACCTTCTCCACCTTGGCGGTACCTTGGGCGGTCACTTTCACCATATAGGTGCCGGGTGCCCAGTTGCTGGTGGCGATGGAGATTTCGTTCTCGCTGTACTGGCCTTCCCAGATGCGTTGTCCGGCCATGTTGAAGACTTCCACGCGGCTGATGCTTTCGGAAGCGATGTTCAGCACGTCGGTGGCAGGGTTCGGATAGATGCTGATGCGGATGGCCTCGTTCTCTTCCACACCATCTGTTACCACTACTGTGACGTTAAGGATATTAAGATCGTTGTTGAGGTCATTGGAATAGACGTACAGTTTGCCGGAATAGGGGAGCTCGGGGTGTTCGATGTTGAAAGTGATGTTGGCCTGTGCCGAACCATTGGCGGCAATGGTTCCTTGTGCAGTGGGTGCGATGCTCATCCACGGGATGATGCCGTCACCATCCACATAGCCAGAAATGGCCCAGTTGTATGTTAAGGTAGAGGAAGCTCCGTCGTTGAGATGTCCCCAAGCTACGGAGGTCTTGCACCAGTTTCCATATTGATGGGGGCTGGTTGCATCATCACAGCCGACGACGGGACGGATGTCGGACGCGGCGGTCTCCTCCGTCTGCTCGAAATAGACACCGAACCAGAGGTCGCGGCCGTCGAGCACGTAGGGTGTGTTGAGGGAAACAACGTTTTCGCCTTCAACAGGGGTGAAAGATTGTTCATAGATCACTTCGCCCGGGCCGTCCACGAGGATCCCGTTCATATCGTAAATCTGGATTTTGGGGTTGAGCATCAGATCGACGTTCGACAAGGTGACGTGAATGGTGCGCAGTGTCATGCCGATAAGATTTTGGCTGATGAGGTCGGAGGCGGGGAATCCGATGGCGGCGGCAACGAAGGTGCTGCCGAAGAGGATACCATTTTCAGTCACTTCACCGGCGCGGGTGAGCGTGCTCACCTCCTGTGCAACACTGCCGCCGTCCACGTCATAGACGGGCACAATGCGGTAGTTGACGGGCGTGCCGCCAGGGTTGCTCAGATTGAGGGTGTAGGTGCTGGTACTGGGAACGTTGGGGGCGACGTTCACAGTGATGTCGCCTTCTGGCGAGAAGACGAAACTTCCGTCGTTGGCCGCGCTGATTTCCGTGAAGACGAAATCGTCCACATAGTAGGTGCCGCTGGCGTTGTTCGGTGCACCGGCGTAGAAGTTGACGGAGCCCAGCTGGCAAATACCGCTTGCATTATCGGCGGTGTTGCTGAATGTCCACGTGAGGACATCCGTGTTGTTCACCGTAAGACTGGCCGAGTTATTGTCCAGATCGACATGGATCTTGATGGGGAACCATGCGTTGCTCGGGAAGGAGAAGTTGGTGTTGGCACCATTGATTTTGACGTAGCCGGTGCCGCTGTTATAGAGGAAGCTCTCGAAAGCCCACTCCACGCCCGGGTTGTAGTAGTGCTGCAGGTTGAAGTAGGCACCGCTTCCTGAGGAGGGGACATAGTAGTTGAATTCAATGTCAAATACACCGGAAGTCTGGTTGGAAAAACGATAGATGATGTCGTTCGTCCCTGTGACTTTCAGGGAGTTACTGCCGCTACTGGCCTGCTCGGTGGAAATGACTGCATCTTCGGCAGAGCCGGGCGTATTGCTCCATGTGGTCCAGTTGGTGTTGTTCTGCGAACAGAGTTGCTGTCCTGCCGTGTAGCTGTCGAAGTTGTCGGAATAGACAACCGTCTGTGCCTGTAGCATCACGCAGGTGACTGCCAAGCAGAAAAGAAATAGAACTTTTTTCATACGCATTAAAATTAAAGGGGTGAATAATGCGGCAAAAATAGACATTTTTTTCCAATAAAAAAACGGGGCACATTTCTGCGTCCCGTTTCATGTTTTGAAATTTTCGCGGAAGACTACTCTTCGGCGGCCACGACCTCGATGTTGAGGGAGACTTTGAAGTCTTTGTGGAGGTTAACTTGGGCGGTGTAGTTGCCCAGTTCCTTGATGTGGTCGTCGCTGAGGGTGATCTTGCGGCGGTCGATTTCGATTTCGTGCTGAGCCATAAGGGCTTCGGCGACGTCGGCATTGGTGACCGAACCGAAGATGGTGCCCTTGTCGGAAGTCTTGGCGGCAATCTTGACGGAAAGGCCTTCGATCTTACCGGCCATGAATTCGGCTTCTTTACGGAGCTTTTCGGCTTTGAAAGCACGTTGTTTGATGGTTTCAGCCAGCATTTTCTTGTTAGCGGGCGTAGCCGGAATGGCTAAAAGATTGGGAATAAGATAGTTTCTTGCATAGCCGTCTTTCACCTTTACGAGGTCGTCGGCATAACCCAAATTCTGAACGTCTTGTTTTAAAATAACTTCCATTGTGATTCCCTCCTTTTAGTTGTTAGATTTCAAATTGTCGGTCACGAACGGGAGTAAAGCAAGATGTCTCGCTCTTTTTACTGCCTGTGCCACTTTTTTCTGATATTTTAATGAAGTACCGGTAAGGCGGCGGGGAAGGATGCGTCCCTGCTCGTTGACGAATTTCTTGAGGAATTCGGCGTCCTTATAGTCGATGTACTTGATACCGCTCTTTTTGAAACGGCAATATTTCTTTTTTCTGATGTCAACCGCGATGGGGGTCAGATATTTAATGTCAGATTGTTGTGCCATAACTTGATTCCTCCTTATTCATTAACTTCATTAACGGTTTCGGTCTCTGCGGCTGCGGGGGCTTCTTCCACCACGGCAGGTGCAGCTTCCTTCTCTTTTCTCAGGTTGCGACGTTTCTCGCTGTAGGCGATGGCGTGCTTGTCCATCAGGACGGTGAGGTAGCGCATCACGCGCTCGTCACGACGGTACTGAAGTTCATACTCTTTCACAACGCTCGGTTCGGCCTTGAATTCAATCAAGTGGTAGAAACCAGACGTTTTTTTGGCAATCGGATAAGCCAGTTGGCGCAGTCCCCAGTTCTCCTGGTGAACGATCTCTGCCCCTTTCTCGAGGAGCGTGTCCTCGAACTTTTTAACCGTTTCCTTCATCTGTTCATCAGACAAAACGGGAGTCATAATGAAAACGGTTTCGTAATGATTCAACATAGTTTTGCTTTTTTTTGGTTTATAATTTAATGGTAAATTTTGGGGGTGCAAAAGTACAACTTTTTTTTAATCTGCCACAGTCTTCTGAATATTTTTTTATAAGCTCTTGTATCTCTGCAAATATAGGGCATTTTCAAGTGTGGGGAAAAGGGCTGCAGGGTGGATTGCATCGGCTTTTGTTGCTCTTTTTTTTGAAAAAAAACGACTGCATTTTGGCAGAAAGGAGTGCTTTTTCAGGGATAAATCCTATTTTGGAAGGGAATAAGTGTGCTGTTATATCAGTTCTTGTATATATATATGATTGATTTTTAAATAAATATTGCAGATTTTAAGGGTTGAAGATATTAACAGAAAAGTGTTTGTTATATTTCGATAAAAAAACGCCTGTTTTGGAGAAGTACCGTATCTTTGCACAACTTGCTGACGAATAAACTTTCGCCCTTTTGTTGTTCACCCCATAACTCAGGCGACCTCTTGCAACTAACTGAAAAAGAACCATTTATTAACCATTGATGAAACTGAAAGGTATCCTCCTTCTATTCCTTCTCATTGCCGTTACCGCAGGTGTGGTGATTGCCATCGTGTGCCTTCGCCCGAAGACTTGCGAAAGGGTGGAGGTACGGCTCGAATACCCGGGGTCGGACACGCTGCTTACCCCACAGGAGGTGCTTGCCATCATCAACAGCCACGGCCTTCAGATGGTCGGTTCCGCACCAGGCCAGCTGCGCCGCTCCGAAGTGGAGAACGCCCTCCGCTCCAACGTCTGGTTCGACTCCCTGCTCACCCTCACGCCCGTCGGCAGCACCCTTGTGATGGACATCCGCGTCAAGAGCCCCCTCCTCGCCGTCTATCCCGCCAACGGATTGCCCTATTTCATCGGGCACAAGGGGGAGATGCTCCCCGACAACAGCCGCGTCCGCTCCCATCTGACCGTGCTCAACGGGAACGTCCGCACCCCCTACATGCAAGGAAAGAATGTGCGTGACCTTAAGGACCGCGCCCTCAACGACGCCTATCGCATCGCCCTTGCCATTGAAGCCGACACCACCTTCTCGCACCAACTCACCCAACTCTATGTGAACGACGACACCGAAATCGAAGCCTACAACCCCCTCTTCCGGCACACCGTCCTCTTCGGACATGCCGATAACATCGGACCAAAACTGCGCCAGCTTCATATCGTCTATGACAAAGCGCTCATCTATATGCCCGCCGACACCTACGCAAAAGTGGATATCCGCTTCAAGAACCGTGTCTTCGCCACCCGTAAGAATATCACCAACACATTGTAGCAATGAAAAAGAGACAAATCCAACCAGAACCGGAAGTATGCAGAGACCCCAAAATGTCCGTAGGACTTGACATCGGAACTACCAAAATCGTTGTGACGATGGGCTACCTCTGCGATGACGGCAAGGTGGATTTGTGCGGCTATGGCAAAGCCCCCTCCACCGGCGTGCAGTACGGTCTGGTCATCAACCTTCAAGATACCATTGACGGCATCACCAAGGCCAAACAGGAGGTGGAAGAAGCCACCGGCCTCCCCGTCAATGACGTGTATGTGGGCATCGCGGGCCGTCACATCAAAAGCATCAGCTGCACCCATACCATCACCCGCCCCAACGGGCACGACGTCATCATCCGCGAAGACGAGATCGCCAAAATGACCGCCGATATGGAGAACTATGTCGTCAATAACGGAAAAGTCATCGCCGTCATCCCCCAAAGCTATCTGGTGGACGGCACCGAGACCCTCCGTCCCGTCGGTATGGTCGGCCAGAATGTTACCGCCACCTACCAGCTGATCATCGGCGACGACCTCGAAATCAAGAAAATTATCAAGAGCGTCAAGGATAGCGGCCTCACGATGAAGCGGCTTATGCTCGAACCCCTCGCCTCCGCCATCTCCTGCCTTACCGAAGAGGAGAAACGCGAAGGCGTCGCTCTCATTGACATCGGCGGCGGCACCACCGACCTGATCATCTATCGCGCCGGCGTGCCTGTCTATATCCGTGTCATCCCCGTCGGCGGCGAGGTCATCACCAAGGACATACAGTCGCTCGGCATGACTTACGAGGAGGCGGAGAACCTCAAGATACAGCACGGCTCCTGTACCCCGGAAGATGCGGATGCCAACCATTTCATTAATCTGAACAACTCCGCTTATTTCGGACAGACGGTGAAAATCAATGCCCGTGACCTTGCCCTCGTCATCAACGCCCGTGTCAAACGCGACATTCTGGAGGTGGTGCGGGCGGAAATTGAGAAGTCGGGCTTTATGGGCAACCTGATGCGTGTGGTCATCACTGGCGGCGGCGGCCGCCTTGCCGGCATCAAGAGCCTTGCCGAATTCATCTTCCAGAAACGTGTCCGCATCGGCATCCCCGGCATGGGCTTCACCCAGACCCTTGATGCTTCACTGAAAGACCCCATCTATTCTACGTCACTTGGCCTCCTTGCATACGGCTGCAAAAAGGACGGTATGCCCTATTCCCCCCGCACCACTACACCTACACAGGAGGAGGATGAAGAAGATGACGACATCATCGGCAGCGACGAAGTCTCCCGCTCCCGCAGATTCTTCGCCGGTGTCGGCAAAGGCCTCGCCAACCTCGCCAGCAACATTATGAGCAGCCTCACTGACAATAACGGAGAGGACGGCGTGGACTAAACTGATTTTTTGAAATACAATATTATTATATATAGCAGAATCAAGACAAAACTATGAACGATATTGACGAATTGACATTTGAGACAACGAGCTACGGAGAAGTGAAGAAACCTTCGATTATCAAGGTCGTGGGTGTCGGCGGTGCCGGCGGCAATGCTGTGCAGCACATGTACGAGGACGGCATCGTGGGCGTGGACTTCTTCCTTTGCAACACCGACGAACAGGCGTTGCAGGAGAACAAAGTTTCCGCTACCCTGAAATTCGGGAAATCCGGCTTGGGAGCCGGCTCCGACCCTGTCATCGCCCGCCAGCTGGCCGAAGAGTCCGAAGCGGAAATCCGCCAGATGATTGGCGAGGACACCAAGATGCTGTTCATCACCGCAGGTATGGGCAAGGGTACAGGCACGGGCGCTTCACCCGTCGTCGCCCGCATCGCCCGCGATATGGGCATCCTCACCATCGCTGTCGTCACCTATCCATACAAGCTCGAACAGAAACGGTGCTGGCAGAAGGCCGACGAAGGTATCGCCGAACTCCGCAAGTACGTCGATTCCCTCATCGTCATCCAGAACCAGAAGGTGATGGAAACCTACCGCCGCGAAACCCTTCCCGCCGCGCTCGCCCATGCCGACGACGTCCTCAAAAACGCCGTCAAGTGCATCGCCGAGCTGATCACCGTCTCCGGTTATCAGAATGTGGACTTCAACGATGTTGTCTCCATCCTCAAAGGCAGTGGTGAAGCCATGCTCGGCCTCGCCGAAGCCAGCGGCGAAAACCGCATTGAGGAGGTCATCAGTAAGGCCATGACCTGCAACCTCATTGATGACAACCACATCACCGATGCACAGAACTTCCTCTTCTTCATCCGGTACGGTGAGGATCAGGAACTTACGGTGGACGAGCTGTTCAAACTTTCCGAAGAGTTCGACAAATACCAGAACGAAGATACCCATGTCATTTGGGGACACGCCGCCGACAAAGGCCTCGGTGACAAACTCAAACTTTCGGTCATCATCACCAAATACAACTCCAACACCCTTACGCCGAAACTTCCGGAAGCAGTTGGCAGTCAGAAAGAGAAGGAAGACATCGTGATTCCCGTTGTGACCCCGCAGCCGGAGCCCGCAACGTCAGAACCCTCCCTTTTCGACGCTGTGTCGTCAGGTGAGGTGCTCGACCCCGTCACCGACCAAGTGGAGACGGGACAGCCCGTGGCTGATAACGTGGCTGACATCGTTACGGAAGAGACCGAAACTCCCGAGGCAAAGGAAGATGCCGACCTCTTCCAGACCCCGTTCTTCCAGCAGTCGAATGTGCCGCAGGAGGAGCATGTCTCCCCGAAGCTCGTTGCCGAACATGAGGATGGCCAGATTACCGTTATCCAGCCCGCCCTCGCTCCGCAGCCCCGTCAGGCCGCCAAAACGGTGCCCGCCTCCAGTATCACCGTAACTGACAACGGCGAAACTGACTACGACGACGATCAGAAATTTGACGAATTGGTGAACCGTCCGGCATGGCAGAGCGCCGTCCAGACCTCCCGCATCGTGGATGTTCAGACCCCCGCCATGCTGAAAACCGTCCAGCCCGCCTATACCACCCAGTCGGTCTTCTTCGGATTGGACGCTACGAATGCAGATTAAGCAGGTAAGCAAGGTCAGGGCCTGCATTGAACAACAGGTCGATGACCGACAAATTCCCAATGAAAGGGAAACGGTCGTCAAATACTTGATGATAAGGTGTTTTCTGAAGCAGAGGTTCTTTCTTGGGATGAATCAGATTCCGTAAATCCAATCGTTCGTGATATTCTTTTTCGAAGGTCTCCGTGAAAGCGGGGACTTTTTTTATCTTGAAAAGTTGGAGCAGAACTTCCGTCAGTTCCAAGTTGTAGTCAAAAAGGAACTCGTATTTTTTTTCAAAAAAAGGATAGATGAAGTCCCTAAAATAGAGGAAATAAGGAGTTCCGCTATAGGCTGATTCGATGGCGCGCCAGTGTTTCAGCTGCCACGGGCACTTGTAGTCGATGCGGACATCACGGATGCAACTGCGCTGGGTTTCGTGCCGTGTGGGCAGAATCAGCGTCTGCACCCCGCCCGCCGTCATAATGTAGGCACGGTTCCGGTACGACTGTTTCTGATAGGTTTCGGCGTCCTCCATAAAAAATACTTCGCTTTTGGCAATAAAAGCGAAGTATTCTATGGTGGGAAGGTACGCCGTCGATACGACGATTTCCTTCGGGTTCATTATCGGTTGATGAGGATTTTGGAACGATAGACGTTGCTGTTGTCAGAAATCTCCAGCATATACATGCCAGAAGTGAGGTTGCTGAAGTTCAGCGTGGTCTCCGTGTTGAGGTTGACCGACTTGGAGGTGACAAGGTTGCCCATCATGTCATAGACATTGCATACGCCATCGCCTGCGTTGAAGCTGCCACTGATGGTCACCATGCCGGTGGTCGGGTTCGGATAGACATTCAGGTTGGCAGCGGAACTATTGGCTTGGATGCCGCTCGGAGCACCGTTCATCCAACGTCCCTGAAGGGTGGTTGCACCAGTATTAGCAGGATCTAACCACGGTTTCAGCTTCTTGGCATTGCTGCTGTTGTTGTTATTGGTCCAAGAGTTGGATAGCTTGCCGTAGAAGTCCTCGCCGCTGGGGCCTACATGGTACTGGTCGTATGCAGTACAGCTGCTGCTACCGGAATAGAGCTGGCCCACAATGAGTTTGTCCTTGTTGAAGAGGGGGGAGCCAGAAGAGCCCTGTTCCGTAGTGCCGGTAGAGAGTGCCCACGTGGTGACCCAGAATTTACCCATATTGCTGTAAACTTGCGCACCGTTGCGCAAGGTCTGCGGAATGCTGAATTTCTTGATGTCACCGCCGGGGTGATGAATGGCGGCGCAGGAGGTGGGGTTGGTGGGGTTGGCGTTCGTGCAGTTCCAACCGGCAAGATAAACATCGTAGGAAGGATTGATAGTACCAGTGATTTTCACCAACATAAAGTCAGAACTACTGTTCCCGTCATCTTTTGCTTTCAATTCATAACCTGTGGCAGTTTTTAAGACACTGCCGTTACTGCCACTGCAAGAGGTGGCCTGATAACCAAAATAGAACTTCCAAGTTCCGCTTTCGTAACAGTGGTTGGCGGAAAGCAGGTATTGCGTATTATCGTTACTCGTGTTGTTGACCATGGCGCCAGAGCACATATAAACTGACATGCCAGAAGTCATTGTGTAGCAAACCACGGAGTTGATCTGTGCGTGCCAAGTGGCATCGTAGCAGATGGCGTTGGGGTGGCAAGTGCCTTCGGCGTTGCCGATCTGGCCTTCAATGGCTTTGATATGGAAGAAATCGTAATAACCTTGGGAAATCTGGTTGATGACCAATTCGCCATTGAAAGCAACATTGGCGGGTTCGTAATACTCCACTACGATGTCCTCACCGGGCATTTCCTGCGGGTAGAATGTGCCGTCCTCCATCTGGTTCTTGTTGATGAATTTTCCGATAACATATTCTCTGTCAGGAGTATAGAGATAAAGTTCAGCTCCATCGGGAATATTGAACTTGGAGAAGTTCATGGAAGTGAAAGTGGCATCCTCCATGTGGAAAGCAATACGCCACACGCGCCCGCCGTCAGGAAGCATGTCCATACGCCCGGAGTTCTCCATGCTGTAATTGACCTCTTTCGTCACACCGATGCGCAAAGGGTGGTCCTTGCCGGGAATGGCAGCGTCCTCTGCCAAAAGGGCTTCTGCATCCAATGCTTCAATTTCAATGGTGGGCACCACTTGGGAAATCGTGTTCTTGAAGGAATAAGGCTCGCCGCCGTAGCTCATCTGCGCTTTTGCCGTGTAACCCGTGAGGAAAAGGGCAACCACAGCCAGAACTTGTAATAAATGTTTCATTTTTAGTAGATTAAATTAAACTTTGATGATATTTTTTCCTTGATTGATTTTTTCCAAAAAAACAGCGGCAAATTTACACGATTTTCCGAAACCACCGACACCCTTTTTCAAAAAAACATATTATTTGAAAATGGAGGCGCGGTACACCACAACTCTACTTGATGAACTTTATAAACTTGATGAACTTTCCAACTTTCAACTTGATGAACTTGACAAACTTTGTTGTATTTTTGCACCTTTAATTTTTAATAGGTATTAAATGGCAAAAAGAAAGGTAGTAACGAAGAAGGAGAACCTCTTCACAGGTGATATCAGTGAACTGATTGTGCAGGCTTTGCTTGAAAAAGGCGGCGTGGATGTCACCATCATCGACTTGAAAAAAATCAACCACGTTTATTTCGATACGTTCGTCATTGCGACGGGCACTTCGCGCACGCACGTAGAAACGCTCTGCGACTATGTGCAGGAGATGACCAAGCGGGAGGCCGGCATCAAGCCGACCGCCGTGGAGGGCCTTGCCAATGGCGAATGGGTCCTGCTCGACTATTTCGACACCATTGTGCATGTTTTCCAGCCCGAAGCGCGAACATTTTACCAGCTCGAAACGTTATGGAATGACGCGGACATTAAACATCTTTGATTTTTTATGGAAAAGAAAAATAACAAGCCGAAACAAAATAATGTGCCGAAGGCGCCGAAACAGTTCAACCTCACATGGCTCTACGTACTGATCGGCTGTGGCCTCCTCGCCGCCTACTTTTGGGACTTCGATGCCGTCGCCACCACCGAAATCGACAACCTCCAGTTCAGTGAAATGGTGGTGGACAAGGATGTGGAAAAGGTGGTCTTCGTGAAAAAGGACGAGCGGGTCAATGTCTTCCTCAAAGGGAAAAGCCTTGATTCGAAACAAAGGTACAAAGAGGTGAAAAACAACCTTAAAGGTCCCCAGTACTATTTGGCACAAAATGACTTCAAGGCGTTCAGTGACGAGCTGAACCGCATTGTGGATGAGGAGGTTGCCGCCCGCATCGCTGCCGACACCACCCTGACTGCCGCGGATGCCAAACAAATTCGTCAGGAGTATGCCTTCCCCATCACGCAGGACAATTCCCATAACTGGACGGGTGAGCTCCTGCTCTGGATTTTCCCGCTTCTTCTTCTTTTTATGCTGTTCTATTGGTCGATGCGCTCGATGCGCGGCGGCATAGGCGGCGGTATGTTCAACATTGGAAAATCGAAAGCCCAGCTTTTTGACGAAAAGTCCAACTACAATATCTCCTTCAAGGATGTGGCCGGATTGGAAGGTGCCAAGGAGGAGGTGGAAGAAGTGGTGGATTTCCTGAAAAATCCGAAGAAATATACCGAACTGGGTGGTCGCATCCCGAAAGGCGTGCTGCTGGTCGGACCTCCGGGTACTGGCAAGACCCTCCTGGCCCGCGCCGTGGCTGGGGAGGCAAAAGTACCCTTCTTCTCCCTTTCCGGCTCCGACTTCGTGGAGATGTTCGTCGGCGTGGGCGCGTCCCGTGTCCGCGACCTCTTCCGCACCGCAAAGGAAAAAGCTCCCTGCATCATCTTCATCGACGAGATCGACGCCGTGGGCCGCGCCCGTGGCCGCAGTATGATGAGCGGCGCCAACGACGAGCGTGAAAGCACCCTCAACCAGCTGCTTACGGAAATGGACGGCTTCTCCTCCAATACCGGGGTTATCATCCTTGCCGCCACCAACCGCGCCGACGTCCTCGACCGCGCCCTTCTCCGCGCCGGCCGCTTCGACCGCCAGATCCATGTTGAACTGCCTAGCCTTACCGAACGTAAGGAAATCTTTGGCGTTCACGTCCGCAAACTGAAACTCAGCCCGGATGTCGATCTGGAGTATTTTGCCAAACTCACCTCCGGATTCTCCGGCGCCGATATCGCCAACGTCTGCAACGAGGCCGCGCTGATTGCCGCCCGCCATTCCAAGAAGAGCATTGAGAAGGAGGACTTCAATAACGCCATCGACCGTATCATAGGAGGTTTGGAACGTCGCACAAGCATCATCTCCCCGGAGGAGAAACGCTCCATCGCTGTCCACGAGTCGGGCCACGCCACGGTAAGCTGGCTGCTGGAGCACGCCTCGCCGCTACAGAAGGTGACGATTGTGCCGCGCGGGGTCGCCCTTGGCGCGGCATGGTACGTGCCGGAGGAGCGCCATATCACCACCCGCGAGCAGCTCTTTGATGAACTTTGCGTGCTGTTGGGTGGCCGCGCCGCCGAAGAGGTCGTCTTCGGCGAAATGAAAGCAGGCACCGGTGCCCAGAACGACCTCGAACGCGCCACCAAGCAGGCCTACGCTATGGTCGCTGTCTATGGCTTCAGCGACAAAATCGGGAAAGTCAGCTATTACGATTCCACTGGCCAGAGCGACTACTCCTTCAACCGCCCCTACAGCGAGAAGACTGCCGAAGATATTGACGAGGAGGTGCGGAATCTTACAGAAACAGCCTGCAACCGCGCAAAGGGAATCCTGCTCGCCAACCGCCAGAACCTCGACACCCTCGCCGGCTGGCTCGTCGAACGGGAGGTCCTTTATGCCGACGACCTCGAAAAGATATACGGCAAACGGGAATTCGGATGTGAAGTTGCTGATGAAACATCGGAACAAAGTGACAATTAACCTTTATAGATATGGCCTCCATCGAAGTGAAAAACACCCACTGCAAGAACGATATTTGCAATAATATCCGTGCGGCTCTAACCACCAAAAGCGAAGCCCAGCTTCCCAATATTGACCGGAAGGACAAGGTGTTCGATCCGCTGGAAGATTCGTATCAGAATTTCAAGAAGGAGTTCACCGACGCGGGCGGGCTCCTCTACGAATTTGAGGTGGAGCGTGCGCGGATGTCCGACCAGAACTATGTGTCGCAACGTCTGGGCGAAATCTATAACCAGATCAAATTCGCCGTGGAGGCGGGCCGTTGGACGCGCGTGCTGAACGCCTCCGCTCACTTGTCCAATATCTTGCGGCAGTTCCATATTGACTTTATGGAAACGCTCCCCGAAGCGGAGCAGGCCGACGCGGTCATCGTATATGCCGAACACCTGATTGCCCGCACCGGCCATGTGGTTCTGTCGCAACGGGGACAGCACATGCTCTACCCGTCAATAGCCGGCCTCGCCCGCAACATCATCGTCCTCTCCGGCAACGCCAGCCTCGTCAATGACCTCAAGGATCTGACGGGAAGAATGACGACCACCGTGCCGCAGGAAAACCGTCCCGATGACTTGAACTTGAAATTCAACATGATGGAAATCCTCCGTCCCGTTCCCTTTGAGGAAGGGGAGGAGCCTACAGTCTCCAAACCGCGCGTGATGATGATGATGATTGTCGAAAAATAGGGGATACTTAATTAATAAATTATAGTATATATAATATTATTGTATATGAAGAATCTGGCGTTGAGAGCAGTCACGGGAATACTTTTTGTTGTAGTAGTGGTGGCATCTATCCTGCTGTATCCTACAACCATTGTCCCCTTTTATATGCTGATAACGCTAGTCGCTATACAGGGTACGCGGGAATTCCTGAGAATGACAGGTATCATCACCTCCCGTATTCCGACCCTATTGACCTTTGTGACGGTCATCTCCGTGGTGATTCTTCCTGCTCTTGTTTCGTATCTGGAACCGAAGTTCCTTGTGGCGATTCTGTTGATGTTCTTTCCCGTCCTTTCTGCAGTCGTGCTTTTTCAGAAAAATGGAGGAGACTCCCCGTTGCGCCCACTTTCGCTCTGCCTCGTGCCGCTGTTCTGGATTGCCTTCCCTGTGATGCTGATGGATACGATGATTAAGGACTCTGTTCCGTTGCTCCTGGCCCTGTTCATTCTCATCTGGCTTGATGACACGCTGGCCTACTGCGCCGGCAGTCTTTTCGGACGGCACAAGCTGTGCGAGCGCATCTCCCCCAAAAAGACGGTGGAAGGCTTCGTCATCGCCTTCGTGCTGACAGTGGTGGCTTCAGTGGCATTCGGATATATCGGCTATTTTGCTGATGTGCAATGGAATATCTTGCAATGGGTCGGTTTCGCTGTGGTGGTGGTCCTTTTCGGCACGCTCGGCGATCTTGCGGAGTCTATGATCAAAAGGGCTTGCGGAGTGAAAGATTCCGGCAATATCCTGCCCGGACACGGGGGAGTGCTCGACCGTTTCGACTCCGTGCTGATGGCGGTGCCGGCTGGCGTTCTCTACACGTTGATCGTCGGATAGACCTGCCAAAAGTGTTTTTTTCCACTTGCTTTTGTTGAAATACGAAAGGAATTTCTCTTTTCGAGTGTCTTATTGTGCTCATTTTGAAGCATAAACGCGTCAAATGGGCAATAGGGATTTTTTATTGTGGCAAAAAAAAACGTGAACAAAAATTAAAAGCGTTGATGGATAAAAAAAATATTGTATTTTTGCAGAATTGGAAAAAGTAAGCTATGTTAGACAAATAAAATTGTAACTTATTGAAAATAAACGGATTGAAAATAAATAATAAAAAAATAAATCTCCTAATTATGAAAAAAGTTTTATCTTTTTGCTTTTTGAGTGTGCTTTTGGCTGTGCTCAGTGTGGGCCTGAAAGCCCAGTCGGCTTTGGTACTCGACCCCGCCAATATGCCGGCGGTGGTGGTAGGACAGTACGACACCATCAACATCAGCGCAGGTGGATGCTTTGATGCTCTCGGACTTTCCGATGACGCCAGGATTTCCATTGAATGGCAGGTCCTGTACAACGGCAGCGTCATTCCGGATGATTCTCTCTCCTACTACTTCAAGGAGTTTAAGTTAGAGTCCCGCTATGACTTGGGAATGACGGAGCAATGGTGGGGTAGCCCTTACACCAGCGATTATTGCAATAACGGTGACGGACATGGCAGTTACCCGGGCGCTTATACCCCGACAGGATATATTGATCTGGGGCAGCCGTGCGAGCGGCTCGGCCATTTCGGTATCACTCCGCAAGGTCAAACGAACCCTACCTATCTCGATTATTTTAATGTGAGATGGTTCAAGAACCCTGCCTATACCTCCCATCGTCTCGTATATAATGTGAAGGTGGATGGCGACTACCAGTTCGTCTTCTCTATCGCGACGCGTACTGGTGGTACGGAAAAGACCCAGTTCAAAATTCCTCACATGGAAAACAAATATATTGGTGGACATGGTAGCCATTTTGAAGCAATTGTCGCTTCCGATACCCTTCATGGCATTGGGGGTGATGATGTACGTGACTACTACAGATGCTTGGGTGACTCTCTCGTGATTGGTAATCCTCCCGTCACGTTCCTCACCACTACCGATACTGCGGGTACCCCCGGTTACGATTCCGTGTTCTATATGGGAAGCTCTTCTTGTGGCACTGCCATTGACAGCATTGTGCGCTTCCGCGTCTTCTTCGAGGATCCTTCTGTCCCGGTGCTTGACACTTTGCACAGCACCCTCGCCCTCTGCGACAGCGGGGAGGTCTCCATCAAAGTGACCCTGACCGCCGCCGACAAGAGCATCTGGCTTGACGGAACTTCCGCCGTGCTTGACACATTGGATGCCGGAGTCGCATTTACCCATCATATTAATGCCAATACAACCTTTAAAGTCTTGGGCTATAATTCAGCCTCGGGCTGCGTGAGTTCCGACACACTGACCGTCTATGCGAAGGTGTTCGCCTCCCCGAACCCGACCCTGACGGCTGCGGACGATTCAATCTGCGAGAACTCCGCATTGAAAATTACCTTGGATAACAGATATGATGCGCGGACATGGTTCCACGACGGTATCAACATGCACCTCGATACCGTTGTTTACGATGTGACCGACGTCTCTCTTACGGATACCGGTTCCTACTGGGTCTCTGTGGTAGAGAACCATCTCCATGCACAGTATCCGACAGTGGACACCATCCGTTGTTCCGCCAATAGCGATACCGTCCATATCGTTGTCTTCCCCCGCCCCAGCGTTGCTTGGGCTTCCCTCGACGGGGATGCCGCTGTTGATAGCACTTTCTGCCCCAGCGACCTCTCCCACGTCCTTGTCGCTACCATCAGCGGCGGACAAGTTCCCTATGACAGCGTCCGATGGATCGGTTTCGGCAGCACCGAAGGCACGAAGACTTACAATGCCGACAAGTCTTCGGATACCCTCAGCTTCACACTGGCCGCCACCTGCAACAAATCCTACACCACGGGAATCAACTATGCCGTGGATGCTCACGGATGTGTGCTGAAAGATTCTGTCAAAATCACGTTCAATGTGATTGATACAGTCGCTCCGACCATTACCAAAATGGGCGATACGGTTTCCGCTCCCGCTTACGCCAACTGCGAATATATCATTCCTGATGTGAGAGGCTACATTGTTGCCAGCGACAATTGTATTATCAGTGACACTATACAGGTGCCCGCCGCTGGTCAGCACGTGACTACCGATACCATTGTCGTGGTTACTGTCATCGATAGTTGCGGAAACACTGCTTCCGACACCATCAGGGTGAACCTTCCGGTTCATACCCTTCCGCATGTGGAATGGGCTTCCTTGGACAACGATGTTGTCACCGACAGCCTTATGTTCTGCCCCACCGACCTCGAACACATGGTGGTGGCAACGGTCACAGGTGGACAGCCGAATTACAAGAACATTCATTGGACCGGTTACGCCGGCACGGCAACTTATAATGCTGACAAGTCTTCCGACACCCTCCGGTTCACTTTGCCGGGTGATTGCGGAAGAACATATACTGTCGGTATCGACAATTTGCTTGACACCAACGGTTGTGCGTTGGAAAACACCATCGAACTCACGTTCTTTGTGAATGACACGGTGAAACCCCATGTCAGCAAAACAATAAATGATACGGTTTCTGCTCCGTCTTATGCGAATTGCGAATATGTCCTCCCCGATTTGAGGAGCTTCATCACCGTTACGGACGGCTGCGATACCATCGCCGATACCATTCAGGTTCCTGCCGCTGGTCAGCTTGTGACCACCGACACGATCGTCCGCATCATTGTTCATGACCTTTGCGGCAATGCCGACACGGTCGCTATTGACGTGAACCTGCCTGTTGAGCAACTTGCGTTTGACACCATCAAAGTGACCAAGACGGTCGAATGCGCCGGTGATGCCAACGGTGCTATCCGTATTGTGGTGAAAAATGGTAATCCTCCCTACGATGTCCGTATTCAGAGTGTTGAGAACACCAGCATCGTTGATTCCTTGCACGGTACTGCCGATCAGGTGGCGTTCGACTTCACGGGCCTTGTCAAGGGCAAGTGGAACATCACCGTCACCGACACCAACGGCTGCCAGATTTATGCACCCGACACCGCCGATGTAGCTTCCCCGAATGTGCTCACACTGGTTATCACTGATTCTGTGAATCTTACCTGTTACGGTTCCGAAAACGGTGCCATTACATACCGTGTGTCGCAGGGTACGGCTCCTTATAGCATGACGATTGCCCATACCTTCAATAGCGTGACGGATACATTGTCGCCGTCACCGCTGGTTCTCCATCCTTCCGCACTCGATACCATTGTTGAAATGACGAATCTGAAGGCTGGTGAATATGTCATCACCGTTGAAGACAGCAATCATTGTAAAGATGTCAAGACCGTTACGCTGACCCAGCCCGATTCTCTCAAGCTGGAAGGTGTGACCGTCCTCAATCACGTGAAATGTTTCGGCGATTCCCTGGGTAACCTTGCCGTCACTGGCGTTACGGGTGGTACCTATCCGTACCACTACGCTTGGGTGAACACGGCCGGTGATACGGTGAATACCGACTCTGTCACGGGAAGAAAAATCCCCTATGGTATTGACGGTATCTATACTATGTATGTTACAGATGCTAACAATTGCGCTCCTGACACGGTCCTTTCCGATACCATCAAGCAGCCTGATACGCTTAAGGTGGTTTCCATTGAAGTTCCTGTCGCTGACACCTGCCCGCGCCTCCACACTTACGCTTTCAATGCTACAGTGGAAGGTGGCAGAACCAATTATGAGTTTGAATGGAAGTTCAACAATGAGGTGCTAAAGACCACTTCGGATGTGAGTATTGTCACCGACACCTTCCGCTATGTTGAAGCCAACGTCAGCTGTGACACTCTCTTCAACATCGTCTTTACGGTGACGGATGACTCCAATTGTGTGGCAACCGGCGACATCACGTTCAGGATTGCCGATACGGTGGATCCTGTCCTCTTTGGCATACTCGACACTCTTTATGTGGACGGTTGTGCAGCAGCAGCAGCTGGAGATACGTTGCTCACCATTGCCGATTTGAAGGCCGCCGGCCTCACCGTTTATGACAACTGTACAGATACCGCCGCCCTCACGCTCAACTTTGATGAAGTGGTGACGGGTACCTGCCCCATTGAGGTGGTCAGAACCTACAGCGTGACCGACAGCTGCGGACGCACCAGTGCGGAAGTGAAGCATGTGATTTATGTACAGGATACTATGCGTCCGACGTATGAGCGTCCGGCCGATACCATTCTCTATCTGAGTGAGACCTGTACGGTGATCACGGACACCAATACCGTTGGTGCACCCAAGAACCTTGCTGACAACTGCACGCCTGTTGATGAATTGGTGATTACCTACCGCGATGAGGTCGTCAATGGCTGTGGCTCCACCTATACCATCTCCCGTTACTGGAGAGTAGTGGATGCCTGTGGTAATGTTTCCCTCTCCGACTCCCTCCAGACCATTCAGGTGTTGGATAGCATCAAACCGAGATTTACTCATATGCCGGAAAGCTTTACAACACCTTGTGATCCCAGTAATGCAGGCGACCGTGCCGATTACGAGAGAGATAAGGCTTATGCTACCGTGTGGGATAACTGCACTACATTGACTCGTGACAGTATTGTTATGACGCTTGATTCAACTGTCCGTGGTTGTAACAGCGCTACAAAGACGTACTACTACTCCTTCATTATTACGGATGCTTGCCAGAATGCGGATACGGCATACGCCACGTTCAGCATCTATGACTCCATCAAACCCGAATTTATAGATCGCGCTCCTTCTGTCATTCTTGAGCAGTGTACTTCCGAAGGAATTCTTGATACGCTTGTGGCAAGATCGCTGGCTCAGTTCACATACACTGATGATTGTGAAGGACAAGCCTATTTCGTTAAGAACTGGCTTGATACGATTCCAGGCTGTGGCAGAACAGGTACTTATACCCATTATGTGGTCATTACCGATAGTTGCATGCAGGATACAGCTTCTCATACTATTATTATTGAAGATATTGAACCGCCGATTATCTATGCACCTCGTCAGACGGGTCTTGCTATATGTGACGGAAAAGGCAATCTGGATTCCTTGTTCGCATGGGTCTATAGTGTAACAGCCGAAGATGCCTGTGGCGGTCCCACGGATTCAATCCTCATCTATTACAGAAATATGACTTCAGGCGAATATGAATTGTTCGATACAGCCGCTCTGAAACTCCACATGGATGCCGATGGCCATTTGCTGGATGCTTGGGATACTCTTGGATCTATGTCCAGATGTGATGGTCTCTATCATTTCAAATGGGAGGCGATTGATGATTGCGGTAATAGACAGCCCGCTGAAGAAGGTTTCCGTATCATTGATAATCAAGGACCTGTCTTTGCTGAAATGCCGCAAGATACCGTTGTGGATGCTTGCGACCATAGTGAAGCTGCCTTCTATGAATGGGTGATGCGTGTGGCTCCTAATGCGTATGATACATGTGATCGTCTTACGCACCTTGCCGATACTATAACGAATGGTATCTCGTTCACACCGAAGTGTGGTAGCACAGGATTCTATACCGTCACATGGAGGGCTGAAGATAATTGTGGCAACTTGAGTGATATTATGACTGCCAAGTGGACCATTATTGACACTACGGCTCCAGTGGTCACCACGACGGATCCCTATGACAATCTGGTGAATGACACACTTTACTTCGGAAATGATGCCGACTGGACAGAACCGCAAATTAAATTGTGGAGCAAGTCTATGAATGACAAAGCCACCAGCGACAATTTTATTACCGATGTAATCAACCATAACGACATTGAAGGTAATGACCATAATATGCATCGTATTAATGCCGGTATTACTGACATTGAAGAATGCGGTTATATCAAGACCTTCCGTATCGCCAACAAAACTCTTGTGTCGGATGCTCTTTGTGAAAAGATATACAATGTTGAATATATCTTTGTGGATGCTTGTAACAATGAGGATACCCTCACACAGGAGATCGTCATCCGTGATACGACTCCGCCTTTCGTCTTCAATATTGAGGATACGATGTATATGACCTCAGATTGTGCGAAGGAGGCTGTGGATACCTTCAAAACGATTACAGAATTGGAGGCCTATACGCCCAACGCCAGTGCTAAGGCCCAGCCGAAGGATCGTTGCTTCACCAAAGATCCTTCTGTGAAGGATGATGCCGCCAGACTCAGCCTGATCAGTGTTGTCACCACCAAGACCGCTACTTGCGATTCTGTTGAGGTGAGAACCTATCGTATTTCTGATGCTTGCGGAAACGACACCACCTTCACACATACGATAATTTATCTGGATACGATTACACCGGTCATTTCGCCCACCGTGTTGTATGACACCATTCATCAAACCGAACTGTGTAATACTTATTCCGATATGCCCGATAAGAATACCGAGCTTACGGATTACACCTATCTCCAGAGTAACTATGCAGGATTCACCATTACCTCTTGCCACGACTATGTGATTACCTTTGTTGAAGAGACTGAAGAGCAAGATGAGAATGTCTGCCCCGGCAAGGTGCTTGTTGAAAAGTACAAAGTAACCAAGGATTGTGGTACGGGTCGCGAATACGCTGCCTACTTCACTGTCCGTCTGATTGTGAAAGACACGATTGCTCCGAAACTGGATGTCGCCAACCTGACTTCCGACACCGTTTACACCAACGATGATTGCGACTATGTTGTGCCGAATGTCCACTTCACGCACTACACACAACTTACTACTTGGCAGGGTGCTGACGTGGTTACGGATTGCAACCTCGGTGAGACGAACAACGTGACAATGTATGACAGCACGATTGTCGGTAGCGGTTGCGAATACGAAATCCATTACAGATACACGGTGGCTGACTCTTGCGGAAATATGTCCGACACCATCCGTCTGACCCTCGTGGTTATGGATACTCTTGCTCCGAAGATTGAGCACGACACCGCCACGCTCGCGGATACGGTTTATTTCACGGCTCACAATTGCGTGTTCCCCGACCTGACGGCCACTTATTGGACTACTCCGCAGGTTGCCATTGATCATGGTGTGGAAATGAGCGACTGCAACGCCAAGTGGGAGGATGCCGCCAATATGATGCGCTATGATGCCAATGATACCGCCGACCTCACCTGCGCCACCTTCGTTACGGTGAAGTATGCAGTGAAGGATTCCTGCGGTAACAAATGGTCCGACACCATTTATCAGAGAATTCTGGTTCTTGATACGATTGCTCCTACCAAGCTGATGACGGAGCTTCGTGGCGACACCATTTACACGGATAATAGCTGTGCTTATGATATCACCTCTGTGAATGTCTTGTTCGCCAATTACGGTGACATGACGACTTGGCAGGGCGCTGATGTCTATCAGGATTGCAACATTGACAATACCTGCAATGTCAGCTACTATGGGCCGGAAATCACTGTTGATGGTTGCGACACAGTCTATACCTATAAATATACGGTGGCCGACCTCTGCAACAACATGTCGTATGATACGGTGAAACTTGCCATCCGTGTGATGGATACGCTGCCTCCGTATGTCACGGTTGACACGGCTCCGAAGATTACGTTCCAGTACTATGAGAGCGACTGCTCTAATCCGGAACTGAAGAAGTGGGCCACTCCGCAGGAGGCTATCGACTCCGGCATCGTGATGACGGATTGTCACCCCGCATGGGATGAAGCCGACAAACTGGTCCTTCTTGACTCTGTCTCTGTGCGCGATAACTGCACCACAATTTTCACAGTCAAGTATCAAGTGAAGGATGCTTGCAGCGAAAAACTCTCTGACACCATCTATCAGATCATCCATATTCTTGACACGGTGGCCCCGAAGGCAACCCCCGTTTTACTTGACACTCTCGTCACTTATATGAACGATGTGGCTGGTGACTGCTGGGGCGTTGCTGTTGATTCCTTCCACACTGTTGCCGATGTGAAGGCATACGACGTACATTTCGAGGTCGAAGATTGCAATGTCGGCCCTGGTTCAAGAGTTGAACTGGTCCATCAGGATTCTTCCGATGTCATGTGTGTCCGTACGGTTCACAGATACTATGTGGTCTATGACAGCTGCGGTCTTGTTTCCAACGAGTTCGTGCAGACCATTGAGGTACATGACACCTCGGCACCGACCATCACTGCTGTCCTTACACCGGATACGGTCTATATGTCAGATGTTGATGAGTGCAGTTTCACTCACAGACTCTTCCCCACTATCAGCAGCATCACGGATGATAATATGCGCACCAGTATCACCGACTGCAACCTGAAAGACTCGCTCGAATTGGTCTCGGTTGATACCGTTCCGATTACGGGTGCTCTTTGTGGCAAGGCTGTGTATGTGGTCTATAATGCTCAGGATTCCTGCGGCAGAAAGACTGCTTTCAACGACACTATCTATGTGCTTGACACGATTGCCCCGAAGGTGACGGGTACGCTCAAGTTAGACACTGTCTATCTTGCTGAAGATTGCACATTTAGCTCCACACTCCCGGCTGCTTTCAATACTACGGATGATGTGAATGGTCACACTGATGTCACTATTTCCGACTGCAACCTTGTGAAGGAACTTGATGTCACCGACATTGATACGGTGAGCTTCTTCTGCCCGATGCGTCTGCACCGTACTTACACGGTTTATGACAGCTGTGGCAACCATACCGAATTCCACCAGTATTATGATGTCTATGACACCATGGCTCCGAAGGTTACGGACAACACGCTTGATACGCTGACCCTGTACATCGGATTGGACAGCACCTATACAGTGCCTGCGGCCTACACATTGGTTGATTCCCTGAATGCACATGGTGCCAATATTTCGGACTGCAAGTTGGTGAATGTGATTGATTCCGTCTTTGCTGACACTGTCACGTTGAACAATGTGTGCGATGGCAGCTATGTCTTCCGCGAATACTATGCGGCTGATAGTTGCGGCAATAGGTCAGTCGCTATCCACGAGTTCTTCAGACTTGCCGATACGATCTCTCCGTGGTTGAATGACACGGTGCGGACATATCCCGCCCAGCGTACGGCCAATCCTTGCGAATTCCTTGTGCCGAATCTCCATGACACGATTACTGCGCACTATGTGGATAACTGGAGTGGGTTCAACGAAACCTACTTCTCGCAGCCGTCAGCAGGCCATGCCATTACCAACTTCAGCGATACCATCGTGAAGGTCGTCTTTGGCGATGCTTGTGGCAATACGGATACAGTGGCCTTCACTATTACCGTTCCTGCCAAGATTGAGATTGATACGATCTATGCCACTAAACCGATATGTAATGGTGACAATAACGGTACGATTACTGTGGAAGTCTTGAACGGTGTCGCCGATTACATCTACTTCTGTGATGTGGTGGATTACACCGATACCGTCAGCAGTTTGACTCACACCTTCGATACGATTCCGGCAGGCTTCTATCACGTTACTGTTACGGATTCCAATGGATGTCAGGCGACCGATACGATTCGGGTGAATGACCGTCCCGCTCTGGTGATTACGCCTATCTATCCGAGAGATACTTGTGATAATCTGTCTGATACAATATCTATTTCTGTCGCAGGTGGTGAAGCTGGTTACGATGTCTTTGCAATCTTGTTTGACGATTCGCATGCGCTGCTTGATACACTCTTTAATGAGCATAGCGCTACGTATGCCGCTTTGCAGCCGCTTGACACAGGTAGCTATTACATTAGTCTTTACGCTATTGATACCATCGGTTGCGTGAAGGGTGACACATCCGATCTGATTACAGTCCACCGCACCTACCTCATGGAGCAGACTGGACGCGTGTGCTTCACTACAGTTACGACAGGCGGTGCCGGTTACGACTGGTATGATGCTAACCTTGTCCATCGTAAGCATATTCCTGCCTCTGTCTTCACTGGTCCTGACTCCACCTACACGCTGTATGATTCCTTACATACCGCTTATGGTTGCGACAGTGTCTATGTGATGTATCTGCGTGTGGAAGATATCCCGTTCTTCAGAGTCCGCAGACTCAGCGAGGCACAGGCCGATATCTCCAATGCTTTGCCGAGAGATACCATCCAGGATAACTTCACGATGTCAAGTACCAATGTGGGTTGGGAAATCTTCGTTGACAAGAACTGTATGAACTGCAGTGACAATATTAAGGTTTCTATCCAATACGAGCTGTACCATAAGGTGGGTGACACCTACGAGCTGATGGGCAACGTTACTGACTACTTCAACCCGTTGTACCGCACCTATCTTGACAACCGTGTGATGGCCTTCTATCCGCCTGCTGACAACTATACTGTGGCTAACAGCAATACGGTGGACATCCCGTCGTTCTATGGTCCGGATAACCATGAAGGATTCAGCTATAACTACTTCAAACTCTGCTGGCTGACACCTACGTATAACATTCCTTGCTTGAGCTCTTATGGTACGTATGATGATGATGATCATGGCACCTTCTATCAGGGCGGCCGTGCCAACACCATCAAGATCCAGAACTTCTTGCAGGGTGGTGACTATAAGATTGTGGTTAAGTTGCTCCGTCGTACCGGCGGTCAATCCTCTGGCTTCCACTCATTCTATGGATGTATCACTCCTGAGTCTGAAGCGGGTGGTAAGAACTCCACAGTTGTTGGTGAATTCGCCAACACTTTGGAAATCATCTTCCACGTTGAAGGTGGCGCGTCTATGGCAATGCCTTCCACTCCGTCTATCGGCGGTGCAGTCACCTATAACTCTAACCGCGAGGTTGAGGCTACGGCTAATGTCTATCCGAACCCCGCACGTGACTACATCACGGTTGAGTTGAACGGCTTCGAGGGTCAGACCTCTGTTACCCTCTCTAGCACCGGCGGCGCAGTCCTCCGTACTGTCAACCTTGACATTGAGGATACGCACACCACACCGGTCGTCAGAATGGAGACGGGCGACTATGCTCAGGGTGTCTATATGGTCACCGTACGCAACAAGGATGCTATCGTCACCAAACGCGTGGTGATTGTCAGATAGTCAATTGTTATTGAAAATCTATGTAGAGCCGTCATATTTTGGCGGCTCTACTTTTTTTTACATTGATTTGTTAGCATTTTTTTTCTGTTTTTTCAAACGGTTCCGCTCCTATTCTTTATTTTTGCCCGTTTTTGCCAGAAGTCTTTCAAAATGAGGTTTTTTCTGAAAATTCTGCTTGTTGTTGTCCTCTTTTCCCTTTCTTTTTCTGCATCTTTTGCCCAAAATAATGCAGAAAATACAAAGGCTTCTGTCGATTTTCTGCCAGCCCATTATTCCCATCGGATAGATTCGATGGTGAATGGCTGTATCGCCAAAAAGATCCTTCCAGGCTGTCAGATTCTGGCTTTTCATGCCGATTCATTGGTCTTCTCCAAGAATTATGGCTATCTTACGTATGACTCTGTGGATGTGGTGAATGATGCCACCGTTTATGACGTGGCTTCCATGACCAAGCCGCTCGCCACCACCCTCGCCGTGATGAAGCTCTATGACGACGGCCGTCTGCACCTCACTGACCGTGTGGGACAGTACCTCCCTTACACGTCCGGCACCGCCGTCGCCACACTGACCCTCACCGAACTGCTTACCCATACCTCAGGACTTTCCGCCTTCGTTCCGTTTTATCGGAAAATCAGCGGAAAGGATTTGTGGGATACAACGGTTCTGCATACTACTGAAAGCGACCGCTTCCCGATAAAGGTGGCTGAGAATATTTTCCTCCGAGCCGATTACCCCGACAGCATCAGGCACAAAATAGCCACCTGCTCCGTCGGCCCGAAGAAGTATGTTTATAGTGACTTGGGCTTCTTTCTATTGAAAGAGATTGTGGAAAGCATTATCCGGTATCCGATGGAGGAGTTTGTCGCTGAGCACTTCTACCGTCCAATGGGACTGCTCCGGACAGGTTTTCATCCGTTGGATTTTATTCTTGATGGCAATATCGCTCCCACTGAAAATGACCGTTATTTCCGTAAGCAGGTGCTGAAAGGATATGTCCACGATCAGACGGCGGCGCTTTTCGGCGGCAATGGTGGCAATGCAGGTCTTTTTTCCACCGCAAAAGAGGTCAGTGTACTCCTCACGATGCTGATGCAGGGTGGGGTTTATGAAGGGCACACGTATCTTTCAGAAAAAACAGTACAGCAATTCACCAGTACTTATCCGATACATGGATGCCAGCGGCGTGGCCTCGGTTTCGACACCCCGTCGTTCCCTGCACCCAATCCGGTGCTGCCGGCGCAAGCAGGAAGGAAGACATACGGGCATCAGGGATTCACGGGCACGGTCTTCTGGTGCGACCCCGATGCCGATCTCATCTACGTGTTCCTTTCCAACCGTGTGTATCCCGATATGGAACCGAACCGTTTGTCACAAAGTCGGTTGCGTTTGCTTGTACATGAAGAGATTTATAAAGCACTTGGTTTTTAAAAGGTCATAAAATGAAACTGATTACGCTCACCAGTGACTGGACATTACAGGAACCCTATGTGGGAATGTTCAAAGGACAGCTTTTTTCCCGATTTCCCGATGGAAATGTTGTGGATGTCACACATACCATTGAAATCGGGAATGTGAACCAGACGGCGTTCCTTCTACGCAATGCGTTCCGCTCTTTTCCCGAAGGCACCGTCCATTTCCTCCTGACAGGCGCTTCCGCTTTCCTTTTGGCAAATCCAGTGGTGCTGTTCCTTGACGGACACTACTTCATCGGTGAGGATACAGGTGTCTTTTCCCTGCTTTCCTACGGGATTTCCGATGGTGTAGCGCGGCAGTATGCCGGTGAGGGGGGCGATTTCCTCCAAAAAATGATACAGCTGGCCGAATGGTGCTTCGACGGCACATGGCAGGAACATACGTCAGAATATGCGATTCAAACACGTATTCCATTTACCGCTAATTATATAGAAAACAAAAATATGATTGCGGGCCATGTCATCTATATTGATGCCTATAATAATGTATTGACCAATATCCCTGTGTCATTGTTTGAGGAGAAGGTGCATGACGGGCGTTTCACTGCGAAGATTGGCACCCTTGTCATCACGCACCTGCATCGCACGTATGAGTCGGATCCGGAACCCTACCTGATTCCCAACAGTTTGGGCGTGATGGAGATTGCAACGTATAAGAGCAGGGTTTCCATCTTGGCGAAATGGCAGAAGGATACCTCGGTGGATATATATTGCTATTGTATTAATTCATAAATAGATATATTGTTGTTATGAAGAAATTCTATGCTTTTTTTATTCTGATGGCGGCTTTGTTGGCCGCATCCGCACAGACGGTGGATTTTGAGATTGTCGGTTTTGTCGATAGCGACGGCAATACAATCAGTAGTCTTGTGTTAAGACCTTCGCAGGATCTGCAACCGAGGGTGAAGCTGAAAAACAATGGTCCCGATGCTGTGGCAGCCACTGATTCGGTCATCTTTGACGTCACATATAATGAAGGATTACACGTCACATCCGTGATACTGATGGGTACGGAGCTGCATTCGGTCGTTGCCGGTGAAGATGTCACTGTGGATCTTTTGCAACCAATTTGGACTGCTGCCACGATGAGCCAGCATGGCCTGACAGAGTGCAACCTTTGTTATGAAGTGCGGATTGCAGGCCACTCCACCGATCCGAATCCTGCTAACAACAAGGCTTGTATTGATGTCACGCGCACGGTGTCTGTCGGTGACGACGATGTGCCTTCCGTATCATTGTTCCCGAACCCCGCCTCCGCTTCCGTCATCCTCGCCGGTGCGGAAAACGCCCGCGTGCAACTTTTCGACCTGTCGGGCAAACAGATTTCCGTTATCGAAAGGGCTTGTGAAAGCCAGCAGCTGGATGTGTCGGCACTGTCGGCAGGTCTCTATGTCGTGCGGATTTCCGACGGAAAGAGCGTCGTCACCAAAAAGTTGAATGTGGTCCGATAAATTTCTTGCCTGAAACGTTGCGGCAATCCGATTTAGTTGTACTTTTGCCCCTTGTTTTGGGAAAGTGGGGCTGGGATGACTATCATTAAGGATTTGCACGTGAAGAAGTTTCTGTCTTGTTTCATTCTATGCGCCTATGTCCTGATGGGGTGGGCGCAGCCGGTTTCCGAAATTGACCGTCAGTATGCGCAGATGGGTACACTATTGTCGCCCGCTGATGAGGCATTGCTACGTGGCTGCCCCGTCCTCAAGTTGGACGCCATCCAAAGGACACGAGACCTCCCCGCTGCCGTGGACAACTCCACCCTGCCGTTTATGACCCCTATTTATCACCAGTCGGCGTTGGAGTGCGGACAGTCTTCCAGTATCGTTTACACTTTTTCGTACGAGATAAATTGTCGGCGCGGCCTCGAAAATAACAACAACACAAGACGTTACCCTTCGCATTTTGCGTGGAACTTCTGTAACGGCGGCACCAATCGTGGCGTGAGCTTTATGGACACGTGGCAGGTGATCCGTACCGCCGGAACGCCCACCGTGGCACAATGGGGCGGCTCCTATAATTTCGGCGGCCCTACTTATTGGGCATCAGGTTACAATCTCTATTATCAGGCGATGCGTAACCGCATTGTGGAATTTTATGCCATCCCCACCGATACAGAGGAGGGCATCCTCACCCTGAAGCACTGGCTTCACAACCACTTGCGTGGAGACGCGTACGGCGGCTTAGCCAATTTCTACTCCACGCACGTCCCCAACGGGCACGAAATGCTGCATCAGATTCCCGAAGGTACACCGCACGCCGGTATGTGGATTGTCCCGAATTTTCAAAACAACGTGAACCATGGGCAGACCATCGTCGGGTACGACGACTCCATCTGCTGGGATTACAACGGTGACGGGCGTTACACCAACGATGTGGACTTGAACCACGACGGGGTCATTGACATCCACGATTGGGAAGTAGGTGCGGTGATTTTCTGCAACTCCTTCGGCACCGATTTCGCCAATGCCGGCTACAGCTATCTCCCGTACCGCAAATTAGCGGAACTGCCGGCGCAGGGCGGCATCTGGAACAGCTGTGTCTATGTGGTGGATGTGAAGGACGAGGTGTCGCCGCGCCTCACCTACAAGGCGACGGTTTCGCACACCTGCCGCGGACGCATCAAACTGATGGCCGGCGTAGCTGCCAACGTGAACGCCCAACGCCCCGACCACACCATCGAGTGGGCCGTCTTCAACTTTCAGGGCGGCGAACACTATATGCAGGGCGACAGCACCGACACGGGCCGCTCGCTTGAATTGGGCCTCGATGTCAGCCGTCTGTTGGAGTTCCTCACTCCCGGCCAACCTGCCAAATTCTTCTTCGAGGTGGTGGAGAACGACCCCGATGATGTTTCCAATGGACAAGTCGTATCCTTCTCCTTGATGGACTATCAGGGATTTCTGCCAACAGAAATCGCTTGCACGCAGACCAATGTCCCTATTGCCAATAACGATACCACCTTCTTGTCGCTGGTCGCTTCCGTAGATTTCAGCCGTCCGCAGATGTCCCCCAATCCGCCCATGATGACCGCGTTTCAGGAGTACTCCTATCAGATCCCGGTTTCGGGCGGCAAGGAACCCTATCGTTTTGAGTTTACGAAAGAATTTGAAATAGAGGAATTTACATCCGCTTATCCTAATGTGGATGGAAATGATGTGGCTCTCTCCAATGCCAATACGGGCTATGCTACGGTGACACTTCCGTTTTCGTTCCCATTTTATGGGAATGATTATAATCAGATTTGCATCTACGCCGACGGATACATCACCTTCCGTAATAATACCTATAACTGGCCTTTTTTGCAAAATACTGATTATCAGGTTCTAAATACGGAGATGATAGCCCCTTTCCGTACCGACCTCACGGTTTCCAACCTCAAAGTGAAGTCAGAACCGGAGGTTGTTTCCATCTTTGTGCAGGCGAAACAGACGAATAATGCCAGCAGTGCGGTGAATTTTGCCGTGAAATTGTATCCGGATGGTATGATTGAATACTACTATGGGACAATGAATTACAATGGCAGTGATGCCATTTCTGCCGTTTCGCGCGGGGATTCCAGGATTTTCCAAAGGACGGATGCTTCCGAAAAAGCGGCAGTAGCTGTCACCAACCGTTGCTTCCGTTTCATTCCGCCCTACAAGCCGGACTTTCTGACGCTCAGCCGCAGCGGTGTTCTGGCCGGCACCTCCACCGAAGCTTTTACAGGCAGGCCCGTTTCCGTCACCTGTTTCGACAATAACGACCAACGGCACGATACGGTGTTGCTGCTCAACTGCGAGTATGACAATATGCTCGCAATCACCGACTTGCAGATTTCTGCCGGAGAGGATGACATCATTAACCCTGGCGAGGAAGTGGAGCTTTCATTCACCGTGAGGAATATGGACTCTTTGCCCTATAACGACTGCAATATCACGTTTTCTATAGGTAATGGACATGTGCAGATGATGGATAATGAGGAATATTTTGGCTATATCAGCGGGGGGAACGCCTATACGCTCAACCGTGCCATCCGCTTTCGGGTGGATGAGAACACACCGCACCTTACCATTCTGGATTTTGCCGTGACCATCACCAATGACCGTTATCCGCAGACCAGTGTGTTATCTTTCCCCGTCTATTCGTACCAGATTGAAATACAGAATTTTTCCATCAGCGATGGGAACAACCGCCGGCTGGATCCGGACGAAACGGATACGCTGTATGTTACCTTCGTCAACCGCAGCAATCTGCAAGCCACGGATGTGCAGTTCCATCTCCATTTTAATGAACCGGACATTCTGCTTCTGGATTCTCGCGATGACTGCTATCTGTTGGATGCCAATACGTCCTATCTGGCGACCTTTGTCTTTCGTCCTACCGCCACTTTTTCGTCGCTACAGGTGGTGGACGCCCTTATTGATGTTACGGTTGGGGCGACGTTCTACCGCACGCTGTCGGTACCTTTGGTGGGCGATGTGAACTGCGAGGGCTTCGATGACGGTCTTCCCGAAACCTACGAAATGGGTGACTCTGCGGACTGGGTGCGGGTCTCGGACGTTTCTGTCACGGGCAGCTATTCGATGAAATCGGGGGTGATTACACATGACCAGTCCTCGGCTATGGTATTGAATTTCACGGCACTACGCTCTGGACAGGTGTCGTTTTTCTATAAGACATCCACCGAAAACAATTACGATTGGCTCAATTTTTACATTGACGGACAGAAGGTGGACCGTTGGTCGGGGTTGCACGATTGGACGTATGTGTATTACGATGTGACGGCGGGCGGACACACGCTGATGTGGCAGTATGCCAAGGACTACTCGGTAAACGGAAACGGGGACTGTGTGTGGATTGACGAGGTATGCCTGCCGTTGGAGAATGAGGCCGAACCGCAGTTGCGGATTACACCGGCAGCGGTGGCTCTGACGTGCGGCGCGGAACCGGAAGAGGTGACATTACAGTACGAATCAGTAACACCTATCTATCTTCTTTTTGAAAATCAGATAATTAACGAGAATAACAATCCCATAGGTTGGGCTACTCTTGATTGTCAGAGCGGGAGTTTGAATGCACTGGCATCGCGCAATCTCAATCTTACGGTGAATTTGGCGGGAATGCCCGACGGTATCTATCGGGCGAATCTCATCGCAACAGTAGAGGAAGGCAATACCGTAACCGTGCCGATTGAAGTGACGGCCATCAATACGGGTGTTGTTGAATATATTACTGAAAATCTTTATGTTAAGATTTATCCGAATCCTACGTCTTCGGCCATTACGGTAGAATTGGATAGGGGAGGGGAGAACGGACCGATGTTGTGCCGCCTTTTCGACCTATCGGGACGGGAATTGCGCCGGTTCCAAGTCGTAGAAGACAAGTTTTATGTTGATATAGAAGATTTTACGTCGGGAATATATCTGCTGCATATCCAATCGGCAGATGGACTTTCGCGGCAAGTGGTCAAAGTGGTCAAAAGATAGTGCCGTGGTTTTCAGTTCTCCTGTTTTTCTGTTTGTCTTTCTGCCGATATTGCTGATAATCTATTGGCTATCTCCTTATAAAATAAAGAATTACATTCTTCTGTTAGCAAGTTTGCTTTTCTATTCGTGGGGGGAGCCGCGTTTTATTCTGGTGGTGGTTGTTTCGGTAATCATTGATTTTTTCCTTGCAAAGAAAATTAAGAAAACAGAGGATAAAACAAAAAAAGGGTGGCTTGCTCTTTCTCTCGTTTTGAATATCGGGCTGTTACTTTATTTCAAGTATGCCAATTTTTTTGTGGGGAATGTGCGGGCGTTGTATGCCTATTTTGGAGCACAACCTTTTGATTGGGCGGATGTTGCGCTTCCTATTGGGATTTCGTTCATCACCTTTCAGAAGATTTCGTATATGGTGGATGTTTATCGGGGGACGGTGGAGCCGCAGCGAAAACTGACGGATATGATACTCTACATCCTGATGTTTCCGCAGTTGATTGCCGGCCCGATTGTGCGTTACAAGGAGATTGCCTTGCAGCTTACGGACCGGCAGGCAACCGACACGTATGCGCGGCGGGTGAACGGATTCTTCCGATTCATGGTAGGCTTGGCGAAAAAGGTACTGATTGCTAATGTATTGGCGGAATATGTGGATGCCGTTTTTGCCGTCTCGCCTGATTATATGTCGTCGGCGACGGCGTGGGTGGCGACGTTAGCCTACACGTTCCAAATTTATTTCGACTTTTCCGGCTATTCGGATATGGCGTTGGGTTTGGGGCAGATGCTGGGATTCCGTTTCCCTGAAAACTTCAACTTTCCATACATCTCGCAGAGTATCACGGAGTTCTGGCGGCGTTGGCACATCACGCTCAGTTCGTGGATCAAGGATTATCTGTACATTCCGATGGGAGGCAACCGCGTTCCTGTTCCGCGGATGTACTTCAACCTTTGTTTCGCCTTTTTTATTTCCGGTTTATGGCACGGTGCCGCATGGACGTTCATTATTTGGGGATTATACCACGGCCTTTTCCTCGTTTTGGACAAGATAGGGATGCTGAAAGTGTTGTCGAAAATAGGGAAGTTGCCATCCGTTGTGCTCACTTTTTTCGTGGCGATGATTGGGTGGGTGTTTTTCCGTGCCGAAAGTATGGCGTATGCCTTTTCCTTCCTCAGGAAAATGTTTGCGTTCGACGGGCGTTACGACGAATTCTATTGTGACCGCCGTTTCTGGTTCGTCTTTGCACTTGCGGTCATTTTTTCTTTTATGGGCTATTTCAAAAAGATGGAAAATATTCAGTACAAGATATATACGGATAATCCGACCAAACGTGTGCTTATAGGGGGCACAGTGTTGGCGGTGCTGCTGTACATTTTGTGTGGCGGTTCGCTTTTGGCTGGCGGACTGAATCCGTTTATTTATTTCAGATTTTAAGCTTCGATTTCCTTCTTCTTTTTATTGGGCAGAAAGTTCTTCGGGGTTGACACGCTGCGCCCTAATTCCTTTTCCGTTGCCTCACGAGCTTTTCCAGCCACACCGCCACCGCGGTGGGCTATCTTTTTGCTTTCAGCAAAGGTTTCGGGCTCTTCTTTTTCTGAGATTTCGGTGGTGACACGTTCTCCGAGCATGGTGAAAATCAGTTCCAAATCATCCATGTGGTCACGCAGGTTTTGGCTCTTTTTAGTCAAACCTTTGAAATCTTTGTATTCAGAAGGTGTCATTCCGAAGGTGGCTTTTGAGATTTCTGCTGTGAGTATAGCATAATCCGATTCAGATGTAATTCCACGTTTTTTCCATTCATCTGTCAGGTTCTGGCGGATGGCGATGCCGCGCAGCCGTTTGTCAATCCAATCCTTTGGGTAGCCTTTCTTTTCATAGAGTTCTTTCATCCGTTCTTGTGCCAGTTCGGGGTTCTCTATTTCTTGGATGCGTTCATATCCCACTGTGGCCAGCCACAGTTTGAAGGGTTCTGCTTTTGGGGAGGGAATCGACTGTATGATGCGGAAAAGACCTTTGGCGTTAGCAGACTGCACCTTGCGACGTTTTCCATCAAGTGCAATCATTTCAAGGGGGGTACAAATTGTACCCCAGTAGGAATTCAAACTTTCATCACGCGAACGCATTCGTTTGATATACTGTTTTGGATCATTGCTGTCCGTCAATGCTTCCACAACGTCCACAACGGAAAAATACCATTGCTCTTCTTCATCGTTCCATACTGAACGGATTTTCTTGTTCTGAAATAGTTTGATGTCGTTCATAGTTCTGATTTTTTGATGTCGTTAGTATTCACCGACAGAGACAATTTGTTCGATATATTTCAAAGGTGATGTGGTCGCCATTTTCTTTCGCATTCACCATCGCCCAGCCGATGCTGTTGGTGCCTAAGTCAAGACATGATATCCTTCTCATAAGAATATATAAATCTGATTATAAATTATTTAATGGCGTTTCTTCTCTTTTATTAACGACCGCAAAGATACTATAAATATTTTCTTTTTTACAGTTTGTTTATTAAAATTTTATATTAAATTTTTAGTGTACTTTTGCCGCACAAAAATTGAAGCGATTCACAATAAGGATTATTCCGTTGTGAAAACATTTAAAGCGGGACTTGCGTCTCGCTTTTTTTCATTGCTTGCTTTTTCACTTCAACCCCTTCTTCACCTCTTTCACCGTTTTGAAAAGGGCGTTGTAGTCGAGGCGATAGCGGATGTCGGTGTGCGAAAAGAGGGAGATGAACTCCACGTTTTTGACTTTTTCGAAAAGGGTGGAGATGTTGATTTGGTTCAGATAGAGCCCGTGGATGACGGCTTCCTGTGTAACACGCTGGATGGCAATCTTGTAACCCTTTTCATCGGTGACGATGCCGCTTTTGTTGAGGAACGACGCGCCCGCTTCAAACTGCGGTTTGATTAGGAGCACGCACTGCCCGTCGTCCTTGAGGAACGGCGCGAAGTAGGGGATGAGGTAACTGAGCGAGATGAACGACACGTCGGAGACGATGAAGTCGTACCGGCGCCCGCCGACCTCCTCCGTAGTGAGTTCGCGGAAGTCGCGGTTCTCGATGGACTGCACCTGTGGGAGGCCTTGCAGCGAAGGGTGCAGCTGGCCGGTGCCCACATCCACGGCGGTGACGAAAGCGGCCCCATGCTTCAGGGCGCAGTCGGTGAAGCCGCCGGTGGAACTGCCCACATCAAGGACGGTCTTTCCGGAAAAGTCGAGGCCGAAGTCCCCGATGGCTTTTTCCAATTTCAGTCCGCCGCGGCTCACGTACTTATTGAAGATGTCAATGACTTCGATGGCCGCGTCTTCCGCCACCTCCTTCGAGGGCTTATCGACAATTTTCCCGTCCACAGAGACGGTTTTCTGGACGATGGCGTCTTGGGCTCGCTCGCGGGACGTGAAGAATTCGCGGGTGACGAGAAGTTTGTCCAAACGCATAATTCTCTATAAAGTAAGAAATTATAGGATCAAGTCGTTTTTACAACCGTAGGCGAGGTCGCCGGCGTCGCCGAGGCCGGGCACGATGTACGACTGCACGGTGAGTTCGTCATCCACGGCACCAAGCCAGATGGTGCAGTCGATGTCGGGTAGGTTTCTGCGCAGGTACTCCACCCCTTGGGTGCTGGCGATGACAGACACGATGTGGATGTACTTGGGATGCCCCTGTTTCATAATCTCGTTGTAGGCACACACCATCGACTGGCCGCTGGCAAGCATCGGATCGCAGATGATGAGGATGCGGTCGTCCATATCAGGCGCCGACATATAGTCGATTTGGATGTCGAAGGTGCCGTCCATATAATGCTTGCGGAAGGCGGAGATGAAGGCATTGTCGGCGTGGTCGAAGATGTTGAGCATCCCTTGGTGCAGCGGGAGGCCGGCGCGGAGGATGGTGGCGAGGATGGGCTGTTCGTCCATCAGCTGTATTGTTTTGACACCCAGCGGGGTCGTCACATCCACCGGATGGTAGGAGAAGGTTTTGCTGATTTCATAGGCGAAGATTTCCCCAAGCCGTTCCAAGTTGCGGCGGAAGCGAATCGGGTCCTTTTGGATTCTCTCGTCGCGGATTTCGGCGATGTACTGGTTGAAAACCGTGTTCTCCAACCCTAAATTTCTGATTTTTTTCATAATTACCTATTTTAAAATATTGTTTTTCAATAATTTATAAAATCTTACAGGCAAGGCCAACAGTTTGTTGTTGCAGAAATTGAGTGCGGAATAGGTATAACGTTCCGCGCCGAAGCCTGCATAGAAACGGGCGACACTTTCGGTGCGGGAACCGTTGAAGTCAAGGGTGACAGGCTGTCCTGCGTATTTTCGAATGTATTCATCCATCAGGAAGAACATGGCCCGGCGGTCGGCGAAATCTTCATTGCGGCCGGAAGCCCAGAACCAAAGCCGCTGGTGGTCGTGCAAAAAGACGGCACCCGCCAAAAGCGTTCCGTCGGGATCGCGGGCTCCCCATACTTCCAAAGCCTCCCGCTTGCGGGCAAAATCGCACATTTTCAAAAAAATACGGTAATCTGTCTCCTGAATCCGCACCGACTTCTCCTGACCGCGGTGGCTTCCCTGAAAGAGTGCGATGACTTCAGACGCGTCCAATGCTGTATCCAATTTTGTATTAAAACTCTGCGCCAGACGGATATTTCTTTTATGATTGCTGGAAAAACCGCACCGAAGCACTTCGTACGGTTCTTGAAGTGGAAGAGTATGGGAAATCTTCAGATTTCCTTCCGGGATGGCAAAAGTATCAGGAATACATTCGTTAAGGTCCAAATCAATGGAAACGAATGATTTAGGAATTTTTTTTAGGAATGCCTGTGCAAGCTCCAACGATACGGATCCATCTGAAAAGACACCAAAACGGGAACAATAGAAAGGATTATAAATGTATTTGAAACCATACTTTTGCCGCCAGGGGAGGGACATCACGGCGGCATAATCGTCCAAAACCAGCGCAGCCCATTCCGGATTCACCACGGAAAGAAAGTCGTAGTCTGCAAAGATGGTAGCCGCAGGGGATGACTCCACGCACCGGTTCCATTTTGCCTTGTCAACCTCATTATGTTGGTAAAATCGAATCACTTTCTTTCCAAATAGAGTAGTTGCGGTATCGTTATAAGTGTGGCTTTTCAATCATTGAGAGCGCAAAAGTACGTAATTTTCATAGAGATTTTCAGCATTTTACGTTTTTTTTCATTTTTTTTCAAAGAATATTTTTAAATTAAAAAAAAGTAGTATTTTTGCAGCCCTAAAATTTGAAAGTAAAAGTAGAGTAAAAACATAAAGAAACGTTAGAGAAATGGCAAATCATAAGTCATCCATTAAGAGAATCAGATCCAACAACAGCAAGAGACTTGCAAACCGTTATTATGCCAAAACCATGCGCAATGCTTTGAGAGACATCCGTTTGATGGAGAACAAGGCAGAAGCTACTGCGAAACTTCCGAGCGTGGTTTCTTTGATTGACAAACTGGCAAAGAAAGGTATCATCCACAAGAACAAAGCCGCTAACCTCAAATCAGGTTTGATGCACAAGATCAACAACCTGTAATTTTTTGTTTTCATAATGACCGAAGAGCCCTGCCTCCACAAGAGGCGGGGTTTCTTTTATATTCCCCTTCTATGTAGAAGGGGTGGCCGTAGGCCGGGGTAGTAGAAAAAAATTTTTATCACAAGGTATTATGGAATATCTATACAACTACCCTGCGCTGCGCGCACCCCTTCTTTTTGAAGAAGGGGAAATTTTCTACTACCGTTTTTCCACGGAAATCACTATTAGAATGTCGTTCTCCACGCGGAACCGGACCTCGTAGTCTCCGAAGGGGAAACCATAGACTCGTGCAGGGTCGTTGTGGAACGCCGGACGCGGGTCCTGTGCCAGCACTCCCCGCAGTGCCTCCCGCTCCGATGCGGGCATTTCGGGTGCGAGTTCGTCGGGCAGTACCACCGTGACGCCGTAGCTGCCGTACTCGCCCACAAAGCCGTCGTGCGCCTCGGGGTGGCAGTCGGTGGTGGTGAGGTACGGCTTGATGTCGTAAATCGGCGTGCCATTCATCAGGTCGGCGCCCGACACACGCACCACTGGCACGCCGTCCACCGTCTCCACCGCTTCGATACGCACCGACGAGAGTCCCAGTCCGTTGGGACGGAAGGGCGAGCGGGTGGCGAAGACCCCCATCCGGGTGTTGCCGCCCAAGCGTGGCGGGCGCACCGTCGGCGACCATCCCTCCCGCTCGGCGGCGGAAAAGCCCCATATCAGCCACAGGTGCGAAAAGTCGGCAAGCCCGCGCACGGCCTCCGGTACGGCGAACTCCGGCTCGAAGACGATGTCGGCCCGCAGCTCCGGAACGAGGCCGCTCTGCCGCGGAATCCCGAACTTGGTCGGGAACTCGCTGCGGATATGGGCGATAGGGGTAATGGTTTTCATCATTGGATGGCGGAATTATCGGTGGCAAAGATCTTTTTTTTCAGCATTTCAATCACTTCCCAGTCTGCCGGCAGCCACTGCACGGAGTTGAGTTCGTCGGGGGCGAGCCAGCGGGCGGCCTCATGCTCCAGCAGGGTGAGCGAGCCGCTCTCGATGGTGCAGAGGTAACAATGCATCGTCAAATGAAACTTGGGGTAGTCCCACTCTACGGTATGTACCCGTTCGCCGACAGTGATGCGGGTTTCCAGTTCCTCCCAGATTTCGCGCTTCAGGGCTTGTTCGGGCGTTTCGCCGGGTTCAATTTTACCGCCGGGGAACTCCCACCAGTCCTTCCAGTCGCCGCTTCCCCGTTGGGTGGCAAAGATGCGGTTCTGAGAATCGACAATGATGGCGGCAACAACTTCTATCTGTTTCATTTTGAATGCAATATTATAAATTCCCAATCTGCATTAAAAAAGTGCAAAAGAGGAGACAAGGTTGTTTTATGTATTACAACTTCACGGCCTCCCAACCAAAGTCCTGATAATAACGGACGTTGAGACCGTGCCAACGGATATACTCCTTCAGTTGCTCTTTTCGGACGGCTTCGCGGACATTCTCGTTTGCGTGCATATTTTGGTAAACATCGTAATGCGGGCCGAAGATGCGTTTGGCGCTGGCCTCGTTGCCGGCCCCGTCCACCGTCTGCTCAAATTCGGCTACATACGGTGTGCCTTCCATCTTACGTATGGTCATACGGCCGGAGTGGTTGCCGCCGGCGACGGTCTTGAGTGTGTCATCGGCAATTCGGTAGTTGAAAATCCAGAAGTCGCCCCAGACGGATGAGGTTGCTGTTTCACTATCCTCTTCAGCCACCATCATCAAAACCGGGACACAGAGGTCTCCCTTGGAATATTGTGAACCTATCTCTTTGGCCAGATAGTCGCTGATGGCATTACGCAGGGCTTGTTCACGGCGGTTGATGGCGATGTGGTGGATGCAGTCCTGTTTGTGTCCGTCGAAGTCCGACATCAGCCATTGGCCGTCCACTTTCTCCATATATAGTTTATGTTCCTCAATGTCAGACGTTTCGTCGAACGAGCCATCTTCCCATTTTTGACGCACCTTGATAGTCGCAACCGCGTGGGTATCATCGGCTTTCTCCACGCCGACCACCTCATAATCCGCGATGGTGCCGCCGTTGCCTGTCACGAAGTAGTAGAGCCATTCATGGTCCATGGCCTCAAATTCCGGCAGTTGGTGGAATAGGGTGTCCAGGACGGCATAAAAATCGGCGGTCATGTAGTCTTTGGACTGTTCCAGCAGTTCGTGGTCAGGGATGTATTTGCACAATTCGGCCGCACGTTCCTTAAGCTGTGTTTCACTGTTGTTGCATGCCGCAAACAGCAGGGCGGCAATAATCAAGATGGCAATTTTCTTCATGATGGTACTGGAAATCATTCGTTCTTGTTCAGTATGATTAGGGCGGCGATGATGCCAGGCACCCACCCGCACAAGGTGAGGATGGTGACGATAAGGATGGACCCGCAGCCGCAGTCGAGAACGGCCAGCGGTGGGAAGATGATGGCGAGGATGACACGGAGGAGGGACATGATGGCTATTTTTTAAGGGTTTCGTATCTCTGGTAAATTACCAGCAAATTAAATACTAAAACATATCACATTGATTATTAAATTGTTATATCTCACAAAGAGTTCATTTTTCCCGCTTTGGCAAATTACCAGCAAATTAAACAGACGCCCATACAGGAACATATCGCATATATCTTTTAGCTGTATTGGGATCAATAGGCTTTATTCTATGTGTTTCAACGGCTTCTTTGATAAGCCTTGAAACACTGCCAGCCGATGATTCTTTGAGTCCAAACCTATCACGCAAAGAGGTGTTAGTTAAAGCATCACCTTGAACAAACATCAGACAAGAATGAAGATAACACGACCACAACTTGTCATCAGCGGGAATGTTTTTGTACTCCATCTCAGAGAACAATGTAACTTTGGTCGATTCCTCGAAAATCTCGATTCTTGGTGCTGGAAGAAACTGCATTTCGCAAGCAATAACCATTCTGTCCCACCCGCGTCCCAATTCCTCTTGTCCTTTTTTTTGCAAAGCCAAGCGAACAGAAGTCCCGACAATATTATGAGTGGAGTCATTCACTCCCCATATCATATAGGCAAAATCCCTGTCTTTCAAAGTAGCACTGTTGGCAAGAGCACTAAGGTCTTCGCCAATCATTTTCGGATCGTCATTGTTGTGCTTGAACTCCACCCACCCTGTTTCTTTGGGCAATTTGCATAGCTCCTTGACAAGTATGTCAATATTACCTTCCATAAATAATCTTCATTATCAATTATCTATTCAACTTGTTAATTCAACCTCAAGCTCACCATTCCGCAACTATAAAATCACCAGCAAAAATACATATTATTTTCAAACCATTGGGATGGATGAAACGATAAATATGTCTATGAATTTCTTTTCAATTGTTCCAATGCCCGACAGAGCTGGTCGGGGCAGGAGGTGGCTTTATCGCCGCAGCGAATGCCGTTGAGCTTTTGGATGACATCATCGACCTTCTGGCCGGTCACCAGACGGCAGATGCCTTGCAGGTTGCCGTGGCAGCCGCCATAAAAGAAGACCTGCTGGATGACGCCGTCGTCATCAACGGTCACATCAATCAGTTGCGAGCAGGTTCCTTGGGTTTTGTAGAGGGTGTGGGGCATAATATCAATATTATTCAAGTATTTCCAAACCTAATGATTTTAAGTATTCAAAAGTGCCATCATAAAATTGTGGCAATCTTGTATGGTCTTCAGCACTTCCTTTTGGCACACAGATGACCATACCTTGACGTGCGCGTGTAAGCAGGACACGATAAGCGTTCAACTGATAGGATTTTCGTTCGCTCTTATTTATTCGATTCCATTTATTCCCTCCATTAAACTCAAAAAAGTCCCAACCTTTCCCATTATACCGCAAATCTCCATCCCAAATAAGGCAAGTCCAATCCAACTCCAAACCTTGTATATCAAATTCACTTGCGGCGTCTTCCAAAAACAGAGAGGAACGAACATCGTTAATGTCGTCCAAAAACCAATGCACTGTATTAGGTTTACAACGGACATCTATTGCAAGTGGTTTCAGGCGATATGCCTTCGAAGAAACAACCATGCCATATCGTTCTTTGCCGCGTGCGTGATGTTTTAACCACGCTTTAGCTTTATCTAAATCACGAGTCAGAACAATAGGATAACGATCTGATATTGCAGCATATGTCTGACGAACTTTTTCAACATCGCCATCCAATAGATAATGCACCATGTTGGATAAACTTTCAGCGCGAAAACTGCGCATCGAAACAGCAAGATGCAAGTCTTCTGAATAGGTAACGTGTGGGTTGTTCTCCAATAAATCTTTTACCTTACCTTCGGCATATTCCTTTGCTGTCAGTTGGTTAGAAATATATACCTGCCAATGTGGAAATGTCTCATTCAGAGCACGAATCCATTCGCCAATACCTGCCTCGCCAGTATTGATTTCTTGACCTCCTCCAACAAGACAAACGATAACAGCCCAATCTTTCCGCTGGTCAAGCGACCAAATCAGGAATTCACCCTCCGACATTGGGAAAGCGTCAAAACCTTTCTTCCTTTTTAGCCATGAAGCAATGTGTTCATTATCCCATGAACGTTGTGCTTCATCAAAAATGGCAATATTTTCCACTTCGCCATAACCAGCTTTCTTATCCTGCAATTCTTTATGTGGATCTATTTGCAATTCACCATTTACAACACGAATTTTCCCTAACATGTTGTCACGGTAGCGATGAATGATTTGTATGAAACGCTTTACCTCCCTTTCAGCTTCTTTCTTTGTAATTCTGTTTCCAAGAGATTTCTCCCGTGCTTGCTTGTCACGCGTGAGAGCCTCCGTCAGGACAGCAACTAAAGGACCATTTCCTGATAGATAAACGGCCAGATCCTCATCTGTTTCCTGTTGCACAGCGACATTTAATCCAACCAATGTTTTGCCGGCTCCAGGAACACCTGTAACAAAGCAAATGCTTTTACCTCCACGCGACTTTGTTTCGTGGATCACTTTTTGAACATATTGAGTTGTACGCTTTAATTGCTCTCCTTCAGCATCATGGCGCGTGATATTTTCTACACTATGATTAAGATAAAGAGAACGTGCTGCTTCAATAATTGTGGGGGTAGGCGCATAACGGCTTCGAGCCCAGTCACTAATCGATATAGAATAAGATATTACAGGAAGGGTTTCTTCCAAAACCATAGAAAAGATGTCTGCAAGATGTTCGGCGTTTGTCAAAAGAGGTTCATAAACGCCGTCATCATAATGCGATAATTGACATAACGTGGAATAAGCATCACTTTCTGTTGCTACAAGAATCGGAATAATATAACGGTCAACACTCCCTTGATGGAAGTTTTTCAAATCAAGAGCATAATCCAAAACTTGGTCAACATCCTGATGGATGAACTCATTTTCACCTGCCTTAAATTCAATAACAAATACTCGTTCTTGCAACAACACAACTACGTCAATACGTTTGCCCAATCGAGGAATAGTATATTCAAATAAAATCTCAGCACACTCATTCTCATACGGCTGCAACACACGTTTCATGATTTGGATTTCTTGTTCCCATGCATATTTCTGTGTGGAAGACGTATCCATCTCATCGGCACGCGACATTTTGCCAAAGATTTTATCCGATGATTCATTGACAAAATCAGAAAGTGATGATTTGTAGAAGTATCTGTTTATCAAATTATTATTTATTTGCTTAATCTTTATATCCTCACCTTATCCCCACCACCCGGTGTACCTGCAGCGAGAGCCGCCACTCCGGGTTCTGTAGCACCGTCGCCACGCAGTCGGCACGGTTGGCGCGGTTCCGGGCCTCATCCTCGCTGTAACAGGGCTGCAGGAAACGGTGCGCCGCCGCAATGTGCCGGTACTGTGCCAAATCCTGCCCGCACCATACCACCTTCAGCTCGTCGCAGCGGGTGAGCACGCACGGCTCCGCACCGCCCCCCTCGAACGCACCCTTCGGCGACAGCGTCACCCAGTCGAGGTTGTCGGGCAACAGACGGGTGCCGTTGGTCTCGATGGTCACCCGCTTGCCCGTGGCCCGCTTCAAAGCCTCCACGAAATCCCGGTCAACGAAGAGCGACGGCTCGCCGCCCGTCAGCACCACCATCGGGGCCGCCGGATAACGGTTCACCTCGCCGATGATGTCGTCCAACGTCATCATCGCGCCGTCGCGGTGGTCGGTGTCGCAGAAGTGGCACCGCAGGTTGCACCCGCTGAAACGCACAAACACACAGGGAGTTCCCGTGTGAAAACCCTCCCCTTGCAGGGAGTAGAATATCTCGTTGATGCGGTACATCTTAGTCGAAATTCTGGGCGGCGTCATCGGAAATATAGGAGGCCTTGTTGTCGCGCGACTCCCACACGTCGGCACGGTAGCAGTTGGGCACCGTATCCACAATCCAGCGGGCCAGGTTCTCGGCCGTCGGGTTGAAATCGAGCACTTCGTTCAGGTTGCAATGATCTATCTTCCCGTGGATCAGCCGCTTAATTTCGGTGAAGTCGCACACCATGCCGTTGCTGTCCAACTTTTCGGCACGGCAATAGACATTGACCTTCCAGTTGTGGCCGTGGAGGTTCTCGCACTTGCTCTCGTAATCGAGGTAGAGCTGGTGGCAGGAGGATATTTCAAGGGTTTTGCGGACGTAATACATTGTAAATGGAAAATGGAAAAATGAAAATTGAAAATTGAAAATGGGGGATTATGATTCGTATGGGGTTTGGTCGTTGATTCCGGCGTCGCGGAGGGCTTCGCGGCGCTCGCGGCAGGTGCCGCACTTGCCGCAGTGTTTCTCGCGGCCTTTGTAGCAGGAGTAAGTTTCGCTGTAGTCGAGGCCGAGCGCCGCGCCGCGCCGGGCGATGTCGGCCTTACTGAGGCCCGTGTAAGGCGCAAAGACCGCAACGTGGTCGTACGTGCCGTTCTGCATCGCCGCCGACATCGCCTCCACAAAGGCGGGACGGCAGTCAGGGTAGATGGCGTGGTCGCCGGCATGGTTGGCAATCATCACCCGCTTTAGACCGTTGCTTTCCGCCAAACCGCACGCGATGGCCAGCATGATGCCGTTGCGGAACGGCACCACCGTCGATTTCATGTTCTCATCGTCGTAGTTGCCTTCGGGAATGTCGTCGGGCGAGCCTAAGAGACTGCTTTTGAAATACTGATGCATGAAATCCAGCGGGATAATCAGGTGTTTGATACCCAGTCGTTTGCAGTGCATGATGGCAAACTCCCTTTCACGGGCATTCTGCGTGGAGCCGTAATCGAACGTGACGGCCAAGGCGATCTCGTTCTGGAACTCATAGAGCATCGTGGTGGAGTCCATTCCGCCCGAAATCACGATTACAGCATTTTTATTCATTTGATTATAAAATATTTACAAAAACTTATTGCTCATAAAACGAACGTGCAAAGGTACAATTTTTTATTTCAAAACCTCCCATCTTCAAATCTTTCAAATCTATGAATCTTTCAAATTTTAAAATTTTGTACTTTTGCCGCGCCGAATTTTCAGGTTCCGTTTAGCGGACTTCGCGGGATTCAGAGGTCGGCAGATGTAGAATTTAGAAGTCCTTTCTGACAATTCGCAATGATACTTCTCCTGGCTTTCCTGTTTGGTGCGATGGCCATTTCTTTTTTATGTTCCACCCTTGAATCTTCGTTGCTTTCCACGCCGCTGTCCTATATCCTGATGAAGGAGGAGGAGGGCGACAAGACGGCAACTTTGTTCAAAAAATACAAAACTGAAACGGAGCGTCCGTTGGCCGCCATCCTGTCGCTCAACACGATAGCCAACACTATCGGGGCGGCTGGCGTGGGTCAGCAGGCCACCACCGTTTTCGGAAGCCAGTGGTTCGGCTTGGTGTCGGCCATTATGACACTGCTCATCCTCATCTTTTCCGAAATCATCCCCAAGACCATCGGCACTACCCACTGGCGGAGTCTGATGGGCTTTACCTCCAAGTCCATCTGCATCCTCATTGTGCTGATGTTCCCATTGGTAAAGCTGGTGGAATGGGTGAGCCGCCTTATCGACCACGGCGAACCCGAAGCGGTCGTAAGCCGCGAGGAGGTGCTGGCCATGGCCAATGTAGGGGAGGAGGAAGGCGTCATCGAGGAGGACGAGAACAAGGTGATCCAGAACATCATCAAGTTGGACAATGTCACTGCCTCCGACGTGATGACCCCCCGCGTGGTGGCCGCCATCGCGCCCGAAAGCATGACCCTCCGCGAATATTACGACGACGACCAGTACGACCATTTCTCCCGCATCCCCGTCTATGCTGAATCCCCCGAATACATCACCGGCTACGTGCTCCGCGACGACGCGCTCGAAAATCTCGCCGAGGACAAGTTCGAGGTGAAGCTCGGTGAAATCAAGCGGGAACTCCCTTACTTCAACGAGGAGAAGTCCATCAGCGACATCTGGGATTCGATGCTGAAGCAGAAGTCGCAGATTGCCCTCATCATTGACGAGTACGGCTGCTTCCAAGGCATCCTCACGATGGAGGACATCATCGAGACCATCTTCGGTTTTGAGATTATCGACGAAAGCGACGAGGTTTCGGACATGCAGCAGTACGCCCGCGAGCGTTGGCAGCAGCGTCAGAAGCGGTTCAAATCGTTGCAGTTGCAGCTGCCGTTGCACGACGAGCCCAAGTCCGAAACCGAACCTTCGTCCAAAGAAAGTTAGTTTTCCGTGGTACGGCTGTCCCAATTATTCTGGTCTTTTTTCAAAATTGGCACCTTCACCATCGGGGGCGGTTATGCGATGATACCGCTGATGGAGAAGGAGTTGGTGGACCGCCGTACTTGGCTCAGCAAGGAGGAGTTTCTGGACATCCTGTCGGTGGCGCAGGCGCTGCCGGGTATTTTCGCGGCCAACATGGCCACCGAGGTCGGCAACCGGCTTCGGGGCGTCCGCGGCGCAGTGACGGCGGTGGTCGGCAATGTGCTGATGCCGGTGCTGTTCATCCTCGCCCTCGCCATGTTCTTCCGTGAGTTCCGCGACAACCCCTTGGTGGAAAGCATCTTCCGGGGCATCCGTCCGGCCGTGGTGGCGCTCATTGCCGCGCCGGTCTTCAAGATGGCGAAGGTGGCGAAGGTGAGCCGCCGCAACTTCTGGATTCCGCTGTTGGCGGCGGTGCTGATCTGGTGCTTCGGGATTTCGCCGGTGCTGGTCATCGTGGCGGCGGCGGTCGGAGGCTTCCTGTACGGACGTTTGGGAAAGGAGGCGCAGCCATGATTTTCTGGGAACTTTTCTATACCTTCTGCAAAATCGGGATTTTCAATTTCGGTGGCGGCTATGCCATGATTGCGTTGATACAGAGCGAGGTGGTGGAGAACCATGCGTGGATGACGGCGCAGGAGTTCACCGACATTGTGGCCGTGAGCCAGATGACACCGGGCCCGCTCGGCATCAACGTGGCAACCTACGCGGGCTACACTTCCGTCATCAATGCGGGCTACGGCGCGGGCTGGGCGGTGCTCGGTTCGTTCCTCGCCTCCTTCGCGGTGCTGTTGCTGCCGTTCCTGCTGCTGCTGGCCGTGAGCCGTTTCCTGCGGCAGCATCGTGACAACAAGGATATTGCCAACATCTTATCCACTTTGCGCATTGCCATCGTGGGGGTGGTGGCCGCAGCCGCGCTCCTGCTCATCTCGCCCGAAACGTTCGGCTCGTTTGCCGAAGACCCGATACAGGTGATCTGCAGCATCGCGCTTTTCGGGGCCGTCTTCATCGCTTCCTATGTTTACCGTACCAGCCCCATCCTGCTGATTCTGCTGTGCGGCCTGGCGGGATTCCTGCTGTACGGAATTTAGTTCATCAAGTTTATAAAGTTTATAAAGTAGAGCTGTCATAGTATGGCAGCTAACGGGTGGGTTCGTACAAGGGTAACAGGTAATAGGTATTCCTTTTCAGAACTTCCGTCTTTTCTCTTCGGGGATGTTCTCCAGTTTGTAGATGTGGTCGCTGTTGGAGCGGAGGACGAAAATGCCGTTTTTCTTGGCGTAGATGTCGCTACTGTTGTTGAACTTGATGGCGGCCACGGCCACATAGACGGTCTTGTCCTTGAACTCCTTGAAGAGCCGCTTGAACTCCCCCATCTTTTTGAGGAAGTAGTCCACGTCATCTGTGCGCAGGGTGGTCTTGACCTCGACCACGACAACGGCGGTGGTGTTGACGAGGATGATGTCGGCCTCCATCTCACGGTCTTCCTCTTTCCGGTGCATCGACTCCTGGAAGATGTGGTCGATGTCGATACCGATTTCCTTGAACAGCTTGAGGGCCGAAGGCTTCGTCACCTCCTCCAGCACATGCCCCCATTGTGTGGTGAACTGGTTGTACATCTGCTTGAACTTCCGGTCCGTCTCCTTCATCTGTCGGTTCGTTTCCTCTATGTGTCTGGAGGTTTCCATTTGTCTTTCTCTGAGTTCCTTGTTGCTTTCTCTGAGTTCCTTGTTGCTTTCTCTGAGTTCCGCTATGAACTCCCTGGCCTCTTTCCACTGTTCTTTCATAAATTGGGCGGTTTCAGCCATTCTCCGGTCTAACTCTTCCGACCTGCGCTGTTGTTCAATCCGGTCACGTTCCGCCCGCAGCTCATTGTTCCGCTGCATCTGTCTGATCTCCTCGAAAGTGACACTCTCCGTGCCCGCACTTCCGTTTCTTCTTTCATCTGATGTTTCCATAATTATCCTTATTTTCCCTTTGTCAATACTTGTCACCACACCATTCCGTTTGAAGCTTTGCTTCAAACGGAACCTCCTCCTTTTCATCACAGCGGGAGCATCGCACCATTCCGCCACGAACGCAGTGAGCGGGCGGAATCTCCTCCCCTTCCCTACGTTTTGCGGCTGCAAAGATACACTATAAAAACAATTTTTTATATAGTATAATGAAATTTTATATTACTATAAAACAATAAGATAGAAAAATAGTATAGGTAAATTATGAAATTTATAGGAAAATTTTCGGACAAATACATTGTTTTAAAATTAACGAATAAAAAATCAGCACCCACTATCACCTAATACCTAATACCTATTACCTATTACTTGTCACCTATTACCACTTTTAAACCTCTTTTTGTCGATAAAATTTGTAACAAAATTTGTGATTTAACGAAAAAAAATGTACTTTTGCACGCTATTTTTACTCATAAAGCTCGTAACTACTGGTATTTCAGTTATTTACTTATTTTAAGCCCTGTTGAAAAGCCCTAATTCAACTCTGATTTCACAGCCTTTTGTGCATATTGTACCCAATTTTGCACTCTTTTTGCGTATTGTTTTGTAAAAATCAATTAAATTTTAAATACTATGGAAATTATTGACAAATTGAGAAAAGGATTTTTGCTCATTGCCGTATGTTTGGTCTGCCTCGGACAGACGATCGCCCAGACTGCTGTGGCTAAAATCGGCAGTGACGAGTACACCACGTTACAGGCTGCCGTGGACGCGGCGTACGAAATGACCGGCGACATCACCATCGAGATTGTGCAAGACATTAATGGCGACTACGCCGTGGTACGTGAAAAGAACAATCTGTACATTACCATTAATGGAAATAACCACGCGTTGGAGGGACAGATTGTTGTTATGGGCATGGACGTTCAGAATGGACAATCATCATTGACTGTTGAAAACCTCAACATTTCTTATGATCCTGCAAGTGGGTACGAACTCAAGCCAGGCGATGCTATGTTGTTTGTCCCCGACTGCCGTTTTGATAAAGAAAACCCTTTTTGGGATCCTAGCAAAGATGGAAGCTGGTGGAGGGAACACGGGATAACTATTACGAGTAGCCCCAGCAACCATCCGAGCAAGATTACGGTGCGAAATTGTACCTTTACTATGCCATCGTATAGTGTCAACCCGAACCTCACAGCAATTAGAACTTCCAACTCATTCGCATCACCTTACGGTATAACCTTGGAAAATCTGACAATAAAAGGTGGACACTCTTTTGCTCAATTTGGAACTCCACAAAAATACTATGGTTCAGATACCGCCATTATTATCCTTAACTGCACTTACACTGAGGATACACACAATGGTATTAGTATTTCGGAGGGGGCAAATAATATTATTTTTGTCATAAAAAACAATACAGTTAGCACTCCGGCCGGTTATGCCATTAGGATTCAGAAGGGTGGAGTCAATAAAACGGCATACTTTGCTGACAATACATTTACAGCAGGAGAAGGAATCGTGTTAAAGAATAATGCAGCTGTTGCTACAGCTTATATTAGTAGTGGTAATTACAAAGGTCCATTGGACAAGGCAACCGGCACGGCTGAAAATCAGAATTTTGTCCTCACTGGTGGCACTTACGACCGTCCTGTGGCTACCGTGCAGGGATATTGCGCCCCTGGTTATATGGCCATTGACGAGAATCCAGATCCGGACTACTGCACGGTTCTCAAGATGAACTGGCTCACTTTTGATGCCAATGGCGGCGCTGGCCTCGATAGTGTCATCTATTTCATCCCGACCTCCGCACAAACCTACACCCCCGTGGCCAACAACTGGTTCACCCACTCCAGTGGCTATGATTTCAAATGCTGGAATACGAAAGCTGACGGCTCCGGCACCGACATCTACCCCGGCGCCACTATGACCATCACCTCCGACACCGTCCTCTACGCCAAATGGAAAGTGGTGGCCCGAATCGGCTCCACTGACTACCCCACCCTCCAGGCCGCTGTGGACGCCGCCTACGAAATGACCGGCGACATCACCATCAAGATTTTGGACACCGTCACCGAATGGGCGCTGGTAAAACAGAAAGCTAGCCTTAACCTCACTATCGACGGTCAGGACAACACCATGCTGGGACAGATCCTGATTGACGGTATGAGCCATCATACTTATACCGAAACTTTGACCATCCAGAATATCAATTTCAAATACGATGCTGCCGGATTTGCTCCCCTTATGGCTGGTGCCACTACTACTTTGAATGATCAAAAGGCTTTCATTTATTTCCCCAACCAGCAGAGTAAGTATCTCGGAAATAATAATAACTACGCGCACAATGTCACCATCCAGTATTGCACATTTGACGGTATAGACAGGAGTGCTAACTATCCCATCCGTGCCATTTATGCACCCAATGGTGCGGGAACACCCTATAATGTCACCCTTGACCACCTGACAGCGACTCATGTCTTCACACCAGTCGGGATGTATTCTGTACAAACCTCCCTTACCATTACCAATGTCAAAGCCAGTGACGTGCAGGAAGGAATTACAGTTAGTGGAGGAGAAGGCCCTGTCACCATTACGAACGACACCATTGTGGGGGCTCAAGACCTTGCTATCCGACTCAGGGAGATTAACGGAAGAACCTTCAATCTTGCCGACAACTATTTTGACGGGGAAGACTTTTGTATTCAATATGGCAAAAATCCAGAGGGTAGCACGGTCAACATTGCCAGTGGCTTCTACAAGGGAAAATTTGAAAATGGTTGGCCCAGCAACGATGACCACACCGCCTTCAGCATTACGGGCGGTACGTTCACCAACCTTGGCGGCGCTGACGATGCGGCCGACTCCACCAATATCAAAAGCAAGTGTGCCACCGGCTACGGCTGCTACAAGGATGTGGCTGGCTATCCCGCCGGCTGGACCGTGCTGAAGCAATATGTGGTGACTTACAACGCCAACGGCGGTGACGGTGAGATGGCGCCGAGCTATGCTACACCTCTTCCGGGCAGCAGCTTCACCGTTAAAGACAACGAGTTTACATGGAATGTGGCTTTCTCTAACTGGAACACTAAGGCCGACGGTACGGGCGACACCTACGCGCCGGGCGCTACCATGACGATCTCTTCCGACACCACCCTCTACGCCCAGTGGAACATTGTGGCGAAGATTGGTGACAATGTTTATCCCAGTCTCCAGGCCGCTGTGAACGATGCCAAAGCCAACCTGACTGGCGACGTGACCATTGACTTGGTGCAAAATACCACAGAATGGGTGCTCATCGTCCAAAAGGCTGGCCTCAATCTGACTATCGATGGTCATAACGACACCATCTTCGGGCAGATTATCATTGACGGTGAGGCAAGAGATTGCGGCACTGAGACATTGGATATTAAAAATCTTAGCTTTAAATATCACGCAGATGGCTTTTATAGTTTCTCTACTTCTGCCCAACTCACCAATGGATTTATTGTAACACCTACCAACAAGGCTCCCGCTGATGCTCCCTATTTTCCAAAAAACAATGGCAGGAACTACGTTTATTCTCACAATATTACGGTTACTAACTGTACTTTTGATGGAGCAGGTAGCTCCTACGATTTGTATGCATACAAAGGTGCATGGGGCAGCAATTCGCGTAATATCAAATTAGATAATTGTACCGCCAAAAACGTTTTCGGTTTCGCATTCTTTACCGGTGTCGGTGTCTGCCCAACTGCTGTCGGATACGAGGCTTTGGAAATTTCCAACTGTACAGCTACAGAAAATGTGACCCAAGCCCTTTTCATTTCAGGTGGTGGTGATCAGGGGAAATCTCCTTTAGCTACTTTTACAATCAAGGATAACACATTCGATGCCGAAAATGTTGGTGTATATATTGCCAATGCGGTATATAATCCTACGTATAATTTCTCTGGAAATACAATAGTAGCCGATACTGTTTTCCAACTGAAACTGAATGACAATGGCGATGGTGGACCCGTTTCCAGTAATTCAGTTATCAACATAACTGATGGTACCTACAAGGGACTGATAGATGATTTTGACCCCGAAACCCACCTCAACATCTCCGGCGGTACTTACAGCGAGGATGTGAGCGGTGAGCCCTGTGCTCCCGGTTATGCCGCCTTCGACAATGGCGACGGCACATGGACCGTGACCAAAGCTTGGTTCCTCTACTACGATAAGAACCACGTCACAGCTGTTGGTACAATGGATACCCTTTTTGTGCGGCAGGACGGCACCGATGTCGAGCGTACTGTTGAAGTGGCCGCATGCGAATTCACCTGCCTGCCCGATTCCGCTTTCGACAGATGGAACACCCAAGCCGACGGGTTAGGTGACGATGTTTCAGTAGGTACTGAACTTGAGCTTACTTCTGATGTCACTTTATATGCCATTTGGAAAGAAGGTTTCACCATATTCTATAATAACAATGGCGGTACCGGAGAGATCGCTAACCAGAGCAAGGATCCCGGTGTCGATGTCACCCTTTCCGACGGTGCCGCATTCAGCAGGACCGACAACACCCTCTACCGCTGGAACACCGCTGAGGACGAATCAGGTACAAATTATAAGCTTGGCGGAACCTACAGCGAAGATGCCAACGTTACAATGTACGCCGTCTGGCGTTTGAATCTGGGTATGACCATGAGCTCCACTGATGTGGTCTGCTACGGCGAAAATAACGGTACTGACACTGTGAAGATTATCGGTGGTGATCCTACCTATATGATTGTGCTTTCCAGCACGGTTCTTGCCCAGAACGACACGGTGAGAACCTCTGAAACGCAATACGTCTTTACCAACCTGAAACCGGGCGATTACTCTGTGGAATTGACCGACACCCTGAAGAAAGACGTCATCACGAGCACCTTCACCATCCACCAGCCCGACACGCTGGTTGCTTCGTTCGTGTCTGTTCCTAATGCTCCCTGCCCGCTGATGGGTACCGGCACCTACGCGGTGAGCATGACCACCACCGGCGGTAATGGCGGCAACGTCATTACCTGGGGCGGCGACGCTACGGATGTCAATGCTACGGAAACCACCGTCACTCCTGACGCCGACGACCGCGACCGTACCTACAACATCACCGTGACTGTCACCGACCAGAAGGGTTGTACGGCTGTCATTGACACCAGCTTCACCGTCAGCCCGGTCATCGCCAACGACGGAACGTCCCACAGCAACACCACGATGACCGTCGCCCCCATCAGCCATAGCATCCTGTACGGTTGCGACACCGTCCTCCGTGACTTTGGCACGCCGGAGTTTGTCTTCACCAATGCCGCTATCACTGATGCGATTATAGACACCGTTTACAACAATGTGTACACCATCGCTCCCGACAGCATCTTCGCAGTGGGTGGTGACTATACGATTCTCTGGACCGCCGTCGATACTTGCGGCCATACCGTTACGGCCGAGCAGGTCATCAGCATTACCCACAAGCCCTGCCCGACAGTTACTGACCGTGATGGCAATTCCTATCCCGCTGTCCGTATCGGCTGCGACTGCTGGACCACCAAGAACCTTGCGTCCACCCATTATAGCAGCGACGGTACCGAAATTCCGGATGTGATGACTTATTCCGCCACCCGTACCCGCTCCCGTGCTGTTCCCGAGTACGGTTATTTATACACCTACTCAGCGGCTATGCACGGTGAAACTGTTACTGGCACTGGCACTACGCCCGTACAGGGTGCTTGTCCTGATGGATGGCACATACCTACAGCGGCGGAATCGGAAGCGCTCATGGCCTCTACTGAAGTGCGGGATCTGATGTCGCAGGGTCTGTGGATTCCTGACAACGGTACCAACGCCAGCGGCTTCAACCTGCTGCCCGGCGGTTGCTATAATGCCGAACTTGACCGTTATGAGCGTATGTACGTGAGCGCCTACTTCTGGATTGCTGTGCCAGACTCGTATGTCTATCACGCCTGCGAATTCGGTGCCGCCTGTAGTTCCACGGAACTGGTTCCCGGCAACCTCTCAAATGGCTTCAGCATCCGTTGCGTGCTCACCAAGCCCGCTGAATAACCATTTATTCCTTCATAGTCAAAAATCCCCTGTCTCCTAAAAGATGGGGGATTTTTCTTTGTATCAGGTAATAGGTGATAGGTATGAAGAGGGGCTGTGTGAAAGCAACCTATTACTTTTTACTTATTACTTTTTACTTTCTACTTGAAAAACTTTGTTGTATCTTTGCCGCTCCATTTTTGAAAATTATAAAATCTACTGATATGTTCAAAATCCTTTCCCGCCAAGAGTTAGCTGAAGACACTTATTTATTGTTAGTTGATGCCCCCAGAATCGCGAAAGCCGCACTGCCGGGGCAATTTTTGATTGTCAAAAAGACAGACACCGCCGAGCGCATTCCGTTGACCATCAGCGACAGTGATGCCGAAAAAGGCACCGTCACCATCGTGTTCAAAGCTATCGGCAAATCGACCCGCGACCTTGCCGCCATGCAGGAGGGAGAGTTCCTGCACGACATCACCGGACCCCTCGGCCGTCCCTCCGAGTTCGTCAACCTGACGGACGAGGAGCGCCGCGCCAAACGGTTTGTCTTCGTGGGCGGCGGTGTCGGCATCGCCCCCATCTATCCGCAGGTGAAGTGGCTCCACCAGCACGGCGTCACCCCCGACGTCATCGTGGGCGTGCGTACGAAATCGCTCCTCATCTTCGAGGACGAACTGCGCTCCGTCGCCAACCTGCACGTCACCACCGACGACGCCTCCTACGGCACCAAAGGCCTCGTGACCGACAAGTTGCGCGAGCTCATCAACGCCGGCAACCGCTACGACGAGGTCATCGCCATCGGCCCGATGATCATGATGCGGTTCGTCACCGAGGTGGCCAAGGAGTTCAACATCCCCTGCACCGTTTCCCTTAACTCTCTGATGGTCGATGGCACCGGCATGTGCGGCGCCTGCCGCGTGAGTGTCGGCGGCGAGACCAAGTTCACCTGCGTGGATGGTCCCGAATTCGACGGCGCAAAAGTGGATTTCGCTTTGGCCATGAAACGTCAGGCGATGTACAACAACGTGGAAGAACGCAAAATTCTGGAACAGGAAGAGGTTGCGGAAGGTCACGTCTGCCACGTCGGCGGCATTTCCGAAGAGATGCCCGACAAAAAAAAGAGGGTGCCCGTCCGTGAGCAGGATCCGAAGGTGCGTGCCACCAACTTTGGGGAGGTTTGCCTCGGCTACAATGCGGAGGAGGCCGTGGCGGAGGCGCAACGCTGCCTGCATTGCAAGGTGCCCCGCTGCGTACAGGGCTGTCCCGTCAATATCAACATTCCCGACTTTGTCCGTGAGGTGGCGCAGGGCAACTTTGAAGAGGCCGCCCGCATCATCAACCGTGATTCGGCGCTTCCCGCCGTTTGCGGGCGTGTCTGTCCGCAGGAGAAGCAGTGCGAAGGTCAGTGCGTGCTCGGCATCAAGGGTGAGCCCATCGCCATCGGCAAGCTGGAACGCTTCGTTGGCGACTACGCCCGTGAACACAACCTCACCTTCGACAATCCCGTTGCAAAGAAGGGGAAGAAGGTGGCGGTTATCGGCAGCGGCCCCGCGGGCATCACCTGCGCGAAGGAGCTGTTGGGCAAAGGGTACGATGTCACGGTTTTCGAGGCATTGCACGAGATGGGCGGTGTGCTGGTCTATGGCATCCCGTCGTTCCGTCTGCCCAAAGAAACCGTGGTGAAGCACGAAATCGAGAATGTCCGCAAGATGGGGGCGAAGTTCGAGACCGACGTGGTCATCGGGCGCACCGTTTCCATTGACGACCTGTTTGAAAAAGAGGGCTTTTCCGCCGTCTTTGTCGGCAGTGGCGCGGGACTTCCCAAGTTCATGAATATCCCCGGTGAGAACCTGTGCGGCGTGGTTTCCGCCAACGAGTTCCTCACCCGCAACAACCTGCTGTTCGCTTATCGCGAAGGTTACGATACGCCCAACTTTGTGGGCAAGAAGGTGGCGGTGGTCGGTGGCGGCAACGTGGCTATGGACGCGGCCCGTACGGCGTTGCGTCTCGGTGCCGAGGTGACGGTGGTTTACCGCCGTTCCGAAGCCGAGCTGCCGGCCCGTGCGGAGGAGGTCCACCACGCCAAGGAGGAGGGCATCATCTTCAGGCTGCTGTGCAATCCGGAGGAGATTCTCGGTGACGAGAACGGCTGGGTACGCGGTATGCGGTGCATCCGTATGGAGCTGGGCGAGCCCGACGCGAGTGGCCGCCGCAGTCCGGTGGAGGTGGCCGGCAGCGACTTCGAGCTGGAGGTCGATATGGTGATCATGGCGTTGGGCACGTCACCGAACCCGCTGATTGCCGGCACGACCCCGGGGCTGAAGGTGAACCGGCGCAACTGCATCGAGACGGACGAGGCCACGGGACAGACTTCACGGGAAGGCGTATTTTGCGGTGGTGACGCGGCGAGTGGCGCGGCAACGGTCATCCTCGCGATGGGCGCGGGCAAGAAGGCCGCCGCCTCCATCGATAAATATCTGTCGAAATAATTTTTGTGTGAAATATTAATTTTGTAGAGACGTGCCATGGCGCGTCTCTACATTTTTTACCGCCAGAACCGCGAGGTGATATCCACGGGGTTCCCCCCTTGGTTGCGGTACAGCCGCTGGTTGGTGTTGCGCGATTTCAAACCGCCTTTTTCGGGTATGTAGGGCCCCGTCTTGACATAATCGAAAGATGCGAATGTGTCCGGCAGCTGCGGCTTTCCGGAATACCACGCCACCTTCAGTGCGGCTTTCGTCCGGACATAGGCCGCCAACTTTGCGACCTCCTGCGGCGTGGCATCCCCGCCCATAAAACAGAAACAGGTGATTTGATTTCCGTATTTGGCCAATAGACCGTCAATCTCGTTCTCGTCCAACGGGAAACCGATGTCGCCGTGCAGGTGCGGGCTATGGCACCCCTCACAATGATTGGGACAATTGGTGATATTCACCGCCAACGTCACCTCATCGGGGATTTCCTGAAAAACAATGTCGAAATTGTAGTATTTCATAAATGGTGCATTCGGACCCGTTGTAGGGATGCCACATTGTGACATCCCTACATATTGCCGTAATACCTTCTGCTGGCTTCCTCCTGGCGGGCTTGCGAGAAGCTGCTGACCCGTTTCATGTAGCCGATGACGCGGGTGAGGTAGTCCACATTCTTGCTGTGGCATTCGGGACATTCGTGCAGATACCGTTTGTCGATGTGGCCGCAGTCGTTACAGACCGTATTGGGGATGTTGAAGGTGAAGTAGTTGCAGCCTTCCTGTGCGGCGACGCGAAGCAGCTGGCGGTATTGTGCCTGTGAGAGGTGTTCCTCCAAGTTGGCGTGCAGGGCGGAGCCGCCGGTGAGGTGCGCAATGTACCGTTTGCCGTGCAGACGGAACTTGTCGATGAGGTTGAGCGTGTCGTCCTCCACCTTGTAGAAATAGCTGTTGTAGCAGTCGCGGGGCACCTTGTAGCCGTCCTCGCGGTCCCACTTGGCGTGCTTCACACCGACGTTTTCTGCGGGGATCATTTCGCAGTTGAACATCAGCTCTTTCGTGCGGAACTGGTGGTTGTACTTCTCCACCAAACCGAGGATCTCCTCGACAAAATGCTGGTACCGCTCGTTATCGTTGATGGGAATGTTCATGTATTCGGCCGCTTCCACCAGGCCATTGACACCGATGGTGAGGTACTGGCGGTTGATGGCGATGTAGCCGGCGTCGAACAGCGGCAGCATTCCCTTCTCCTGCAAATACTTGAGGTTTTCGTTGTAGGCGGTCTGCACCTTGTGCATCAGTTCGATGACTTCGCCCACGAATTGGAGGTGCGGGATGTTGTTCTTGCACTCGTACTGGATGCAGCGGTTGAGGTTGATGGTGAGCACGCTCTTGGAGCCGGTGGAGACGCCGCCCGCACCGAGGGTGTAGCTGAAACCATTGTCCTGAATCTCGTTACGCAGACGGCAGCAGCTGCTCAGCGAGTCGGCGTTGTCGCTCACGTAGGTGAAGAAGGAGTGTCCGGCGGCATACATCTCGGCGGTGAAGTCGGCATATTCGGCATCCATGATGTCGCCGTCCTTCGACAGCAGTGCCATCGTTTCGACGGGGAAGGTGAGCACGGCGCGGGTGCGTTCCTGGTTGAACCAGCGCATGAACCGCTTTTGCAGCCAGCTCAGTGACTCCCAGACGGGCTTGGTGCCGTCGGGGAAGACGAACTCGCCGAACAAGCTCTGGAAATAGTACTTGTCGTAGTAGGCCACGTTCCAGAACACCGACTGGAAGTTGCGGGCACCGGTCGGCTGGTTGATGGAATAGACCACCTGCTCGAAGCAGTCGGTAATCACTTTGTCGATGGAACGCTGCTTCAGCGACAGATCGACAATCTTTTCTGACTCCTTGTAGTACTCCTCGCCGTATTCCTTGCGGACGAAGTAGTCCATATACATCAGGAATTCGGGGGTGGCGCAGGCGCCGCTAAGCATGCTGGAGACCATGAACACCATATTGACAAAGCCGCCGCAGTACGATTTGAGGTTGGTGGGAGCGGTGGCATTGCCGCCGATGCTCATAGTGCCGTTCAGCAGCCACGGGTACATGGTGATGCTGGCGCAATAGTTGGCGATGCTGGTTTCATCATTCTTATAGATAAAATGATGGTTCAGCAGATACATATACTTGTCAGCCAGTTCTTTGCCGTACATATCCTTAATCTTGTCACAAAGCAGACGGCGGTTGAGGCGAATGAAGTTCGACTTGGGCAGTTCGCCGATGAGGGTGGCGATGTTTTTGCGCTCCACGTTGGCGTTGGCGTCGTATTTGCTGCCAGTAGCGGCGTTGGAGGCGTTGCAATAATTAATAAGGAAGTCGAGCTTCTCCTTCACCTCACGGTCTTCGTAATGGCGTTGGCGATAGAGGATGTACGCCTTGGCCACCTCGTAGTAGCGTTCGGCCATCAGCGAGAACTCCACTTGGTTTTGGATCTCTTCCACAGAAATGCCGTCGTAAATCTTGAGACGGCTCATCACATCAATCAGCACCTCTTGGGTGGCGAAACTGTCAATGGAAAGGAAGGCCTTGGAGATGGCGTTTTTGATTTTTTCTACGGAAAAAGGCTCTCGCTTTCCGTTGCGTTTAATGATGTACAAATCCTCCATACTAATCTGGTTATCAACAGGTTAAGGTTAAACAATTTTGCTTTGGGGCAAAAGGATGGCGATGGTTTTCATCGTTTTGCTTTTAGTCCCGAAAGCATGAACAACATGTTTGGGCAGGTCTTCTGGCTTGTTCCCATTTTCATCGTCTTCCCGACCCGAAAGTCAGTGACTTTTGTCTGAAAATGCATTTTCGGAACTTACAGCTACGGGTATAGCCATTGATTCTCACAATGTTCCCTGTTAGTCTTTTCAGAACCCGAACGCCTGCAAAGATATGGCTTGTTTTTGGATTAAAAATAAATGTGAAAAAAACTTATAAACTATTTTTCAACATTTTGTAAATATATAATAATCAATATGTTATGATTTTCTTCGAGAATTCTTTTCAACTTTTTGGAAAGGATGAACTTTATAAACCGTTTGACCTTGACAAACCCTTGTTTAACATTTATTCACATTCCCAAAATTTTATTTATCTTTGCAGCCGCTTTTTTCGGAGTATGAAGAATCTCTACATTTTAGCGGGATGCAATGGAGCGGGCAAGACCACGGCGGCATTTCATCTGCTGCCGGGCATTTTGCAGTGCAAGGAGTTCGTGAACGCCGACGAGATTGCACGCGGCATCTCCCCGTTCCAGCCCGAAAAGGCCACCTTTGAGGCCGGGAAAATCATGACCCGCCGCATTGAGGATCTGATGAATGCCGAAAAGAGCTTTGCCATTGAAACCACCCTCGCCGCCATTTCGTACCTGCGCACCGTCCGTGTGGCGCAGAAGCGGGGCTATTATGTCACCCTCATCTTTTTCTGGCTCCCCGACGTGGAGCTGGCCAAAGCCCGCGTGCGCCTGCGTGTGCAGGAGGGCGGTCACTCCGTACCCGAAAAGGTGATCGAACGCCGTTTCCGCCGCGGCCTCGTCAACTTCTTCGACCACTTTATGCCCCTGTGCGACAATGTGATGGTATTCAACAACGCCAGCGAAGAACCCAAGCTGGTGATGGCCAAAACCAAAGACAAACCTCAGGAAATTTTTGATAACGAAATTTATAACCAAATCCGCATTAGTTATGAAGGAAACAGAAATTCAACGACTTAGACGGAAAATTATCAAAGGCATGTCCGATGCTTCCAACAAGATGTTGGACGATAAGTTGCGCACCCGCACGCCCATCGCCGTCCTGCGCAACGACCGCGTGGAGGTGCTCAGCCCCGCCCGCATCAAGAAGTTGAGATAACCCCCAAAACCATTGGCCTTGAAATCCGAAAAAATCCGCATCTTTGTCCTCATCCTCGCCATCATCGTTGCCTACGCCGACACGCTCACCCTGCACTACGCCTCCGATGACCGGCTGATTATCTACGAAAACGACTACACCCTGAAGGGTTTCGCCGGAATCCCCGATGTGATGACCAAAGACGCTTTCTCCGGCTACTTCGGGGACACTGGAACGCTCGTGGCCGGCGGCCGATACCGCCCCCTCTCGCAAGTCACCTTCATTCTCGAATATGAACTTTTCGGCGGCTACATCCGCGACTATGCCGGCTTCCATCAGGCACCGCAGAATGAGCAGCTTTTTTCTGACAGCATCATGCCTGTCATGCAGCATCTGGGAAATCTTATACTCTTTATCCTGCTGTGTCTCAGCGTTTATGCTGTCCTCAAACGGCTTTTCCCGAAATTGGAAAATGAGAAATGGTACTTTTCCGTGCCCTTCCTCGCCACGCTGCTGTTTGCCCTGCACCCGCTCCATACGGAGGCCGTGGCCAACGTCAAGGGACGCGACGAAATCATGTGCATGCTTGGTGCCGTCCTTGCGCTGTACGCCTCCCTCCGCTTCGTCAGCGACCGCAAGTGGTGGTGGCTGCTCCTCTCCTTTGTGGCAATGCTGTTCGGCATCTTCTCCAAAGAAAATGCCGTCACTTTCCTCGCCGTCGTGCCGTTGGCACTCTATTTTCTTGACACACAGAAAAAATGGAGCGACTACCTCCTTACGCTACTGCCTTTGGTTGGGGCTGTCGTATTGTTCCTCATCGCCCGAACTCACGCCCTTGGCGGTCTCATGAACCAGAGTACCTCCGACCTCATCCTCAACAACCCCTACCTCTATGCCACCAAAGCCCAAACCATCGCCACCGTCATCCTCACGTGGGGCATCTATCTGAAACTGATGCTGTTTCCGTATCCTCAAACCCATGACTACTACCCTCACCAGATTGAAATTACCAACTTTGCCAACCCCCTCGTCATCCTTATCTCCCTTATTATTATCGCACTCATTGTATTGGCTATCATTACTTTAAAAAAGAAAAATCCCATTTCGTTCGGCATCCTTTTCTTCATCATCACCTTCTCCATCACCTCCAACTTGCTATTTAATGTGGGCACGTTTATGAACGAACGTTTCTTGTTCACGTCGCTGTTGGGTTTCACGCTGATTGTGGCGGCGCTGATACAAAAGTTGCAGAAGACCAACGTTTCTGGCAAGGTGATGACGGCTGCAATGGTTCTGCTGTGCCTGCTGTACGGCGGGAAGACGGCGGCCCGCAACCTCGTCTGGTACGATGACATCAGGCTGTTCACCACCGATGTGAAGACCTCCAAGAATAGCATCAAGTGCAACGTATCAGCGGGCGGGAGCTATCTGAAACTTTACGACCAGACGGGCCAAAAGAAATACCTGAAGCGGGCGGAAGAGTATCTGCTCCGCGCTTTCGAGCTGGGAAGCAACACGGCGGAATCGTATTCGCTGCTCGGGAAAATGTACTTCCAGAAGGAAGATTACGACCGTGCCCGCCAATGCTATGAAATTATTCTCCAGACCGACCCCAACGACAAGCTGGCCGCCGACAACCTGAAGCTGACGCAAGAGGTGATACGGCAGAGCGGTGCCGATTACGTCTCCAAGCTGATGGAGGAGGACAAAACGGAGGAGGCGCTCACGTTGGCCAACGAACTGTTGGAACAGGCTCCTACGGCGCAATTGTACAACTTGTTAGGACGCATTTATGGTGAAAAGAAGGGGGACATTGACGCGGCCATCCCGTATCTGCAAAAAGCCATTGAGCTGGATCCCGAATTTGCCAGTGCGTATGAAAACCTCGGCATTGCCTACGCCACCAAGGGCGACTTCGGCAAAGCGCTGGATTTCATGACGAAAGCTCTCGAAATAGAGCCAGACAACCGCCACGTGATGAACAACATCGCGATGCTATACGGCGACATGGGCGACAAGCAGAAGGAGCAGGAGTTCCGGCAGGCGCACGGGCTTTAGACTCCGCACAGCACCCGCAGCACCTCCATATTCTTGCCGCGGTGGGCACGGTTGCAGTAGTTGCTGAGGAACACGACGAAGATGTCCTCGTTGGGGTAGTAAAGCATCACATGGTGGAAACCGCGCCAGAGGCCGCCGTGATAGACCAGCATCCCGTACGACGGGTTATCCTCCAAGTGGAAGCCGTAACCATACAAATCCTCGGGAAATTTCCCGTTCTTGAGGATGTTTTCCGGCAGGATCGCCGCCTCCACCCACTTTTCGGGAAGGATCTTGAAATCGTCGAACAGCGCCTTCTTCCACAGAAACAGGTCGTTGACGTTGGAGTACATCCCTTTGTCACCGACGGAGCCGTCGAGGTAGTAGAGCGGCAGCGGTGCGCCGTTGCTGTAGTGTCCGCTGGCGATGCTGCACTCAGGGTGCTTGCTCCGCTGGTTCACATAAAACGAGTGCGTCATCCCGGCGGGCTTGAAGATGTTTTCGGCCATATAATTCTCAAAAGACATCCCCGACACCTTCTTCACGATAGCCGCCAACAGCATATAGTTGGTATTGGTGTATTTGTACTGGCTGCCGGTACGGAAAATCAGCTTGAGCCGGCGGCGAGCAAGAACCCGCACCACATCGTCGTTGCAGATGAGGTTGTCGGAATTGCCGAAAATGCCCTTGCCCCAATCGAAGTACTCCGGCAGTCCGGAGGTGTGGGTGAGCAGATGCCTTACTGTCACGCCCGAATACGGCAGCTCTGGAAAGAACTTGGTGACGGGGTCGCTGAGATCCAATTTCCCTTTGTCGGCAAGCTGGAGGATGGCTATCGCGGTGAACTGCTTGGAGACGGAGGCTAATTCGAAGCAGGTAGTGTCAGCAATGCGCTGGTCAGCCCGCTTGGCATTCAGTTTTTTGTAACCAGAGGAGCGTTTCAGAAGCACATCTTTCCCCTTCGCAACGAGCATTGAACCGTTGAGACGGGTGCACATATCGTCGGCAAAAAGCTTCAGCGACTGCTGCTTATAGGTGGCGTTCGCTTCATCAAAAAGCTGGTTCAACTCTGTGGTTGTCAGAGATTTGAGGGGCTTGGAAGGCGTATATTTGGGGTAAACGACCGAATAGGCATAAAGGAAGGGCAACACCAGCAAGGTGAAGGCGATAAATTTTTTCATTCAAGATAAGGTTAATGGGATGGCAAAAGTAGTATTTATTTTTGTACTTTTGCCCGCTTTTGATCAAACAAGCGAAATTTATTGAAATATTTTTATAAACAATTAAAAATCAATTTATTATGGCATTTAATCTTAGAAACAGAAACTTCCTGAAACTGTTAGATTTCACCCCCCGCGAAATCCAATACCTGCTGGACCTCGCCGCTGACCTGAAAAAGGCCAAATACAACGGCACGGAACAGCCCCGTATGAAAGGCAAGAACATCGCTTTGATTTTCGAGAAAACCTCCACCCGTACCCGCTGTGCTTTCGAGGTGGCCGCTTACGACCAGGGTGCCCACGTCACCTACCTCGGTCCCTCCGGTTCCCAAATCGGCATCAAAGAGTCCATGGCTGACACCGCCCGCGTGCTCGGACGTATGTTCGACGGCATCGAATACCGCGGCTTCACTCAAGCCACCGTTGAGGAGCTGGCTAAACACGCCGGCGTGCCCGTCTGGAACGGCCTCACCAACGAATTCCATCCGACCCAGATTCTGGCCGACTTCCTCACGATGCGTGAGCACAGCGACAAACCCCTCAATCAAGTTTCTTACGCTTACCTCGGCGATGCCCGCTTCAACATGGGTAACTCCCTGATGGTGGGTGGTGCCAAGATGGGCATGGACGTGCGCATCGTGGCTCCCAAGAAACTTCAGCCCAGCAAGGAACTCATCGACATCTGCAAGAAGATTGCCAAGGAAACCGGCGCCAAGATTACGGTTACCGACGATGTGAAGAAGGGTGTCAAGGGCTGCGACTTCCTCTATACCGACGTGTGGGTTTCCATGGGCGAACCCGCTGAGGTTTGGAAAGAACGCATCAATATGCTGAAACCCTATCAGGTGAACAAGGAAACGATGGCCCTCACTGGCAACCCGAAATGCAAATTCATGCACTGTCTGCCGGCTTACCACAACCTCGAAACCCAAGTGGGCCGCGACGTTCACAAACAGTTCGGCTTGGACGGCATCGAAGTGACGGAAGACGTTTTCGAATCCGAAGCCTCCATCGTTTTCGACGAAGCCGAAAACCGCATGCACACCATCAAGGCCGTGATGGTTGCCACCCTCGGTGACTAATCACGCTGGTTTATACCAACACGAAAATCCCGCAGGCAAACTGCGGGATTTTTTTGTCGTGCGGGTAGTTTGTATTAAAAACATTACTTTTTGTAATTTATACTTGCTTTTTGTAAAGTTTTGTGTATTTTTGCAACGTCAAAAACAAAATGTCTAACCCTTAAAAATTTTAACTATGAAAAACACAAAATTCTTATTGCCAAGCGGATACAAGAAAGCAGGATGGTGGATATTAGGAATCACCCTTGCATTGATTGTTGTTTATTTTTCTATTGATGGCGACGTGAGCATCAATTATCTTCGGGAGCTGTTCGGAATGGAGCCGTTGGAGAGCAAAGCGTACTTCTCCTTATTCGGGCCGAACGCCGACCTGCTGCTGACACTGATAGGCATTCTACTCATCGTGGGCGGCATTTTCATCGGCTTTTCCCGCAATAGGGAAGATGACGAATTTATTGAGCAGCTCCGGTACGAGTCTCTGATCTTGTCGCTGTATATCAACAGCGGGCTTATGCTGCTCTGTCTGATTTTTGTATGGGGCTTTGATTTTCTGACGGTAATGCAGTTCAATGTCTTCTCCACCCTATACGTCTTCATTATATGTTTTTACCTTCGTTTGTATTTTAATAAACGTTCTTTGCGCAATGAAAAACAGGATTAAAGTGGCACGTGCCGAGGTTAACATCACTCAAGGCGAACTGGCCGAAAAAATCGGCGTGACTCGTCAGGCTGTAAATTCCATAGAATTAGGAAAATACGTTCCCAGCACCCTACTGGCGCTGAAGATGGCGCAGTACTTTGGCAAGACGGTGGAGGAACTTTTTATGCTGGAGGAAGGAGACTGATGCTTCATAACACTATAATGTCCCTTATGCGAAAAATAGGCCCCTTTCTCCTTGCGCTTTTCCTTTGTGCCTGCGGGCGCGACGACGGCTGCGACGACTACCGGCAGGCAATGCGCAATTTTGTCGTCCGCATCAGTGAGACGGCCCGCGCCGAAACCGCCGACTTCATCGTGGTCCCGCAGAATGGTATCGAACTGGTGACGTTGGACGGCACTGCCGACGGTGTCCCCGCCACGCCCTACCTCGCCGCCATCGACGGGCACGGACAGGAGGATCTCTTCTACGGCTACGACCGCGACAACCACCCTACGCCCGCCTCCGAAACCGACCATCTGCTCGGTTTCCTCCGCCGCGCCCACGCACAAGGCAATTCGGTGCTGGTGACCGACTACTGCTCCGACTCGCAACAGGTGGCTTCGGCCCGCACCCGCTGCGATGCAGAGGGCTTCGTCTCCTTCGCCGCCCCTGCCCGCAACCTCGACCAGATCCCGTCATCCGCACCCTACCACGAAAATAGCGACGACATCACCCGATTAGCGGAGGCTCGAAACTTCCTCTATCTGATTAATCCTGAAAAATTTGCGACCAAGGCCGAATTCGTCAATGCGGTATGCGCCACCAACTACGACCTCATCGTTATGGATCTGTTCTTTAACGACGGAACGGCCTTCACCACGGAGGAAGTGGAGCGGATGCGCACCAAGGCCAACGGGGGGCGGCGGCTGGTCGTCTGCTATCTATCCATCGGCGAGGCCGAGGACTACCGCTACTATTGGCAGACATCGTGGAAGCGGCACCGTCCGAAGTGGTTGGATAAGGAGAATCCCGACTGGAAAGGAAATTACAAGGTTCATTATTGGGATCCGGAGTGGCAGGAAATTATCTGCGGTTCTGGCGACAGCTACCTCAACCGCATCCTCGGTGCGGGCTTCGACGGCGTCTATCTCGACATCATCGATGCTTTTGAATACTATGAATAGGAAGGTGATTGTTGGTAAATCGGCAAAAGTCGTCAAAATTCCCATAAAAAAATCCCTGACTTTCATCAGGGATTTTTCGTGTACCCGGGGCCGGGATCGAACCGGCACGAGTGTTACCTCATCGGTTTTTGAGACCGACGCGTCTACCAATTCCGCCACCTGGGCATCGGCTTTTTTGAGGCGGCAAAAATACAACTTTTTTCAAAACCCGCCACACCCACAGAATTATTTTTTTTGCCCCAAAATCCCATCAAATCTTCAAATCCTAAATGCGAGCGCCAGCGAGCTCAAATGTGAACGCAGTGAGCCCAAATGCGAGCGTCAGCGAGCCCAAATGCGTTAGCGAAAAATATCTTTGTACTTCACCTCTTTCACCTCGTAGGTTTTCGCCAGTTGGGAAAGATTCATCCGTTTTTTGTCACCGGCTACCGTGATGACCAACGGATTCTTGCCCACCATTTCGTAGTAGAAATCACACATCTGGCGGAAGTCCATCTGTTTGAGGAGTTCTATCTGTTCCTTCCGCGGGTCGCCGGCATAGCCGTATTCCTGCCACTTCCGCACCTGCGCCGGATAGTCGCGGAAGGAGACGTAGGAGGCCTCCATCTTCTTGAGGGCGGATGCCTTGGCGTTCTCGAATTTCTCCGGCTTTTTGGGGCAGACGGTCAGCAGTTCGGCCATTGCCTCGCAGCCCTCCACCGTCTTGTCCGACTGCGTGCCGAGGAATCCCTGCACACATCCCGGCACCCGTTTGAGCTGGTCGTAGGAGTAAGTTCCGTAAGCAGAATAACCCAACGACCGCAATTCCCTGATTTCTTGGAAGATGACTCCGGCCATACTGCCACCCATGAACTCATTGTAGATTTTACAAGCCATCAGCTGCTTCGGCGTTTTCACCGTATCCCCTAAAATGTAGAAGCGGATGTTGCTCTGCAAAAATTGCGGATTGGAAGCCACAAACAGTGTCGGACGGGAATAGGACTGCCGCGAAAAGACTACTCTCTCTCCCACCTTCACCTGATCTTTCAACCCGTAAATATCTCTCATCCATTGGTTTACCCTTTCAACATCCTCATTCCCCACATACGTCACATAACCGTCATACTCAAAGATATGGGCGAACGACTGCAGCAGTTCCTCCCCTGAAAGGGCTTTCAGTTCCTTGAGGGACAGACGCCTCAGATAATAGGAGTTTTCTCCCCAATGGGCATAATAGTAGAGCGCGGTTCCCCATGTGCCGGCGTCGTTTTTCTCCATTTTCCGGTTGCCCTTCTCCGAATCCAACAGCACCGACAGCATCTTTTCGTTGTTGGCGGGGTGGTTCAGCTTCTCGTGGCAGAGTTCGAGAATCTTTGGCAGGTCCTTGTCGAAGCCTGTAATGGAAACGGTCGTCTGCTCACCGGAGGCATCCACATCAAGGGAGGCACCCAACTTCTGCAGTTCCAGCTGAAAACTGGTAAAATCCCGTTTTTCAGTGCCTTGGAGGTTAAAGTAATCCACCGCGGCTGCCAATTTACGGTCGGAATGAGTGCCGTAGTTATAGACGATTTCCAAGGAGAAGAGGTCGTTGATCGGGTTCTTGCTGGCGTACAACTGGTAGTATTTGTTGATGTCGAGCTGCTTCACCTTGCTGGTGGCGAAGGACTCCTGCGGACGGATGTCCTTCACGGGCATGTCCGCAATCTTTTTTGCAAATTCAGACTTCGCTTCCGTATTTTGGGCGACCACCGGTTTCCAATTCGGCTTCTGCAACTTCTCGTGCTTTTTTATGCCCATATTGGAACGATAAATCAAGCAGTTGTCGGTCAAGTACTTTTGCGCCACCTTCACCAGTTCGCCCTTGGTCAGACTCTTCAGCATTTCCTCTTTTTGCGCATAAAAATCAGGCGTTTGCTGGTTAGCTGCCAAGTCCAAAACGGCATAGAAACGGTCCTCTAAAGACTCCATATTGGAAAGATAATCTGTCAGGAACTCCATCTTTACCGCCTCAAACAAGTCATCGCTGAAATGGCCGGTCTTGAGGGAGTCGAGGACGGCAAAGACGAGGGATTCCGCCTCTTCGTGCGACTGTCCCAAAATTTTGGGAACATAGAAAATCGCGAACATCCCGTGTTCCAGCATTCCGTAGTTAAACCCTTGTGAAATAAGGAGTTTATTCTCGTTATTAAGTTTGTCCAAAAGACCGGTGGAGGATTGGTTATTGAGGATATTGCCTAATAAATCAAGGTAGAAGGCCTCTTTCTCCTTCGTGCCGATGGTTTGGAAGCCGATCACGCCCATTTTGACGGGTGTCTCCTTCACCGTCACCACCTGATGGTTTGAGAAGGGTTTTACGGGCTGGTTCAGGTCGGTGCTGAAGCGTTCGGTCTGCTTTGCCAGTTTCGGATCCACGCCGTCGCTTTCGTTGTGCAGCTGTCCGATGGTCCGTTCTAATAGCGGCAGGATTCCCCGCGCGTCGAAGTCGCCCACCAGCACCAGCGTCATATTGGCGGGGTGGTAGTAGGTATTGAAGAACTTCTGCATGGCCGAGGTCTGCGGGTTCTTCAGGTGCTTCTGGTGGCCGATGATCGGGATGCCGTACGGATGCGTGCCGTAGGCCTCGGCCAGTGCATCCTCCATAAACGTCATCAGCGGCTCGTCCTGATACATATTGTACTCCTCGTAAACGGCCTCCAGTTCGCTCTGGAACAAGCGGAATACGGGGTGGCGGAAACGCTCACGGTAAACCAGCAGCCACTTCTCCAACTGGTTGGAGGGGAAGCGGTTATGATAAACCGTGACATCATTATTGGTGAAAGCGTTCACGCCCTCGCTCCCCATCGCATCCAGAATCACATCCACCTCATTGAGGATGGCGTATTGCGTGGCTTTGTTGCTCAAATCATTGATATGCAATAAAATATCGTTTCTTTCTTTGGCATCGGTCTTGTCGTGCAGGATGTCGTACAGCAGGGAGATGCTGTCGAGGAACACCCGTTCTGCCGGCCAGTTGATGGTGCCGATGCTGTCGGTGCCTTTGAACATGATATGTTCCAGATAGTGCGCCATGCCGGTATTGTCGGCGGGGTCGTTTTTGGAGCCGGCATGCACGCAGACGGCGCCATAGATCTTCGGTTCCTCGTGATATTCACAAAGCAGCACGTTCATCCCGTTGGAGAGGGTGACTTGCCGGATGGGCATTCTTTGCGAAAACAAGCTGAAAACAAGGAAATTACATAAAAGAAGTCCGATGATTTTTTTCATAAACGCGGATTGAATTTACAATATGATTTAAAGATAACGAAAAGAGGGGGGAGTTTGGTATCTTTTCTGAGTTGTAAATTGGTGAAAAATCCGATTATTAGTCGTACTTTTGCAGCCCTTAATTTAGGATAGGTATGCGCCGTTTCATCATCCTCATCTCCTTGTTCTTATGCAGCTTCGGACTGTTCGCCACGCACCAGCGCGCGGGGGAGATTACGTATGAGTACGTCAGTGGGCTCACCTACCGCTTCACCATCCTTACCTACACCTATACCCCCAGCGCCGCCGACCGCCCGCAACTCGACATCGTCTGGGGCGACGGCTCGTATTCGACCGTGGACCGCGTGTGGCGCATCCAGATGGAGAACGACATTACCCGCAACGTCTATATCGCCGAGCACACCTTCCCCTCCACCGGCACCTTCCATATCACCCTCGAAGACCCCAACCGAAACAACGGCATCGTCAACATCCCCAACTCGGTGAATGTGCCGTTCTTCCTCGAAACCATCCTGACTATCAATCCGTTCATCGGGAGCAATTCGTCACCGCAGCTGCTGAACCCGCCCATCGACAACGGCTGCCTCGGCTATCCCTACTACCATAACCCCGGCGCATACGACGCCGACGGCGACAGCCTCAGCTACAGCCTCATCACCTGCCGCGGCTACGACGGCGAGGACATCCCCGGCTACGCCCTGCCCTCGGCGTCGAACTTCATCGCCATCGACCCCGTCACCGGCGACCTCATCTGGGATTCGCCCGTGCAGCAGGGCGAGTACAACATCGCCATCCTCATCCGTGAGTGGCGCAACGGCATCTGCATCGGCTCGGTGGTGCGCGATATGCAGATCACCATCCTCAGTTGCCAGAACCAGCCGCCCGTCATCACCACCATCGACGACACCTGCGTGGTGGCCGGCACCGAGCTGGTTTTCGATGTCATCGGCGACGACCCCAACTCCACCTCCGTGGCACTGACCGCCACGGGCGGCGTCTTCAACTTTGCCTCCAACCACGCCACTTTCGCCACAGCCGTCGGGCCGCCGCCCGTCACCGGCCATTTCTGGTGGCAGACAACCTGCGGTCACGTGCGCCGCTCGCCCTACAGCGTCCTCTTCAAAGTGACGGACAACGGCCCGCAAGTGAACCTTACGGCCTATAAGACCGTGAATATCACTGTGGTAGCGCCCAAGCCCGACATCCTTTCGGCCACCCCCGTCGGCAACACCATCGAGGTGGCGTGGGCGCCCCACACCTGCGCCAATGTCAAGGGCTACCGCGTTTACAGGCGTGTCGGCAGCAGCGACTTCGAGCCCGACCACTGCCAGACGGGACTGCCCGCCTCGGCTGGTTACCAGCTTATCGGCACGCTGCCGGGCCACGATGACACCCTCTTCGTGGATGACGGCTCCGTGCTGCCCCTGAACCACGGCAACGAGTACTGCTACCGTGTGGTGGCCTACTTCGCAGACGGTGCCGAAAGCTACGTTTCGGACGAGGTCTGCGCCGTCCTCCACAACGACGTGCCGCGCCTCACAAATGTGGACGTGGATGCCACCGATGCCGAGGCGGGCCGGATCATCGTACGGTGGCTGCGTCCGACGGAACTTGACACGCTCCAGTTCCCCGGGCCTGCGTACGAGTACCGCGTCAGCCGCGCCGACGGCAACGGACCGTTCACCCAAATACGGACCTTCTATTCGTTGGGCGACACCACGTTCGACGATAACAGTCTGAATACAGAGGCGATGGCTTACACCTACCGAATCGACCTTTTTGCCGAAGTGAACGGCGAGATGGTGGAGGTCGGTCCTTCGGACGCGGCCTCGTCCGTGTGGCTGAACATCACACCGCTCGACCGCTCCTTGCGCCTCGAATGGCACGAAACCGTACCGTGGACCAATACCGAATATGTCATCTACCGCCTCAATGACGACTTACACCAGTTTGATTCATTGGGTGTGACGACATCTTCTGCCTACCTGGATGAAAATCTCGAAAACGGACACATCTACAGTTACTATGTGGAATCACGGGGCAGTTACTTCGCCCCCGACACCGTCGGTGTCTTCCGCAACCGTTCGCAGATAAAGACCGCCGTGCCGGCCGACATCACGCCGCCGGAGGTACCCGCCATCACCGTCACCACTGATTGCGAGACGGTCGATTTGGCATGGACCTTCTCCAACGATTCCGCCCATTTAGATGTTCATCGGTACTACATCCATTACCGCCAGAACTACGACGCCCCCGCCGTCATCATCGACTCTTTCGAGCTGGACGACGACTGCTATCCGTCGGCCTGTACCTACCGTTTGGAGAACCTGCCGTTCATCACCGGCTGCTTCTCGCTTTCGTCGGTGGATACAGCGGGCAATCGCGCCGCCCCGCCGGAGGAGATCTGCTTCGATGTGGATGCCTGTTCGCCGTACCGTCTGCCCAACATCATCACCCCGAACGGAGACGGCGCCAACGACGAACTGGTTCCGTTCCCGTACGACAATGTGGAAGGGGTTGATTTCTATATCTATAACCGCTGGGGACGGCTCGTCTTCAAGACCACCGACCCCGACATCCATTGGGACGGAAAAGATATGTATTCCCACCAGCCCTCGTCCGACGGCACCTACTATTACGTCTGCTACGTGCGGCTTTACACCTTGGTCGGCGTGGTCACGCAGGAGCTGCACGGCACGGTGACGGTGATTCGGTAATTCCTGACATGGCAATGAAAAAGAAAAGGCAGAGGAACAAGAAACCGAGAAAGCAACGGGTAAGAAAGTGGTTGAACCGCCTCAAGGAGAAGTGGCAGGCGTTCCGGCAGTGGCAGGAGCGTCCGTACGAAGTGGCGCCGCTGTCGGACGAGCAGCACGAATGCTGCACCTGCCATACCGTTTACACCGGCAATTTCTGTCCCCGCTGTGGGCAGTCGGCGCGCATCCGGCGCTACTCCTTCGTCGTGGCATTCCTCAATTTTATGGATGTGTGGGGGTTGGGAAACCGCGGCATGTTCCGCACCATCCGCGACTTGCTGCTGCGGCCCGGCTACATGATCCGCGACTACCTGAACGGGATGCAGATGGCCTATTTCCCGCCGTTCAAGATGTTCTTCCTGCTCACCACCCTCTCCATTTTGGTGACGCACGGTTTTAACATCCAGGGCAGGACGGTCGGTGACGAAATAGCACCTGTACCGCAGGAAATTGTTGTGAACAGCCCCGAAATGTTACCGGAGGCAGAAACCGCTCCCACCGATCCAAACTCCGAACAGGTCGAGGTGATTATCCATAAATACTACCATTTCCTCGAAGTTTTTTCCGAAAAAGTGAATAACTTTCAGAAAAGATTTCCCAGTCTTTTCGCGCTGTTCGGCCTGATGCTGCTGGCTTGTCCGTTCTATCTGTTTTTCCGAAAATGTCCGAACATCCCTGACCTACGGTTTTCAGAATTCTTTGTCGCGTTGGTCTATATCAACAACATGTACACGATTTTCACCATTGTCACGGATTTCTTCTGTTTGAATGATTTGGATGGCTTGCTGTTATTCAGCATGTTGATACCGCTCAAGCAGTTGACTGGCTACCGTTGGTGGAAGGTCATCCTCTACCCATTGTTGGCATTGTTGCTCATGCTTGCGGCATTGATTCTTTGTATCTTTCTCTCGGTTGTGGCGATAGGGGTGATGTGATAAAATATTCCTCTTTTCCGCGGCATAACATTTCGTTTTTTGCCGTATCTGTCGCCCGTGCCGCGGGCGGACGCGCGGGGCCATTCTGTTTTACACCGCACATCTCCCGCGCTATCAAGGCCGGCAGTCCTATCGGACTGCCTCCGTGTTTCCGTACCGTCCGTCATTGCACACCGTAGGTGTGCAGGCATTGAAAGACCGTATCGTGGCGATTAACAAGTTGAATTGCACCCCGTCAGGGGTGCAGGCAATATTAGAACCAAATGGTTGTATTATACTAACCGGGGCATTAATTCGATTCCATCCCAGCGATTCCGCAAAAAAAGCACGCCGTAGGTGTGCGGGTAAAGTATTTATTGTATTTTTGCGACCGATAGATTATTTAATTATTAATAAAACATACAGTGTTATGAGCAACACCTATACCCAAATTCACATCCATGCGGTTTTTGCCGTTAAATACAGAAAAGCCCTGTTATCAAAGGAGTGGCGTGACAGTTTATTCAAATACATGGCTACAATTATTAACGATCAAGGGCATAAGACACTGGCGATTGGCGGAACAGAGAACCACGTTCATCTGCTGTTCGGCTTCCGTCCGACGCAATCGCTGTCATCCCTTATTTTAAGATTGAAACGCGAGACATCCGAATGGATTAACCGTGAAGGCCTCACGCCATCCGTATTTCGCTGGCAAGAAGGCTTCGGGGCGTTCTCATATGCTATGAGCCAGCTTCCAAATGTCATCCATTACATTCTGAATCAGGAAGCCCATCATGCCAAGACCACGTTCAGGAAAGAATATGTGAAAATATTGAAAAAGAACGAGGTGGACTATGACGAACGGTACATTTTTGATGATGTCGTATGATTTGGATTTTTCGTTTTGCCCGCAGACCTACGGCCTGCGATTCCCCCTCGCACAAATCCCACGCTATCGAGGCCTGCAGTCCTAGCGGACTGCCTCTGTGTTTCCGCACCGTCCGTCATTGCACGCAGGCCTCGTTAATACTCCAGTCTGTTTGTATTTGATATGGAATTTAATATAAATAGGAGCAAAGAATCATCATAAAATGTATGATTCTTTGCTCAATTCCTTTTCATTTCCATCACATGACTGCGACAGTCAGAAATGACTACGCTATGTGTCTCAGTCTTGAAAGCTTGTCAGTTTGTCTCCATCAAAATATAAATATAGATTTTTATAAACCCATTGTTCCTTCACTCCCCAGCTGCCCACAGAACGGTTGACTTTATCAGGTTTCCCAAGAGCTGCAGTACACATTTCTTTGGTCATACCAATAACAACTTTATGTCTAAAGATCAAATCCCCATAATATTGACCATATTTTTCTATCAAAGCATTCTTTTTTTCAATTTGTTGTTTTTGTATAGCCGCTGCATCTAGTTTCTTTTTTTCTTGTGCTTGTTTTTCTGCGAGCTTTTCCTGCTCAAGTTTCTCAATATATAGTTGCTTCTCAATGAAAGGACTTCTTTTTCTCAATTTCCAAATAGAGTTTCCTATTGGGATCTTGTATTGTTTCCCCGTAGTATCTTCAAGGAACAAATGTGGATAATAATAATTTTTATCTTCTGCTATTGCAACTTTAAAACACCGGAATTCTGTTCCCTCTGGGAAAGAGATTTCATTACCAACGAAATCCATTAGATATATAAGATATTGTGTTACAAAAACTTTGTTCTCGTACATCATTTTCAGTTTTTCGTAATATCCCATACAAAGAAACGAAGGGACCAACAACTGTACCGTTGCAATATTGTATGCGTTGGATGTATTTGATGAATCTCCTAATCTGTGCATGACCATTTTTACACTATTTATTTTATAACGGTGAGGATAATGGTATGTATCATATAAAGTATTCGGTATGATGCTATCAATGACATAATAGTTTCCCTGTAATTCTTTAAATTCTTTTGGAGTATTTAGACCATGTGATTCATTGTATTTTTGTTCTTGCGTTGTCGTGGGACATACAAATACAGTTTGTCCAATAAACTGAAAGGTTCTTTCTGCAAGGTATCTCTCAACAGAGTCCTTCTCATTCCAAAAATTATCTTTTTTATTTCCTCCGTAGCCTTTACTTATAATTGAATAATCATCAGAGGATATTTCAAAATTATAGAGACTATCATATTGAGGAATTTGAGCACTGTTTTGTACATCCTGCTGATTAGAGATGTCAAAAAAATCAACCTGGGCAGAACTCCTAATAGAGATAAAAATTAGTAAACACAAAAAGGATACCTTTAAATTTGTCATAATCTTACAATAAAAATAGGAAAAAATATGAATTTTTAGTAAATCAGCGGAATCACCCGTTTCAGGTGGCGGCCCTTCATCTCGTCACCGAACTCGCTTTGGTACTTGTGGTACAGCGTGTTGGCGCGCGGCACGAGGTTCGCAGCCGTCCAGATGAAGAAGACAAGGCCCGACAGCGACCACGTGAGGATGGCAAATCCTAACCACTCCGTCAGTTCGCCGAAGTAGTTGGCCGAGGTGACATAGTTGAACATCCCGCCCTTCGGCAGGTAGTGCCGCGTGTCGGTCGGATCCTTGCGCAGATGACGGATGATGTAGTCGGAGTGCAGGTTCGTGACGAAACCGCCGATGAACAGGCAGAGCCCGACAAGGAACCAGGGTGACCAAAGCCACTCGATGTCATTGTAAGTCAGTCCGAAAGCGGAGTAGTTCACGTTGTAGGATTCAAAGAAAATCCAGTAGCCCTGCATCGCCGCGTTGAGGATATTAAACGCCATTCCCATCAGCATGATTCCGACGGGCATCTTGCTGTTGCCTTTCATCAAAAAGGGGAAGATGAAGACCCGCTGGAAGTAGTGCGTCTCAAAGATGATGAAGAAGGTGAGGGGAACGATGGAAAAGCGGTGCGGCGAAAAGAGCCACAGCCCCACCATAGCGGCAAAGATAGGAAATTCCATAAAGAACCACGCCACCTTGTTGTTGATGAGCTTGCCCCAACGGGAAGACACCAGCATTCCATAACCAGCCTCCACAAAATAGAGGGAGATGAACACGATGACAGCCACCGCTATCATCACATATAAATATATGTAGAACATAATGGACTATTCGATGGTGATCTCCATCGGCATTCTGGCTTGAACACCTTTGGCTTTGATAATCTGTTGCAGTGCATTGTAGGTCGGGTAGAGGTCTCCGAGCTCGCTGCGGACGGCGGCGGAAATCTCCTTTTCTTCTTTATCTTTGTTGAAGAGAGTCTCAAACCACTCTTTCTTTTCAGGATAATAGACGAGTTTGTAACTGTCGGTGCCGGCGAGCTTGGCGGCGACAGCGATGGCGTCCTTCAGGTTGCCGAGCTGATCCACGAGGCCAAGCTGGAGGGCGTCGGCGCCGGACCACACACGCCCCTGCCCAATGGAATCGACTTGTGCCTTGCTGAGGCCGCGGCCGTCGGAAACACGGGTGAGGAAGGTGTCGTAGGTCTTGTCCACATTGCACTGAAGTGCGGTGTATTCCTCTTCGGTCATCGGCCGATAGGAGAGGAAATCGGAATGGGCGTTGGTCTTGACCACGTCAAGGGTGACACCGAGCTTGCTTTCGAGGCAGCGCTGTATGCTCGGAATCATGCCGAACACACCGATGGAGCCGGTGAGTGTGGTGGGTTCCGCCACGATGGCGTCGGAGTTGCAGGAGATGTAGTAACCGCCGGAAGTCGCATAGTCGCCCATGGAGGTGACCACCTTCTTGCCGGCCGCCTTGGCGTTCTCCAATTCGTTCCAGATGATTTCGGAGGCGAGGGCGCTGCCGCCAGGCGAGTTGACACGCAACACGATGGCTTTCACGTCCTTGTCTTTGTAGGCACGGCGGATTTCCTGACAGAGCGTCACGTCACCGATGGTGGTATTGCTGCCCTTGCCATCATTGATTTGACCAACGGCATAAATGATGGCGATCTTGTCGGAACCTTTGCCCAAATCCTGCTTGAACGATTTGCGGTAGGTGTCCAAGGAAACGAGGTTCAATGTCTCGTCCTCCTTTACACCGAGCTTTTCCTTCAGGAAGTTGCGGTATTGGGTGGGGTAGAAGAAGTCATCAGCGATTCCAAGTTGCACAGCATTTTCAAAGTCCTTGATGAGGAGCATGCTGTCGGCGACGGCGTTGAGGTCATCGATCGAGAGGTTGCGGGATTTGGCCATATCGGCGACCATCTTGTTCCAGATGGAGGTGCCGAGCACGGTCAGCTGCTCACGGTTGGCATCGCTCATCTTGTCCAGCAGGTACGGTTCGACGGCGCTTTTGAACTTGCCGCACTTAACCACCTGAACGTCAATATCGAGCTTGTCAATCAGGCCTTTATAGAACATGATCTGGAAGGCGAGACCGCGGAAGTCAATGCCGCCTTTGGGGTTGATGAACACCTTGTCGGCGGCGGAGGCTAGGTAGTAGGCACCTTGTGAGTAGTTGTTCCCGTAGGCATAGACGAACTTGCCAGACTCCTTGAACTTGAGGAGGGCGTCACGCATGGCCGAAAGGGTGGCGGGGCTGGCCGACACGGAGCTGAGTTTCAGGGAGACGCCTTTGATTTTGTCGTCGGTGGCGGCATTTTCGAGGGAGGCGAGGATGTCGTCCAGACCGGTGGCGGAGTTGTTGTAGAAGCGGATGTCCATACCAGAGAACGGGTTTTCGATGCCGCGTTCCTCGATGGGGTCATTGAGCGTCAGTTCCAAAATGGAATTGGACTCGATTTTCTCCGTATCGGAGGAGCCGAGGGCGGCCACCATTCCGATCATCATCAGAATGGAAAGGAAGGAGATGATAACGGATGCGAGGATGAAGCCGAGCGCGGATCCGAAAACGACCCGGAAAAATTTCCGTGATTTCGACTCGCCTTTCACATACCTGAATTTCTTGGTTTTGCCGTCCGGCTGAGGGACGGTCTGTTCGATGTCGTAATTGTTTTCCATTATGCGATATTTTAATTATTGATATTGTCCGTTTATTTTGTAGGGACGCACTGTGTGCGTCCGATTAGTACCGCGTGCGTTTTAAAATCCGTGGCAAAAATACAACAATTATTAAGTTGGCTGTTAAAAAAACAAAAAGAAAACCATTGTCAGAAAATAATAGTATATTTGCCGCCGTTTTAAAAAACTGGATATTTAAACGTAAAAACTTATAGCACAATGAAAAAAGGATTTTTATCATTAGTGATGATGGTGGCTGTCTTGTTTGCGATGGCCCAACCGCGGATTGAATTTGAAAAGAAGACGCACGAATTTGGTGACATTCATGAGGAAGGTGGCAAGGTTACGGCCCGTTTCACTTTCAAGAATGTCGGTGATAGCGCATTGGTGCTCACCCGTGTGAAACCCGGCTGTGGTTGTACGGCTGCCAATTACACCAAAGAGGCGGTTCAGCCCGGTCAGACCGGCTTTATTGACGCCACTTACGATCCGTGGGGACGTCCTGGCCAGTTCAACAAGAACATCAAGGTTTCCACCAACGAACCGAACCAGACCAATCCATACATTATCTTTATCAAGGGTAATGTCATCAAACGCCCCCCCACAAAATATGAGATTGCCGGTTACAAATCCGGTCGTGGCGAGGTGCGCGTGAAAGAAGCCACTGTCCGCTTCCAAGTGAAAAATACGGGCAGCCATATTGACACCTTCAAGATTCGCAGTTTCTACGAAAACGGTCGTGCCACCAGCGTCAACCTTGAGCTTCCGGAGTACATTCAGGAAGTAGGTCGCAGCTTCGGTCCGTCCATTCCCGCCGATCATGAAGGTTACATTGTCCTCAAATACGATGGTACGAAGCGCAACGCATGGGGCAACCTCAAAGACCGTGCCGTTATTGTTACGGATGATACACTTGAACCCCGCAAATATTTGTATTTCAACGTTAATCTTGTGGAGGACTTCTCCAAGATGAGTCAAAAGGATTTGGAAAAGGCTCCGAAGATCAGTTTTGACAAGACGGCCTTCAAATTTGACACTGTCGCCCAAAACACTGCGGTGAATGAAACAATCAAAATCACCAATAATGGTAGAACTCCCTTGATTATCCGTAAGATAGATTCCAGCATGCCGGCCCTCTCCTATAGGATGTCCGCAATGGAAATCGCTCCCGGACAATCCGCCAACCTTGAACTCACTTTCAAGGCCCAGAACCGCAGGGGCAAACAGAACGCCACCGTTGAAGTGATCTCCAACTCACCGAGCAATCCCAGCCAGATTATCAGTGTGACCGGAGTTGTCATCCAATAGCAAAAAAATGCAGATTTCCTTACGGGGATGCGGATTCCGTATCCCCGTTTTGTTTTTTTTAGAAAAATATGTCGGACACCCTTTTCCGACATAAAAAAAGCAGTATATTTGCAGCCCAATTTATTGAAGGTGAACAGCAAAGAAAAAAGAGAGGAATTTAAGCTCCGAATTTCGGGCGTTGAAGCTGGAAAACATTCATATCCAATAGATTGCGATAAGACGTTCTTTGAACTTGCAGAGATTCCCGATTTGCAGGACGGCGATGTGAAATTGCAGATTTTGATGGACGTTTCTGACAAAATCATCACATTGGACTTCCATTTCAAGGGTAGTGTTACCCTTCCGTGTGACCGCTGTATGGAACCGGTCAATATTGACTTGGACTTCACTGATAATCTGGTCGTGAAACTGATGCCGTGGATTGAAGAATCCGAAGAGGAGGACAATTTGTGGATCGTGAATGAGAACACTTATGAACTGGATTTGTTCCATTTTGTTTATGAATCCATCTCCTTGGCACTCCCCACGCGCATCCTCCACCCCGATGATGAAAATGGGAATTCCACCTGCAATCCGGAAATAATGAAAAAATTGGAAGAGCTGACCCCGCACGAAGCCGATAAGGATGAAATTGACCCGCGTTGGGAAGCCCTGAAAAATATCAAACAAAGTTAATCACTTAAATTAAAGATAGTTATGCCACATCCGAAAAGAAGACACTCAGCAATGAGAAGAGACAAGAGAAGAGCGCACGATTTCATCACCGCCCCCACGCTGACCACTTGCAGCCACTGCGGTGCCGCCATCCTTACCCACAGAGTATGCCCTGAATGCGGTTACTACAGAGATAAGCAGGCCATCGAAATCAAAGGCGCCAACGCCTAATCTTCACGAAAACGTGTGCGATGGAGTTGTTCTTCGCAACACATAACCAGCACAAACTTCAGGAAGCAGTTGCCATCGCAGGTGCTTCTTGTGTCGTGAAAGGTATTGCAGAACTCGGCTGTTTCGAGGATATTCCCGAAACAGCTGATTCTTTGTTGGGTAATGCCCGACAAAAAGCGGAATATGTCCATGACAAATATGGTGTCAATTGCTTTTCCGATGACACTGGATTGGAAATCGAGGCGCTTGACGGTCGCCCCGGTGTTTATTCCGCCCGTTACGCAGGTCCCGCGTGCAGCTTCCAGGACAATATCCGGAAGGTGATGTCCGAAATGGAGGGTGTCGCCAACCGTAAGGCCTGCTTCAAAACCGTCGTCGCCCTCATCCTTGACGGCAAGGAGTACTTCTTTGAAGGTTGTGTGGATGGCGAAATCATCACCGAACAGCGCGGAACCGCCGGTTTCGGCTATGACCCGATCTTCCGCCCCATCGGTTTTAACAAAACCTTCGCCGAAATGGACGAAGCCTCCAAAAACGCCATCAGTCACCGCGGCCGCGCCATGCAAGCACTGACGGAATTTCTGAAAACGTACGTAAAATAGGAGGGCGCCTTTATGCACCCTGTAGAGACGCGGTGCACCGCGTCTCTATCGTCATTTCCGTTTATCGCCGAATGAAACGAAGTGGCAGCCGTAGGTCCATTCAAGGTAATCGACGGAGCCGGCGTGCGCCTTGACGGCCGCCCCCACGAAATGGTTGCGGTTCTTGCCCAACAGGACACGCAGTCCCGCACGCTCGTAAAACGGGGTGTAGTACCCGAAGGCCCTATTGAGATAGACCGCCCCGCTGAGATGGAGCACCAGCCGCCCGTACAGCACCTCAAAGGCCACAAAGGCGGCCTCATTGATGTACTTGCCCGGACGCCGCTGCTCCGGGGGCAAATGGCGGCTCAGCTCTCCGCTGAAGTTGATGTCGAAGCCGCCGCCGTAACGGAACTTCGGGTGTGGCTGCCGCATATAGCCGATATGTAACGACATGCCGAAGTAGTATGGTCCCGCCGCGCCGTTCTGTACCACCGCATCCTTTTTCGACTGCCTCGTGCCGGCACTCACCGACACATAGAAACTGTTCTTTTTCACGAAGTTGGTGTCGCGGTGCCGCCATGAAAAACCCAAGGTATCATTTTACCCCGATCGCACCCGACAGCGGGTTGATGCCCATATTCGGCAGCTTCAGCGCTGCATTTGACGAGTGGGAGAAGTTGGCCCGCAACGTCAGCGCCACCTGCGGCGTAAGACGGCAGTCAATGCCGAGGGCAAGGTCGATGTGGGCGTTGAAGTGCGAACCGATGAAGCGGTTTGCTGGGTTCGTCACCTCATTGTACGGGTTCGACCAATAGGACACACCGACACCGAACTGGTAATGGAACGTCCAGCGGTGGTTGCGCCAGATGGTGCCGTTGTAGTAGGCGAACAGGGCGGCGGTTTCGGCGAACATCGTGGTGTCAAAATGGGCGTAACGGAGACACAGACCATATTCGGGGTAGTTGAAAAGCCGCTCCCAATCGTGCTTTCCGGTGGTTTGGTGACCAAGGCGTAGCTCGCCCCCGTAGGTGGAGACGTGCGACAAAAAACTCGTATTGGAGGCATTGGGAATCACCCGCCCCACCCGCACCGACGGCTCAAGGTACAGGTTTGTCTGCCCGTGGCATAACGCCGCTGGCAACAAAAACAACCATACCAACCATCGGAATTTCATGATTGCCTGTTTTCTTTTTTATAATGCGGGTGCTGACGCGCCCTGCCTAAAATCATATCACCCCTACGGGGTTACTCTGTATTTCTTTTTAAAATGCGGGTGCTGACGCGACCCGCCTAAAATCTTTCACCCCTACGGGGTTCCTAATAGGTATTATTTTTTCTATTATCTGACCCCTGAAACCTGACCCCTATACCCTATAACCTTGTGGATATATTCAATCGCCAGCATATTGCGCGGCGAGGGGGTATCGATCCAGCCGGTGTTGATGGGATAGACGCGGTGTTCCTTCACGGCGGTGAGCTTGGTGTAAGGATGGGTTTTGCAGAAGGTTTCGAGGTCCTCTTCGCGGATGAAGATGAGGTCGGGATCCTGCTCGAAGAGGAGTTCGCGGTTCACGCTCCACGTGTCGAGGTTTTCGCCGATGTTGCGTCCGCCCGCGAGCGTGATGATGTCGTGGATGTAGCTGTTGCCCGGCGCAGTGAAATCGCCGGTCTTGCCGAAGCCGACGACGTAATAGACGCTCTTCGTGGCTTCCGGACGGTTCTGCTGGAGAGAGTCTATTTTGTGGCGGTAGTCGGCGGCGAGGGCGGCGGCCTCCTCCTGTCGGTTGAGGATAACGCCCAGCATATCAATGGTGTAAAAAAGTCCCTCAATGTTGTCTTCCGCCTTCACGGAAAAGACGGGAATGCCGGCATTCTCGATTTTGGCCACATCCTCCTTGGTGACGTGCGAGGTAATGAGCACGAGGTCTGGATGCAGTGCCAGCAAGGTCTCCACGTTGATGTTCAGCAGCTTGCCGACCTTCGGAATCTTCTCCACTTCCGGCGGATATTCGCAGAAATCGGAAACGCCGACCAGTTTGTCGCCCGCGTTGAGCAAAAAGGCAATTTCGGTGATGGACGACGAGAGGGAGATGATGCGTTTCGGCTCCTCTTTGATGACGACAGTTCTGCCGTAGGAATCTTCGCCCGTATAGAAACTGCTGTCGGCCACAGACGAATTCTGCTGCTGGCACGACACCAGCAGCAGAACGGATATAAGGGTAATAAATAGTTTTTTCACAATTAGTTGGCGGGATTGACTTCCAATAATTCGACTTCAAAAATCAGCGTAGCGCCAGGTTTGATCTGGGCACCGGCACCTCTGTCGCCGTAGCCGAGGTCGGAGGGGATATAGAGGATGTACTTGGAGCCTTCGCTCATCAGCTGGAGGCCTTCGGTCCAGCCCTTGATCACGCCGTTAAGCGGGAAGGTGATGGGTTCGCCGCGGTCGTAGGAGGAGTCGAAAACGGTGCCGTCGAGAAGAGTGCCCTTGTAGTGCACTTTCACTTTGTCGGTGGCGAGGGGCTTCTTGCCCTTGCCTTCCGTAATCACTTTGTACTGGAGGCCGGATTCTGTCACCATCACGCCCTTTTCGTTCTTGTTCTTGGCGAGGAAGGCGGCACCTGCGGCTTTTTCATCGTTCATGGCTTTGTCCTGATTGGCGCGGGCTTGCATTTCAAGGTAGGCGAAAGCGGCCTGCATCTCTTCCTGCGAGAACTGGTTGCTGTTGGCAATCCCGTCCTTGATTCCTTTCATAAAGAGGTCAAAATCAATGTTCAGGCCAAGGTTGCGGAACTGGTCTCCGCTGTTCACGCCGAGGGCGTAACTCATTTTCTGGTCTTCGGTCATGTCTTTCATTTCGTTTTGTGCTTTTGAAGTGTGGCCGCAACTTGCGAGCATGGCGCACACGAGGATTAATAATAACTTTTTCATATTCATAAATTTATGTTGTTTTTATTTTGATTCAAACGAGCGGCAAAGGTACGACATTTCGGGATTTCAAGGCAACATTTTCTATCCATTTTTTGTATCTTATTGCAGATACGTAAAATTTTTTGATTTTTTTTGTAACATTTTGAAATCGGGGGCGTAAAACCTCATCGAACAACAAAAGGATGAAAAATCCTTTACGTATCATTAAAGGTTAATGGTTATCAACGGCGGAGGGGTCCGCCGTTGTTTTTTTATGTCATTCGTCAAATTCGGAATCCGCGATGGCGATGTCTTTCTTGTGGTTGCTGAACGTGATGTTGGTGACATCGCCTTTCTTTTCGTTCAGCTTCACCTTCGTCGCCATCAGCGAGGTCGGGTCCAGATAGACCTCGATGGAGGTGTACATCTCCTTCATTGTCTTGTCGGTGGGTTTCATCAGCACCAGCAGCGACTGGTCGGCGCAGCGGTAATAGGAGGTGGTGAAACCGTTGCTTTCGACGAGCCCGTCGCCATTGATGGTGCGGAGCAGCAGCTTGCAAAGCCCCTCAATCATCTTGTTCTGGACGGATCCCTTCTCGTTCTTGAAGAACGCGCCCTTCTTGTTCAGGATGATGGCGTAGGTTTTAGGTGAGGTGTAGGCCCAGCGGAGCATATTGCTCTTCTTGTACGTCATATTGCCCTTCGACACCACCTTGTCGGTGAAGAGTTTGGAAGTTTTCTCCTGTGTGAAATTCACCTTCAGGGTTTTCAGGCTCACCGACTGGTTCTTGATTTTTTGTACGGTGGTCGTTTTCTCGCTGCTGCTGAGCAGTTTGCTGCCGGCGGGCTGGGCCGCGAGCGCCGTGGCGATGAATAGTGTCAGTATGGAGAGGATGATTTTTTTCATAGTATGATAACTTACTTTCTTTTCATTTATTGTACCAACGGATGGGTGAAGAAAACGGTGGCAAAAGTACGAGATTTCTGTTTTCAATTTTCAGTTTCCTTTTTTTTGTACTTTTGCCAAGAAAACAAATATAGATGCTTTTTCCCAAAACAGGTGGCATAAATAGTTGGTACGGCACATCCGTTGCCCTTCTATTGGTGTGGATCACAATTTCTTTGCCCGCACAGAATGAAGGGGTGAACTATGGCAGCCCTATCCTTGAAACAGAACGGGATAGAGCCCGTTGGGAGCAAATAAATGAGAGGTATCAGGATTTTATGTCACATCCAAACAATGTGGAGACCAACCTGTGGCTTGGAAAATACTATTATTGGGAATATGTATTGGAAAACGCTGGCAAGCCCTCGGATATGGACTGGCTTTCATATTACTATGAAGACAGTTTCCCAGATCACAGTCCTGTGGTGCATAACCCTGCCGACAGTGCGCTGAAGTACTTTTATCGAACGGTGCGGCTGAATCCTGCCACCGATATTTTTCTGCTGATTTACATGCCGATTCTCCAACTGGAACAGTACCTGCACCAGCCGCATAACCCATTGGTCGAATTGCCGTATGACACAGTAAAAGGAGTTCATTTCCCTTATTCGTATTTTATCAATTGTAATAAAGACAGTACCTTCGATGCGGGCATCGACTATCTCATGAGTGCACCGACATCGTACTTCTGGGTGTCGGCTTTTTCCCGTGACTTAAAACGTATGCAGGAGCCTGTTTTGTATGACATGACTTTACAGGACAATCAGGAGGTATTTCGATGTACCTTTTTCCCGTCCTTTCACCCTGTTGTCTCCTTCCGGATAAGCAAAGACAAAAATAAGGTGACTATCGTGTGGAAAATCCTTGAAACGAAGTATAATTCAGACAATCCCGAAAAGAAAAACTATTCATTGAAAAAGGGTGAGTTATCCCTAACTCCCGCACAATATGAGCAATTTTTAAAACATTTTGAAAAAGTCCGTCTTGATGAGCAACCGCGTATATATAATGCAGAGGTGTTGGACGGAGCTCAATGGCTGATTGAGAGGAAGACCGACAACGGGTTCAAGGCATTCCTTACAAATGATGCAGGCCAGGAAATATATGACCTTTTTGATTTTCTATTTCAGGAATGTCGTATTAAGGAGAATTCGCAGCGTCATTATTAGAATAGACCGTTTTTGTAATTCCATCCCCCTCTTTTCCGCGGCAGCACCCGCCCCGCTTTTCCGTACTCACCGCCCGTGCCGCGGGCAGACACACGAGGCCTCCGCTCCCCAGATTGCGGCCTAACGGCCTTATCTGGGGTTAAGAAGATATCACCTCTCCGAGGTGAGTGCAAATAAATCAAAACTCACAGAAATATGGCGCGGTGTCGAAGTCTCCAAAATGCGGGCGCTAGCCCGCCCAAATGTTCGCGTCAGCGAACAAAATCAAAAATGTGAGCGAAGCGAACCCAATGCGAGCGTCAGCGAGCCAACTCCAAAAACTCCTTGTCGGCGTTGAAAATCTCGGCGATGCGGAGCGCCTCTTCCGGCACCTCGTCCGAAGTGGTCTCCACCAGCGTGTAGTCCATGTAGCGGGAGAGGTTGCCCGGCGTGATGCCGTCGGTGACTTGGTCCACCCGCAGACCGTTGACCCGCAGCCGCCGGCACTTTGCCGCCACCCCGCCGTAGTGCGTGGTGACGACCGACATCACGGCGTACTTCTGCATCATCAGCACGAAGGCGTTCACAATCCGCTTGCCCTCCTCGGGGTTCGTCGTGCGCGCCAGCTCATCCACCAGCGCCAGCACCCGCCGGCCCGACTTGGCACTCTCGATGATGCGGTTGATGTTCAGCACCTCCACCGCAAACGACGAAAGCCCGTGCTTTTCCGACTGCGCGTCTTCAATGATACAGAAGACCTCGTCCATCAGCATGATTTCCGCAGCTTCTGCAGGTACGAAAAAACCGAACTGGAACAGATGTTGTGCCAGACATAACGACTTGAGCACCACGGTCTTTCCCGACATATTCGCGCCCGTGATCAGGCACGGCTCCGGACGGAGCTCCAGATTAACGGGCTGAAACGTCTCCCCGCGCTCTTCCAAAAGATGCTTCACTTCCGGCTGGAAAAGTCCTTTGTATGATGTCTTCGTTTCCGAAATGACGGGACGGCAGAGCCCCCACTCCACGGCCATCTGCGCCTTGGCGTTCAGCAGGTCGAGTTCGGCAATCCGATGCAGGTTCTCCTCGATGCTTTTCCAATAGGGATGAAGAATCTCTGTCAGCTTCTGACGAACCCTGTCCTCAATCTGCAACGCCTTGTACGTCAGTTCCTCCCGAGGTTCCGCATCTTCCGTATTCTGGATCTGCTTGCGCAATGCCGCCAATTCGTCATCATATACAGAATAGATGTAGAAGTGGGCGATGCGGCTGCCTTCCGGATCCAACGTCTGCACCACTTTCGACAGGTCATGCAGATGCAAATCCTCGTACTCCGATTCCTGCATCAGCCGGAGAATGTACTGGGAATTGAGGGCGAACTTCTTGATTTCGTACAGTTCGATGTCGTCTAAAACCCGCAGATAGCGGAGGTTCAGGATGGTCTGGCGGATGTCGTTGAGGGTGTGCAATGCACCCACCAAATTGCGGACGGCATCGGGATATTGCTGCAAGAAACGGATATGGCGTTCCGTCTTGTCTAACTCCTCACGGAGCAGCTCCGGCTTCGTACACGGCAGCTGGTGCAGCAGTAAGCCTTTCCCCAACGAAGAGCAGACCTTGACGTTGTCGTAAACGTACTGAAGGCCGCTGACTTCCGTGATAAAATGCTTGAACTGCTTCATCTTCGTGAGAAAACCGGGTTGATAAATTACTTTCTGCCTTTTTGTTGTTGCTTGGCTAACTGCTGCTGCTGTTTGGCAAGCTCTTCCATCTTCATCTGCCATTTCGACTTCTTCACCGGCTTGCTCATGTTGGTCAGGAGCTGCTGGCGCAGTTTGTCTTCATTGATCAGCACACGGAACAGCCACATTTGGAAGAAGGTGATGAGGTTCACTAACAGGTAGTAGTAGGTGAGGGCGGCGGAGAAGCTGTTGAACATGCCGAGGAAGAGGATGGGCATCAGGTACATCATGATCTTCATCGACTTCATCTGCTGGTCGTTGCCGGCGGACATCATCTTGTTGTTCAGCCACGTATAGACGAGGGTGGCGATGGTCATCAGCAGGGTGAACAAGCTGACGTGGTCGCCGTAGAACGGGATGTTGAAGCCGAAGTCGAGGATGGAGTCGTAGGTGGAGAGGTCTTCCGCCCAGAGGAACGGCTGCTGGCGCAGTTCGTATGCCGACGGGAAGAACCGGAACATGGCGATAAGGATCGGCATTTGCAGGAGCATCGGCAGGCAGCCCGACATCGGACTCACGCCGGCCCGTTTGTACAGGTTCATCGTGGCCTGTTGCTTTTTCATCGCATCCTCCTGCTTCGGATATTTTTCGTTGAGTTCCTGGATTTCCGGTTTCAAGACGCGCATCTTGGCCGATGACATATAGGTTTTGTACGCAATCGGCAGCAGCACAATCTTGATGATGATGGTGAGTATCAGAATGATAATACCGTAACTGAGGCCGTAGGCTTCCAACCAGTTGAAAATCGGGATGACGGCGGCGCGGTTAATCCAATGGAGCAGGAAGAATCCCCAGCCGAGTGGCACCAGTTTTTCAAGGTTCATATCGTAAGGCTCCAGCAGCTTGTACTGGTTGGGGCCGATGTAGAGGCTCATATCGTACGCCCCGTCGTCCAAGTTCGGCACCTCGAACGAAAGGTCGGCGGTCATCTTTTTGATGAGCGGGCGCTGCTCCTCTTTCGGAAGCTCCACCTCAAGATGTCCTTTCTTAAAAGATTCCTCTTTTGCAATGAGGATGGAGGTGAAGAACTGCTGTTTGAAAGCCACCCATTTGAGGTTGGTGGTCAGGTCTTTGGAGTCGGAATTGCGCTCGTTGAGGTTATCGACATCGTCCAGATTGTCCATGTAGTAGAGGGTGGTGGCGTCGCGCTCGTAGTCGTAGTTCTTCTCCACGTTGTTGATGTCGGCATTCCACAAAAGGTCGAACTCGCGGCGGTTTTTATAGATGTAATTCGACAGGTTGACGAAGCGCACGGTGTAGTCGAAGCGGTAGTCGTCGGGACGGAACGTGTAGCGGAATTCCAAGTAGCTGGCCGTGTCGAGGGCGTTGGACGCGGCGGAGTCGCCCGTTAGGTAGGGATAGACCCGCAACGAGAGCGTTTGTTCTTCCTCGCCCGTCACATCGAGGGTGTCGGTGGAGGCGGTGAAGTACAGGTCGCTGGTGTTGATGACGGTATAGTCCGGCAGTTTGAAGTCGAACCCCATCTTGGTGCTGCCGTTGTCGAATAGCACCAGTTTTTCTTTGGGCTGATCTTTGGGCGTATAACGGTAGATGTCGGGGTATTCGATGCGGGTGACGTAGCCGCCGGTGCGGGCGAAATGATACTGCGCCACCTTCGTATTGACGACATAGTCAGCCGTTTGGGTTTCATCGGTATAACCGAAGCAACCGAAGCTTTGGGCGGTGGGGGCAGGGGAGGAGGGCTGAGGTTGGAGCGTGTCGGCGGTAGTGCTGTCGGCAGCGGCCTGTGCGGCCATTTCCACGTCCTCCTGAATTTGCGCCTGCTGTTCCGCAATCGCCTTGGCTTTCGCCTCATTCGCCTTTTTCGCCTTGTTTGTGGCATAAAAGCTGTATCCCATCAACATTCCGAAGATGAGTAACAGCCCGATAATCGTGTTTTTATCCATTTATTTGAGGTTGAAAAATAAGGCGGCAAAAATACGAAAAAACTGAAAATTGAGAACTGAAAATTGAGAACTGGAAGGTGGAAAGAAGGAGTGGGAAAGTTAAAAAGTGAGAAAGTTAGAAAGTGGGAAAGTTAAAAAGTGAGAAAGTTAGAAAGTGGGAAAGTTAAAAAGTGAGAAAGTTAAAAAGTGAGAAAGTTAAAAAGCAGAACCTTCACACTTTCATACTTTCACACCTTCATACTTTCACACCTTCATACTTTCACACCTTCATACTTTCAAACTTTATAAACTAATTCGTAATTTTGCACCTCGTTTTTGTAGGCAGTTATGATTAAGCAACGACAGAACGGTGGCCGGACGGAAGTGTTTGATATCATCCGCAAGAAATGGATTCCTTTCACCGAGGAGGAGAAGGTGCGGCAGTATCTCATCCACTTTCTGGTTTCGCAAAAAAGGATCCCCGAATCGCACCTTTCGGTGGAGCGGCAGATTACGGTCAATGGGCTCACGCGCCGCTATGATTTGGTGGTCTTCGACCGTGCGGGTGCACCGTGGCTCGTCATCGAGTGCAAGGCCCCGCAGGTGGAGCTGACACAGACGGTGGTGGAGCAGGTGGGACGGTACAACAAAACCCTTCGCGCCCCCTACATCGCTGTCAGCAACGGCCGGCAGCACTTCTTCTTCCAGATAGACTTTGAAACGGAAAAGATTACCTATTTGGAGGATATGCCGGAATATCAGTAAAAGGTATCAGGTAATAGGTGATAGGTATCAGGTAATAGGTGATAAGTTAAAATAGGCAGGAGGTTTGAAGAGGGGCTTGTGCGAAAGCAACCTCATACTTTTTACTTTCTACCTTATACTTTTTACTGAAAGTACAATATAGCCGCCAAATTCCCGTTATCTACATTTGTGACTTTTCACACTATATATAATATTGTATGGCAGAATCGAAAATTTTCACGCCGGTCACTTTCGGACCGCTCACATTAAGGAACCGCACCATCCGTTCCGCCGCTTTTGAAAATATGTGCTACGGCAACAAGCCGTCGCAGGATCTGTTCAACTACCACACCGCTGTCGCTAAGGGCGGCATCGGCATGACCACCATCGCGTACGCGGCTGTGAACCGCAGCGGCGTCTCTTTCGACGGGCAGCTGTGGATGCGGGAGGAGATCATCCCTGACCTGAAGAAACTCACGGATGCCATCCACGCGGAAGGTGCGAAGGCCTCCATCCAGCTGGGACATTGCGGCAACATGACGCACCGCAGCACGTGCGGACAGATGCCGGTGGGCGCTTCCGGCGGTTTCAATATGTATTCTCCCACCTTCGTCCGCCAGCTGAAAGAGCAGGAGATCTACGGCTTGGTCAAGGATTTCGGCAATTCCGTTAATCTGGCCCGCAAGGCCGGTTTCGACGCGGTGGAGATCCACGCCGGCCACGGCTACCTCATCAGCCAGTTCCTGTCGCCCTATACCAACCACCGCCGCGACAAGTTCGGCGGCGACCTCAACCAGCGGATGACGTTCATGCGCTTGGTGATGAACGAGGTGATGAAGGCGGCGGGTGACGACATGGCCGTTTTTGTGAAGACCAACATGTACGACGGTTTCAAGGGCGGTTTGGGCATCGACGAGTGCATTGAAGTGGCGAAGGAGCTGGAACGGCTCGGCGCCCACGCGTTGGTGCTGACGGCCGGTTTCGTGAGCAAGGCCCCGATGGCGGTGATGCGCGGCTGTATGCCCTACAAAACCCTCACTCACTACATGGATCCGTGGAAGTTCTGGTGGCTCAAGATCGGCGTGCGGCTATTCGGCAAGCTGATGATTCCCGAAGTGCCGTTCAAGGAGGCCTATTTCTTGGAGGATGCCAAGAAGTTCCGCGCACAGCTCAGTCTGCCCCTCGTGTATGTGGGTGGTCTGATTTCCAAGGCCAAGATGGAGGAGGTGCTGGATGCCGGTTTCGACGGATTGCAGATGGCGCGTGCGTTGGTACACGACACCGACTTCATCAACAAGCTTGCAGCGGGCGAAGAACGCAGCGGCTGCAAGCACTCCAACTACTGCATCGGCCGCATGTACACCTTGGAGATGAAGTGCCACCACTGTGTGAACAACCTGCCCAAGAACTTGCAGAAGGAGATCGATTTCTTCGAGGCTACTAAATAGCGCATAAAAAAATTCCCCTTCTTTTGAAGAAGGGGTGCACGTAGTGCGGGGTAGTTGTATAAATATTGAAAAGTCCTTATAGAAAACGCGATCCTTCGGACCGCGTTTTTCATATTAGGGCTTTAAGGAGTTGTGATTATCTCACAACGTTGACTTTCTTGGTGATGACGTTGTTACCATTGGCGATGCGGACGATGTACATGCCCTTGGCGAGGTTGGAAGCGTCGATGGTCTGGTTGGCGGAAGCGCTCTCCACGTTGCTGACCATGCGGCCGCTGAGGTCATAGACGGAAATCTGGGCACCTTCGGCGTTGTCGATGTTGATAACGGTGGTGGCAGGATTCGGATAGACGTTCACTTCACCTTCGAGTTCGTTGATGCCAGTGGTACCGCGGTTGATGGTAACACAAGCGGTGTTGTTGGCTGCATTGTCATCAGTGGTTTCACCAAAGAGGTAAACAGTCATACACAGCTCAAAAGAACCTTCTCCTACCATATCGTTCATCTGGTCGGCGGTGAGGATTGTGCCTCCTTGAGCACCAAGCGGTACTGTGGTGTTAAGCGGGAGGGATGCAAGTTGTGCCCCCAATGCCATTAATGAGGCAGCAGGAACCATTTCACCATTTATGCTCGTTGCTAAAAGAATGGTATCATTTGCAGCGGGTGTAGCAGGCCCATTATTCTTGAAAAGAATGTATAGGCTGAGGCCATCGGTAGAACCGAGGTCAATGGACTGAACTGGAGTCGTGCTAGTTTGACTGGGGGAGAAGCCAACCACTTCCAAGTCAGCAGTGTTTTGGGCATTCAGGGCGACGAAAGTCACCATTGCGGCGAAAAGGGTAAAAAGTTTTTTCATAATAAATTGGTTTTGGTTAAACATAAAATTTTACGAGCGGCAAAAGTACAAAATTATTTCGGAGATTGTAACGGAAATTTGATTTTTTTTGTGATTTTTGAAAGATTTATGGATTTGAGAGATTCAAAAGATTTGAGAGATTCAAAAGATTTGAGAGATTCAAAAGATTTGAGAGATTCAAAAGATTTGAGAGATTTGAAGATTTGAGAGATTGGTGTATTGTGGTGCTTTATGGTTTGTATTTTTGGCCTTTGTATTCAGAATTTTTCAGATAGTTGATGAAGTGATGGATGGAAACAGAAAGATTGATAAGCTTACATACGAGAACGTCATATTCCTCTTTAGATATATAAAGACAGTCGAAAGCTCGGTGAATTTGGCTTCGAGTTTCGGCACAGGAACCGTTAGCTATGTATAAAAATTGAATGAATTCTTTGTTTCCCCTCCTTTCAAAACCCTCAGCAATGTTGTCCATAACAGAACCCGAAGAAGCTCGAATCTGACTGACAAATCGTAAATCTTTGGAAAACGCATCGTTTTTTGTGATTCTATATATTTCTTTAGATAATTCTCTTGATTCCAACCAGATAGGAAGGTCTTCAAATTTTGTCCAAGTCGCCATAATTGTATTTTTTTACATACTATTAACAAATAACTTTCGCAAAGGTTCATCGTTCATCAAAAAATTTTTCAAATGTCCGCGTCAGCGGACCCAAATGCGAACGCAGTGAGCAAAATCAAGAATGCAGGCGCAAGCCTGCCTGAACGCGAACGCAGTGAGCAAAATCAAGAATGCAGGCGCAAGCCTGCCTGAACGCGAACGCAGTGAGCCAAAATCAAAAATGCAGGCGCAAGCCTGCCAAATGCGAACGCAGTGAGCAACAAATCTTTCAAATGAGTAACAATATTCCAAATATTTTTCGTACTTTAGCGGCCTTGTTGTGTGAAAAACCAAAAAATTGATAATCAACCTATTAAAAACTTAAATTCAAAACATTATGGCATTTAAAGGAGCTTTAGTCATTGACACGGAAAAGTGCAAAGGTTGTGCCGTGTGCATCACCGGATGCCCGAACAGCTGCATCGCGCTTTCCAAACACGTAAATGCGAAAGGTTACAACTACCTTGAAATGGTAAATGAGGATGCTTGCATCGGATGCGCCAGCTGCGCAGTCATCTGCCCCGACGGCGTCATCGAAGTTTACCGTGCAAAGGAATAAGGGTGGCCTTTTTCGTTTTATCAGTTTTAAAATCAACAAATTAACAATTAAACATCTTTAAAATGGCAAAAGAATTAAAATTAATGAAGGGTAATCAGGCCATTGCAGAAGCCGCTATCCGCTGCGGTTGCGACGGATACTTCGGATACCCGATTACGCCCCAAAGTGAGGTTCTTGAGCATCTGATGGCTGAGCGTCCCTACCTGACCACAGGTATGGTCGTCCTCCAGGCCGAAAGTGAGCTCGCCTCCATCAACATGGTTTATGCCGGTGCCGCTGCTGGCAAACGAGTGATGACCTCCTCCTCCTCCCCGGGTTTCTCCCTGATGCAGGAAGGTCTTTCCTATATCGCCGGCGCTGAACTTCCCGCCCTCTGCGTCAATGTCGTGCGTGGCGGCCCAGGTCTCGGCACCATCCAGCCCTCACAGTCCGACTACTTCCAGACCACCAAGGGCGGCGGTCACGGTGACTACCGTCTGATCACCCTCGCCCCCGCCTCCGTGCAGGAAATGTACGACTTCGTGGAACTCGGCTTCGACCTCGCTTTCAAATACCGTAACCCCGTCGCCATCCTTTCCGATGGTGTCATCGGCCAGGTGATGGAAAAAGTGATGGTGGACGACTACAAGCCGCGTTGGACCAACGAGTACATCGAGAAGAACTGCCCGTGGGCTGCCACCGGACATCGCTCCACCGGCAAACACCGCATCGTCACTTCTCTTGAACTGGAAGCTCTCAAACAAGAGGCTATCAACGACCGCATCCAGGCCAAATATCGCAAATGCGAGGAAGAGGACGCCCGCTACGAAGCCATCCAGTGCGACGACGCTGAATACCTGTTCGTGGCTTACGGCTCCGCAGCCCGTATCTGTATGAAGTCCATCGAGCTGGCTCGCGCCGAAGGCATCAAAGTAGGTCTCGTGCGCCCGATCACCCTGTGGCCCTTCCCGACCAAAGCCGTTGGCGAAATCGGCGGCCGCATGAAGAAGATCCTCAGCGTGGAGATGAACGCCGGCCAGATGATCGAAGACGTGAAACTCGCCGTCGGCTGCAACGTGCCCGTTGAGCATTACGGCCGCTACGGTGGTGTCATCCCGACCCCCGTCGAAATCTTCGATGCTTTGAAAAAAATGGTTAAATAATTAATGTATTGAAATTATGACAAGAGAAGATATCATCAAACCCGAAAACTTAGTGTACAAACGCACTCCGGTTCTCACGGATGCCATCATGCACTATTGCCCCGGCTGCGGTCACGGTGTGGTTCACAGAATCATCGCCGAAGTGATCGAGGAGATGGGCATCCAGGACAATGTCGTGGGTATCTCACCCGTCGGCTGCTCCGTTCTGGCTTACAACTATTTCGACGTTGACTTCGTGGAAGCCGCCCACGGTCGTGCACCGGCGTGCGCCTCCGCCATCAAGCGCCTCCGTCCCGAGACCTTCGTGTTCTCGTATCAGGGCGACGGAGACTTGGCCTCCATCGGTTGCGCCGAAGTGATGCACGCCTGCAACCGCGGCGAGAACATCACCATGATCTTCATCAACAACGGTATCTACGGTATGACCGGCGGTCAGATGGCTCCCACCACCCTCGAGGGTATGGAGACCGTGACCTGCCCCTACGGCCGTGACCCCGAAATCATGGGACACACGATGCGCCTCACCGAGATGCTGGCCCAGCTGCCCGGCACCTACTACGTGACCCGTCAGGCGGTCTATACGCCGGCTCTCGCCCGCAAGTGCAAGAAAGCCATCCGTATGGCCTTCGAGAACCAGAAGCTCAACAAGGGCGTCTCCTTCGTCGAAGTGACCTCCAACTGCAACTCCGGCTGGAAGATGACCCCCGTGCAGGCCAACAAGTGGATGGAAGAGAACACCCTCAAGTTCTTCCCGCTCGGCGATATGAAGGTGGACGGCAAGTTCGATCCCAAGTTCATTGAAAGAGTGGCCACTTTCGACCAACCCAATGAAACCCGTTTCTCATTGAGAAGTAAATAATAACCTTAAAATCAAAAAGAAATGACAGAAGAAATTATTATAGCAGGCTTCGGCGGCCAGGGCGTACTCTCAATGGGTAAGATTTTGGCATACGCCGGCATCATGCAGGACAAGGAAGTCAGCTGGCTTCCGTCCTACGGCCCGGAAATGCGTGGCGGCACCTCCAATGTCACGGTTATTTTGAGCGACGAGCGCATCTGCTCCCCGTACCTCAACCAGTTCGACACCGCCATCATCCTTAACCAGCAGTCTATGGACAAGTTCGAGTCAGCAGTGAAGCCTGGCGGCTTGCTGATTTACGATCCGAACGGAATTTCCCACCATCCCACCCGCAAAGATATCAACATCTATCAGGTGGCCGCTGCCGACAAGGCCAGCGAACTGGGTATCTCCAAGCTGTTCAACATGATTATCCTCGGCGGTTTCCTCAAGGTGAAACCCTTGGTTACCCCCGAAATGCTCCACAAGGGTTTGGAAAAATCCCTGCCGGAACGTCACCATCACCTCATTCCCAAGAACGAAGAGGCAGTGGAGATCGGCAAGGGCCTGTTGAAACCCTACCACACCATTTAACCGAATTTGCGGTTATTCAAAAAACGGCGGCCAAATGGTCGCCGTTTTTTCGTGCGGAAATTTTTTCAAGTGTGGCAGATTCCTGCATAATCGCAGTAGTCACAATGCTTTGCATCTTCAGTTTGTTGGAAAGCGGGTGCCTCTAATAGGTTTTTAATCAATAATTTGAGATTTTTTTCAAATTCTTCAAGCTGCTGTCCGGCAGTGGATGTCTCCGTATTCTTCCCCTCCTTCCATTCGGCATAATGGGTGGCATTTTCCCCTTTCAGCGTGTCGCGCAGATAGACGATGCCGGCTTCGAGGTCCGTGTCCGGAAAACGGTCGGCTGGGAAATCCTCCCTATTACGGTATTTGTACAAAAGCATATAGATGAAAAGCTGGAAGATGTGCTTCTTTTCGACATCGGTGAAGAGCTCCCCGATTTCTGAAAAGCAGGTGCTGTGCGATTTGCCGCTTTTGTAGTCGAGGATGGCAACTTTGCCATCGTGCAGGTCGATGCGGTCGGCGAAACCGGTGAGCTGGACGGCGCTGCCCCCCACGTCCAACCGGCAGGAGAAACGCCGCTCGCACCCAATGATCTGTGTTCGTCCGGACGCCAGCTCGTCGCGCAGCTGCGGGAGGTACGCCGCCAGCGTCTTGCGCACCACTTCCGTCGCAAGATAGAGCCGCCCGCGTAGCAGGTCCTGCCCCCGCACCTCGTCGCGCTCGTTGAACAGATCGAGGATATAGTCCTCTTTGATCTTGCCGGCCCACTCGTCCACGAGTTGGGCGGGCGGCGTACCCGGATTCTCGATGACCGCCTTCCCCAGCTGCTCCAGCGCCGTGTGGATAACCAGGCCGATGACGTTCTGCTCCACATTCTCGTCAATCTCCTCTGCAGGAACGATTTGGGCGATATGTTTCAGATAGAATTGTAGAGGACAGTTGATGTAAGTACTTAATGATGAGGCAGAAAAATGAAATTTCTGCAATTTCTCGCGTACCGTTTCGCTGTTTTTGACCACAATTTCGTTGGCGGTGTTCTGGCCGCTATCCACAGGCAGCGGCGGCTTCACAATCTGTTCCAACGTGATATTGTCGTAATGCCCTTTCTGTTTTTTGAAGGCAATTTGTTTGACAAAACGGCTCTCCTCCGCCACAACGCCCGATGAATCAGCATTGTAGATGAGGTGGATGTCCTTGGCCCGTTGCAGCAGATGGAAGAAGTGATACCCGTAAATGGCGTCGTTCTGCTCGTAGGTGGAAAGGTGGAATTTTTTCTTTATCTCGAAAAGAATCAGTGAGTTGTCGGTATTCCCGGAAGGTAGGACACCTTCGTTCACCGACAGCATCACCACATGGTCGAAGTCGAGGGTGCGGGTTTCGAGGAGCCCCATCACCTGCAGGCCCGACGAACGGTCGCCTTTGAAGGAAAGGTCCAGCTGGTCAATCTGTTCGTTGAGGAAGAACTCGGCCACCCTCGTGTCGATGGGTGTGGCGCTGTCGAAGCGGCGGAGCAGTTCCGCGGCGCGGTCGGCAGCGTCGGCGAACAGTGACAGCAGTTTCACCGTGGAGGCACCGCTGTTGTTTTTGTCGTGGCTTCCGAGGCGGGCGGCGAGCAGCCGGAAATAGCTGGCGATGGCCTCAAGCAGCCTGTGTCCGTCGCTGGTGACATCGGGGCAGCTGTCGGGCAGCCGCTCATTGAGGGTACGGCGCGAGAAGAAGAGGCGGTTGCTTTCCACCAGCGAGCAGATGAATGCTTGGTGCTCAGCGGTATTGCTGAAGAAGGCCTCCTCCACTATCGGGTCGCGGTAGAGCAGCATCACGTCCTTGTGGTAGTAGGCTGCTGTTTCGTCAGTATCTTCTGTATTTTCTTGATTCTGAAAACGTTGGTAGTTGCGGGCCATTCCCAACAGGATCTGGAGCAGGCGGTAGGCGGCGGTGGCTCGGGCGGGATACTTCTTGCTGATGTTGCAGCGGGTGTGGTTGTAGGCGTGGACGAACGGCACGATCAGGCTCTCGTCGGCGAAGACGACGGCGGTACGGTCTAATGCAGTGGGGTCGTCCTGTTTCAGCTGGTTCAGGATTTCCACGGCCTGGTAAATCTGATTCATCGTCTTGCTCACGCCGTAGGTGCGGATGGTCTTGGGCGCCGCGCCATAATGGTCGGTGATGTTGCGGATGTCCTTCTCCTCAATATGGAATGTTTTGGCTAATTCGTCGCGGATTTGCGCCGTGTATTCAAGGTAAAAGGGATCGAAATCGAAGAAGAACTGCACTTTCCCTTCTTGGTAAAGATGGTGGATGATACGTGATTCGGCCGGAGTCATAGCATTTAGTCCGGCAAAATAATATTTCTTAAAATTCTGATTTTTAGAAAGTTCTGAAATGTTTTCCGCGGCGGTACGATAAATAAGTCCTGGATAGGCTTTCCCTTTCTGACGGAGGGCTTCGCCAAAAGCGGTGTAGATCTCGTACAACATTCCATAAAATTCCAGATACCGCCGTTGCCCCGCTGTGGGGTTGCCGTCGCTGTCGATTTCGATGCCGATATCTTTGTAATCCTTGAGGTACGAAAAGACCTCGTGTGCGTCGGCCAGCTGCCGGTCAATGTCGTTGAAGTCACCGATGAGGTGGGTGCCCCACGACATGAACTTTTGGAAATCATCGGTTTCGGTGTGGTGGGCGGCGGCCACGGTCTGATAAACTCCATAAAGTTCCAGTAAAAGTTCCGTCATCGGCAGCACCTCCAGTCCCGACAGGTTGCTGACGAGTTCGTCGATGCTGAAGACCACGGGCGGGAAGATGCTCCGTCCAGCGGCATGAGCCAATTCCATATCCAAGGACTTCTGTGCCCTTTTGTTGGGGAGAACAACAGCAATATCTTTGTAATCAATAGTTTGTGGATTTATAATTTCCGCAGCCAGTTCAGAAAGGAAACGCATAGACGTTTGATTTTAATGGGCTGCAAAGGTACTTTATTATTTCCAGAAATACTCTTTTATCTTTCAAAATTGTATCTGTGAAATCCATAAATTTTGTGGAAGTATGTTCCCTCCTTTTGCGCCCAAAAGTGACCAAAATCTTCCATTTTTTTCCAAAAATAGGGGATAAAATAGGTGCTTTTATATAAAATATTGATTTATAGAAGAATGTAAATATGTATGAAATTAGCCCTATTTTCATTAATTATCAATAGGTTAATGTTTATAAGTAAAAATCAAAGAAAAATACTCTTCCATTTTTTTCCACACTTATAATCAATACTTTAAGTATAATTTTCAACAAAAATCATAAAATTTTTATTATTTGTGGAATGTTTATAAAATAAAAGTGTACTTTTGTACGCTTTTTTGGCGCAAAGAAAAAAATTATGACGGGTTTCAAATATCGTTGGTTTGAAGTCTCCATTGAGAAGTATGGGCGGTTGAAGCTGCCTGCTGCTCTCATTAAGGAGTTGCCGGAGGAGGACCGCCAGTCATTCTGGGCCACCGTCGGTTTCGGCAAGCACATCATGCTGTGGACCCAGACCGCCTATCAGAAGCAGGCTGATTTTTTGGACTCTTTGGACCGCAACAATCTGCAGGTCAAGTTGTACCGTAATATTCTTTTGCGCAATAGTGCTTATATCGAGGCCGACTCGCAGAACCGTATCGTGCTGCCCAAAAATCTGATGGACCAGTATGGCATTGCAGGTGACGCGGTTTTGGTCTTGGACAACGGGCAGATTGAAATTTGGAACAAAAATGACTTCAACAGCATGTGCGATGCCGTGACGCCGGAGGACTTTGCCGTCATCAACGCGCAAATGCATTCCGGGGAGTTCCAAAAGGCAGGAAAGGAGGGTGGCGATGTATCATAACCCCGTCCTTCTCCACCCGTCGGTTGATGGCATGGTGACGAATCCCGACGGCATCTATGTCGATGTCACTTTCGGGGGCGGCGGCCATTCCGCGCTGATTTTGCAAAAACTCAGTCCGAAAGGCCGGCTCATCGCTTTCGACCAAGACCCCGATGCCGCCGCCAACGTGCCTCAGGATCCGCGCTTCCAGTTCGTGCTGTCGAACTTCAGCAACCTCAAGAAATTTTTACAATATTATAATGGATGTCCCGCCGACGGCATCTTGGCCGACCTTGGCGTGTCGTCGCACCAGTTTGACACGCCTGAACGCGGCTTTTCGCACCGTTTCGAGGGCGACCTAGACATGCGGATGAACAGCACCCGAGGGCTCACTGCTGCCGAAGTGGTGAACCGCTATCCCGTTGCGGCCCTCGCCGACCTTTTCTACAAGTACGGTGAACTGGCCAACGCCCGCCAGATTGCCGCCCGCATCGAAGCCAACCGGGAAACCCCCATCCGCACCACCACCGACCTCGCCAACGTGCTTGCGCCGCTTCTGCCGCATGGCAAGGAGAACAAGACTTTGTCGCAGGTGTTCCAAGCCCTCCGTATCGAAGTCAATGACGAGATGGAGGTGCTCCGCAGCTTCCTCACACAGGCCGTGGAGGTGCTGAAACCCGGCGGACGGCTCGCCGTCATCTCCTACCATTCGCTCGAAGACCGCCTCGTCAAGAACTTTATGAAGGCCGGCAACTTTGAGGGAAATGTCGAAAAAGATTTCTACGGAAATCCGCTCACCCCCTTCGAACTCATCACCCGCAAGGCCGTCGTCCCCGACGACGAAGAAATCGGCGCGAACCCCCGCGCCCGAAGTGCCAAGCTGCGGATAGCGGCCCGCCGCTGACCCCATATTGACCCCATTAAAACCTTGATAACCATTAACCTTTAACCCCAAAGTGTACCAGAAACAGGAAGTTGAACCCCAAAAGACGAAAAAGCCAGGACGGCTCCGGACCTTCATCCGCGAGACGTTCTCGGGCATTCATCTTTTGCGCTCCATTGAAAAATGGGGCGTCTGGGCCGCTGCCGTGATTATCATCGTGCTGGTTGCCCTCTGGAATGAGCAGTCTATCAATCGTAAGGAAAAGAGGTACAAGCAGTTGCAGGACCAGTACGATAGCACGGTCGTAGAGTTCAAGGTTCGGAATGAGGTGATTTATACGGAAGACGAGGAGCGGCTGCGCCAGCAGGCCGCTGAGATGGGCTTTGTGCCGACCAACGCCAACAATTATTACAAAATTGAGGTGGACAATGAGTAAGAAGAAACAACGGCAGGACATTTTCATCAGGCGGCAGCGGGTGGTCATCGCGTTCTGTGCGGCGTTCATCTTGCTGTGTCTTGTCGGAATGGTCTATCTCGCTTGCTTCCAGCAGAAAAAATTCAGCGGTTCTCCCGACATTTATCCCGTCTATACAAGTGAACAGTTTGACACCCTCCCTCCCGAAATGCGTGAAAACTGCGTGGTGGAGTCCTACGTCAAGCCCCCGCGCGGCATCATCTTCGACGACAGCGATATGCCGTTAGTGTCCAACGTGCGTGTCTATCCTATTGGCGTGGACGGGATGTCATACAACAAAAACCACCGCTATTTCAAGGAGAATGAGACCTACTTGGACACGCTCATTTACGACCTCGCAGTCAGTTTTTACAGCCGTTTCAGCGACCGCTACCCTGAATATAGTGTGGAGGACTATCGTGCCAAGTTCACGCGGGCGCTCAAGGACCAGAAGTTTGTCACTATTTTCAGTGAGGAACAGGTGGTGCGTGAAAATAAGATGGTGTTGCCCAAGGATTTGGCTTTCATCAAGAGGCTGCCGCTCTTCTCACGCACCATTGACACGGCGGCGGCTGTCCGCGCCCGCTACGGGTTCTCGCCGGAGCAGATGGAGGCCAAGAAGCTGAAACGGCTCTATTTCGCCGACATCCTGAACGAGGGGAGCTCCGAACTTCTGGTGCGCGTACACCCATACGGCAAATTGGCCCAGCGTATTCTCGGCAATATGTCCAAAGGAAACGGAATTGACGGGAATCCGGAATTCGACAGGGTGCTGACGGGTATTCCTGGGCAAAAGAAACGTCTGTATATCAATGGAATATCCATACCATTGGAATCGGAAAACCCTCCCGTGAACGGCGGTTACGTCTATACGACCATCAATACGGAAATTCAGAAGATTGTCCATAAGGAGCTGCTGGAGAAATCGTTGGAGACCAAGCCGAAATGGGCTTGTGCCGTGGTGATGGAGACGGCAACAGGCGACATCAAGGCCATGTCGAACTTCACCCGCTTCGTCAATGGGAATGACACGGTTTATCTCGAAACCCGCAACAATGCGATGGTGGCGGAATCGGCGGAACCCGGTTCCACCTTCAAACTCGCTTCACTTTTGGCCTATCTGGAGCAGTTGCACGGCGACACCACCCGCAGGTACTGCCGAGGTGATTACACTTTCACGGTCGGCAAACGCAGCTACTCGTACAAGGACTCCCACTCGCGCGGCCTCATCCGTGACGTCTCCGTGCGGGAAATTATCAAGCACTCGTCCAACATCGGTGTGGCGCTGATGGTGCGCGATGCCTTCCCCAAGTATGCGGACTATGCCCGCAAGCTGGATTCTATGTTTGTAACCATCGGTTTCTCCGCACAAATAGGCAAGCTGGAACCCGTGAATATGCACCCCAATACCCGCAACTTCACCGAGCAGTACGGCTACTACTTTGGGGCGGGGTTCTGTATGCAGCCGTTGCAGACCTTGGTCTATTACAATGCTGTCGCCAACGGGGGTAAAATGATGCAGCCCCGTTTTGTCCGCTCCACCACTCTCGGCAAGGAGACAGTGGAGTACCCGACGGTGGTGTTGAAGGAACGGATTGCCTCGCCACAGACCATCAAGATTGCGCAGGAGTTCCTCCGTGCCGTGGTGATGGAGAAGGGCGGTACCGCCTACAGCTGCCATGACGAAAATTTCCCGATGGCCGGCAAGACGGGCACCCGTGACATCTACGACCAGACCCTCGGCCGCTATGATTACAGTCGTAACGCCATCTCCTTCTGCGGCTATTTCCCCGCCGACAACCCGAAATACACCTGCATTGTCTATCTGTTCGATGTAAAAAAACGGTACGGCAGCGGCGAGGCGGCGCGCCTGTTCTCCAATATCGCCCACCAGATCATTTATCCTGCAAAAGAGATCGACCGGAGCGAAAAGCACCTCACAGCCAAGCGCCCGGTGCGCTGGCAAACCCTGAAGGCGGCGGTGCAGCACTGGAAATCCGGTACCATGCCTGCCGAAAAAACCGATTACTGCGTCACTTCGCGGGAGGATGAGACACTGTTCACCGGCTATACTATTGCGGTGAGGGACAGCGTGCCCAATGTCATCGGCCTTAGCGCTTCCGACGCCATCGCCGAAGTGCGGAAATACGGACACCGCGCCCAAATCACTGGAAAAGGAAATGTCACAAGCCAATCTTATAGCAAAGAAAATAATACCGTCACCCTCACCCTAAGCCCATAGCGGCACCCACCCATCCCTTTGTTGTTCACCCACCCATCACCTTTTACTTTTTACCTACTACCTCTTACCTTCTACTTTCCACATTCTACTGCCCCCTGCCCCCTGTAACCTAAAACCTGCCCCCTGTAACCTAAAACCTGCCCCCTGTAACCTAAAACCTGCCCCCTGTAACCTAAAACCTATAACCTAAATTGATACGTGAAAACTTTAGCTACACTATTAGCCAACATTGACTATTGCGAAATCAAAGGCAGTCCCGAAGTCGGAATCGGGCGGATTGAATTTGATTCCCGCAAAATCAAGCACTCTGAAGAAGAGGGTGTTACCACTTTGTATGTGGCCCAGCGCGGCACCCAGACCGACGGGCACCTGTATATTCCGCAGGCTGTGGAGGCGGGCGCAGGTGCGGTGCTTTGCGAGGAGCTGCCCGCCGCGCTTTCCGACAAAGTCTGCTACATCCGGGTCAACGACAGCTCCGTGGCGTTGGGACGTATGGCCGGTGCTTTCTTCGGTCACCCGAGCCGCAAGCTGAAACTGGTCGGCATCACCGGCACCAACGGAAAAACCACCACGGTGACGCTGCTGCACCGCCTTTTCACCGCTCTCGGACATAAGGCGGGGCTGCTCTCCACCATCGTGAACCGCATCGGCAATGAGGAGGTGGCGGCCACGCACACCACACCCGATGCGTTGGAGTTGAACGCCCTGCTCGCCCGTATGGTGGAAGCGGGCTGCGAATACTGCTTTATGGAAGTCAGTTCCCACTCTGTGTGTCAGCATCGTATTGAGGGACTGACGTTTGCGGGCGGCATTTTCAGCAATATCACCCACGACCATCTGGATTTCCACAAAACGTTTGCCAATTATATCCAGGCAAAGAAAGGATTTTTTGATGCTCTTCCCGCCACCGCCTTCGCCCTCACCAATATTGACGACAAGAACGGCATGGTGATGGTGCAGAACACCAAAGCGATAGTGAAGACCTACTCGTTGCAGTCACCTGCTGATTTCAAAACGCGCCTCATTGAGAACAGCTTTGAAGGACTGCACCTCCAAATCAACGGCGTGGAGTCGTTCTTCCGTCTGTCGGGGCGCTTCAACGCCTACAACCTGACGGCCATCTATGCGGCGGCGGTGCTTTTGGGCATGCCGTCGGAGGAAGTGTTGGTGAAAATGAGCGCCTTAGGCACAGCCGACGGACGTTTCGAGGTGATCCGCAACGGGCAGGGCGGCGTGGCCATCGTCGATTACGCCCACACGCCCGACGCCCTCAAGAATGTGCTGTCCACCATCCGCAACATCACCCGCAAGGGCGAGGAGGTGCTGACCGTGGTGGGTTGTGGCGGCAACCGCGACAAGACCAAACGTCCCGAAATGGCTGCCATCGCTTGCGAGTACAGCGACCGTGTCATTCTCACGTCCGACAACCCCCGTTTTGAAGAACCGGCGCAGATCCTTAAGGATATGGAGCCGGGTATTCCCGCAGACTACCGTCCCAATGCTTTGATTATTGAGAACCGGCGCGAGGCTATCCGTACCGCCTGCATGCTCATGCGTGACCACGGGGTCATCCTCATCGCCGGCAAAGGACACGAAAAGTATCAGGACGTGCAAGGCACCAAACACCATTTCGACGACATCGAAGAGGTGCGTAACAACTGGCAATTAAATTGAAAATTGAAAACTGAAAACTGAAAATTGAAACCTGTAACCTGTAACCTGTAACCTGTAACCTGTAACCTGTAACCTGTAATCTGATATGTTATATTACCTTTTTGATTGGCTTCATGGATTGAATTTCCCCGGTGCGGGACTATTCCACTACATCTCCTTCCGCGCGGTGTGCGCACTGGCATTGTCGTTCCTTATCACGCTTCTGGCTGGAAAGCCTGTGATTGAGATTTTGCGGAAAAAGACCCGTGGTGAGCAGGAACGCGACCTTGGGCTTCCGGGGCAGGAGAACAAGGCCGCTACTCCGAAAATGGGCGGCATCCTCATCATTGTATCCCTGCTGATTCCGGTGCTGCTGTTCAACAAGCTTGACAATATTTATGTCCTGCTGATGCTTTTCACCACCCTGTGGTTGGGCGCACTCGGTTTCGCCGACGACTACATCAAGTGTGTGAAGCACAACAAAGACGGCATTTCCGAAAAGACCAAACTGCTGGGACAGATTGTGTTGGGTATTGTCGTGGGTGTGGTGATGTACTTTCATCCGGCGGTGGGCATCAAGGAGAACTACTCATTGCCGAAGCAGGTGACGACGACGGACGAGATGTTCACCATCAGCAAGACCGATGCCAACATCGCACCGGCAAAGCAGCCTGTCACCCCGTCGTTCCATTCCACCAAGACGACCATTCCATTCGTAAAAAACCATGAGTTCAACTATGCGTGGTTCACCCGTTGGCTGGGAGACAAGGATGGCAGGTGGTCGTTCCTGTTCTATATTCCCATCATTGTCTTCATTCTGACGGCGGTTTCCAACGGCGCCAATCTCACCGATGGTATGGATGGGCTCGTGACGGGCGTTTCCGCCCCCATCGCGGTAGGTATCGCCGTGCTGGCTTACGTGTCGGGCAATGCGGTCTTCGCCGATTACCTCAACATTATGTACATCCCCAACATCAGCGAACTGGTGGTGTTCGTTTCGGCGTTGGTCGGGGCGCTCATCGGTTTCTACTGGTGGAACTGCTATCCCGCCAAGGTGTTTATGGGCGACGTGGGCAGCCTCACCTTGGGCGGCATCATCGCGGTGTCGTGCATCATCATCCGCAAGGAGCTGCTGATTCCGCTGTTGTGTGGCATCTTCCTCATCGAAGCATGTTCGGTGCTGATTCAGCGCGCCTATTTCAAATACACCAAAAAGAAAACGGGTCAGGGTAAACGGGTTTTCATCATGACACCGCTTCACCATCATTACCAGAAACAGGCCGTGGCCGACCAGCCGGTCATCTTTTCGCGCAAGGGCAAACCCACCCTGCACGAATCCACCATCACCCAACGGATGATCGTGTTGAGCATCATCTGTGTCGTTTTGGCAATCATTACATTAAAAATCAGATAATTAACCTTTATTGATCAAAATATTATGAAGAAAGTAAGTGTAAAAGGAGACTATGGATTCGAGCGTGGAATCGCCGGTTCCGAAATTCGGGATTTGCAGGGACTGCTGAACAGCCGCCGCACGCAGATGGCGACGTTGGCCTCCAACGGTTTTGGCGCGCCCGAACACAAGATGGAGTTCGTGAAGAACATCCGTGGTGTTGATTTTGTCAACGATGCCGCCTCCGAAAATGTGAACGGAGTCTATATGGCACTTTCCAACCTCCAGAAGCAGACGGTCTGGATCACCTCTTTCGAGCAGTGGGGCGAGGCAGGCGGCCTGTTCGCCGACCTGATGTATTTCATCCAGACGAAAGTCAGCTACGTCGTTTTTGTCGGTGATGCGCAGTCGCCGTCGCGTGCCATGCTTGAGGGGATGGGAGTGGTGACCGATTGTGCCGGCGATATGGAGTCGGCGGTGCGTACGGCCTTTTATTCCGCAGGAAAGGACCATCAGGTGCTCTATTGCCCCGGCACGCCCGCCGAAAATGATGGGGGTACGATTGCCCGTCGCGGTTCTTCTTTCAAAAATGCCGTAGCCCAGTTGTAAGATGGAACTCTCCTTTTTAAGCGGCAAACTGAAGTATTACCATGGTATCTGGCTGATGGTGATTCTGTTGTCCGTCGTGTCGGTGCTGACCTCCTACAGCCTGACGGGCGACCTGAAGCTGCCATTGATACAGCAGCTTGCAGGGTTGGTAGCCATCTTTGCCGTGTCGAAGGTGAATTACAAAAAGTACAACCGTTCCTCGTTTGTCTTTCTGGTGATTGCTTTCGTGCTGCTGGTTCTGACGCTGATTATGCGGCGCGGCGCGGGCGGACGAAGCATCTCCATCGGCGGTCACCTGATACAGACATTTTATATAATCTCCCTCTGTTTTATCTTTTATCTGTGCGCTTTTTATGCCAAGCATACCAATAAAGGGAAGGAGATTGACAAGGTGCAGACTTTGTGGGGATTGGGCTGGCTGATGCTGTTTGTCGGGCTGATTGCGCTCCGCAACATCTCCACGGCCATCATCCTTTTCCTTACGGGTATTACCATTATGTTTGTGGCTGGGGTGAAGTTCAAATACTTGGTTTACACGTTTTTGCTGTGTGGCGCATTGGGTGGGATCTATCTGGCCATCGGACACCATCGCAACCAGAATGAGGTGGTGGTGGAGCAGGGGAGGGAGGACCGTTCCACAACGCTTGACAGCCGTATCCAATACTGGCTGCATGGCAAGTGCGAGTCGAAGGCCTACGGCCGGCAGATGACCCTGTCGAAGGCAGCCATCTCCCGCTCCATCGTCAACCCGTCGGGACCGGGCAAGGGCTTGATCAAAAAGAATATGGCGGAAGGAGAGAACGACTTCATCTTCGCCTTGATTTGTGAGGAATTCACGTTTGCCACAGGATTGGCCGTTCTGATTATTTATGTGATACTCTTTTATCAGGCGTTGTTTGTGGCACGGAAGGCTCGGGGCAACTTCATCCGTTACTATGCTACGGGCATCGGAGTGCTGATTCTGTTGCAGGCGCTGATCCACATTGGTGCTAATACGGGTGTCATCCCTGCTACCGGACAGACGCTGCCGCTTATCAGCCGCGGCAGTGTGTCGCTCTTCTTCACCTGCTTTGCTCTCGGAACGCTCATCAATATGGCCAAACAGGTGATAGAGCAAACCGACGGCGAGGACGAGGAGCTGCTGGTTTAAGGGGAGGGAATCATTGTTTTTATAAATTTCTTGCTATTCTGCTTATAAAAAAGTGTCTGTTTAAAAGTCGGACAGACGACTGTGTGGCATTTCAGAAAAAGTAAGTACCTTTGCGCCCGTGCATTGTATTCTCTCTGTGTAAGGAGAGTCGCCGGAACATTTATAAAATCGACTATTGATGAGAAAAACAACAACCATATTTGTCCTGCTTCTGCTGCTGTTTTCCCTGCAATTAGTTGAAGCACAAAATGATACTACAAGCCAACTTGAGGACTTGCGATACGAGGAGCTGCTTAATTCTGAAATGAACAAGATGCTGGACCTCTGGTACGTGAAGCGGGAGATGGCCAATTCGCATAGCATCCTCAACAAGTTTTCGGACGACCACGCGGAAATCACGGAGACCACGATGGACTCCATCTATACTAAACGTCTCAAAAATCTCAATTCTGTAATACAGCTCGGTTACAGTCCTCTCGTATGCAACTACATCAATTTGTACGCCAACAAACGGCAGCGTTCCTCCTCCGCCATCCTCGGCCTCGCACAGTACTACTATCCGTGGATGATGGAGATTTTCGACAAATACGGGCTTCCGGAAGAACTGGTTTACATCACGATCATTGAGTCCAGCTTGAATCCTGTGGCTGTGTCGAAGGCAGGTGCGACGGGTATATGGCAGTTTATGTACCAGACTGGCAAGATCTACGGATTGGAGGTCAACAGCTTCGTGGATGACCGGCGCGACCCCGTGAAGGCCACCGATGCGGCGGCCCGTCACCTCCGCGACCTCTACAACATCTTCGGCGACTGGGGCTTGGCCATCTCGGCCTATAACTGCGGTGCCGGAAATGTGAAGAAGGCCATCTACCGCTCCGGCGGAAAGACCAACTTCTGGGAGGTCAAGCAGTTTCTGCCGCGCGAAACACAGAACTACTTCCCCGCCTTCATCGGTGCCTACTATATGATGAATTACTACAAGGCGCACGGCATCACGCCCGCCAAGATCTCCATCCCCACCAGCGTGGACACCGTTATGGTAAAGAAAGAGGTCCATTTCGAGCAGATTTCGCACGTGCTTGACATCAATATTGACGAAATCAAAACCCTCAATCCGCAGTACAAACGGAATGTCATCCCCGCTTTCGACAAGCCGTTCCCACTGAAACTTCGCAGCAATGATATCATCCGCTTCCTCGCTTTACAGGATTCCATATATAAATATGAATACGACACCTACTTCGGACCTTTGCAGGTGTATGTGAATGCCTACACGGGCAAAACCGACGCCCCCGGGACCACCAAGAAGAAGTGGCATACCGTGAAAAGTGGCGAGAATATCACGAAAATTGCGTCACGTTACGGGCTGTCGGTGGAGGAACTGAAAAAGATGAACAAGCTGAAAAGCAACTACTTGAAAACCGGTCAGAAGCTGATTGTGGGTTACACCTACATTGCGCCGCCCAAGCCCGCGACCCCGTCCGACAGTATCGGAACCGCTGTCACGGACAGCCTCGCCACAAGCCCGCCAAATACACCGCCCTCCGCTAAGCCGTCTGTGACCGACAGCAGCCATCCTGACTACATCGTCCATACGGTACAGAAAGGCGAGTATCTGGCCCTCATTGCAAAGAAGTACGGCACGACCGTCGCCAAAATCGCCAGCTATAACCATCTGACAAATGTGAATGCGCTTAAAGTGGGGCAGAAACTGAAAATCCCCAAAAATAAATGACGCAGCCATCGTGTTATAAAACAACCATTTATGGCTATTAGAAACAACAGATTCCTTCGGCTTTTGCTTCTCTCGGCGGTGCTACTCACCGGCTGCGCGAAGATTGTCATGCCCACGGGTGGTCCGAAGGACGTGGCGCCCCCTGCCATCGCGAAGGAATCGCCCCCAAACGGCTGCAACAACTTCAAAGGCCATACTATCAAGATTTCCTTCAACGAGTTCATCTCCCTCAACAATACCTTCGAGAACGTCCTCATCTCCCCGCCTCTTTCAAAGCCACCTACCTACACGGTTTCTAACAAAACACTGATTATCAAGTTTAACGACACGCTCCAACGTAACCAGACCTACAATATCGGATTTGCCAACTGCATCCAAGACTTCACCGAAGGGAACCCTATCCCGTTTTATAATTATGCCTTTTCTACTGGCGAAGCCGTGGATTCCTTTATGCTGCAAGGCAAGATCATAGATGCCCGAACCAACAGCCCCGTCAATGGCTGTTTTGTTTTTGCATACACACAAGATGTTGATTCCTTGCCTCTTACAACAAAGCCGCAATACATCACCAAAACACAATCCAGTGGGGCTTTTGCTATAAAAAATATCCAGCCGGGAAATTACAAGCTGTTTGCCTTGAAGGATATCAACAACAACCTGATATACGACCTGCCCAACGAAGAGATTGCTTTCTTTGACCACACGGTGGAGGCCGTCCGGATGCCGGTGGACGTTCAGAAAGACACCACCTCTTTGCAAGACTCCATAGCAGCTGGATTGCCCGATACAATAGAGGAATTGCCTGAGATACAACTATATCTGTTTATGGAGGAGGACACGACGCAGGCCTTTGTCAAACTTCAGAATAAGGAGGTCGGGAAATACGAATTTATCTATAAATCAAAAATTTATAATCATAAAGCAACAGTTTTATCCGAAAAGGAGTACGACCATTTTGAAATCGTGGGGCGCGATACCATCACGTGGTACATGAAAGAGCCGTTGCTTGATACGATGGTGGTGGCGATGACGGTCAACGACTCGGTTTGCGACACGCTGCGGCTCGAGCCGTTCAAGAAGGCGGGGGTTAGGACGGGCCAGCGACGAGGCAAAAGTGACGGACATACACCGTTGGCAATTGGAAACCAGAATGCGGGGGAACTGTATAAACCTCTTGTTTTCACTTTCCCCTATCCCATTCGCCCTACGGATTCTGTCCCAGTCCAAATCATAACCACAAAAAAATACACAGGCAACGATACTTCGAGGCTAATCCTTTCTGTTTCAGATGTTTTTACGACATCCCTCATTCTAAATCGGAGATTTGAGGAAAAAGTCCCGCACACCCTCATCATCCCTGATTCTGTCTTTTTCGGTTACAATGGTCTCACCAACGATACCATCCGCATTAAATTTACCACAAAAACGGAAAAGGATTACGGACTTTTGCGAATGGACTATCGTCTCCCTGATAATGGTTATCCATTTGTTATACAGTTGCTTAATGGCAAGGGAGACGTTTTGCAAACCGATATTCTGCACCGGTCGGGAAACATCACCTACTCCAATCTTTTAGCTGGAAGCTATAAAATCAAGGCGATTGAAGACCGTAACGGCAACGGAGTGTGGGATACGGGCAATTATCGCAAAAAACTCCAACCCGAACGGGTGTTCAATTTCAACAAGGTCATCACCATCCGCGGCTATTGGGAGCTGGAGGAGGAGTGGACGATGGAACCATAGAGTAAAAAGTAAAAAGGTAAAAGGTAAAAAGTTAAAAGTTAAAAGGTAAAAGGTAGGGAGCATTCAGTTAATACCTCCTACCTAATACCTATTACTTATTACTTGATACTTTCTACCTTTTACTTGATAAACTTGATAAACTTTACAACTAATAGCGGTAGATATCCGATTTGAACGGACCCTCCTTCGGCACGCCGATGTAGTCGGCTTGCTTTTGGGTGAGGTGGGTGAGCTTCACGCCGATTTTGGCGAGGTGCAGGCGGGCGACTTCCTCATCAAGGTGCTTGGGCAGGCAGTAAACGCCCAGCTTGTAGTCGTTCTGCCAGAGTTCAATCTGGGCCAACGTCTGGTTGGTGAAGGAGTTGCTCATCACGAAGGAGGCGTGTCCGGTGGCGCAGCCGAGGTTCACAAGACGGCCTTCGGCAAGGATGAAGATGGAATGTCCGTCGGGGAAGATGTACTCATCGACCTGCGGCTTGATGTTGCGTTTGCGAATGCCGGGGGTCTTCTCAAACTCGGAGACCTGAATCTCGTTGTCGAAGTGGCCGATGTTGCACACGATGGTCTGATCCTTCATTTTACAAAGATGTTCGGCGGTGATGATGTCGCAGTTACCGGTGCAGGTGACGTAGATGTTGCCTTCGTCGAGGGCATCCTCCACGGTCTTCACCTCGAAGCCTTCCATCGCGGCCTGCAGGGCGCAGATGGGGTCGATTTCGGTGACGATGACGCGGGCACCGTAGGAGCGCATGGAGTGCGCACAACCCTTGCCCACATCGCCGTAACCGCAGACCACGACCACTTTGCCGGCAATCATCACGTCGGTGGCACGCTTGATACCATCGGCCAAGGACTCGCGGCAGCCGTAAAGGTTGTCAAATTTTGACTTGGTGACGGAGTCGTTCACGTTGATGGCGGGGAACAGCAGCTGCCCGCTCTCCATCATCTGGTAGAGGCGGTGGACGCCGGTGGTCGTTTCTTCGGAAACGCCGCGCAATTCAGAAACGGTGCGGTGCCAGCGTTGCGGGTCTTCAGCAAGGATTTTCTTCAAGGTGGACAGGATGACCGCCTCTTCATGGGAGGAGGGCTCCTTGTCAAGGGTGGAAGCGTCGTTTTCGGCAGCGTATCCTTTGTGTATCAGCAGGGTAGCATCGCCACCGTCATCCACAATGAGGTTCGGGCCTTTGCCGCCGGGGAAGGCGAGGGCTTGGGCAGTGCACCACCAGTAGTCTTCCAAAGACTCACCCTTCCATGCAAAAACGGGAACGCCGGCGGCAGCGATGGCAGCGGCGGCGTGATCCTGTGTGGAGAAAATGTTGCAGCTGCACCAGCGCACATCGGCACCGAGCGCCACCAACGTCTCAATCAGACAAGCAGTCTGGATGGTCATGTGGAGGGAACCCATGATGCGGGCGCCTTTCAACGGTTTGGAATCCCCGTATTTTTCACGGAGGGACATCAGTCCGGGCATTTCCTTTTCGGAGACCTCGATTTCCTTGCGGCCCCAATCCGCCAACTTGATGTCGGCAACTTTGTACATCAATTCGTTATCAGTCATACAATTACTGTTTAAAGATTCATAAAAATTTACGGCGGCAAAAATACAGGAAAAAACGGAAAAATTCTGTACTTTTGCACGCATTTTCTTAAAAAGAAACTTCTATCCGAAAAATGAAACTCTCCATCATCATACCCGTTTACAACGAAGAAAAAACAATCCATATCATTTTAGATAAAATTCTGGAAGTCAATCTGATTGATAATTTTCAAAAGGAATTGATTTTGGTTAACGACTGCTCTTTGGACAATTCGAAAGGTGCCATTGACCGATACAAGGAGGCACATCCCGATGTGGACATCAAATATTTCGAGCAGTCGGTGAACAAGGGCAAAGGCGCGGCACTGCACCGTGGTTTCGAGGAGGCCACGGGCGACTATGTTATCGTGCAGGATGCCGACCTCGAATACGACCCGCAGGAGTATAACTTGCTACTGAAACCTATTGTAAACGGTTTTGCCGATGTGGTTTACGGGTCGCGTTACCGTGGCGGCAAGCCGCACCGCATCTCCTTCTTTTGGCACACGCGGGGCAACAAGTTTCTGACATGGCTCTCTAACGTCTTTTCCAATCTCAACCTCACGGATATGGAGACTTGCTACAAGCTGTTCCGCGCCGATATCATCAAGAGCATCTGGTTTCAGGAAAACCGTTTCGGCTTCGAGCCGGAAGTGACGGCCAAAATCGCGCGTTACGCCAAACAAAAAGGAATCCGCATCTATGAAGTCGGAATTTCTTATTATGGAAGAAGTTACGCCGAGGGGAAGCACATCGGCTGGAAGGACGGCGTACGTGCCATCTACTGTATTTTAAAATACAACCTTTTTTCCCGTAAATATTTGAAATAAAACGTAGGGATGTCATAATATGGCATCCCTACACAAACATTTCAACCTGATTCTTACACTAACGACCGGATCAGCTGTTCTTCATCGCCGGGCAGCAGGAAGATGGGCGGAATTTCGATGAGGGTGTAGGCACCGAAACGCTGGTCGTTGCGCAGACGGACGGCGGCGCGGGCACAGGCGGCCAGCACCTGTCCGGTGAGTGCAGGATTGTTGATTTCCATATTGAACTCGAAACGTTGGTTGTGCGTGGTTCCGCTCACCCCGTGGCGGATGAGGTTCACGCCGTGTGCCACGTTGTTGAGCGCTTCCACCGAAGGCACTTGCTGCACGTGTGTCTCGTCGTGCCGGAAGTAATCGTCGTTGAGGATGGCTTTCTCCACGGTGGCGAAGTTGGCACCGTCGGCCAGTTCCACATATACCATCCGCCGGTGGATGCCCGTGCCGAGCGGAATGGTCATCGAGAGGGCGTCCTTCACGCCGGCGATGGCCTTCACTGCCACGGTGTGTCCCATACTGCGACCGGGTCCGAAGTTAGTGTAAGTCAGTCCGTTGGGAGCTATTGCAAGCAGCAGACTGCGTACCACGGAGTCGGTGCCGGGGTCCCAACCTGCGGCAATGATGCTGACGGCATTGTGGTTTCGCGCCACTGGCATCAGCTTTTGGCGGAGGCCGTAAATCTGTCCGTGGATGTCGAAGCTGTCAACGGTGGAGATACCACGGGTGAGCAGCTTTTCGGCGAAGTCGGGGACTTGGCGGGTGGGGGTGCAGAGGGCCGCCACGTCCGCATCTACGCGGTCAAGATTGTCGTTATGGTGGAAAATGCCCGCCACTTCAAGGTCTTTGGAGGCCAGTACAGCCTGTTCCACGGCCCGTCCGATGTTGCCGTAGCCGATGATTGCGATTCTTGTTTTCATTCTATAAGGGATTGGAAAAATTGAGGTGCAAAAATACGTTTTTTTCAATTTCACTTTCCGATGCAAAATTTGCCAAATATCGTGTTTAGTACGTCGTTGTCGGAGATGGTGCCCGTGAGACGTCCCAGTTTGTCGAGGGCGCTGCGCACGTCGATGGCCACGAGGTCGGTCGGAACTCCGCCCGTAAGTCCCTCCTCAATGCGGTCGATGTCGGCTGCAATCTTCATCATCAGGTCGTAATGGCGGGCGTTGGTCAGCAGGGTGCTGTCAGTCACTTCGCGTGCGGACACGCTGCGCGTCAGGGCGGTACGGATGGCTTCGATGTTCTCCCTCTTCTTGGCAGAGATGCCCAACACTTCGATACGATTATCGGGGAAGATACCTGAAAGTTGCATCGGATTCAAATCCATCTTATTGACAATCAATAGTATTTTTTTGTCAGAAAGATCTACTTCACGCCCAATCTGTTCCAGTTCGGAGGAAAGATCCTGCGGGGTGGTTTCGGCAGCATCGACCATATAAAGGATGATGTCGGTATTGGCGATGGCGCGGTAGGTGCGTTGGATGCCGGAGTTTTCGATGGTGTCGTCGGAGTGGCGGATGCCGGCAGTGTCGATGAAGCGGAAGAGGGTGCCGTCGATGGTGAGGGTGTCCTCGATGGTGTCGCGGGTGGTGCCGGGGATGTCGGACACGATGGCGCGGTCGTCGTCCAACAGGGCGTTCAGCAGGGTTGACTTCCCCACGTTGGGCTTTCCCACAATGGCGACGGGGACACCGTTTTTCAGGGCGTTGCCGGCGCGGAACGACAGCACCAGACGGTTTACTTCCGTCCGGAGCTCCGACAGCAAGTCCAGAAATTGCTTTCTGTCAGCAAATTCCACCTCTTCCTCACTGAAGTCGAGTTCGAGTTCCAAAAGGGCCGCCAAGTGGATGAAGCGGTCGCGGAGGTCGGCAATCTTCCGGGAAAAGCCCCCTTTCAGCTGGTTGACCGCCAAGCGGTGGGCGCTTTCCGACTGTGAGTCTATCAGGTCACCGACGGCCTCGGCCTGCAGCAGGTCCATCTTGCCGTTCATAAACGCCCGCATGGTGAATTCACCCGGCTCGGCCAGGCGGCAGCCCCGCTGCAACAGCATCGCCAACAGCTTCTGCTGGATGTAACGGGAACCGTGGCATGAGATTTCCACCATGTCCTCCCCATCATAGGAGTGTGGCGAACAGAATTTTACAAAAATCACTTGATCCACCAGTTTGTCTTTATCAAAAACCTCAGCATAGCAGGCATGGTTGGCAGGGACTTCCAGAAAATCCACTTTTTCTTTAAATAATTGATTTACAATAGAAAAAGCATCATGACCTGAAACACGGACAACTGCAATGGCCCCGACTCCGGGTGCAGTGGAAATGGAACAGATGGTTTCGTTTTGAGTTGGCATATTCCCTTTAAAAATGAGGGTGCAAAATTAACAGATTTATTCGGATTTTTTTGTACATTTGCCGTGCGTTTTTTCACCGCATACGACAAATTTATTCATCATAAAATCTTTACAAAATGGCAAAATTTGAACTTATTACTCTGCCTTACGAAGCCAACGCTTTGGAGCCAGTTATTTCGGCTCAAACCATCGGTTTCCACCACGGGAAGCACCTTCAAGGTTATGTCAACAATCTGAATGCCGCCATCGCTGGCACGCCTTTTGAGGAGATGGAGCTGGCGGACATCGTGAAGAAGGCCACCGGCGGCATGCTGAACAACGCCGGCCAGATTTTGAACCACAACCTTTATTTCTTGCAGTTCGGCAAACCCGCCGCCGACAACCGTCCCGTCGGGAAGTTGGCCGCAGCCATTGATGCACAGTTCGGCTCGTTCGAGGCCTTCCAGAAAGAGTTCGTGCAGGCCGGCGCCACCCTGTTCGGATCGGGCTGGGTGTGGCTCTCCGCCGACAGCAACGGCAAACTCGTCATCACGCAGGAGACCAACGCCGCCAACCCCGTGCAGAAGGGGCTCACCCCGTTGCTCACCTTCGACGTATGGGAACACGCTTATTACCTTGATTACCAGAACCGTCGTCCTGACCACCTCAACGCCCTCTGGCAAATCGTGGACTGGAACGTTGTGGAAGGCCGGTACGGGAAATAATTCGTACGATAGCGTTTTGGGAAAAATTCCCTTTTAATGTAAAAAGTAATAAGTATGAGGTAGGAGGTATGAGGTTGCCTCGCACAACCCCTCTTCATACTTATTACCTTTTACTTTGTACTTTCTACCTTCTACTTTGCTATTCGCGGCTGCGGTAGAACAGCGTGCATTCCTTCTCCGGACGGAACACCTCGGCGGCAAGACGGCGGATCTGCTCTTCCGTCACCGCGCGGTAGGCCTCGTCATCATGGGCGAAGTCCTCGGCACGGCTGATGCTTTCCGAAACTGCCAGTATGGAGGTTCGGCCCGACAGCTTGATTTCGTTGTTCAGCAGCACCGACTCGTTCTTGTTCTTCACCTTCTGAAGGTCGTGGCTCAGGTTGTCATCGAAGCGGAAGTCATGGTACAGGTAATGGTTGAGCTGCGCGTTGGCCTCGTCCACACCCACACCCTCGGCGGGGCGTCCCACCAGCGCGAAGATGCCGGGGCCTTCCGTCCCGCTCACAGTCAGGGATATGTCCGTAAAGAGTTGGTTCTCCACCACAAATTTCTGATAAAGATAGGAGGACTGTCCGCTGCTGAAGAGGTCGGACAGGAGGTCGTAGGCATAAAAGTCGGGATGGAGGCGCGGGGGCATCTTCCACCCTTTGAGCAACATCGGATAGGGCACGTCGCGCTCCACCGAAAGCCGCTTCGCCGACGTTTGTTCCGGCTCTTCCGGAAAATTCTTCGCGCTGCAGCCGCCTGCTGGAATGTTGCCGAACCACTTCTCCACTAACGGCACCGCCTCCTCAAAACGGACATTGCCGCCAATCACCAAGATGGCGTTGTCGGGGCGGTAGAAACGGTAGAAGAAATCGTGCATTATCGGCATCGTAACAGACTCTATATGAGTTATCTCCTTCCCGATTGGCATCCATTTGTACGGGTATTTCTCAAAAACAAAATCATTGAACATTCCCCACATATCGCCGTAGGGACGGTTGAGCGAGGTCTCCTTAAACTCCTCAATCACAACCTGTTTCTGCACGTCCAAGCTCTCCTGCTGGAAGGATAGTTCCATCATGCGGTCCGACTCAATCCAGAGGGCCGTCTCCAGATTGTTAGCGGGCAATACAATATAATAATGTGTATGGTCCTGCGAAGTGTAGGCGTTGTTGTAGGCCCCGATTTTCTGCAACGGCGTGTCGTAGTCGGGCACGTTTTTGGAACCGCAGAACATAAAATGCTCGAAAAGGTGCGCGATGCCTGTTTGTTGCGGGTCTTCGTCGCGGGAGCCGACATGATAAAGCACATTCACGGCGGCTAACGGCGTGGATGGATCCTCGTGCACCAGAACTCGAAGGCCGTTTTTCAGTATATATCGTTGAAAAGGAATCATTTTTAATGGATAAAGAGAGATTAGTCAAGGGGCTTCATCACGATAAACGAGTAGTTGCGGGCGATTTTCCCACGGAAAAGCCATACGACAAAATAGTAAAGGGCGATGCTTCCAAGCGAACCCAAAGAAGCCACTAATTCGCTATTTGTCAGATTGTTAAGTAGGATAAAAACCACCAGCATTACGACCAACGGAATTAGGAAGCAGAGGATGACGGCCTTCATTGCCAGTTTTTCCTGAAGGGTGACGGTCACCTTCTCGCCCACTTCCAACGGCAGGCGGTACGGATTCTCCGCCTCCACCTGCTTGTCGCGCGTGTCAAGGGAAGAGCAGAGGTGTCGCGCGTGGCAGCCGGCACAAGCGGAAGATACCGTCATTTTCACAGTAACCTTTTCGCCATTAATGGATTGTACAATCCCTTCGTGGCTGACAACATCATTATTCTTTTGCATAATCGGGTCTTTTGTTCAGTTCAGCATCAATGAGGGCGGCGGCCTCATAGTTTTCTGTCTCAATGGCGTGGCGGAGAAGGTCATTCAGTTCCGTCACTGTATAAATCGACAAATCCATCCCTTCTGAAAAATGGATTCTGTCGCTATCATCTTCATTTTCAGCGTATTCAAAATCATCCTCCTCATCATCGAGGTCTTCGTGCGGGCGGCGCAGGGACGAATCTATCCGGCCCTCTTTCGTGTAACCGGCGGCGGTGAGGATGGGGGCGTGGACGAAGACGGGCGCCCCGACTTTCAGCGCAATCACCACGGCGTCGGAGACGCGGCTGTCGAGCAGCAGCGGCTCGCCGTCCCGAAGCAGGTGGATGTGCACATAGAAGATCCCGTCCTTGTATCCGTCAATCACCACTTTTTGGATGGTGGTGTCGGTTTTTTCGCAAAGCTGTATGAGGACATCGTGCGCAAACGGCCGTTTCAGCGCAATATGGTTCTGCTCAATGACAATGAGCCGTCCTTCCGGCAGCCCGATGATGACGGGTAGGAACCGGTCGCCATATTTCTCTTTCAGTATCAGATTGAAGGCATCACCTCGAGGCTGCGTGTCCAAAGGGGCGACCACCAATTCTATTTCTTCCATAATCATTCACGAATTAGGCTGCAAAAATACTACAATTCGGTCAGAAAGTTCATAAAGTTTATCAAGTTCATAAAGTTTATCAAGTTTATAAAGTAATACATTGAGCCGCCCTATAGGGGCAAGAGACGTTAGCCCCGTGCGTAAGCGCGGGGGATAAATAGGTTCATTTTTCAAAAAATTAAAAATTATTTCTCTATGAATCAATAAAATAAGAAATATTTTCAAAAAAAGTGCATTTTTTTTCGCAATAGGCACAATAAACGGAAACAAGCCCCGTTAATTATGTCGCTTTTTCGCAACGATGGGCGTTGGTGTAATGGCAACACTACAGATTCTGGTCCTGTCATTGAAGGTTCGAGTCCTTCACGCCCAACAAAAGAAGACCTTGGAAACAGGGTCTTTTTTTTATTCCATGGCACAGGAAAAATTTAATCGGAAAGGCCTGTTGATTTATTAAAAAAACAATGTAAATTTGCGGCCTTAAAATTTAATACGAAAAAAAATGGCAAATACTGAAAAATTAGGCACTAAGCAAGAAATCGAAGGTCAGGAAAATGAGAAAAAGTTGGTTGCTTTTTTCAAAAACAACGAAAAAGTCATCTACGGGGTGCTTCTGGGCATCCTTGTGGTCATCGTTCTGATAATTGCACTTTTCAGATTCATCATCACTCCGCGGAACCAGAAAGCCGCTGAGGCCATCATGGCCCCGATTGAACAATACACCCTTGCCCTCAGCACGGGTGACTCGCTCTCTTTCTCCACCGCCCTCGAAGGCAACGAAGAGACCGACGGCTTTCTCACCATCATCGATGACTACGGCAGCACCAAGGCTGGAAACACCGCCAAATATTACGCCGCCCTCTGCTACCTCCAGCAGCACAACACCGACGAAGCTCTTGACATGCTTCTGAAATACAAGAAAAAGGACGACAATGTGTGGTACTCCGCCCAAATGCTGATTGGCGACCTGTACGACGAGCAGGACGATGTGGAGAGCGCCAAGAAGTATTACAAGCACGCTATCAAGGGCAACACCGAACTGGTCGCCCCTGTTGCCGCCTTCAAACTCGGCATGCTGTACGAGCGTGAGGAGAACTGGAACGAGGCCTACGACTGCTACCAGCTCATTGAGGACAAGTATTATGAGAGATACACCCAGATGGGCGTGGCCAAGTACCTTGAACGTGCCAAAATCAAAGCCGGAAAATAATGAAGAAAAAGGAGAATCTTTCCGATATTTCCATACTTAAAAACTCCAATAATGCCAATTGCAAAATTGGCATTATTGTCAGTATGTGGAACGAAGAAGTGACGTCAGCCCTTGAGAAGGGCGCGGTGGACACGCTTTTGGAGGGTGGTGTGACCAAGAATAACCTGCTGGTGTTCCATGTGCCGGGCAGCTTCGAACTGCCATCGGCGGCTGCGATGCTGTTGGAAGCCAACGAGAATGTCGATGCCGTCATCTGCCTCGGATGCATCATCCAAGGGGAGACCCGCCATTTCGAGTTCATCGCACAAGCCGTGGCCAACGGAATCGCAAAGGTGGGTATTGAATACACCGTACCCGTCATCTTCGGCGTGCTGACCTGCAACACAGCGGAGCAGGCCACCGACCGCTCCGGCGGCAAGCATGGCAATAAGGGCGTGGAAGCCGCTGCCACCTGCCTCCAGATGCTTCAGACACAACGGGAAATGCATAACCGTAGGTAGTAGAAAGTAAAAAGTAAAAAGTTCCTCCGCACGAGCCCTCTTCATTCCTACCTATTACCTTCTACCTATTACCTTTTACCTAATACAGAATAAATGAGAATTGTTTTTATGGGTACGCCGGAGTTTGCGGTGGCCACTTTGGATGCGATTTGTAAGGCGGGGCACGATGTCGCCGCTGTGGTGACTGTTCCGGACAAGCCTGCGGGACGGGGCCTGCAGTTGCGGCCGTCGGCAGTGAAAGAATACGCCGTGGCTCACAACCTGCGGGTACTGCAGCCCGAAAAGCTGAAGTCGGAGGAGTTTCTGGCACAGCTTCGTGAAGTCAACGCTGAGGTTTTTGTCGTCGTCGCCTTCCGGATGCTCCCGGAGGTGGTCTATGCGATGCCGAAGCACGGCACTTTCAACGTCCACGCGTCGCTGCTGCCGAACTACCGTGGCGCCGCCCCCATCCACCACGCGGTGATGAACGGAGAGACGAAGTCGGGCGTCACCACCTTCTTCCTTGACCGGCAGATTGACACCGGCGACATCATCGACAGCATTGAGGTGCCCATTCGTCCCGACGAGACCACGGGCGAACTGTACGACGAGCTGATGCAGAAGGGTGCGGAACTTGCCGTACGCACCTTACAGAGCATCAGTGACGGCACCGTCACCACACGCCCGCAGCCCCAGCTGCCCGCCGACCAGCTCAAACCCGCTCCCAAAATCTTCAAGGAGGACACCTACATCGACTGGAACCGTCCCGCCGCCGAGATCTATAACAAGGTCCGGGGATTGTGTCCGAGTCCGTGCGCCTGCACCCGCATGCGCAACCGGAAAGGGGCTGAAGAACAAATTAAAATATTTGAGGCACAAATTCTTTCTTCGGGAAAACCAGCACAAAAAGCAGGTTCCGTACGCATCAATTTGCCCGACACTTTTGCAATTTCTACGGCGGATGGAGAAATTTCCGTCAAAAAATTGCAGCTTCAAGGCAAGTCACGCCTTGATATTGAGGCATTTTTGCGTGGATTCCACCCTGAAAACTACAATTTAGAAGTTTTTTAGGTTTTTATAAAGTATTAATAATCAATTATATATAAAATTGTTACAAAATTTCTTCATTTTTTTTAAAAAAAGTGAAGAAAAACGCTTGCAATTTTCAAAAATACTGCTACTTTTGCGCGTTAAAGTTAATTAATTAACCACTTAAATTTTTTACAAATGAATAAAGCACAATTAATTGATGCGATCGCTGAAAAAGCCGGTTTGCAGAAAGTTGAAGCCAAGAGAGCTCTCGAAGCTTATGTTGAAGCCACTACGGAAGCCCTCAAGGGTGGTGACAAAGTTTCCCTCGTTGGTTTTGGTACCCTGTCCATTAACGAGCGTGCTGCCAGAAAAGGCCGCAACCCGCAGACCAAGAAGGAAATGATGATTCCCGCAAAGAAAGTCGTGAAATTCAAAGCCGGCGCTGACCTTGCTAACCTCTAATAGTGAGTGTCTTGTAAAAAAGAGCCCCAGAAATGGGGCTTTTTTTATGGAAAAAACCACCAAAAAATGGGCAAATATTACCGTCATACCAACCGTCCACAACAACCTGTACCGACCATGAACGAACTGACTTTAGACGTGAAAAGGGCCCTGATCCCCTACTTGCGCACCTTTATTACGGAGGAGCGCGACACCCGCATCCTCGAGGTGCTGCAAAACCGCACGCGCCACCTCACTATCGTGCTGGAGAATCTGTACCAGACGCAGAACATCAGTGCGGTGATGCGCACCTGCGAGTGCTACGGCGTGCAGGACGTGCATATCATTGAGAAAGAGAATGAGTTCATGATCCACGACGCCATCTCAATGGGCGCGAACAAGTGGCTCACCCTCCACAATTATAAGAATGAACCCGGGAATGTGGCCCGCTGCGCCAACTTCCTCCATGAAAAAGGGTACAAGCTCATCGCCACCCTGCCGGCTGAAAACAGCGTCTTCGTCGATGATCTGCCGGTGGACGAGAAGACGGCCTTCTTTTTCGGCACGGAGCTGACGGGGCTGTCGGAGGAGGCGGTGGCTGTGTGCGACGGAGCCGTCAAAATCCCGATGTACGGCTTCACCGAAAGTTTCAATATCTCCAACTCCGTGGCCATCCTCACCTCCAACCGTATCGAGCGGCTGCACCGTTCCGGCACCGACTGGCGGCTTTCATCCGACGAACACGACGAACTCTATTTCGAATGGCTTTGCAAGTCCATCCGTAATATTGACCTGATTCTGAAGCGGAAATTGGAGGAGGGGGACTGATTTCAGTCTTCGATTTTGTAATTGTTCCAGCGGATTTCTTTCCCGTTTTTGTAGAGCGTGGTGAGGAACATTTCCCCGGTATCGTAGTAGTCGTACCAGACGCCGTCACGCTCGCCGTTCACGTATTTGCCGGTGCGTTTTATGATGCCGTTATCGTAATAAAGCGTGTATTTGCCGTTCATCAGATCTTGGTCGTAATTGATTTCGGCGGCAATGTGGTCTGCTTCGTACCAGATTTTCCAAAGTCCGGTGCGCATCCCGTCGAAGTAGTCGCCCTCCTCAATGGAGGGACCGCGCCGGTAGATCCAGTGCCCTTCTTCCGTCCCCTCCTCGAAACTCCCTTCCGTCAGGGTGTTTCCGTTCTCGTCGTACTCGCGGTAGTCGCCGTCGAGGGTGCCGTTCGCGTAGTTCTCGGTCCGCATCACCTCACCGTTGGCATAGTACCAGTTCCATTCGCCGTCCATCCGTCCTTTGCTGTCGTAACTGCCTTTTACTTCGATAGTTTTGTTTGGAAAATAGAACTTCCATTGGCCGGTGCGGTTCGAGTTTTTGTAGGTGCCTTCCGACTTCAGTTCGCCGGTTTCATAGAACTCCTTCCACTTGCCCTGCCGTCGTCCCTCCATGTCGGTGATGCCCTCGCATAGCAGGATGCCATTAGAAAAAACGTATCCCTTGATGACATTGCCGTTCTCGTCGAACTCGCGCCGGAGCCCTTCCGCCTTGTTGTGGTAGTAGGTGGCGATGATGGCGGGCTGCCCGTTCTTGTGGTACGACACCTTCCGTTCCAGCTGCTTCGTTTCGGCGGCGTCGGCCACGAGGTAGTCGTTGTCGTATTTCTCCACACTCAGGAAGTTGCCGTCCTCGTCGTACTCCTTGAAGTAGCCGTGCCGCTTGTCGTTCACGTAAGTGCCTTCCAAGCGAAGGTTACCGTTGTCCCAGAAGTACTTCCAGTTGCCCTGTTTATAGCCGAACTGGTCGGTACGGTTGATCTGCTCCCGTTTGGTGAGCACGCCCCGGTAGTAGTGCGACAGTTTCACAATGTGGCCTGCGGTGTCAAATTCCTTCTCCATCCCATGCGGCACTCCGTCCACGTACGGGGTGAGGCGTTTGAGCTTCCCCTGTAGGGTGTAGGCGAGCACGGGACTGACGAGGGTGTCCATAACCCATTGTTCCACAATTCGTTCATCCTGAAAAACTTGGATTCTTTCGCCGTCTTTTTTGCCCTCTTTATAATGGATGATGAGGGTGGTGTCGCCGCTGTCGTTGTAAAAAATCCAAAGACTGTCTAAAAGGGAGTTCTTGCGGTTTCCTTCCGATACGAGCGTGCCCTTCTCGTTGTATGATTTCCACCAGCCTTCGGGTTTCCCGTTCACCATGTTCCCTTCGCTTGATTTTACGCCGTTGGGATAATGGAAAGTGTTGTATCCGTTCGGATTGACCTGATTTTGGGCAAAATTATTGCTCATAATCAGAAGGATAGAAAGAAGAAGGAAGGCAAGTTTCTTCATAATAAGGATACAATGCATGGGCGCAAAGGTACTTGCTTTTCCCGAATTATGCCCCGATGTGTTTCTATAGTTTTGAACATCTGATTTTTTAAAATAAGATGCGTCGGTAAAAAAAAAGAGGCAAACTTCCGTTTGTCTCTTTTTTCAGGGCGGGCCGGACGAGGCTCGAACTCGCGACCCCATGCGTGACAGGCATGTATTCTAACCAAACTGAACTACCGGCCCTTTTTGTCTCACTTGGAGGCTGCAAAAATACACTATTTTTGGTTTATACCGACATTCGTCAGGAAATTTTTTAAAGAAAATTTACTTTCTGATTGTCAGTGTTTTATAGTTTTTGCGACATTAGGATTCCCCAAAAGTGGATTGGTTCGCCTTATTTTCCCAACTTAGTTTCGGAGTTTTTGGCGCAAGCAATGACAATTTCCGCAGCTCTTGCCGAGGCGCCGCGCCCCCCCAAACGGGTCAGGAGCTGGGCGTATTCATCTGACATTTTCTGGCGCACCGCTTCGTCAAAGAGGATTTTGTCCATCTCTTCTTTCAGCCGCTCCGCCGTGAAATCGTACTGGATGAGCTCCGTCACCACGGGGGCGTCCATCACGAGATTCACCAATGAAATGTACTTGATGGTGTCCTTCACCACCGCCATCGCAATGCGGTACGAGAGGTCGCTGCCTTTGTAGCATACCACCTGCCGTGTCCCTAAAATGGCCGTCTCCAAAGTGGCGGTGCCTGATGTCACCATCGCGGCCTCGGCGTTCAGCAGCAGGGGATAGGTGCTTCCCGTCACTGTTTTTACGTTGTAGTTCTGTAAGTATTTGTTGTACAGTTCTTTCGGAAGCCACTTTACGGTGGACACCACGAACTGGTACTGCGGGTACGCTTTCGTCACCTCCAACATCACCGGAAGCATCTTCACAATCTCCTGCTTGCGGCTGCCCGGCAAGATGGCGATGATCGGACGCTCGTCCAAGCCGTTACGTTCCCGATATTCCGTCACCTCGCGACTCTCCCGAATGTTCTCGTCAATGGCGTCCAATAACGGATGTCCCACAAAATCAGCATCATAGTCGTATTTTTTGTAAAAATCTTTTTCAAACGGCAGAATCGGCATCACGTGGTCGCAGCTGCGTTTGATTTTGTGGACACGTCCCGTCTTCCAAGCCCAGATCTGGGGCGAAATGTAATAGATCACCTTGAAACCCTGCTGCTTGGCCCATTCCGCGATGCGCAGATTGAAACCGGGGTAATCCACCAGAACTAAAATGTCGGGTTGGTATTGCAGGATGTCTTTCTTGCAGAAAGCAATATTTTTCAGGATGGTACGGAGGTGCAGCGCCACTTCGACGAAGCCCATGAAAGCGAGGTCGCGGTAGTGTTTGACGATTGTGCCGCCCTGCGCCTCCATTAGGTCGCCGCCCCAGCAACGGAACTGCGCTCCCGTGTCGCAGGCTTTTATCTCTCTTAAAAGATTGGAGGCGTGAAGGTCGCCAGAGGCTTCTCCGGCTATAACGTAATATTTCATCTTCAGTTAGTTA